>JBGUPU010000035.1:0-3756 GCA_045130475.1 Lachnospiraceae bacterium
TGTTTTCTCTTGATGATTGAATGATAGTAAAAAAAGGCCTCTGCTTTAATTCCGCGAATTCCGACCCCGCGGAAATCCATTTGTTCAGCGTTTTTCCGCGGCATGGAAAAAAGAAACTCTAAAGGCAGGCATAAAACCAATTAATAGAAGACATAAAAAAGTCCTGTCCGTCACCGTATCCATCGGGAATGCAGTGGGGACAGGGGCGCTGTATTTTGTCTGGAAGAATTCCTGAAACAGTTCTTGTAAACAGCATGAAAACTTATACTACGGGTAGAATGACAGTGGAGAAAAACAGATGTATTCTGGGGGAGGATGAAGCACAGAAACTGCCGGGAAGGCAGACGTGCGAAGATTCGATTTTATGTCGGCGATAGCTCAGATGGAAGAGCGCCATAAATAAATCCTGACCGGGATTTTGACAGCAATCGTTCGCCTTTTAAGCGGGAAGTCGTTGGTTCGAATCCAACTCGCCGGCGTTGGCAGAAAATAAACGGAAAGTGAGGTGAGAAGAGATGTTTACTTTTGCACAGGCAGCAAGACAGCTGGCTGCATTTACAAAGACTGAGAACGGAGCGGCTGCACTGAACACTACCAGCGATGCACGTCTGGATCTGTTCGGCGTGATCGGCGCCTTGCGAGGCGCGGACCGGACCCGCATTGAGCGTCTCTTTTCCGAGGCCTACAGGGCGGATCCTCTGTTTGCGACAAAGATCGTGTTTTACGCACGCGATGTTCGCGGCGGTCTGGGCGAGCGGGAGACTTTCCGGACGATCATCCGCTACATGGCGCAGATGCATCCGGAGGCACTTCGTCCCAACCTGGATCTGATCGGCGTCTATGGCCGCTACGACGACCTATACTGCCTGATCGGCACTCCGCTCGAAAATGAGATGTGGGCAGCTATGAAGGCGCAGTTTGAGGAGGACCGCCGTAACCTGGAGGCAGGAGAGGCGGTATCCCTGCTTGCCAAGTGGATCAAGACAGCGGATGCTTCTTCCGCAAAGACCCGACAACTCGGCATCCTGACGGCACGCAAGCTCGGTTATACGGTCTATGAGTTCAAGCGCGTTGTGCGCGCTCTCCGCCGCAGGATCGGTGTCATCGAGACACTGATGACGGAGGGCCGCTGGGATGAGATCCGCTATCCGGAGGTCCCTTCCCGCGCCATGATGATCTATCGCAATGCCTTCCGCAGGCATGACGGCGAGCGCTATGAGCAGTTCGTGAACCGCGCAGTGACCGGCGGGGAGACAATCCATGCGGATACCCTGTATCCCTATGACATCGTGGAGAAGGTCGCACCCCGCTTATCCAGCTTCTTTACAGAAGCGTCTCTGAACGAGGATCCTGTCCTTGAGGCACAGTGGCGCCAGCTTCCCGATTATGTGGAGGCGGGAACAAACGCCCTGGTCATTGCGGACACTTCCGGTTCCATGTGCGGCAGACCTATGGCGACATCTGTCGGTCTGGCGGTCTACTTTGCGGAGCGCAGCCGCGGCGCCTACCACAACATGTTCATGTCCTTCTCCGCTGCATCCAGGATCCAGATCCTCCGCGGAGAGACACTGGCACAGAAGATCGGCAGCATCAACATGAATGATTGGGCAAACAACACCAACCTGCGTGCTGCCTTCGAGCATGTGCTGGAGATCGCAGTCCGCAGCCGGATTCCTCAGGAGGACATGCCCAAATCTCTGATCGTTATTTCCGATATGGAAATCGACTGCTGCGCCGACCGTGACTGGACTTTCTACGATATGATGGCAGAAAGGTACCGCAGATACGGATACCGGATTCCCAACATCATCTTCTGGAATGTGGCGAGCCGCCACGACATCTTTCATGCGGACAAGAACCGCAAGGGCGTCCAGCTGGCAAGCGGTCAGTCCGCTGCCGTATTCCGCCAGGTGATGCAGACAGTCGGTATGAACCCTGTCGAGGCTATGGAGAAGATTATCAACTCCGAACGTTACGAGGCCATTACGGTGGCCTGAACAAAAAGCACTCTAGTGGGCTGTAATATGTTCACAGGAGTGCTTTTTTTAAAAAATATACCGACAAAATTTCGTGATTTCATTATACTGGTGTGAAGATCACAATATAAAGGAATACAGAAGAAAAGGAAAACAGTTATGTTTGAGATCAGGGGAAAGAAGAACACAGCAATCTGCTATGCCTCCGTAGTGGAGCAGGAGGCGATCGATCAGATCCGCCGCATGTGTGATTATGATTTTACAGAGGGCAGCAGGATCCGGATCATGCCCGACGTACATGCCGGAGCGGGCTGTACGATCGGTACAACCATGACTGTGACAGATAAGGCAGTCCCCAATGTGGTCGGCGTGGATATCGGCTGCGGTATGTACACCGTCAGGCTGGATCATGCTGAAATCGACTTTGAAAAGGTAGATGAAGCGGCACATTTCATTCCCTCCGGGCTCAATGTCTGGGAGGAGCGCAGGGAGCTTTTTGACCTGCGGCAGCTTCGCTGCTATGGAATCCTTCGCGATACAGATCGTCTGGAGAGAAGCCTTGGAACCCTTGGCGGCGGCAATCATTTCATCGAAATTGATCAGGCGGCTGACGGTACAAAGTATCTCGTGGTTCACAGCGGGAGCCGTAATCTGGGGCTCCAGGTTGCGAAACACTACCAGCAGACTGCCATTGGCCTGCACAGGGCAGGGGTCACAGACGATTTCAATCGCGAGCGTGAAGAAGTGATCCGTGCATACAAGGAGCAGGGCCGCTCAAAGGAGATCCCGGCTGCACTCAAAGCGATTGCATCCCGGGAGAAAAAAGCCGGGAGGGATATTCCGGAGGATCTCTGCTGGCTCTATGGCAGGGACTTTGAGGACTACATGCACGACGTCAGGATCTGCCAGGAATTTGCCCTCCGCAGCCGTGAACTGATGGCGGAAATCCTGCTGGAGCGTGCGGGCCTGTCCGGAGGAGAGGCTTTTCACACTATCCACAACTATATTGATACAGAGGAGATGATCCTGCGCAAGGGCGCAATCGCTGCGCACGCGGGAGAGAAGGTTCTGATCCCCATCAATATGCGTGACGGGAGTGTGCTGGCTGTCGGCAAAGGCAACCCGGAATGGAACTTCTCGGCACCCCATGGTGCAGGCAGGGTTCTGTCCAGAAGTGCCGCGAAAAAGCAGCTCAGTCTGGAAGCCTACCGGGAGGCTATGAAGGGCGTATACACAACCTCCGTCAACCTGAATACGATAGATGAGTCGCCCATGGCATACAAGTCTCTCGAGGACATCATCGGTGTGATCGGGGATACAGTAGACATCATTGATGTGATGAAGCCGATTTACAACTTTAAGGCATCAGAAGAGCAGTCTTATCGCAAAAAGGGATGAAAAGCGGACTTACAGCTTTAAGACTTGCTCGCGACACTTGCGCTATGAAGATGCAAGACTCGCTCGCGACTCTTGCATTATGAAGAATAAAAAGCCCCTGTGCGGTTTTCCATCTTGAAAAGATGGAGCACTGCGCAGGGGCTTAACTTTATTATCTGAAGCGGAACAGCATTCACTTTTACAGGGGGCTGGTGAAATTGTAATAGTGCACTGTGTCCGGCCCAGAATCTATACGGAAATGTCGTTCTCGCTCATAAGCGGTAATGATGTTGAGTTGGATTTATGCGGCGTACATACCGATGGAGAAGACGACTGCGAGCAGGATACGGATCCAGCTGGTGATGAAGCGGGAGTACATGACGGATACAACACCGACCTCAAC
>JBGUPU010000036.1:0-55413 GCA_045130475.1 Lachnospiraceae bacterium
TGACTGGACAAAGTCGATATAATCGTTTTTTGATCCTTTTAGTCAGGAGCGTTCACTCGTGGAACGAGTTTTGCAACTACCTAAAATATATGCACGATGGAGAATATCTCGTCAGGTTCTACACATTATTATATCTGTTTCAAGAGTCCTCAACAACAAGTCTCTGCCTTTTTGGATTGTATCGGATTGTTTTGCCAGGTTCTCGAAAAAAGGCCCCGGGAAGGCAGCTTCCCGGGGCTCTTAATATCATAAAAGCAAAACAGACTTTCCAGTGATCAAGCCTCATCTCTCGTCAAATGTTTGATCCACTTGCCGCTTCGCACGCGCAGGAAGATAGGCAGGCCCTTGAAAATCTGGTCCGACTGGATGCAGAGGACAACCAGGGGAACGGGCAGCTGCCAGACGAAAGCGGCCAGGAGAGAGAGGGGCATGACGATTGCATAGACACTGACTGTGTTGAGGAGCAGGGAGAATTTCGTGTCGCCGCTCCCGCGAAGGACACCGTTGCAGACGGGCATCTGATAGGCCATGCCGACCATGACAAAGCACATGACGATCATGATCTGATCAGCCAGCCGCATGGCGTTGGGTGTCAGGCTGTAGTGGGACAGCAGGGGCTTGTGCAGGATGAAAAGGATGATGGCGAGCACGAGACCCACACAGAAGTTCAGCACGGAGATGGTGCGGGCATCGGATTTGATACGGTTCATATTTCCCTTGCCGACCGTCTGTCCCATGACGACCGCCGTGGCGGAAGCCATGGCGCTGACAACGACCTTCAGATACTGATAGAAGGTCATCGCCACAGAGTTTGCCGCGATGGCGTCCGAGGCGTCAGGTCCGGGCAGATGGCCCAGGATGGCTGTCTGCATAGGAACGGAGACTGCCCACAGAAGACCTGCCAGCATGACAGGAATCGCGACACGGATGAAGTCCCCTGCCAGCTGCCGGCTGCTGGACAGAAAGTTTTCGGAGAAGAGCTGCAACCGCTGATCCTTAAAGCGCACATAGAACAGGACGATGGAAAACTCTACGATGCGGGCGATCAATGTTCCGATCGCAGCGCCGCGGATACCCATTTCCGGGAACCCGAAATGACCGAAGATCAGCGTGTAGTTGATGCAGGTGTTCACGATCAGGGATACAACGGAAATATAAAAAGAGATCTTGACCGTTCCGACACAGCGGAGCGACGCCATCAGTACATTGGTCAAAATAAAGAGCGGGAAAGTAAGCAGGATGATCTGCATATACATTCTGCCCTGTTCGATGATTGCAGCATCTCTTGTAAAAAAGTGCAGGACCTGGGACGGGAACAGGCTGCAGACCACCGCGTAAAATATTCCCCAGGCAAGGCCCAGCTTCAGCGCAAGTCCCGTAATCTTGCGCACCGGCGACATGCGCCCCTGCCCGTAGTACTGAGAGGCCAGAATGATCAGCGAGTCACAGACCGTGATCGACGTCTGCTGTACCAGGAAAAAGATCTGGTTTACCGTCGCGGCACCGGAGAGGGCATTCTGGGAATAACTTCCCATCATGACATTGTCGATCATATTCACACTGTAGGCCACCAGATTCTGCAGGGCAACCATCGTGAAGATCGAGAACAACTGCCTGTAAAATGATCTGTCCCGGGTAAAAAAAGTATTTCCTGTATTGAGTTTTGCAGTCTCCTTTGCCATGTGTCCTTCCCCCAACAAATCCCCCGCTGTCCGGCCGGATTCTCTTAAGCATTCAGTGATGTAAATTATAACGCACCCGCAAACAATTCTCTATCCTTATTATTGCTGAAATTAACATCAAACCTGCTCTGCTTTCTGTCCTTTTGGACTTTCTCTCTGTCATCGTTTATAATATACGAATCACTTGTTTTCGAACTGCTGTGGTTCCGGGCCGGCCGCAATATTTCATGCTGGCAGGCCAGCAAACGCTCATGCAGGACGTAGATTAGAAAAATAACGAAGGAAGGAGTCTTTTGAAAGACATGACAGACCTATCTTCTGAGAAGAATGTTTTCGGACAGATCAACACATCCGGCACCGGGCAGGAGCAGGCTGAGGCAGCCATCTTTGCCCTGGAGCAGGCGCATCTGTCCAAAGTTTACAATAAATTACAGGTGATGGAGCAAAACCTGGAGGAGAGGATCAGCGCGATTGCCGATAAGGCTGCTGCGGAGAAACTGGATATCCGGGAAAATCTGGCTCTCAATTTTGACGGGGACTCGGAGTCGATGGAAACTTACATCGAATTCGAGGTCATGAACCATGCCATCGACCAGTACAATATCGACCGGGATACGGCTGACGAAAAGCTCAGCCGGGTAAAACGCCTTCTGAAGGCTCCCTACTTTGCCAAAGTTCTTCTGCAGTTTGATCCGGATGAAGAACCCGAAGAATACTATATCGGCAGCACGGGCGTTGCGGAGCATTCCCAGGAGCCTCTGGTGATCGACTGGCGCTCTCCTGTCGCAGAGACTTACTACAATCAGGACAACGGAAAGACTTTTTATACCGTGGACGGACGCCGGATCGACGTCGACCTGCTGCTGCGTCGTCAGTTTGAGCTGTCGGAAGACCGTCTGCAGGCCTTTTTCGACACACAGATTGCCATCCAGGATCCTCTTCTCATCCACTCGCTCACAAGACAGCGCAGCGGTAAGATGCAGGCGATCACAGCGACGATCCAGAGGGAACAGAATGCGGTCGTGCGCCACGAAAACGTCCCTGTTCTGCTGGTCAACGGCATAGCAGGAAGCGGCAAGACCAGCGTCCTTCTGCAGCGCATCGCCTGGCTCTTCTACCGCCAGCGCGACACACTGCGCCCGGATGAAGTCGTCCTGATGACCCTCAATCCCATATTCCGCAGATATATCGACCAGGTTCTCCCGGACATGGGTGAGATGAACCCGGTCTCCGTGACATGGAATGAATTTCTGGCCATGGCCGGCGTCTCCCGCAGAAAGGGCAGCGGCAGTACCGATTTCCGCACGACCGCCGATTCCCTGCGCGCAATGGAGGAAAATCTCCCCTCCCTCAGGCTCGAGCCTGACGACCTCAACGCCATCCATCAGAAGAACATACGTGTTCTCTCACAGACACGCATCGCGGAAGTGCTTGCACAGCATCCCGGAATCCCTACCGGCGAGCGGCTCGTGCAGATCGTCATCGATGAACTGAAGGAAATTGCAAAACATGAGATCCGCCGCAAGGAACGGGACGAAGAGGAAATGCGGGAAAACGGTGAAGAGGCAGGTTCCGCCGGCAGCATCGTCTCCGACGAAAATGACTCCCGCATCCCTGAAAACGCAGGTTCCCGCGCGGAGGATAACCGCATCCAGAGCCAGTACGGCGGCGCTTTCCAGGCCATCAATTCCTGCCAGTGGCTGGATATCGACCGGATCGGCACCCGTCTTCTGGGCAAAAAGAAACTCTCCGATATTGAGTGGTTCTACCTCAAAATGCTGCTTACCGGCCAGCGGGATCTGCGGACCAAATATGTCATGGTCGATGAAGTGCAGGACTATACGCCCGCCCAGCTGATGGTTCTGCGCAGATATTATCCTCGCGCAAGATTTATGTTGCTCGGCGACGAATACCAGGCGATCCGCGAAGGCACTGCGACCTTCCCGCAGATCCATGAACTGTTCAACACTGCTCTGACAGATTCCACGGCGGGACAGATCGGCAGAAAGCGGCTTTCCGCCCGTATCGGGTCAGGGCCTTCAGCCGGCTCTTCCGGCTTCTCCGGCAGTGCCTCGGACAATTTCCGTCCGCAGCCCCTGCGCCGGGGCACTTCTTCTGCCGCAAAGACTTCCTCCGCAGGGAAAGCAGGGAGAGTCACCGAGCTCTTTTTGACAACAAGCTACCGCTCGTCCCCCGAGATCACAGCCCTCTTCGCCGGACTCCTGCCGGCGGAGCAGCAGATTCTCGTCTCCTCCGTGCAGCCCTCCGGGAATATGCCCGTATTCCACACCTGCGGCAGCAAAGCGGAATATGCACAGGTCCTTCTGCAGACGGTAAAGCAGGCTCAGCAGCAGGAAGGCCTCACCGCCATCATCTGCGCCGGCGCGCGCAACATGGAAAAGACGGCAGCCCTGCTCACCGAACTCATGAAAGACAGCGGGAATCCGCCTTCGGATCCCGATAAAGAGATCCGCCGGGCTGTGGATTCTCCGGAAAACAGCGTCCTCTCCGGCACAGAGATTCTGCGCAGATGCCCCGTACCTGTCATCCGCTCAGGCGGCAGTCTCCCGGAAAAAGGCCTTTTTCTCATCACCCTGGCCCATGCCAAGGGGCTTGAGTTTGACGGCGTGATCCTGCCCGACTGCGATCAGGACAACTATCCGGATACCGTGCTGGCACGTCACCGCCTCTACACGGCGCTCTCCCGCGCAACCCGCCGGCTGACTGTCCTTGCCCGCGGCACTCTGACTCCGCTGCTGGAGAAAAATCCGGAGAAATAATAAGGAACAAAAAAGGATAGAGAAAAAGGAATAAAAATAGATGAAGAAAGTATTGGTCGGCATGTCCGGCGGCGTGGACAGTGCCGTTGCGGCATATCTGCTGCAAAAAGAAGGATATGAAGTGTGCGGCGTGACGCTGCGCACCTGGGCTCCCGACGACGGAAGCGAGGGCAGGTGCTGTGAGATCGATGACGCGCGCAGGATTTCCAACATCCTGGGAATCCGCTTTTATCCGCTCAACTGCCTTGAAGATTTTTCCCGGAAAGTCGTTGACCTCTTTGTGGAGAGCTATCTGAGCGGCGAGACTCCCAATCCCTGTATCGAGTGCAACCGGTATTTGAAGTGGGACAAGATTCTCTATGCTGCAAAAGTCATGGAGGCGGACTATGTGGCCACCGGTCACTACGCCCATGTCCTGAAGCTGGACAACGGCAGATACACCGTCAAAAAGGCTGACTTTGCCGCCAAAGACCAGACCTACATGCTCTATAAGCTCACACAGGAGCAGCTTGCGGCAACTCTTATGCCCCTGGGGAAATATACCAAAGAGCAAGTGCGCCGGATCGCGGAGGAGGCCGGTCTTCCCGTGGCCCATAAGCCCGATTCCCAGGAAATCTGCTTTGTGACAGACGGCCACTACGCTGATTTTATCGAGGAATATGCAAAGAAGAGAAAGGCACAGAGTTTGTCCCAAGCCTCTGGGCAGGATCCCGAAGCCTCACTGCTGACGGTTCCCGGTCCCGGAAACTTTGTGGACCAAGAGGGAAATGTCCTTGGGAAACACAAGGGAATCACTCACTACACCATCGGACAGAGGAAAGGTCTCGGCATCGCACTCGGCCGTCCCATCTATGTTAAGGAAATCCGTGCGGCTTCCGATGAGGTCGTCCTGTCCGACGAGCCCGCCCTGTTCAGCAATGTCGTGCTGGTCCGCGATGTAAACTTTCTCTCGATCCCGGGCCTGGCCCCCGGAGAACAGCTCCGGGCAAGGGCAAAAGTCCGCTATCATCATGAAGCAGCACCTGCCGTACTCGAAATGCAGGAAGACGGCCGCATCCGGATCACTTTTGACCAGCCTGTGCGCGCCGCCGCTCCGGGCCAGTCCTCTGTCTTCTATGATGAAAACGACTGCGTAATCGGCGGCGGGATCATCTGTCTTCCATAACAGCCCGGATGCCTTCACTGAAGACAGCGGTACAAAATTCGTAAATACAAGTTTCTCAATTACGACCAGAGGCGGTTTGTGCCCAGACACAAACCGCCTCTGTAATTTTAAATGCTGTATCAGCTATACCGTATCAACTGTTTTACTCATCAACTGCAAGAAGCGCCTCCCGGACTTCCTTGATCAGCAGCTGCTGTTCCTCCTCTTTGAGATGTTTGGATGCGCGGATCACACAGGTGCCCTCAACCTGGCAGGGACCGCCATCCATTACGCTGCCTTCAAAAAACGAGATGTATTCCGCACGTTTTTTTGCTTCTTCTTCAGCAGCAAATATCTCAACTGCACCGCCTCCTGCCGTTCCGATCATCACAACATCTATGTTCTTTTCTTTTGCTGTCTCCGGTCCGGCAGCCGCGGCGGTCTCTCCTGCGGTTGCTGACTCTTCGGCGGCTGCGGTCTCTCCCGTGCCTGCTGTCTCTTCGGCGGCTGCGGTCTCTCCCGTGCCTGCTGTCTCTTCAGGGACGGCGGTCTCTCCCGCAGTTGAAGCTTCCTCCGCAGCAGCTGTCTTTTCAGCATCTGCAGCTTCAGCCTCTTCGGCAGCTGCTGTCTCTCCGGCGGGTTCAGCCTCCGCTGCCGCAGCTTCTGCCGAGGCTGTCGATGCTTCCCCGTAAGCGCCGGCTGCACTCTCTGTTGAGACAGTCCGGGAATCCTCCTCTTTATCTTTCTCCTTTGTAAAGGCTTCCTGCGGCAGCAGATTTCGGTCGACACGTTCATCCAGGAAATATACACACCCTATATAACCGTCTTTTTTGCCCAGAAGGCCGTTCGGGTCATGCTCTGCAGTGACCGCCTCTGCCTCTGCAACAGTCCCGATCCTCTCAATGCGTTCCTTCACAAAACTGTCCGGCGGGGCCGTGATATTGGCAAGTTTCCGGACACTGACTTCATACTTTTTCTGTGTTGTATGCACACTCTCCAGTTCCTGCGCGTAGTCCGGGACTGCAGGGACCTGGGGAATCCCGGCCATAGCCTCTTCCACTGCTTTCAGGGCAGTCTCCGCCTCGTGCTGGGCCAGCTCCAGCTCTTTTGTGTTGAAACTTCCCGGGACCTCCCGCTCTTGGAGCGGATCGATCTGTACAGGTGCTTCGACAAAAGACTTCTTTGCTTTCTGAACAGCGCTTTCCAGCTGGTCCTTTGTGTCCGGCTCATAAGCCTTTTCTCCCTTATCCAGGACTGTCTGGGCGGCATCCAGTGCACCCTGCAGCTTTATATTTGCTTCTGTGATCCCGGAGGCCGCTGTGTTATATGGGGAAATGGCATTATTATATTCCTGCACTGCCGCATTATAGGCTTCTACAGCCTCAGCCGCCGCAGTTTTCGCCTTGACTATAGCGTAGGTAAAAAAGCCTGCTGCCATCACCAGAATGGCTGCCGCGATTATAATGGCTTTTTTCTTCATAGATCAAAATCCTCTCTGGTCCGGGACTTCCTCCCGCCGCAGTGTTGTTTTCTGTACGCATTCCTGTCTGTGTTCCTGTATAATGATACAGATAAATTATAAAACAGAATTCGTGTTTGTGATACAATATGTTCGAAAACACAATCTTTCCGGGCTGACAGATGACATATGCTGGGACAGATCTTTGTCTATTTTCGGTCTAAAAAACAGCGGAAACAGAAACGGAGGCTTTATGGAGCACAGACAATCGAAAAAAAAGTCCCCTGTTTTCAGGTTATTTATTACGGCAGTACTGACTGCGGCATGCCTTTTTTCCCTGTTGTCTGTAAAGGCGGCAGCCTCGGCTCCCTGGAAATATGAATATCAGCTGCGCGGTGATGAAGCATTCCAGGAACATTCCAGATATGTCATTGAGACAGGAGTCACTGCCCCCTCCGGGCAGGGCGAAGTCTACTACGCGGGACCGTCGGACGATGTGCAGGGCATGATCAACAGCCTGGGTCCGGGCGATACCCTGTATCTGCGCGGCGGCGTCTATAACCGCAAGATCAGGATCTACGGCGGGGTGAACGGCCGGGAGGACGCCTATATCACGATTGCAGCCGCCCCCGGCGAAGAGGTTGTATTCGATGGTTCGGGGCTCAACGGGCACGATCAGGACCAGGACGGACCCTCCATGTTCTGGCTGTACGGCTGTTCCTACATCCAGCTCTCAGGATTTGAAGTCAAAAACGCACACGGTCGCGATGCCAGTGCCATCCTTCTTGAACCCGGTACGCATCACGTCGTTGTCAGTGACCTGTATATCCACAATATCACGACGCCGAGTCCGAAGAGTGAAGATCACTGCTGCAATGCCATTCTCCTCATGGGGAGAAGCGGCAGCACGATTTCCAATGTCCTTCTTTTCCGCAATAATATCGAAAACTGCGAGACCGGATGGTCGGAGGCCGTCTCTGTCGCCGCCAATGTGAGCGATGTCAATATCGTGGGCAATCGTCTCGATGACACCGGAAACATCGCCATCTGTTTTGCGGGAAACTACGGCAATGCCCCCTCCAGTGTAGATTATCCGAGAAACGGGCTTGTCTTCGGCAACACGATCACCAACTGCCACTGTGTATATGACACAGGTTTTGCCATCTACGCAGACGGCGCTCAGAATGTCGATTTCATCAGCAATACAGTGAAAAACTGTGACGGAGGCGTTGAGGCCGGCGCAGAGCACGGCGGACATTCCACCAGCAACATCCTGATTGCCGACAACCTGCTCACCGACTGTGCAGAGGCAGCCGTCGGCGTCGGCACGCCGGGCGGCGGCGGACACGTCAGCTCCGTCACAGTCTCCGGAAACCGCTATCGACATGTCGGCTGGCTCAGCGGAGGCGCGTCTATCCTCCGCTTCGGTGCAGGCAATGTGAGCACCTACGGCAATAATTACATCGAAAATGATGAGGACATAGATCTTCCGGTCTTTGAGACCTTCGAAAATCCTGCTCTTCACTAATCTGCCCAAGCCATCAAAAAACGGCATCTGCTGCTGGATGATCGATCATCAGTGGCAAGGTGCCGTTTTTTATGTACAGCGAAATGCGATGATCACCGCTGCCGCGGTGACGAGTTCACAGGTCTGCGTGAACCACCCGGACAGATCACCGGTCGTTCCGCCGAAGTCCTTCATCGCCATATGCCGGTAATACAGAAGCGCAGCCAGGGCCGCTGCAATGGCACACAACGCCGGAAGGGGAAATACTGCTGCTCCTGAGCCTGTATTTGCAGCAGGTCCGGTCATATTCAGAAAAACCAGGACCGCGCAGGCTGCCAGGGCTGTCACCGCCATCGCCGCCGCGCTTCCGCCTGACGCAGGGTCTGTCTCCTGGCGAAGCATTCCGTCTTTTTTTGCCTTCGGAAAGGTCACTGCAGTCAGGGCGCTGAGGGCGCGGGAAAGAACAAAGAGCAGGCAGAGCATGGGAATCTCTTCCTTCCCTGCCTCTGACCAGATGCCGAAATCCAGGACAAAGTACACGATCCCCCCAATCACCGCAAAGGCGCCGACATGGGGATCCTTCAATATCTCCAGTCTCTTTTCCCTGCTCCCGTAGGAATGGACCGCGTCACAGGTGTCCATATAGCCGTCCATATGGATCCCGCCGGTAAGCAGGATCGGAAGCGCGGTCAGGACTGCCCCGCGAAAGACGGTCCCAAAGGAAAAATGTTCCATGACGGTAAAAGCAGCCAGCTGTGCAGCGCCGATCACAGCCCCGACCAGGGGCAGAAAGCAGATGCACCACCGCATGCTCCTGTCGTCCCACTTTGCCTGCGGAACCGGTATGCGCGAATATAGTGAAAAAGCCATCAGCATGGAATCCAGCATTTTTTCACAGCCTCATTTTATGTCGGACGGAAACGATACCCCACGCCCCGGATCGTCTCGATCCACACGGCGGCATCGCCAAGTTTTGAGCGGATCTTGCGGATATGCACATCCAGCGTCCTGTTCTCCGGTTCTGACCCCAGATCCCAGATCCGGTCCAGCAGTACCTCCCTGGTAAGTACGATGCCTTCGTTCTCCGCCAGAAGAAGCAGGAGCTGGTACTCCTTGTTGGTGAGGGAGATTTCCGTATCCTCCACATACACTTCATATCTTTTCGGATAAATCCGCAGAATTCCGAATTGCAGGACATCATTTTTGCTGCCGTTCGCCGCATCGGCAGAGAGTCCTTTCGGGACTCCTGCAGTCTCTGTCCCCGTGCCTGCAGGTGATGCGGCCGCTGCCGGGTCTGCGGAAAAACCTGGTGCGCCCGATAAAGCCTTTCTGCCGGCGGAAGAACCGTCTCCCGGCACTCCCGGATCCAGGGATTTCTCCGACGAAGTTCTGCGGGCATCCGCTGCGGACAAATCATTATTACCGGCGCCGTCTCTGGCTTCCGCGCGGCGTAGCACTGCGCGTACACGTGCCAGAAGCTCCATCATTCCGAAGGGCTTTGCGACATAATCATCCGCGCCGGCATCCAGGCCTTCCACATGGTCGTACTCGGTGCTTTTTGCTGTCAGCATGATCACCGGCAGATGCGCAGTCAGAGGCGCTGCGCGCAGTTTTTTGAGGATGCTGATCCCGTCTTCCTCGGGAAGCATAATATCCAGCAACAGGAGGGAAGGGAGCTTGTCCTTCATCGCCTTATAAAAAGCGGATGGAACCGCAAAGCCCGCTGCTGCATATCCCTGACTTTCCAGCGCATACGTAACCAGTTTGCGAATACTGTCGTCATCTTCCAGAATATAAATCATTTTCCGCCCCTTTTTCATTTCCTATACGGGCCTGTACGGCCCAATGCCGCATTTATTGTAGCCCATCACGCGTCCTGCTTGCAAGAGTCGGAGAGGCTGCGTGCTTCGCCGTCTGCTGACATTCTGCCCCTTTCTATCGAGAGCGTATCATTATCCTGCGAAACGTTCTCGCAGTACACGTCAGTTAACATAGATTTTACATTATGCATTCACTTCGGTTAACATGTACGCTTTAACATTTTATTGATTATGTCGTCATTTATCTGTATCATAGTTACTTGTATAATATCGTCTTCATTGCGATGCAGGAGTCGACAGCACTTATTTTTTCACGAAAGGAGTTTCCGTGGATATCACACAAGTCATTGCGCTGTTCAGCGGCGTAGCACTCTTCCTCTTCGGTATGTCTCTGATGGGAGACGGTCTGAAAAAGGTCTCCGGCGATAAGCTGGAACCGATTCTTTACAAGCTTTCAGGTACACCCTTCCGCGGCCTGCTGCTGGGTACAGGCGTCACTGCGGTCATTCAGTCATCCTCCGCAACCGCCGTCATGATCGTCGGTTTCGTCAGCGCAGGTATGATGAAGGTATCACAGGGCATCAGTGTCATCCTGGGTGCCATTCTGGGAACCAGTATCACCGGCTGGGTCATCTGTCTGAGCTATCTCGATTCCGGAAGCGGTCTTGCAAAGCTCCTCTCGACCGCCACACTGACAGGCGTTGTCGCAGTCATCGGAATCCTGCTCCGCACGGTCAGCAAGAAAAAATCCACCAAGTCCGTCGGCGATATCCTGATGGGTTTTGTCGTCCTGATGGTCGGTATGAGCACGATGAGCGGTGCTGTCAGCGGTCTGAAAGACCAGCCCTGGTTTACCAATGTTCTGACATCTCTGTCGAACCCGATCCTGGGCATCCTGGTCGGTGCGCTTTTCACAGCGCTCCTGCAGTCTGCTTCCGCTGCCGTCGGTATTGTGCAGGCTCTCTCTGTCACCGGTGCCATGCAGTTTGAAGAAGCCTTCCCGCTCCTTCTGGGTATCTCTGTCGGCGCTGCGGTGCCCGTCATGCTTTCCGCGCTCGGCACCAATGCAAAGGGCAAGCGTGTGTCCATGGTATACCCGATCGCGACTGCACTGGGTGTCATCGTCACTGCACTGGTCTTTTACATAGCCAACGCCATCATACACTTCCCGTTTATGGAAATGGTCATGAATCCGTTTTCCCTCGCTGCCGCCAACACGATCATGCGTCTGTTCATGGTACTGGCGCTCTTCCCCTTCACGGGTCTGATCGAGAAACTGGTAAACTTCCTCATTCCGCTCAAGCCCGAAGACGAAGAGCTTCCTACTGTGCATCTTGAGGAAATGCTTCTCCAGCATCCCGCCATGGCTCTTGAGCAGTGCCGCATCACCATTGAAGATATGGCACACCTGACCCAGAAAGCTGTCGGACTTGCTCTTGAGATGGCCCGCGACCTGAGTGTTGATCATCAGGAAGAGGTCAGAAAGCTTGAGACCGCCGTCGATGATTACGAAGATAAGCTCGGTGCCTATCTCGTCAAGCTCACCGGCCGCGATATGACCCCCGAGCAGAACGACCTGGTTTCCAAATACCTGCATACCATCTCCGACCTTGAGCTGATCTCCGACCAGGCTCTGGTCATCGCGATCGGCTCCAGGGAGGCCTATGAAAAATTCGGCCAGTTCTCCGGTAACGCCGATCACGAAATGGACATCATGGCTGATGCAGTCGAAAAAGTTACCGACCTCGCTGTCAAGGCATTTATCAATAATGATCTCTCTCTTGCGGAGCAGATCGAGCCTCTTGAAGAGGTTGTCGATAATCTCTGCGACACCATGAAGCTCAACCATGTCGACCGCCTGCAGAAAAAGATCTGCACCATCGCTCAGGGCTTTATCTTCAGCGATATCATCACCGGCTGCGAGCGCGTTTCCGACCACTGTGCAAATATCGCCGTCGCCGTCATTGTTGCCGGCCACGACAGCTACGATATGCACGAATATCTCTCCAAGCTCCACGAGGACCGCAGCTCAGCTTACCAGCACTACTTCGACAAGTTCCGGAAGGAATACCACATCGAACTCGCTGCAGACGAAGATGCTGCTTCTACTCCGATCGTCCGCTCTGCTTCCGCAGTGTTTGCGGATTAATCGTGCCTTCGGAAAGGAATCTTTCAACCACTTAGTTTTGAGAGATTTCCAGCATTTCACATTCAGGACTTCTTAGCCCTCAGAGTCATCAGACCTGCGTCTCCATTTGAGAATCCAGGTCTGGTGGCTTTTTTTGTGCCGGTAAAGCATCAAATCTTCAGGTCCGTCGATATTTCCGGCGGTATTAATGTAAAAACAGGGATGATTATTTTTGAATTCATGTTATAATGCACATTACGTTACAGTTCAGACTGCCCCGAAAACCGGGGTATTTTTGTGAAGACACCATCGGCCGTTCCGCACAGGCGGCATTCGGATAATCAATTATGGCAATTCCCGTAAAGCTTCCGGTGTTCGAAGGTCCTCTGGACCTGCTCATGCACCTGATCGAGAAGAACAAAATAGACATCTACGACATTCCGATCGTCGAGATCACTGACCAGTACCTGGAATATGTCCATCAGATGGACCACGAGGACATGGACGTCACGAGTGAATTTCTCGTCATGGCAGCAACCCTTCTGGACATCAAGAGCCGTATGCTCCTGCCCCGCGAAAGAGACGAAGAAACAGGTGAGGAGGAAGGTGATCCCCGCGAAGAACTGGTCCGCCGCCTCCTGGAATACAAGATGTACAAATATATGTCCGAGGAGCTCGCTGTCTGCCGGGAGCAGGCCGGCGTGCGCTATTTTCGCAGGCAGGATCTGCCCAGAGAGGTGCGCACCTACCAGCCTCCCATCGACTACGAGGAGCTCCTGAGCGGCACTGACCTCAAAAAGCTGGAAACCGTATTCGGAGAAGTCCTCCGCAGAAAAAAGAGCCGCCGCGACCCGATCCGCAGCGGATTCGGAAAAATCAAGCGCGAAGAAGTCAACATCGATACCAAGACCCTTTATATCCGCGCCTACCTGCAGGCACATCCGCAGACCGATTTCCGCGCTCTCCTTGAATCTCAGGAGAGTAAAGAGGAAGTCATTGTGACCTTCCTTATCCTCCTCGAACTTATGAAAACCCAGAAGGTGCACATAGTCCAGGATTCCATCTGCGGAAAAATCCTGATCGAATCCACAGAGACAGAAGAAAACAATTCTTCTCTTTCGGAGTCTTCTGTTACTGAAGCCTTTGTTTCCGAAACTGCCCCCGCAGACGATATATCCGAAGCAGATGCCTATACAGAGCCGGAATACATTCCGGCGGAAGCATCTGAAGAGGAAGTCCCTGAGGCAAAAGCCACTGAAGAGGAAGTTCCCGAGGCCGAAACCCCTGTAGAGGAGAAAAATCCTCCTGAGGAAAAATCCGACAGGCAGAATGAACCCCTTTCCCCTGCGGAAGTCCCTGAGGAAAGTTTCACAGAAATCAGGTCCCTCTCCGTTCACAGCAGAATGGAAGTCGTATCGCCGGTGCTCCCCATTGCCCCGGAGTTTCCTCTTACTGCAAGCGAAGCGGATTCTTCCTCTGAGGAAAACGATGCTCCTGCAGCCGGGGCACCCGACGATTCCCCTGCAGTACATTTCTCCGCGCATCTGTGGTACGGAAAGGTGCCGGCGCATGTATCTCCCCTGTGTGATTTCAGGGGCAGGTCTATACATACATTGAAATCCGGAAGGCAGGCATCCTCCTGCAGACTGCGCCGTGACAATCCGGTCTGGGAGCGGGCACGTCTCTCCCGTCTGTGGGCAAGGAGCCTGTAATATACCGCCGGAACTGCATCCCGGCATTTGTTTATATAGTGAAAAAGCGGCAGAAGGCCGGATCTTCAAAAGATCACAGCCTGCTGCCGCTTTCTTATTGTTCTGTTTTGTCCTTTTTCCAGTGTCAAAGATTTTGTACCGGGAAGGCCGGTGACGGGATTTGTTCTGTTTTTCGGGCTGCCGCTGCCGACAACTCTATGCAGCAAAGACAAGTGCATAAATGTAATCGATCAAAGGCATGGTCAGCACGCACAGAAGCATACCCAGGATGTTGTAAAAGCCTGCCTTGGCAGGATGCTTGTCATAAATGACTGCGACCTGAGCGACATTGGCCGCCGGAGGGGCTGCAACCGCCATAAAGGACACGCGCAGGATCGGGATATACTCGGGATGCCGGGTCAGGAAGCCGCTGAGCCGCAGGACTGCGACAGCCATAAGGGGAAACCCGATCAGTCTCAAAAAGATGACCAGCCATGCCTTTTTATAGGACAGCATTCCTTTATAGTCCGCTCCTGCCATTGTCATACCGATCACCAGCATGGATGTCGGTCCCAGCATATCGGAAAACATCTCTATGGAGGTCTTCAGGACTCCCGGGATCGGAATCTGCAGAAGCATGAGCAGAAGGCCGGTCAGGAGTGCAATGATGTTGGGATTAAAGACAAGTTTTCTCCAATCAAATCCGCCGCCGCTCATCCGGCTGACTCCGTGGGTCCAGAACAGTAAGTTGAAGAGGATCGGGAAAGCACTGGCATAAAATGTCATCTCCGGCCCCAGTGTCATACTGACGATCGGAAGGATCAGATTGCCGCAGTTTGTGTAAATAATAGTCAGTTCCTCAACGGCATCAATCAGTCCGATCCTCTCCAGGATCTCTGCCGCAAAGATAAATCCAAAGTGGATCAGCGCCGCAAAGACCACTGCCAGCCCGAATCCCTTCAGCCTTTCCGGCGTCAGTTCAATCTGGAAGGACATGACGATCAGACAGGGCTGCAGCACATACAGACTGAGCTTTGCCAGCTGGCGCCGGTCTCTCTCATCCAGAAGACCGATCCGGATCGTCATAAGTCCGACTGCCGCAATGATCATCATTGAGACCAGCTTGCTCATTAATACAAGACTTGTGTTCATTATCTATTGCCTTTTTCGTTTTTCTTTTTCCTTTTTGTTTCTTCCGCTTACTTCTCATGCCGTTTGTGGAAATATCCGATGGCGAAGGCATCCGGTCCGGAATAGGTGCCGACAGTTGCGCCAAACTGCACCACCTGCACCTCATTTTCCTTTCCCTCAAATAAAGCCGCTTCTTTATTCATATATCTGCGCATGTTTTCATCCGAGAGACCGGAATATGCTATGCAGACCGGCAGCGAGAAATCTATTCCCCCTGTTTCCTGCACCAGCTGAGAAAAACGTCTGTAGGCATGTGCCTCTCCCCTGCCTATTCCGATCATTTTGACTTTGCCTTCCCCGTCTGCCGTTATGATCGGTTTGATGCGCAGGACACTGCCTGCAAGGGCCTTCACCGTGGAAACCCTGGAAAGACGGCCTCCTCTGCGGACATAATCCAGCGTGTCCACCAGTGAGATCACGTGAAGGCGGTGTTTGTCCTTTTCAATTCGATGAACAATATCCTCGTGGGTTCTGCCCATGCGTACAAGTCCTTGTGCATAACGGACAAGGACATAGAGAGACGCACAGACATTCAGGCTGTCTATCACCGTGACTTTTCCCGGAAAATGCCTTGCAGCTATGCAGGCGCTGTGATAACAGCCGGACATGCCGGAGGAGGTTGTGATACAGATCACAGTATTCCCCCTGCCCACTTCGTCCCTGAAAGCAAGCTCAAAAATATATGGCGGAACCTGGCCTGTCTTCGGCAGTTCCCCTGACTCGATCATCCTTCTGTACATCTGGTCTGCCGTCAATGTGACATCATCCAGAAATTCCTCATCTCCGAATCGAACCATCAGGGGCAGTACTCTGATTCCCCACTTCCTGGCGGTCTCCTGCTTAATATCACTTCCTGAATCCGTGATGATCGTGATTCCCATGGTCATCCTCCCCTCATCCAGTCGGTTACACCTGCAATATAGTCACTTCTACCTTTCATTGTATTCGCCGGCTCAAATATGTAAAGTAAAATCGCAAATACCCGGTCAGATCTGCCTGCTCCCATGCTCCCGCGGGCACAGAAGTCCGCTTGTTTTCACGGCCTCTTCTTGCAAAGAGACAGCACCGTCCATATAATGATGTAAAGCATCCGTATCATTCTTTTGCATGCCAACCTCTTATCATTGAAAGGACAATCATGGCACAGAAAAAAACAGCGACGAAAAGTCCCAAGGGTTTCTCTCATCCTGATTACGACAAGGCCGTTCTGGAGTGTTTTCTGGAAAAACAGCTCCAGCTCTTTCCTGAAGAAGTGGCCTCCACACCGGAGGAAGCAGCTGACTTTCTGGAGATGTGCTTTGCCGTCGTAGCAAAATCCAAAAGAGAAGTGCGGCAGTATTTTGAAGAAGTGGGCACTGATGTGGAAGGGGAAGATATCTTCTCGGCAGCAGAGGTATTTGCCGTGGGGGACGGCCGCTATCTGATCGTTGAGGGCTGATTAAAAACGGATGAGAGGACTTTTCCTCTCACCCGTTTTCTTTTTTTACCTGACCGTTTTCAGATTGTCCGGCCCGAAACTCTTCGGGAGCAGTTCCCCCAATGTGTAAAGTTCAAAATGATCCGGGTCCTTTGCCACGATGATCCTGAATGAGGGCTCGCAGAATTCCGCCATCACCTGCCTGCATACACCGCAGGGAACGGAGTAGTCCGACGGGACATCCCCTCTTCCGCCGACCACGCAGATTGCCTCAAAATCCCGCACATTTTCACTGACTGCCTTAAAGATTGCCGTGCGCTCGGCACACATGGTCGGTCCATAGGCTGCGTTTTCGATATTGCATCCGGTAAAAATTCTCCCGTCTTTAGCAAGCAGAGCTGCACCGACTCTGTATTCAGAATACGGCGCATAGGAATAACGGCGCTGAGCGGCGGCGGTCTCTATAAGTTCTATGATCAGTTTTTCGTCCATCACGCAATCTCCATCCGAAAAAAGGTCTCCCTGCCCGGGATATCCGCATCCCTTTATTGTCTGCCCAGGTCTGCCCTGATCAGGGCTCTCACTGCTTCGATGCCCGTGCGGATCGTCTGATCCGTATCGCGTACGATCGGATTATACAGGCCGAGTTTCTCACGCTCCTGGTTGGCCGCCACCATCAGGCAGGTTCCCGCTCTCGCCCGGAGCTTTGCGGCTACGATAAACATGGCGGCGGATTCCATCTCGGAGGCAAGGCAGCCCAATCTCTTCCAGGCCTCCCATTTATTCAGAAGTTCATAGGAAACGGGCATTTTTTCCGGTTCGTGCTGCCCGAAGAAGGAATCCTTGCACTGGACGACGCCGACATGATAAGCCGGAACCAGTACAGGCTTCTCGTTCTGCCCCAACTGCGGCACCTCTGTCCCTTTTAGCCCGCCTGTCACCGGATCTGTTTCTTTACCGTCCGCAAACCCCAGCTTCTTCGCTGCCGCGATAAGGGCATTGGTCACCTGCAGGTCCGCCACAGACGGAAATTCGATGGGGGCATATTCCCTGGAAGTGCCTTCCATACGGACCGCGCCGGTCGCGATCACGAGATCCCCGCTCTTTACCTCAGGCTGTATACCGCCGCAGGTGCCTATACGGACAAAAGTATCCACGCCGCACAGACTCAGCTCCTCCATGGCGATCGCGGTAGAAGGCCCTCCGATCCCCGATGAAGTCGCGCTCACCATCACACCGTCCAGCGTTCCGGTCCAGGTCACATACTCCCTGCTGTCCGCGACCTGTTCGGCATTGTCAAAGTATCGGGCTATTTTGGCACATCGCTTGGGATCGCCGGGCATCAGGACGTAGCGCCCCACGTCTCCGACTCCGACCTGGGTATGGTACTGTTTCGATACATCTGCTGAATAATTAATCATTTTTATACCCTCCCCTGCACTGAAACACCCTGATGCGGCTTCTTTATCTGCTGTCTATTCATATTATACCAGAGTATCCGCCTGTTTTCTTTGTTTTCCGACGCTTTGTTTGCTGCAGTACTCGACCTAAAGGAATCATGGGCAGTAACTTTTCTTTTCCTTCGGAAAATCTCGCGATACCGTCAAAAATGTTATACAATAGTAATACAGTGAAAATCGCAGGCACTTACCGCTGAGGGCGAAAATGCAGCATTGACAATACTTTTCACTCTCTGTGACTGCTGAAACACATCGGTTCTTTTTTTGAAGGGAGGATCTCATGAATCTGCTCAGTTTATTGGCCGGGACGATGTTATCCCAATCATCTGTTAATTCTGTCTCAGGGAAGACAGGTCTTTCCAGCAAGCAAATCCAGAAGCTTGTCATGCTTGCTCTTCCGATCCTGATCAAGTATATGACAAAGAACGCTTCCTCCGGGGAGGGTGCCCTGTCCCTGCTCGGTGCGCTCTCTCAGCATAAAAACAACAACAGCATGGATCTGCAGCTCAAGGATGCCGATGAAGAAGACGGCGCCAAGATCATCCACCACATTCTCGGCAACAAAGAGAATGCCGTCACGCAGGATCTGTCCTCACAGACCGGACTGGGCACTGACCAGATCCACCAGGTCCTGTCTATCCTGGCCCCCGGCCTGATGAGCGGCGTCTCCAATGCCGCGGATGCCAATGCAGCACAGGCTGCCCAGGCAGCTGCCGCGCAGAAACCTGCGAGCCCTTTCTCCTCCCTGCTTACCGGCAGCGGAATCTTCGGTTCCCTCCTCGGCGGCAAAGAGGAAGCCGCACCGGCAGCGGCAAATCCCCTGGATAAAGACGGCGACGGCCGCATCGACGGCACAGAACTGCTCAGCCTTCTTCTTTCCGCGTCACAGAAGTAAAATATTTATTTCCGGGAGCATTTGTTTCCCGCAGCACATAGGAATACGGTTTTCTCAAGTACCGGATCAGAACCTGAATGTTTCTGATCCGGTAAAGTCAGCAATGCTTTTACACGTCCGTACCCGGGTGCGGGCGTGTTTCCTTTTCCGTTTTCAAGGAGAAACCATTGAAAAAATCAACTGCCGGCAGCTCTTCCGGTCAAACACAGATCCGCAGAAAAAAAGCCTCACCGCGAGTGCGGCAAAACAGCACCGCCTCCTCCCGAAGAAGCCAGAGTGACAATAGATCCTCACGAAACAGCAGGGACGCCGGCACACCCTCACAAAGCAGGCGGACCGGCAGAAGTTCTGCTGGAAATACCCGAAACCATACATCTTCCCCTGCAGTTCAGAAGCGCCGCAGATCTGCCTCCGCACAGCAGGCAGTCCGAAGAACCGCTAAGGTAAAACACCGGAAAAGAACTCTTCTTGAACAGCTTCCGCGCCCGGCTGCAGCCCTTATTCTCCTTCTTTGTGCAGGTCTTTTCCTGTTCGGAATCTGGCGCCTGCTCGGGGGCGGAAAAGACACGGTCCCTCCCGTCATCACACTGGATCACGAAGAGGGCTATGTAATTATGCCCTGGCAGGAATACAAAGAAGAGGGTTTCTCCGCATCGGATAATCGGGACGGCGATTTAACGGAACAGGTTCAGAGGACGGTCATGGAGGACCGGATCTGTTACAAAGTTGCCGACAAGGCCGGCAATCTGACCGTCTCCTACAGGGATATTCCCTATGACACAGGATACAAAGAGGCGTCCGGGAAGGATTTTCCCGACATTGACATCGATGATCCGGATGCAGACGGCAAGATCGTCTATCTGACCTTCGACGACGGGCCGGGGCAATACACAGAGCAGCTGCTCGACACATTGGACCGCTATGGCGTACAGGTCACCTTCTTCGTGACCGGTTCCTTCCCCACCTACCAGGACATGATCAAAAAAGAAGATGCGGCGGGACACAGTGTCGGCATTCATTCCCTCACACATGATTTTGCAAAAATCTATTCCAGCGACAAAGCCTTCTGGAAAGATATTGACAGGATGCAGGAAATCATAAAAAAACAGACGGGACACACGACCAATATTATGCGTTTTGCAGGCGGCACCTCCAACAGCATCAGCGCCAATTATACCCCGGGCATTATGACCCTTCTGACAAAACAGGCGAAGCAGAAAGGCTTTCAGTATTTTGACTGGAATATTTCCAGCGGAGACGGCGGATCCGGCGGTGATATGGATATGGTCGTCACCAGTATCATACAGGAGCTCCCCCATCAGAACCCCTGTGTCGTCCTGTGCCACGACACAAAGGAATATACTGTCAAAGCCATGGAATACATCATCCCCTGGCTTCTTGACCACGGATACGAGCTCCGGCCCCTGCAGTTCGACAGTGAACCTGTACAGCACGGAGTGCAGAATTAGAAGAGGAGACAGGGAGGAGACAGGGGACGGTTCTGGAGGAGACACAGAACCGTCCCCTGTCTCCTCCCCGAATCTCTGCTATCCATAGTTGAAATGAACTTTCTTTCGCATTATAATAGGCGTTAATATCGCCATGAGACAGAGCTGCTCTTTGACCGGCAGCACACTGTGATCCCTTCCTTTTTTGTATGATACGGGAAGTGACGGTGGGACTGCCCTGCATCTGTTCCCGCGGTGATAGGTAACCATTATCATACAGGAGGTATCATGTTATGAAAAAGTTTTGGAAAACCACTCTGGCAGTTGCCATGACTGCATGCATGGCAATGTCGCTCGCAGCTTGCGGCGGCGGCTCATCCAGCAGTTCTTCCTCTGCTCCTGCAGCAGAGGCTGAGAGCGGAGCTGCTGACGGCGCCATCAAGATCGGCGGCAGCGGCCCTCTGACAGGCCCCGCAGCAGTTTACGGCAACGCCGTTAAGATCGCGGCAGAGATGGCAGTCGAAGAAGTCAACGCAAAGGGCGGCGTTCAGTTTTCTCTCCAGTTTGAAGACGACAAGCACGATGCTGAGGAAGCAGCCACTGCATACGGCACACTGAAGGACGGCGGCATGCAGATTTCTCTGGGAGCTGTCACATCCGCTCCCGGCGCAGCAGTCTCTCCTCTTTACCAGGAAGACCAGACTTTCGCGATCACTCCCTCCGGATCCAGCCCCTCTGTCATCTATGCTGACGGTGAAGGCATGACCGGCGCTTATGGCAACGTCTTCCAGATGTGCTTCTCCGATCCCAACCAGGGTTCCGGAAGTGCTACCTATATCGCAGCACACCCCGACCTCGGCTCCAAGATCGCTGTTATCTACAAGAACGATGATCCCTATTCCAAGGGCATCTTCGACACCTTCAAGGCACAGGCAGCGACCGAAGGCCTCGAGATCGTCTACGAAGGCACCTTCAAGGGCGAAGAGAGCGACTTCAACGTACAGCTGGGTGACGCTCAGGCAGCAGGCGCTGATCTCCTCTTCCTTCCCATCTACTACACACCTGCTTCCCAGATCCTGACCCAGGCCGACAAGATGGGTTACAAGCCCACAGTCTTCGGTGTCGACGGCATGGACGGTATCCTCGGTGTGGAAGGCTTTAATACAGCCCTCGCTGAAGGCGTCTACCTGCTTACCCCCTTCGTTGCAAACGCAGAGGATGAGCTGACCAAGACCTTCGTTGAGAACTACAAGGCACGCGCCAACGGCGAAGTCCCCAACCAGTTCGCAGCAGACGCTTATGACTGCATCTACGCTCTGGCACAGGCCTGCGAAGCTGCCGGTATCACCGCTGACATGAGCAATGCAGACATCTGCGCAGCCATGGTCGATCAGTTCACCACCATGACCTTCAACGGCCTGACCGGCTCCGACATGACATGGAATGAGAACGGCGAAGTCACCAAGGCTCCCAAGGCTATGATCATCGAGAACGGCGAGTATGTTCCCGCAGCGGAATAAGAAATACTGATTCTTCGAATCAAAAACAGACAAGTAAGTCAGACCAAAAGGCCTTCCGGGTTGTACAATCCGGAAGGCCTTTTTTCGTGTCCGCAGACAATTTACATTTACACGTACGGAGGCGCGGATCCTTCACCTCCTGAAACCAATAAGCCGTCTTTTTTCTCTTTTTATATTTTTCCGAACACACAATACGTGCTATAATGGACGTTAGCTGAATCTGCGCAGCTTTTTTTCTGTGCGCAGAAAACAGCCGCAAATCATATAAGAGGGGGAAATTTACATCAATGAGATTCCTATCTAACTTTGTTAACGGCCTGGGTCTGGGGAGCGTGTACGCGATCATTGCGCTCGGATACACCATGGTCTACGGCATTGCAAAAATGCTGAACTTTGCGCACGGTGATGTCATTATGGTCGGTGCCTATGTGGCCTTTTTTGCACTGACGCGTTTCGCTGTTCCGCTGCCTCTCGGCATTCTGGCAGCCGTCATCTGCTGCACGGTCCTGGGCGTTGTCATTGAGCGCCTGGCCTATAAACCCTTGCGTCAGGCATCGAGCCTGTCCGTTCTGATCACCGCCATCGGTGTCAGCTACTTCCTGCAGAACAGCGCACAGCTTCTCTGGAGCGCATCTCCCAAGATGTTCCCCTCCATTATCTCAACCGGTGCGCTTGAATTCGGCGGTCTCTCTATTTCTTATCTGACACTTGTCACGATCGCCACCTGCCTGGTTGTCATGGTCTGTCTGACACTCTTTATCAACAGGACAAAGACCGGAAGCGCCATGCGCGCATGTTCCGAGGACAAAGGTGCCGCAACCCTCATGGGCATCAATGTCAATAAAATCATCTCCATTACTTTCGCTATCGGTTCGGGCCTTGCCGCCATCGCGTCCGTTCTCCTGTGCGCCAATTATCCCACCGTCACTCCCACACTGGGTTCCATGCCCGGTATCAAAGCCTTCACCGCTGCCGTTTTCGGCGGAATCGGCTCAATCCCCGGAGCTCTGCTGGGCGGACTTCTGCTGGGAATCATTGAGATTCTCTCCAAGGCATATATTTCCACGAATCTTTCCGATGTCATCGTTTTCGGTGTTCTGATCGTCATCCTGCTCGTGAAGCCCACCGGTCTTCTCGGCAAGAACATCCGTGAGAAAGTCTAAACAGGGGAGTATCTATTATGAAAGAGAAAAAAAGTATTTTCGGTATCCTGATGGACAACCGGCATCGTTCCAGGACCATCTCCTATACAATGGTTGCTGTCGCATATATTGTTCTGGAGATCCTGCTCAAAACCGGCAATCTGTCCAGTCTTTTTACAGGCCTTCTGGTCCCCGCGACCTGTTATCTTGTCGCCGCCATCGGTCTGAACCTCAATGTCGGTGTATCCGGTGAGCTGAACCTCGGCCAGGCCGGCTTCATGGCTGTCGGCGCCTTCTCCGGCGTCTGCGTCTCAGGCCTGCTCAAAGCTTCTGTTCCCGCGGTCCCCCGCCTGATCCTGGCGATCATTGTCGGCATGCTGCTCACTGCCTTTGTCGGTTTCCTCATCGGCATTCCGGTTCTGAAGCTGCAGGGCGACTATCTGGCAATCGTCACGCTCGCTTTCGGCCAGATCGTCATGAACCTGATCATGAACCTGTATGTTGCTTTTGACAGCACCGGCCTCAAGGTTGCCTTTGTTGAAAACAACTTCGAGCTCCAGCCCGGCGGCAAATATCTGATCAACGGTCCCATGGGTGCCACCGGAACGGAGCGTATCGCAAACTTCACGGCAGGAACTATCCTCGTGGTCTTCGCCCTGGTCGTCGTCTATAACCTGATCTACTCCAGAAACGGCCGCGCCATCATGGCTGCCCGCGACAACCGGATCGCCGCAGAATCCATCGGCATCAATATCGCAAAGACCAAGATGATGGCCTTCGTAGTTTCTGCTGCACTGGCAGGCGCCGCAGGTGCCCTGTACGGTCTCAACTACTCCACTATGGTCGCCAGCAAATTCGACTACAACACCTCGATCCTGATCCTGGTTTACGTCGTGCTGGGCGGACTCGGAAATATCAACGGCACACTGATCTCCACGGTCGTCCTTTTCCTGCTTCCTCAGCTGCTGCGCGGACTGCAGGATTACCGCATGCTGATCTACGCCGTGATCCTGATCGTGATCATGCTTGTCACCAACAACGAATTCCTCAAGACAAAGGCTGCCGCCTTCCGCAGGAAAAGGAAAGCATGAATCATTTCCGGCGTCCCGTTAAATGACAGAATATAAGTAAGAGGTAGTTATGAGCGAGAATAAAACTCCTGTCCTGGAGGTCAAAGAGCTTGGAATCGACTTCGGCGGTCTGACAGCGGTCAATGACCTGGACCTGTCGATTTACAATGAAGAAATCGTAGGACTGATCGGCCCCAACGGCGCGGGCAAGACAACTGTCTTCAACCTGCTCACCAAAGTATACACACCTACACGCGGAAGCATCTTTTTTGACGGCAAGGATACCGCGGGCAAAACCGTTGTGGACATCAACAAGGCCGGTATCGCCAGGACATTCCAGAATATCCGTCTTTTCGACAATCTGACCGTTCTCGACAATGTCAAGACCGGCTATCACAACAACATCAAATATTCTCCTGTCTCGGCAGTATTCCGCACTCCCGGCTATTACGCAAAGGAGCGCGAGATCGAGGGCAAGTCCAGAGAGCTTCTGGAGATCATGGAGCTGAGTGAATATGCAGATGTCACCGCGGGAAATCTTCCCTACGGCGCACAGAGGCGTCTTGAGATTGCCCGCGCCATGGCCACAGAGCCCAAGCTCCTCCTGCTGGACGAGCCGGCCGCCGGCATGAACCCCCAGGAGACCGAGGATCTGATGCGGATGATCCGCTTCGTGCGCGACCATTTCAAGATCGCGATCCTGCTGATCGAGCACGACATGCAGCTTGTCATGGGAATCTGCGAACGCATCTATGTTTTGAACTACGGCATGCTGCTGGCCGAAGGTCTCCCCGCCGAGATTCAGGCAAATCCCGAGGTCATCAAGGCATACCTGGGCGACTGATGTGCAAGGTTCTGTTCAGTAAACCAAAGAAATACTGACCGGATCCACCGGATCATGAAAAGAGCCGCCGGGGGCGGCATGGAGTATAGATATGCTGAAAGTAGAAAATTTAAAAGTCCGATACGGCATGATCGAGGCCATCAAAGGCATCTCCTTTGAGGTGCGTGACGGCGAGATCGTGACCCTGATCGGCGCAAACGGCGCAGGCAAGACCACCACTATGCATGCGATCTCCGGTCTGATCAAGGCAGCGGCAGGCACTATCAGCCTTGACGGGACCGAACTCACGAAAATCCCCCCTCACAAAATCGTCGGTCTGGGACTGGCCCAGGTGCCCGAAGGACGCCGCGTATTTGCCCAGCAGACGGTAGAGGAAAACCTTATCCTGGGCGCTTATCTGCGCAGAGACCAGGGTGAGATTGCCAAGGATATCCAGGACGTCTACCAGACCTTCCCGCGTCTGGGTGAGCGCCGCACACAGGCTGCCGGCACACTTTCCGGCGGTGAGCAGCAGATGCTCGCCATGGGGCGCGCCCTTATGGCCAAGCCCTCCATCCTGCTGCTGGATGAGCCCTCCATGGGCCTCTCCCCCCTCCTTGTCTCGGAAATCTTCCAGATCATTGAGGAGATCAACAAAAAAGGTACTACCATTCTGCTGGTCGAGCAGAATGCGAAAAGAGCACTGTCCATTGCAAACCGCGCCTACGTTCTGGAGACCGGCCGGATCACCCTCGAGGGTACCGGCGAAGGACTCGCCCGCGACGAACGCGTGCGCAAAGCATATCTCGGCGGATAATTCGGCGGATTATCGGATTTTTCAGGAGGGAAGTATGTACGTAAAAGATCATATGACAAAGGAACCTGTCACCATTACAAAGGACACCAAGATCTCCAAGGCTGTCGACATCATGTCCAAGGGTCATTTTCACCGCCTTCCGATCGTCGATGAGGGCGGCAGGCTGATCGGCCTGGTAACCGGCGGTCTGGTCACCGAGAAGAGCGGCGCCAATGCGACCTCTCTGTCCATCTATGAGCTCAACTACCTGCTCAGCAAGACCAAGGTTGAGGACATCATGCTCACCGACGTCAAGACGATCAACCAGGACGCCTTTATCGAAGAGGCCGCCCAGAAAATGCTGGACGAGGGCATCTCTGTTCTCCCGGTCATCGATGATGAAAACCATGTGCTCGGCATCATTACCGAGAAAGATATTTTCCAGGCCTTCACGGATCTTCTTGGCTACAAGCACCAGGGTACCCGCTTCGTCTTCCAGTGCGACGACAGACCCGGCTTCTTTGCCGGCATCGCCCAGCTCCTGGCCGACAACGAGGCCAACATGGAAGCTATGGCTGTCTACCACACCAAAGCCCGCGGCACCGAAGCCGTCGTCAAGGCGACCGGCGAGATCTCCGTCAAGAGCATGGTCGACATCCTGATCAACGCAGGCTACAAGCTGAACAACGTCACGCAGACCACCAAGTTCGGCACCATCAAGACCTTCGACCTGTAAACAGGAACCATCGAATATACTAACTGATGATTGACATCAAAAGAGACAGGAAAAACTCCGTGATCCCTGTCTCTTTTATTTTTATCGAATATTTTTAACGGTCTACCGTCTTTTCCCTGTCATTATCTGCATGAAATGATCCGGGCGGCACACTTGTCAGTTCTCTGCAGTATCGACGGGTGTATCACTTGTCGAAGCTGTATCCGCGGAGCTGCTGTTTTTCCGGCCGGGTTTGCCGTCAGGCTTTCCGCCGCGGGGTTTTTCGGGAGGTGTGGAGCCGTCACCGCCGGGTCCCCCTTTTCCACCGTTCTCACCGGGTTTGCCATCCGGAGCACCGGAGCCGTTTCCGCTGCCGGAGGAAAGTGTGAACTCAATCGCCTCGCCGGCGGATTCTGTACCGGCCTCATAGGTCTGGTCGCCGACATGGAGTGTGAAGCCGTTCAGGTCGATCGCATCGGCACCGCAGGTGAGGCTTGTGATATAGGAATCACCGGTCAGGACCCATTTGGAGCCTTCTTCGATTTCCACATAGACACTGCCTGCCGCGCCGTCGCTGTTGACGGCACCTGTGAAGGTGGAATTGTCTTTGAGATAGAGATTCAGCTCGGAAACTTCATCCACGACCATGTCGCCGTTGATCTCCTGGTCTTCCGCTGTCATGTTCACATGGCCTCCGTTGGAGCCTTCACTGCCCCAGCCGGCAGCTTCTGCTCTGAGGAAGACGCCGCCGCCGTTGTTGATGATCTCCGCATCCGTCAGGTCAATGGTTGTCGCTGTGTTATTGACAAAGAAAATATCTCCGTTGGCATTTGTGAGGGTACCGCCGTTCATGGTAAAGGAAGAAGTGCCTTCATCCGCATCGCCGGACATGGACTGGTAGATCATGACCGCCTGATAGTAATCGGACTTGTCGCTGTTCTTGGTATTATTGTCCGCTGTCAGCTCCACGTTGTTGAGGGTGACGGAATTCTTTCCTTCCACAACGACACCCTGGGATGCAGCAGATTCCATCACAGCATTGTTGACAGTGATATCGGCAGTGGAATAGATGACCGGAGAACCGGTTCCGGTGGTCGTATAGGATCCGCCGGTCACGGTGACCGTGCCGCCGCCTCTGTCGGAACGGATCGCCGCAGAGGAGTTGCCGCTGGTATTGATGGTCAGATTCTCCGCGTTCATCGCTGCACCGCCTGTGGTCATGAGTCCGCCTGAGCAGTTGCCGCTGGTCTCAATGTAGGAATCGGATATATTCACGGTTGTTCCTTCGCCGTAACTGAAAACGGCATTGGCATGGGTGCCGTCGGTCTCCACCACCATATCGGAGAGATTGAGCGTTCCTCCATTTGCCGCAAAGATGGCTGCGTTGTCACCGTAGAAGTCCGCCTCATCGCCCTGGCTGGAATCTCCGGTCTTGGTGACTGCCGTGTTGGACCAGGAAGCCTCTTCGCCGTCCGCTGTGATCGCGTGGCTGCTGTCCTCACTGTTTTCAACCGTCTCAGTTGTCTCAATATCTTCCTTAGCGGGACCAGTCTGCACGGATACGGATGCAGTGGATTCAGCGGCATCTGCCGCGGTTCCTTCCCCTGCTTGAGCAGCATTCTCCGCGGTTTCTGTTTCCCCGGATGTATTCTCTGCTGCAGCCTCAGCCCTTGTCTCTGCAGCTGCCTGAGACTGGGAAGAAGCATTTGTGCTGTCTGTCGAGGCTGAGCTGCAGGCGGCCATGGAAGTCACCATCGCTGCCAGTGTCATTCCGGTGATCAAAAATATAAATTTCCTTCTGATTTCATTCGCTTTCATAAGGTTTCCTTTCTCTTTTCCTGATCTGTCTCTGTAGGATCAGTAATATCTGCATTCTCTGTAATAATCTTGTTTACATACACTGCTGTTCCTTCGTGCATGAAGCCATCTTAGCAGACCAACCTTATTTGAAGCTTAGAGGAAAGATACTTATAAAAAAACAACCGCCTTTCAGCGGTTGCTTTTCTGATCTTCCAAAATAAGTCTGTATTTATTCAGCTCAGTTGTTTCATGCTACAGGTGCCTTGAGAGCGACTGTGCCGGCCTGCAGATCCTCCGGCAGGGACAGTTCGCTCTTTTCAAGCTGCGTCACACCGCCGCAGAGGGATGCGTATTTTTCCAGAGGCGCGATCGCATCATAGTCAAATCCTGCTCCCCTGTAATGCATGGGTACCAGCATGCGGGGTTTCAATTCCCCAACCAGAGCGTACACATCTTCGGGCTCCAGGGTAAAAAATCCGCCGATGGGCATCAGCATGACATCGATTCCCTTCAGAGCTTCCTTTTGTTCCGCAGTCGGAGGGCATCCGATATCGCCCATATGCGCGATCCTGTACTCACCGTCGTCATAGATACGGATGATGTTGCTGCCCCGCTTGGTGCCCTCTGCATCATCGTGCCAGGAGTGGATCTCCGTGATCTTGAAGGGGTTCTTCTTCGAAGCCCCGTCATCGCGGATCTTCACGCACTGCACTGCATTGTGATCGAAGTGATCATGGCTGCACAGCACCTGATCCGCCTCGAGACGCAGGTTTCCGAAGCCGGGAACCGCTCCGTCCGCAAAGGGATCCAGAACGACAGCATATCCATCTTCCTCCAGTGTAAAACAGCTGTGTCCGTGCCAGGTAATCTTCATTTTTCCCATAAGCCCTCCCTGTAATGATGTCAGTGCAAAAAGCGGTACAGTCAGTCCCGTCCCGTCACCTGCCTTTTACCTTGACTTCCTGAAAAAAACTTACTGTTCGTCGATCCGTTTCATAACGCTCATGTAAGCGGGTCTCAGAATCTTGCCCATGCCGACAACCTCCTCGATGCGGTGTGCGCTCCAGCCGGTGATGCGTGCAAGCGCGAAAATCGGCGTATACAGCTCCACCGGGATACCCAGCATATCGTAGACGAATCCGCTGTAGAAGTCGACGTTGGGACTGACACCCTTGTAAATCCGGCGCTCACGTGCGATGACCCTGGGCGCGATGTCTTCAATCTTCTGGTAGAGCGCCATATCCTCCTGGCGTCCCTTCTCTGCACTCAGACGCTCGACGAAGGATTTGAACACGCGCTCGCGGGGATCCGACAGAGAATAGACAGCGTGTCCCATTCCGTAGATCAGTCCCTTGTGGTCAAAGACAACGCCCTTGAGCATTTTAGTGAGGTAGGCATCAATCTCTTCGTCATCATTCCAGTCGCGGACCTTTTTGCGGATGTTGTCCATCATCTCCATGACCTTTATATTGGCGCCGCCGTGTCTGGGACCTTTGAGCGAGGACATGGCAGCCGCAATTGTCGCATAGGTATCACTGCCGGAGGAAGTGACTACACGGGTGGTGAAAGTGGAGTTATTACCTCCGCCGTGCTCCATATGCAGGAGCAGTGCCGCCTGAAGGACCTTGGCCTCAGTCTCCGTGAACTGCCGGTCGGGGCGCATCATCATCAGAATGTTCTCCGCAGTGGAAAGCTCCGGATCCGGCCTGTGAATGTACATGCTCTCCATGTTCTCATAATGATTATAAGCGTGATAGCCGTAAATTGCCAGCATGGGAAAGGCCGCGATCAGCATGATGCTCTGTCGGATGACATTGGCCAGGTCCGTCTGCTGGGCACGGGTATCATAAGAGGCCAGTGTCAGGATACTGCGGGTCATGGAATTCATAACATCCTTTGTCGGCGCCTTCATGATAACGTCGCGTACAAAGTTTGTGGGCAGATCCCTGGCGCCTGCGAGGATCTCTATGAAGTCCTTTTTCTCCTGCTCGTTCGGAAGCTCTCCGAACAGGAGCAGATAGGCCAGGATCTCATAGGCAAACCGGTCATTGGCAAACATTTTGATCAGATGTTCCACCGTGTAGCCTCTATACCAGAGCTGGCCGTCAATCGGGATCCTCTTCCCGTCCTTCTCCTCAAAGGAAATGATCTCAGAAATATTCGTCAGGCCTGTGAGTACACCCTTGCCGTCGAGATCTCTCAGGCCCCGGTTTACCTCATAATGCTGGAAAAGCGTATCCGGAATCGTATCATTCTTCACACACCTTCCCATCTGCGAGACGGCATATTCCTTAAACATCTTCTCAAATTTCTTTCCCAAAGCGCCTCCTTTCACTGCTTGTGAAATCCGTCAAAAACTTCCGGCCTGTACAGAAGCCGGTTTAAGAGTTACAGCTGTAACCGTACGTGAATCATCTAATTCAGAAAGTTTATTTTATCGTCATTTATCAAATTTTACAATGGTTTTTTGTCATCTATCAGTGAAACAATTGTGAACTTTTCAGTATATGTGTATCGATTTATGCAAATTGTCTGCTTATTCCAAAAAAATACTCTGCAGGATCCGCTTTCCATGTCCGGGATCCTGCAGAGATTAAATATTGTATTATCGTCCAAGTCCTGTATCTCCAGGCCCTGCAGCGTGTCTGACTTTAGCGAGCAAAAACCTCTTCCGCGAAGTGGACGGTTGCCATGGCATCCGGCGCATAGCAGTCGGCGCCGATGGAGTCGGCGTATTCCTGTGTCATGACTGCGCCGCCGACCACAACCTTTGTATCCGGTTTCTTTTCACGGAGCAGACGGATCGTGTCTTCCATGCTTACGACCGTAGTCGTCATCAAAGCACTGAGACCCACAAGAGAGATGTTCTCGCGGATTGCCGTCTCTACAATGATCTCCGGGGCGACATCCTTTCCCAGGTCAATGATCTCGAAGCTGTAGTTTTCCAGCATGACCTTGACAATATTCTTGCCGATATCGTGGATGTCTCCCTTGACTGTGGCCAGGATGATCCTGCCCTTTGTCTCCTGTTTTTCGTCCTGCATGGTCTCTTTGACCACTTCAAAGGCTGCTTTGGCCGCCTCTGCGCTCATGAGGAGCTGAGGAAGGAAGATGGTTCCCTTCTCAAAGCCTTTGCCGACAAAGTCCAGGGCAGGGATCAGTTCCTCATTAATGAGGTTCAAAGCGGGAATCCCCGATTCCAGAAGGACTCTGGCGGCATCGGCAGCGCTCCCTGCCATGCCTCTGCGGATGCTGTCGCCCAGAGACATTCCGGCAGGTGTCTGAAGTGACCCGCCTCCTGCCGTCCTGGCAGCAGACGCTCCGGATGTACCGCCGTCTGCAGCGCCCGCAGAGCCTGCTGCAGGACTTTCAGCACCGGTTTTCGCTGCCGTTGTCACGGTCGTTCTCTGTGCATTCGCATATGCCTCAATATAGCCCATACACTGCGGATCCATGTCTGAGAGGGCAAGGAAGGCGCGATAAGCGCACATCATATCCTCATTTCCCGGATTCATGATGGCACAGGAAAGGCCCTTCTGCATAGCCATTGTCAGAAAATGCGCATTGATGATGGATCTCTGCGGCAGACCGAAGGAAATATTGGAAACACCCAGGATCGTATGACCGTGCAGCTCATCGCGCACGCGGCGCAGGGTCTCCAGCGTCGTCAGGGCGCTCTTTGTGTCAGAGGAAATGGTCATTGCAAGACCGTCGATCACGATGTCCTCACGTGGCACTCCGTACCGGTCTGCAGCCTCATAAATCTTCTTAGCGATCGCAATGCGGCCGTCCGCCGTCTCCGGAATCCCGTCCTCATCCAGCACAAGACCCACAACTACGCCGCCGTATTTTCTGACCAGAGGGAAAACAGCTTCCATGCTCTCTTTTTTGCCGTTTACCGAATTCACCATGGGCTTGCCGTTGTAGAGGCGCATTCCGCGCTCCATGGCAATCGGATCCGAAGTGTCGATCTGCAGCGGTAAAGGCAGAATGCTCTGGAGTCTGGAGACAACTGCCGCCATCATCTGCGGTTCATCGATCTCCGGAAGCCCCACATTGACATCCAGAATATGCGCACCGCTCTCCTCCTGGTTGAGACCCTCCGTCAGGATATATTCGATGTTATTTTCACGCAGGGCCTCTTTGAATCTCTTTTTTCCGGTGGGGTTGATCCTCTCCCCGATAATGACGGGCTTTTTGCCTATTTCCACCGCCCGGGAGAAGGAAGAGACCACTGTCCGGCCTTTCTTCGTATTCGGAACAAAGGGGACCCCCTGTGCTGTCCTGATTTCCGCACTGTTTCCGTCTGCATCCGGAGCGGGCTTTTCGCCTGCGGCTGTTCTCCCTCTGACTGCCTGCACAGTCTTCCGGATATGTTCCGGAGTCGTTCCGCAGCAGCCGCCCACGGCCTGCACGCCCATAGCGGCGATCTTTTTCATCCAGCCCGCGAAAGCATCCGGGTCCACATCATAGACTGTCCTGCCGTTTTCAGAGCGCGGAAGTCCCGCATTGGGATTGACCAGAATGGGGACAGAGGCCACTTGGGTCATCCGCTTTACGATCGGGATCATCTGCTCCGGCCCCATGCCGCAGTTGACACCGAGGCCGTCCACGCGCAGTCCTTCCAGCATGGCGACCGTGGAATCCACTGTACCGCCTGTCAGGAGCTTGCCGCTGCTGTCGTAGACATTTGTGATCAGCACAGGCAGATCACAGTATTCTTTAGCGGCGAGGACAGCTGCTTTCGATTCGTAGCTGTCACTCATTGTCTCAATGAGCACCAGGTCTGCACCGGCTGCCGCACCGATCCGCACGACTTCTCCGAAGATCTCTACCGCCTGTTCAAAAGGGAGGTCTCCAAGAGGCTCCAGAAGGCGCCCGGTGGGTCCTATGTCCAGTGCGATGTAAGCGTCCTCGCGATTGGAACGGCGCCGTGCTTCCCTGGCCAGAGCCACTGCCGCCTCGACGATCTGCCGCAGCTCTCCGTGCTCCCGTGCGCCGCTGTCCATATTCCCGGCCGTGTTTATCCCGTCCTTCTCCGGACTCCCGTACGGTGTTTTTTCGTTCAAGGCAGGACCGGGGAACTTCAGGGCATTTGCCCCGAAAGTATTGGTGTTGAAAATATCACATCCAGCCTGCAGATATCCGCAGTGCAGGTCGATAATGTCCTCGGGACGGGTCAGATTCCATCTCTCCGGAAGCTCGCCGCCCTTCAGGCCTCTGTCCTGCAGGATGGTGCCTGTTCCACCGTCAAAGAACAGCCATTCTTTTCCCAGACGCTCCAAAAACGGCTTTCTAACTATTTCTGTCATACCTGTGGCTATGACCTCCTTCACAATCATGTATTAAGATTCCTGGAAAAGGCACAGACCGGTGCCTGTTCACAGACTTCGCATCCCTGCAGGACGCACTTCTGCTTCTCTTCCGTGATCCCGATGATGGCTGTCACCGATTTGGTAGGAATCATCAGCAGGCTCTCTGTCAGAGAAACACCTATTTCCTTCTGCAAGCGGAGGATCTGCGCAAAATCCTGCTGGTATTCCAGCGGAAAATCTCCATACCCGGGAGAAAAACGGGGCCTGCAGTACAGTCCCTGTTCCGAAGCCTCCCTGATAATCTTCTGATTCACCTCGTCGCACCATGCCTCAATCATGGCTGCGGCAGCGGCCTGCAGAGTCACAGCGCGGCTCATGTGCGTGACACTTGCCCGCGCGATCAGCCGGTCAGGCCCGATTCCCAGTGTTGCGGCCATCAGATACACATACTCACACCCGCGCAGATTGCTTGAGAGACTCCTGCTGCGGATCTCCATTCCTGCGATCCGCAGCAGCGGCGGCTCCGCTTCCGGCCTGCGTCCGGGCGGCGTGCCCCGTCTCATCTGTCCCGCAGAGCGGTCCTCCTCATCTTTCTGCAGAGACTGCTGCACAGGATCATTTTCCTCTGCAAACGTTCCGGGAACCGTGTAGACACTCTCCACCGGGTATTTCCGGAATATATACCTGGGTGTCACCTCCCGCTGCAGCTGCTCCAAGCAGCTGTCCACCATCCTGCAGACTTCTGCGTCCGGAGTATTTCTGCGATAGCCGAGATAGCGATATATTTCCTTTTTATCAACTTTGATCATATGCTTTTCCCTTAAAAAAGTGTGGCAGAAGACCCCGTCTTCTGTCACACTCCCGCATTCATCAGACACATCTCAAATCTTCAGAAAGGCCTCTTCTCCATGAGTTCCTGCCAAGCTGTATCAAGGCCGTCTGTTTTTTCACTCTTCTGGTTCGGTAATTCCCCACAAAGCGGAGAGGCTGTCGCGGATTCCCGCGGCGATCTCCGGCTTATTCATGGTGTAGACATGGATATGTCCCACGCCATTGGCAATGAGGTCAATGATCTGCTCCGCCGCATAGATGACGCCCGCCTGTTTCATACTGAGCGGATCGTCTCCGAAACGGTCCACCATCGCTTTAAAGCGCTGGGGGATTGTAGCTCCGGAGAGGGCGACACTTCGCTTCACCTGTCCGGGATTCGTGATCGGCATGATGCCGGCCACAACCGGCACTTCAATACCCGCCTCGCGGATTCGATAGAGGAAGCTGTACATTGTGGAATTGTCAAAAAACATCTGTGTTGTCAGGAAATCACATCCCGCATCCACTTTTTCCTTGAGGTGAAGGATATCCTCCGACTGGCGCTCACATTCCACATGTCCTTCCGGATAGCAGGCGCCTCCGATGCAAAGTTTGTCATCAATGGACTTGATATCATAGATCAGTTCCGATGCGTGATTGTAGTCAAATACGGTTCTTCCTTCCGCCGGAATGTCGCCGCGCAGAGCCATGATATTCTGAATTCCGTTCTCCCGGTATGTTTCGATCATCTTCCTGACAGTCTCTTTCGTGGAAGAGACACAGGTGAGGTGGGCAAGCACATTGGTCCCGTACTTCTGCTGCAGATCTGCCGCGATCCGGGTGGTATGCTTACTGGTGCCGCCGCCGGCGCCGTAAGTGACACTCATGAAATCAGGTCTGAGAGCGGCAATATGCTCCGTCGCCTGTTCCACGGTGAAAAAACCTGCCTCGGTCTTGGGCGGAAACACCTCGAACGACAATGTAACATCCTTCTCATTCAAAATATCGATGATTCTCATTTGTATATATCCTTTCTCAACGAGTTACTGTTTTTTGCCCGGGACCGGCTCACTTCAGTCTTTCCCTCAGCTCCGCAGCTGTCAGCAGCTGGTCTCCCTGACAAGTCTTTGCTCTGGACTGGTCAAACAGGAAGCTGATGCCGTCCAGATATCCGCGCTCTGATACCTGACCGCCTTCCCAGAAATAGTCCCGGACTTCTTTTCCGTCTTGATCAAAGCGGACACGGGCAAAGTTGCTGTTGCCGTAATACCCCTGCGTGGAAATACTGAGTTTTCCGCCCCTGATGCTGTAGATCGTATCAAAATGCAGGTTTTCCGCACCGGACGGGCTGTACAGGAGATTCTCATACTCCAGATACTGGAAATCGCGGCGGTTCAGCCATGTTTCCTCCAGTGTGCCGTTGTGGTAGACAACAATGGTCGCTCCCTTGGCAGACGTCGCGCCCCGCTGGACGAGTTCCGGAGTGCGGTCATCATTGAGATAGATCAACCCGAACCCTTCGTATTCATCCTCGGCAATCCCTGCAATGTGGTCTGCATAGGCCTCTTTCCATGAGCTGTATTTCTTTGCTTTGCCGTCGGATCTCCCTGTCAGATACTCGGTTGCATTGGTGATATTGAGCACTTCAACATCCCTGTTGACCGCCTCTGTCTTTTTCCCGTCCAGCAAAGGTACACGATCTCCCTGTCCCGTGTAAACCCTCGCCTCACGAAGCTCTCCGGATTTTCTGCCATCTTCAGAGATTTTCGTATAGGTACAGATCGTCAGGATGTCCGTATATCCGTCCTGATTGTAATCTGTAAAATCAACGGCATCCACGCCCGCAAAAATGCGGTCCCGGCGGATGTTGGCCGCCTCCATGGGATCAAGAATTGCAAGCACCGCTCTGTCCTTTTCCAGAACAAAGGTAACATCTGCCTTCTCGTCCTTATCCGTATCCGGATAATACGGGGCAAAAAACACTTCGCCCGCCGGCTTGAGCTCCGCCCGATAGGATTGTGCCTCGATCAGGTTTTTCTGTGTCCAAACAACATTGTAGCAGAAGCGATAGCCGTTCTCTGTCTTCTGCAGCTGTACTTCATAAGTCGGCCTGTAGAGAGCGGTCTCCGCACTGTCTTCCATTTCCTCCGGAGCCTGCTCCATCAGCTGATAGTGGATGATATACAGATTTCCCTGCTGCCAGGCGTCCGAACATTTTATATACCGGCGGTTGGTATCGCCCCGGAGGGCATACCAGGTTTTATATCTTCCAATATGTGCCCATCCGTCCGCCTTCTCCAGAGGGCGTCCGGCTTCATCATATGTGATTCCCGCCTTTTGCCTGAGCAGTTCTTCGATCTGTTCCTCTTTCAGTTTGACGACCGGTGTTCTGATCTCCTCCTGCGGAATACGGGCCAGCAGGAGTTCTTCTTCCTTTTCCGTCAGTTTTTCCTGTTCAAAGCCTGCTCCGGAATAAAACACCTGATTCAGATCGATCTCTTCCGGTATGTCATAGGAGGAAAGGAGAAAGCCATAACTGCTGTCTTCGTTTAAATATCCCTGCAGTTCCTCCAGCGTCTGCGCATCTGCCTGCGTGATCACGCCCTGGATCGGATGCGCAAACATGTCCTCTGCAGCCGCTCCGGTACTGGCTCCCGCAGAAGCCATGTTCCCGGCTGCTCGCCCTGCGTCCGCGGCGGTCAGTCCGGTTCCGGCGGATTCCCCTGCAAATGCAGCATCGCTCTTCCCAGAAGTATGTCCGGTAAAGCCCGCGGATCCGTCTTCTCCGCCTTTTCCGTCTCCGGGATCCTGTTCAGGAAAGAATTCTGCAGTGCCCGGCAGGCTGCTGTTTTGCTCCGTCCCCGGCTCCGGGCCGCAGGAAACAAGGAGACACAGCACCAACAGAACTGAAGCAAGCGCGCAGAGTTTTCTGTACACAAACTTATATGAATAAACGAAAGACCCCCGCATGCAGGTCACCTCCGATTAAGTCTCAGAAAGATAAAGCAGCAGCCTTATCAGTCTGTCAGCTGTGATAATCCAAAAGCTGATCAAGCTCATTCTGCGTCAGCGGACGGTACTTTCCCGGCGCCAGAGATGCGTCGAGGTACAGCGCTCCCATGGAAAGACGCTTGAGATACAGGACCTCTTTTCCCCGGGACGCAAACATACGCTTGATCTGGTGATATTTTCCCTCTCTTATAGTAACAAGCGTCTGCGAAAATTGTGTGACTTCTTCGGGTAAAAAAGCACGAAAATTCGTTGGAATCAGGGAAGAGCAGGCACTGTCCGCCTCAGGATCGGTGCGCAAAAGCGCCGGCATTGCCTTAAACTCCCCGTCCACATCAAGGCCTTCTCCAAATGCCCTGATGTCTTCTTCGGTGACCCTGCCGCTCACGATAGCATAATAGGTCTTGTCCACATGTTTCCCGGGTGCCAGAAGCCTGTGGGCCAGCCGGCCGTCATCGGTGATCAGCAGCAGTCCCTCCGTGTCTTTATCCAGTCTTCCCACCGGAAAAAGCCCCTTGCGGAGCACTGGTTCCGGAATGGAAGCCGCAGCTATATCCCCGACAGCATCCGGGGCTGCGGTCACTGCGCATGCCGGATCCCGCAAAAGATCCAGCACGGTCTTTTCCCGGCCATCCTCCGTTGCAGAGATCACGCCCGCAGGTTTATTGAGCATGTAGTAGACATGGCTTTTCTGAAAGACCGGTTTTAGGTCAAACAGGATCAGGTCCTCTTCGGACACACGCAGACCGGGGTCTTTTACGATGACGCCGTTCACAGAGGCCCTCCCCTTACGGATGGCCTTCCCAATCTCGCTGCGGGTGCCCAGGCCCTCCTGGGACAGCAGTTTATCGAGGCGGGAAGAGGCCGCCCTGCCCTCTTTTTCTGCTTTTCTGCTCATGCACGGAACCTGTAGCCCACACCCCAGATGGTCTCAATATACTGGGGATGGGATGTATCAAATTCAATTTTCTCGCGGATTTTTTTGATGTGAACCGTCACCGTGGCGATATCTCCGACACTGTCCATATTCCAGATCCGGCGGAAAAGCTCGTCTTTGCTGAAGACGTGGTTGGGATTCTCTGCCAGGAATGTAAGCAGGTCAAACTCCTTGGTCGTGAAATTCTTTTCCGTGCCGTCTACAAAGACACGTCTGGCGGTCTTGTCGATCTTGAGGCCGCGGATCTCCACGACATCATTGGTCTTCTGACCGGCTCCGACCAGGCGCTGATAGCGCGCCATATGCGCCTTGACCCTGGCGACAAGCTCGCTGGGACTGAAAGGCTTGGTCATATAGTCATCCGCGCCCAGGCCAAGGCCGCGGATCTTGTCGATATCGTCCTTTTTCGCGGACACCATCAGGATCGGAATGTCCTTCTTCTCTCTGATCTTGCGGCAGACATCAAAGCCGTCGATGCCGGGAAGCATCAGATCCAGTATGATCAGGTCAAATTCTTTCTGCAGGGCCGTAGTGAGACCGCGGTCGCCTCTCGTCTCAATCTCAACATCGAATCCGGAGAGTTCCAGATAATCTTTTTCCAGGTCTGCGATTGCCTCTTCATCTTCAATGATCAATATTCTGCTCATCGGCTGCTCCTTTTTTAGCTGAAATCATGTATACAGTAAAGCGGCGGGCGGGATCAGATGATTTCATCCTGCATGGAATCCACCAGGTCATCTTCCTGCTCCAGGTATTTGCGGATCACCAGGTGCATACAGGTACCCTCGCCCTCGCGGCTGGTCGCCCAGATATATCCGCCATGATCTTCAACGATCTTGCGGACAATGGAAAGGCCGATACCGCTTCCGCCCTGGGCGGAATTGCGGGAGGAATCTGTCCGGTAGAACCTGTCGAAAATATTGGGAAGGTCTTTTGCGGCAATACCCTTGCCGTTGTCCTCGATTTCTATGCGGACACTGTCGTGCTCATCCAGAATCCGGATATCGATCCTGCCCTTCTCCTTATCCATATATTTTACACTATTTCCCACAATATTGTTAATCACACGCTTCATCTGCTCCGGATCGGCAATAATTCTGGTCTGGGGAGATACAAGGTTTGTATAGTTGAGCTCGATCCCTCTGGAATCCATGTCCATTCCGATTTCTTCCACACAGTCGCCGAAATAATCACCGACATTGAGACGGTGAAAATTGTATGGAATGCGGTCGCTCTCAAAACGGGAATACAGTGTCAGTTCGTCGATCAGACGGTCCATATCATTGGCCTTGTTGTAGATCGTGCGGATATATTTCTCCTGCTTTTCCGGCGTATTGGCCACGCCGTCGATCAGGCCTTCGACATAACCCTTGATGGATGTGATCGGAGTCTTGAGATCATGGGAAATATTACTGATCAGCTCCCTGTTCTGCTTTTCCCTCTCCAGCTTCTCATCCGCGGACTCCTTGAGGCGCAGGCGCATGTCCTCATAATTCCGGTACAGATCACCAATCTCGCCTTCCTCACCTGTGGACAGTGTATAGGTAAAGTTTCCATCCCTGATATTGTTCATCGCGATATTGATCGCGCTGATCGGTGTGAAGATACTTCTCTCCAGCCATCTGGTCAGAAGAAAGGCCGTGAATACCAGTGTCGTCAGCATGGAAACAAGCAGGCCGCTCAAAAATTTTCCGGAGATGAGCCCCATGATGCGCATGACGATAAACAGGCTTCCCTTCGCGCCGTCCGGAAAAACAAAGTCCAGCTTCCGAACCAGAAGGCTGCGTCTGCCCGCCTGGATCATTTGATTCTGCTGCACGGAAACAGATACCTCTTCCTCCCCTTTCCATGCGGGCAGATATCCAAGATCATTCGCCGCCATGGTCTCGTTACTGGCATAGTAGAGCCCGTCATCCCTCCTCACAACAAGATAGACATTCCTGTCGCGGAGCTCAGATGCCAGTGCGGCCAGAAAGTCCACGTTCTGCAGCTTATCCGTATTGTACTCTGCCTTCTGAAATGCCTGTACGGCGTAAAGGTCAAAGGTGTCATAATTGCCCACAATAGACGTATAACCACTCAGTTCTCCCTTTTCACCGATCAGATAGTTGCCCAGCGCAATGAATGAGAGTGCGAACAGGAGCATGGGTACTACAATGACCGTGGCAAAAGTGACCATCAGTCTTTTTCGAAAAGTCATAAATGTTACTACTCCATCCCAGATACAAATGTATGGCCGGCGGGCGGGTCCTGAATTCACCCGGTCATACCGCGCCTGTACAAAGAAAATATGCTCTTTCTCTTATCCTATTTTCTTTGCGTCCTCCCTGCTCGTTTCACCGATAATGAAGTGAGGCCGCTTTTTGACCTCCTGGTAAACCGTAGCGAGATATTTTCCTATTATCCCAAGGCACAGAAGCTGTATGCCGCCGATGAATGTAATGATACAGGCTGTGGACGCCCAGCCGGCAACCGGGTCTCCGAACAGGAGCTTGCGCACTACAATGAAAAGGATTGCCAGGAAAGAAACCAAGGTCATCAGGATCCCGAACCAGGAAGCGATGTCAAGCGGTACATGGGAAAAGTTGACGATCCCGTCTATTGCATATCCCATCAGGCCCCAGAAATTCCACTTGGTCTCTCCGGCGACACGCTCCACATTCTTGTAAGGCATCCAGCAGGTACGGAAACCGATCCACCCGAAAATGCCCTTGGAAAAACGATTTGATTCCCCCATCGCGAGTATCGCGTCCACCATCTCCCTTTTCATCAGCCGGAAATCTCTTGCGCCGTCCACGATGTCCGCCTCGGAGATGCGGTTGATCAGCTGGTAGAATTTTCGTGCGAACCAGCTCCGGATCGGAGGTTCCCCCTCACGGTTCACGCGCCGCGCAGCTACACTGTCATACTCACCGGACTTGATGATCCGATACATTTCCGGCAGCAGATCCGGCGGATCCTGCAGATCGGCGTCCATGACTGCCGCAAAATTCCCGCGTGCATTGCAGAAACCCGCATACATGGCCGCCTCTTTTCCGAAGTTCCTGGAAAAGCTGAAATAGCTGACTTCCGGATCTTCCGCCGCCAGTTCGCGCATGACCTCTACCGTCCTGTCCTTCGATCCGTCATTGATCAGAAGGATTTCAAACCTGCAGTCCGGCATCGTCTTTTCCGTTTTTTTCAGGGCCTCGTGAAAAAGACGGAGAGACGCTTCCTCATTATAGCAGGGTACGATAATACTGATCAGATCACCCATTTTCTGTTCCTCTTCAGTGCGGTTTTATCTTATCTGTCTGTCTTTTTCTTCTTTTTCCGGGCCAGCCCGGCCAGCGTCTCCAGAATAAAGATCAGGAACGCTGCCCCGGAGATCGCTGTCCCGGCTGCAAGTCCGGGCGTCCGGTAACGGAGCTCTATTTCATGCCTTCCTTCTCCCACTGCCATCGCGCTGAACATGGTATCCGCCTCCAGAAGCGGCACTTCCTCTCCGTCCACATAGGCCTTCAGACCGTCACAGGGAGGAATCTGCACACACAATATCCTCCCGGCCGGTATCGTCAGCCGGCCGGTGATCCTGTCGGTCGCCCCGCTTCCCGGAAGTTCATGCAGATCCAGCTCCTCCAGCCCATATTTCCCAAGAGCCTGTGCCTGCGCCGGATATTCCTCCATGGGCTGACGGATAATTTTCATCTGGCGGAAGCTATAGACCCCTTTTCTGGAAAACTTCATAGAAAGTCCGGACAAAGGAGAATCTGTATAACCGCAGTTGCTCAAAAAATCACTTCTGCCCGTCTTCCACGGATTGTCGGCAAGCGTATATTCTACTTCCCTGTCGGAAACCGTCTTGTCATTCCGCTTTGCGACAATATGGATCGTGACAGGGTCTGTATTGGCATACTGACTGTCTTCCTGCGGACCGTTTTCCGGCGTCCCGTACTCCATTCCTGTGAGAAGAACACCGATTTCCGCGTCCGAGAGCCTCTCCTCGTCTTCTGCCTTCAGACGCAGGACTGCCTTTGAATCATTGACGGTCACCTGTATGCTGCCGTCCGCTTTCTGTTCAATCTCAAGGCCGTCCTCCGCCTCTGCCGTAAAGGGAATCTCCTCACTTGTGAAGGAAAGTGCCGCCTCGACGATTCCGGTCTTCGCGACAGTCACGTGATCAGCAGCATCCCCTGCATCCGCTGAAGGACCTGAACCGGCGGACTCCTCAGAGCCGCCCTGCTGCCCTGTCACAATGCCGACTCCCTCATCCTCCAGAAGGATTCCCTGCATCAGGGCCTCCTGGCGCTGCGGGATCGAGAGTGAATCATAGGTTTCTCTGGTCAGATAACGGTCTGCCGTAAATCCCAGCGGAAGAGTATATTGATTTTTGTAAACAGAAAAGCTGAAGACCGGAAAGGGTTCTTCTCCCTTTTGTTCAAACAGTTCGCGGTTATCGAAGTGCATCCCTTCCATCTTCTCATAACCGAAAGGAAGGAGAGACCCATCCCCCCGCTTATAATAGCCGACACCCGCGATCTCATCCAGCATAGTGCGGTTATCCAGATTGTCAAACAGATGCACCATACCGTTATACTGTCCGGTCTCTGTGAAAAAACGCTCAATATGGCTGTCGGAGAGGCTCCAGTAATACTGGGTATCCGACACATCATTCAGGAGCGCGATGTTGTTGGAAATATTTCTGCCGGAATATCTGTAAAAAGGTTCATTCCCCAGCAGACTCCTCATCCCGAAGGCATCTGAAGCCATCATCCCGGAAATATATTGATCTGTGTGGTAGTCTGCCGTCCCGCTGTTGCGCACACCTTTCGAAAAGCAGATAAACCCGTGAAATACCGCGGTCAGAAAAACGGTTCCGATCAGGAGGCCTCCGCATATTGCAGACGCCGCCTGCCTGACACGGACATTTCCGCCTTCTTTACTCTTTCCCCGGATGAGCTGCTCCGCAGTCCATACAACTGCCGCCGCGGCCGCCGCCAGCATGATCTCCAGGATGACACTCCTGCGCGCCTCCAGCAAAGCGCAGATCACCGCGTAAACAGACATAAAGAGCAGCACAAGCGCCATCCTGCCGGCAGAGATCCTGCCCAGTGCAGGCAGCATCACGGCTGCAATATAGGCGGTCAGCATGCAGAATGCCCAGCCCCAGCGGTTGGCCGGATAGGTAAAGCCATTGAGTGCGGCGCCCGCCGCAGGAAGAAGCAGCATCAATACCATGACGCAGAAGGCGATCTTCAGATCCGGATGCCCTGCTGTAAGAGCTCCCCTGCTTCTGCCGCCGGCCTCTTCACGGCCGCTCGCAGGAGCAGGATCCTTCCTGCTGCCGAAAAACAGGAGCAGAACCCCCAGAAGGCCGATTCCGCCCATTCCCATGCAGGTCCAGTTGGACAGGACAACTTTTGTCCCGAAGCCGACGAAGGACTCAGGAAATCCCTTATAATACTCCGCCGGATACAGCATGCTGTAGGCGACGCCTTCCGAGGCCCTGGGATCCCCCGCAAAACGCAGCAGGATCGGCAGCATGAAGGCCGCGCCGGCTGCTGTTCCCAGGACAGCCCGCCAGAGAAATTTTCCCGCATACAGAGCGATTTCCCGGAAAGCATGCCCTATTCCCGCACCGGTCTCCCGATCAGTCTCTGCCCCTCTTGTCTTCAGCAGACGGGGAAACAGGCAGATCCTCAGAGCCCGCCATACGACGTAGATCACTGTCAAAAACACCAGCATGTAGAAGAAATAAAAGTTGCTGATACAGGACAGAAAAACCGCTGCCGTAAACAGCCTGCCCTTTCTGCCGCGGAAAATATTCTCCGCGCCGATGAGCAGCAGAGGGAACCAGATCATGGCATTCAGAAAATAGGGATGCCGCATGCCGAAGAGCACAAAACTGCTGAACACATACATCAGCGCGCCGCACAGATTGGCAGCCAAATGATCATGTCCCATCTTCCGGCAATAGCCGTCAAAACAGATTCCCGCAAGATACATGCGGAGCGGGATCATGGCGTCGTGGAAAAGCAGCATGTGCTTTTGCGGCACGAATACTGCCGGCAGGCTGAAAGGATCCCCGATCACATAGTACTGCAGCGTCGTAAACAGGTCCGCTCCAAAGCCCATGTGCATGTTGAAAGTAGGAAAGGAAGGATGCCCCTCAAGAATACTCTTCAGGACGGCCTTTCCCCACCTGGCATAGTAGCAGAGTGCCACATAGTGCTGGGAGAGCCCGTCGCCGCTCCACACCATGCGCCTCCCCGCCTCCGGGAAATAGCGGAAGACCAGCACGCAGGCCCCCGCGAATAAAATTGTATACAAGAGCAGAAAGATCATTCTCTGCTTTACTTCACTGTGTTTATCCATAGTAAAAAAGGTTCGTTCTCCGGTTCTCTCTCAATCTCCTCAGGCTGTCCCGGAATCCTCTGCTTTTCCGTCCGCCTCTTCAGCCGCTGTCACAGCTTCTGCGAAGTCTGCTGTTCTCTCTTCTTTCCCTGCTCTTTCCGCTTTTTCTCCGGTCTGCACATTCTCTGCTGCCTCATAGGTCCCCACAGGAATCGAAGCAAACCGCTTCTCGCGTCCTCGCAGGACCGCCGACACGATGGAATAGATCACGAGGAACAGGATAAGAAGCACAATCGTCCCCAGGGAAAGGAATGTGCCGAAGCGAAGGCCCGGTGTCTGATAGCGCAGTTCGATGTCGTGGCTGCCCGCCGGCAGCAGGATGGCGCTGAACATAGTGTCCGCCTGCAGAAGCTCAACATGGTTTCCGTCCAGATAGGCAGTCCATCCAGCAGTGCAGGGGATCTGCAGGCAGAGAATCTGAGGTGAGTCAGCTTCAATCTGACCCGTGATCCGATCTGTTGCAAAGCTGCCGCCCATCTCATGAATATCCAGATTGGTGAGAGAAGGAGTCTGTAATGCCGCAGCCTGCTCCGCATATCCTGTCATCGGCTGACTCACCACTTCGATCGAATCGAAAGTATACGTGCCGGGTTCTTCCAGCACCAGGTCGAAATGATCCAGCGGCTGATTCTGCCGGCGCATATTGACATAGAAATCCCTTTGCTCTGCTGTCCGGGGACCTTCCTCTGTCGCATAGCCGATCTGCCTGGAGGCGGCAGCCTTTTCTCCTGTAAAGCCGGTGACAGAAATCTTCATCCTGTCTGTATTGGACTCTCCGGGCGGACAAGTATACTGAAGTCCCCGGATATAAAGGCCTGTCTCACAGTCCTGCATTCCCGCAAAGCGCACGGTCACAACTTCGCCGTTCCCGGCGCTCCCGGCAGACTCAAAAGAAAGTTTCTTTCCGCTTTCAACGGGAACTGTCTCTCCCCTGTACTCAATCTGAACGGGTATGCTCTTGTCTGTGAAAACAAGAGCGTTTCCGGCAGGCGCGCCTGCAGGCTCCGAAGCGGCAGGCTTCATCTGGGTATAGCCCTCTCCCGGATCCCTTTCCAGAAGGATCCCCTGCATCAGCGCCTGCTGACGCTCCGGAATACTCATCCTGTTATAGTCCTGACGGCCGATCCATCGATTGGCCGTGAACCCGAACGGCAGCGCATCCTTGTTATTATCGTCCGGCCTATCATACAGATGGATCATACGGCTGAACAGTCCGTCTGTGACATCCGAAGCCGCCATGGCATCTGCGGCCGTACTCGTTTCAATCTGCGCGCGGGAGAGATATTCAAATACCTTCGCGGATCTGTCGGGGGCAAAATTATAATAGGCAGAGGCAGCAATGGAAAGCATCGCGCAAAATGCGATCGCCGCCTGTACACGCAGGGAGATCTTTTTCTGAAGACTGCCAGGGTCTGCTGTCTTTTGGACAGAACCCGGCAGAGTTTCTGACGCCTGTGTTTTTGCCGGTCCCTCCGCGTCAGAAACCTGTGCGTCAGCAGATTCACCGGATACAGGCTCCGCTGCGCAGTCCAGCTGCTCCCTCTCTTTTTCCAGAAGGATGAGCCGTCCGATCAGTACTGCCGTCATTGCCAGCAGACCGAAGATGACCGACTGAGAGCTCGCTCTTGAAAATGTATACTTCCAGCAGATACAGACAAGGATCACGGCTGTAAACAGCAGAAGGCCCGCCATGAGCTTTTTCCATCCGGCCTCAGCCAGTTCCGGAAGAGCTGCCGCCGTCATTGTTCCGATCAGCAAGGCGTAGGCCCACATCCAGAGGTTTGCCGGATAGGAAAACCCGTTCATCGCATAACCTGCAGCGGGTGTCAGCAACAGAAGCGTAAGACCGATAAAGGCAGCTTTCAGATCGAAATGTTTTTTCCTCTGTGTAAAAATAAAAAGCACGCACAAAAGCGCCGCCGCGCCGAACCCCATATAGGTCCAGGATTCCGCCAGCGCTGCCGATCCGTCAGACAAAAAACTGTCGATGAAATTCCGATAATACCACAGCGGCCATAACAGAGGGATCTGTTTCGTGTCCGCTGTGCGCGGATCCTGCAGGAACCGCAGAAGAACCGGCAGAAGAATAAAGGACGAGAGCAGTGTCCCGATCAGCCCGTACCACAAAAAGGATATCCCGTCCAGGATCACGCCGCCGAACTGACGGAGCCCATGGATCCGGACCGAGCGCCAGACTGCGTAGAGCACCGTCATGATCATCATCATGTAAAAGAAACCGGCATTACTCACCGCAGTGACAAAGACCATGACAAGGAACAGCCAGGGCTTCCTTTTCCGCAAATACAATTCGCATCCGATCAGCAGAAGCGGAAAAAACACGAAGGGATTCAGGAAATAGGGATACCGCATCCCCGACAGGGTAAACCCATTGAAAATATAGACCATTGCGCCGGCAAAAACACCGATCCGGCTCTTTCTGCCCATAAAAAAGTTGTATGCGCTGAAAGTAATGCCGGCCAGCCAGAATCTGGCCAGAATCATCAGATCATGAAATTGCAGCAGATACTTTTCGGGCACGAAAACAGCCGGCAGACTGAACGGGTCTCCGATCACATCTCTGGCCAGCGTCGTATACAGATCCGCGCCGTACTCCATACGCAGAGAGAATGCAGGGAAGCGGAGCGAACCTGTCTCCCGAAAGTTCTGCAGCACTTCCTTTCCCCATCCGGAGAAATACAGAAGCCCGCGATAATGCCTGCTGACACCGTCTTCCTTCCAGACAAAGCGGCGCTTTTCCATATAAAACCACACAAAAACAGCTGCGGCCATTACACAGAACAAGGCAGTATAAATCAGATAATAAAGCAAATATCCCTTCCAGCCAAAGCCCCTGCCTGAAGTCTCTGTTCCGGTGCCGTTCCCCTGTCTGTCAATTCTATTCTCAAAAGCCATACTTGCCTCTCATGCCGCTCACCGGAGCGGCAGCAGGAGGAGATCTGCGCGAAGGCGTTTTCTCCAATACGATTGTTACGGATTGTTCCTGTTGATCCCCGGCCTGTGCCCCACAGGCCTAAAAGACATAATCTATATGATTTTACCACAGAAACAGCTACTATTCACGCCTTATCGAAAGTGTGAGCAGGTGAATGCGCCATCTTATCCCTGCGCCGATTGCACATGCTCCGGTTCCCTGTTAAAATGTGATAGTCAATTTTACAAAATCCAAACAGAAAGTATAGAGAGGAATACACTTGGAACTGAAAAAAATCACCAGCTTTACCATTAATCACCTCTTACTGGAACCGGGGATCTATGTATCCCGCGTCGACCGCTACGGTGACACCGCCATCACCACCTTTGATCTTCGAATGACCGCTCCTAACCGCGAGCCTGTCATGAATACGGCCGAAATGCACACAATTGAACACCTGGGCGCCACTTTTCTGCGCAATGACACGGAATACGGAGACAAGATCGTCTATTTCGGTCCCATGGGCTGCCGCACAGGCTTCTACTTACTTCTCGCAGGCGAGTACACTTCCGCACAGATCGTCCCCCTGATCACAAAAATGTACGAATTCATCCGCGATTTCGAGGGCGACATCCCCGGTGCCGCCGCCCGGGACTGCGGCAACTATCTCGACCAGAATCCCGGCATGGCCAGCTGGCTCGCATCCCGCTTCCTCGACAGAACGCTGTACACAATCGATGAAGCGCATCTTGTTTACCCCGAATAAAGACTTATATTTGCATACAGGAGGTTCCATAACAATGAAGATCGGTATTATCGGTGCCATGGATCTTGAAATCAAAAAACTCACGACCGAGGAGATGACCTCTGAGGAGATCGTTGAGAAAACCGGCATGAAGTTTCATGTAGGGCGTCTGGGAGATACAGAGGTCGTCATTGTAAAAAGCGGCGTCGGCAAGGTCAACGCCGCAATCTGTGCACAGATCCTCATTAACTGCTTTGATGTCACACACCTGATCAACACCGGGATAGCGGGCTCCCTCGACCACAACATCAACATCGGCGACATTGTAGTCTCCGAAGATGCCATGTACCACGATATGGATGTCACCGTTTTCGGCTATGAACCGGGTGTCATTCCGCAGATGGGCACTCCGAAGGGCCTGAAAAGCTTCCCGGCGGATCCCGCCATGCGTGCAGCTGCCATCAAAGCCTGCAAAGAAGCTGTTCCCGAAATCGGCATTTTTCAAGGCCGCATCGTAAGCGGAGACCAGTTCATCTGCACCGCGCAGCAGAAACACCATATTGTGGACACCTTCCATGCCCTCTGCACCGAGATGGAAGGCGCTGCTATTGCGCACACAGCCTATCTCAACGGCGTTCCCTTTGTCATCCTGCGCGCGATCTCCGACAAGGCGGACGAAGAGGCAGATGTCTCCTATGAGACTTTTGAGCACCATGCCGCAGAGAACTGTGCAAAGCTTGTCGCACATATGGTGCGGAATCTTGCATCCGCATAACTGCATCTGCTGAAGTTAAAGAAAAACTCCGGTGTGTACCGCCTGGCCTGCGGTGCTCTCCGGAGTTTTTGTTATCTATATAGAAATCTGTATCAACTTGTTTCTTTTCTGCCCGGTTCACGGCTCGTGCATACTTGTACCCATGTTCCCGTTATCCAGCTCTTCTTTGATGATAAAGACCGGGCGCTCTTTACTCTCTGTGTAGTTCTTTGCCAAATACTGTCCCAGAATACCCACACTCAGAAGCTGTATTCCCGAAAGCATCAGGATCAGACAGGCAAGTGTCGGGAATCCGGCAACAGGATCCCCCCAGAGGATCGTCTTCACTACAATAATGATCAGATAAAGGACGGAGAGTGCGAAAATGAAGAGTCCCGCAATGGAGGACATGATCAGCGGCTTGTTGGAAAAGGCGAAAATGCCGTCAAATGCGTATTTCAAAAGTTTCCAGAAATTCCACTTCGATGTGCCGCTGGCGCGTTCCTCCACCACATAGGGCATGTAATAGGTCTCAAATCCCACCCATGCAAAGATTCCCTTGGAAAAACGGCATTTTTCCGGAAGTGACAGGATCGCATCCACCACCGGTCTTCTGAGAAGCCTGAAATCGCTGGCAGCCTGCATGATCTTCACATCTGTCAGGCTGTCGATCACTTTATAGAAAGACTTTTTGAAAAAGGAGAGCAGAAAACCTTCCTTCCTCTCCTCCTGATATGCGGCCACAGCGTCATATTCCGGGTGCTCATTTAATATCTCCAGCATATCCACAATATAAGAAGGCTTCTGCTGCAGATCCGCATCTATGATCGATGTAAACGTTCCCGTCGACGCCCGCAGACCTGCCAGGAGCGCAGCCTCTTTGCCGAAGTTGCGTGAGAAGCTGACTACACGCACCCGGTATTCAGCTCTTTCACAGAGGGCCCGAAGCTTTGTGATCGTGGCGTCCCTGCTGCCGTCATTTACAAAGATCAGCTCTGTCTGAGGCATCAGATCCCCCAGTGCCTTTACAGTCTCATCATAGAACAGGTCAATATTTCCTTCCTCATTGTAGCATGGCACGATGATAGATAATAACATTTCCCTTCCCCTTCAGCACTCATTAAGAACCTGCGCATCGCTGCGGTCCCCGGATCCTTCTTTTTCCTACACAGAAAAAACTCTTGTGAACATGCAGATCTCTTACTGCCTGTCGCGGAATACAAGGAACCGGCTGATAAAATAATTGCCTATGACAACCAGCACCTGGGTTTCGAGCTTGGCGACCAGCTCATCCTGATGGATAATATTGTACAGGAAATACACGCCGCCTACCTCGATCACCATCGTTGCAAGTCTGGCGCCGATGAAACGCGCGCACTCCCCTGCAAGCTCGCCAAAGCTGCTGCAATGTGAGCGGAACACTACCAGCTTGTTGGCAACATAGGCAAACAAAATAGAGACTGCCACCGAAATGATATTGCTGATATTGACATCCAGATGGACCAGGCGGCACAGCACGGTAAAGACCACCAGGTTTACCAGAGTCGTACATCCTCCGATAAACAAATACCGCATTCCCTCGGAGGTCAGAAGTCTGTAGATCCGGTTTCCTCTTCCGCCGTCATTTTCATTACTGTTTTTCTTCATACTTGTGCCCATGACCTCGTTTTCACAAACATATATGATTAAAGCTGCGCGGTGCCCTGAAGCTTTATCTTCCTGTTTGTCAGGATCTCCTGCTCTTTCTTCCGGAGATCAGTCTGTAAAGAATATCGATCAGAAGAACTCCGCAGGCCGCAGCGGAAATATACATTCCTTCCTGCAGGAAGGGTATGTGGTAAGTGAGTTCAATTTCATTCACTCCATTTACCAGAGGAATGGTGGTCATAGTCCCGGCCACCGTATCCGGCTGGACAGGCTCGCCGTTTCTGAGTGCCTGCCAGCCCTTGGACCACGGAACCAGAAGACACAAGCTCTGTCCGGGCTTTCCTTCCAGCGTGCAGGTGACATGCCCGTTCTCAATGGTCAGATTCTCTTCAGGCACTTCTCCTTCGCGGATCGTATCCGCGGCATCCTTCAATGCATCCAGATTGAGTCCATAGAACTGATAATCGCTGAACGGGATATTCTTTTCCGGACGGAAAACAAGGGTACGTACATCCGCATAACTGTCTGTATTCAGACCCTCCAGCTTTTTCTGATCATAAGCTGCCGCTGCTTCCAGCAGCTCTCTCTTCTGAACCAGAACTTCGCTCTCCTCCGGAGCTTCAGCCGTCACAGAACCGTTTTCGGAGAGTCCTGTTTCAGCGGCGACTTCCTCTGCCTCCTTCTGTTCCTTCGCCTTCTCCTCGGCAGCAATTGCCTGCAGACTCTGAGATGCAGTAGACTGCGCCTGCTCCGAGCGGCTTCTGATCATAAAGACCGCAGGGGACATCCAGCGGCAATATCCGAAGGGTTCTGCCCCGTTAATAGACATCAGACCCGTCATTTTTTCAGGCCAGAGGAGATTCCCGTAGATCAGATAATTTCCTTTCGGGACATACACATCAAAATAAGTCAGGTTCTCCTTGTTTTCCCGCGTCCATGAAAGCGGTGTATACAGATTTGTTTCTTTCCCGCTTAAGATAGAAAACAGAGCATTCTGATATACGAAGGTCCGGTCATAGCGCATGGTAGGAAGCTTCGATCCGTCATAGACAAATGCCATCGGCAGAGCATACGGATTCCGGTAGACGCTCCGCCCGTTGAAAGGTTCCACGCCTTCCACCGGTTCAAGCCCCGGTATGGGTGTGCTCTGCAGGTAATACTTAACTCCCATGAAAGAATCCGAGGGCAGCACAGGATCGCGCACGATCATCATACAGCCCGCCTCATCACGATAGCCCAGCCTCCACATCAGGGAAAGCTGTGTATTGTCCGGGCTGGATGTGTAGGCTGTGTTGGACCAGTAATTCTGTGCCAGCGAATCATTGAAATAGGACGTCAGATCGTCCTCATAGTGCCAGCGCGTTCTGTCCTGGGCGATCCGGTAATATCCGCCGTCTGCTGTGCGAAGCTGCGACAGCTGCTTCTGCATACCTTCCGAATAATCCATATAAAGCGCCTGCGAGTTGTCGGAGTGGCTTGTCCAGAAGATCAGGGCATTCGCCCCAAGTTCCGCACCCGTGATCACCAGCAGCAGAATACCTGCCGCCAGCCTTACGACCATGCTCACTCCGGATCCTTTTCCTCCTGCGCCGTCACCGGCCCGGGATCCCAGCGAAGTAATCAGCACCGTCAGCACAGCCAGTACAATTGACGCGCCGGCCGTTGCAAACAAAGTTTTGTACTGCGCCGCCACCGCTATGCCGTGTTCCGCGAAATCCGCGTTCCCGACCCCGTTCAGCTTCACAATTCCCACTGCATAAAGAATGGAAAGCAGGATCACAAAAACCTTCGACCAGCGGTCCTCTTCCGCCCGGCTCAAATAGGCCCCCGCGCCGAAAAGAAGCGCAAAACAAACCATATAACTATATCTGTACCAATAGCTGTCCGCCCGCTTCATGAGCGAGAAGAGCATCATCGCCGGCTCCCAGTGCAGCATCAGGAAACAGACCCCCAGGAGGCACAGATACGCAATTTTCTGCCGAATCCTGAAGGCTCCCGAGAACAGAAGGCCCAGGGCAGCGAAAACCGCAATGCTTCCGCAGAAAAGAGCCGCAAAGCCGCGTGAACTCGTCGTTCCGATCACGTAGCCGCGCAGAGACGAAAGAAGGTCGCCGCTCAATTGCATCAGTACTTCGACATCATTATATTGTCCCTTTCCCTGGCGCATCGCACTGATGGCGGGAAGGAACATAACGGAACTCATGACTACACCGAGCCCCATTCCCCAGACATACCTGCAAAATGAAACCACAAACTCGGTGATCAGTAGCTGCGGACGGGAAAGGCGTCTGCGGCTTCCGCTGTATCTGCGGTCCGGAACAGCCGGAGTCCTGAACCTTTTGTCCGACATAAAGTCATCCCGGAAAAAGAACTCAAACACAAACCAGATTCCAGAGAACAGGCAGTTGAGACCGGCTATATACCAGTTGCAGAAAATGCAGAAGGTCACTGCCAGCGCCAGACGCCAAACAGTTTTCCTGTTCAGCACCTCATATACTCCCAGCAGGATCAGCGGCAGCATATAAACGCCGTCAAGCCACATGATATTGCTGCTCTGCGCAACCTGATACTGCATCAGCGCATAACCCATGGACAGAGCAATAACAAAGACCGGCCTGATCCTGTCGGCAAACCTCCTTTGAAGGTACCATGAGAACGTTGCTCCCGCAGTTGCCAGCTTGAGTGCAGCCGCAACATTGAAAAACCGGTAAACACCCTCTTTGCCGAAAAAATACAGCAGCAGGTTAAAGGGGGACGCAAGATAATAGCTGAACATACCCGCCGAACTTCCGCCCAGCATGTTGCTGAAATCATAGGTCAGTGACCGCACCCCGTGCAATACATCGACATAATACGTAAAGAAATCAATGTACTGGATCCTTGCGTCGTCAATGGCAACCGACTTCGTGCCGAAGGGTTCCATCCCCAGCCTGAAATAAACCAGATTTATAATTCCGAAAACAGCTGCAAAAGAAATGCAGCACAACAGAAACCGCACATACCACTTGCGGTGAACTGCTTTTACAGCAGTTTCCTGACCGACAGCTTGCTCTTCAGCTGCGGAAGCCATCTCTGTTTGGTTCTCTGTTTGGTTCATAGTATCTTTATTCTCCATAAATCATTTTCCCGTAATACCGTATATCAGTAAAAAACAGACGCTTATCAAATCCCGTTTCAACTATCTATTTTATGATAGAAAGGGGCTGATTGGCAACCATTTCAAAGCTCTCTGGTCAGCCCTGCTCACTAATTTTAATCCCCCGCTGAGATAAAAAAAACCTATGCAGAACTATTCTGCATAGGACAAAAAAAACATGCCCAGAGCCGGAATCGAACCAGCGACACGAGGATTTTCAGTCCTCTGCTCTACCAACTGAGCTATCTGGGCATAGTAGCGGGGGGAGGATTTGAACCTCCGACCTTCGGGTTATGAGCCCGACGAGCTTCCAGACTGCTCCACCCCGCGTCATTATAGACGCCATATTGAAATGAATTTCTTCTGACGATTTAGTGGATGGGGGTGGATTCGAACCACCGAAGTCGTCGACAACAGATTTACAGTCTGCCCCCTTTGGCCACTCGGGAACCCATCCATAATAATTTTTAAAAGCCGATGATCGGACTCGAACCGATAACCTGCTGATTACAAATCAGCTGCTCTGCCAATTGAGCCACATCGGCAAAATCCAACCGGTTAAAAAAGAGTGGGGCCTACAGGGCTCGAACCTGTGACCCCCTGCTTGTAAGGCAGGTGCTCTCCCAGCTGAGCTAAGACCCCGGTTAATTTTACCCTCTGAAAAACTCAGAGCATAAAATAAGCGACCTGAACGGGACTCGAACCCGTGACCTCCGCCGTGACAGGGCGGCGTTCTAACCAACTGAACTACCAGGCCTTACTCTTTGTGACTATTCCGCGTCACTGAGATTGGATTATATCACACCTTTCGGCGTTTGTCCATACCTTCAAAACTGAATAGAAAACTTTTTTATCAAACTTCCGCGAAATCTTGACGCTGCTTAAGCCCGCATTCTTAAAGAATACTGAGGATAAGCAACCGACCTATTAGTACGCGTCAGCTCCATACGTTGCCGTACTTCCACCTCGCGCCTATCCACCTCGTGGTCTTCAAGGGGTCTTGTGATGTCTCATCTTGAGGGGGGCTTCACGCTTAGATGCCTTCAGCGTTTATCCCTGCCGGGCTTGGCTACCCTGCCTTTTGCGCCTGGCGGCGCAGCAGATACACCAGCGGCCCGTCCACCCCGGTCCTCTCGTACTAAGGGCAGCTCCTCTCAAACATCTTACGCCCGCGCCGGATAGGGACCGAACTGTCTCACGACGTTCTGAACCCAGCTCGCGTACCGCTTTAATGGGCGAACAGCCCA
>JBGUPU010000037.1:0-118171 GCA_045130475.1 Lachnospiraceae bacterium
GAGGAAAGTCCGGGCTTCACAGGGCAGGATGCCGGATAACGTCCGGTGGAGGTGACTCCCAGGCCAGTGCAACAGAAATATACCGCCGGCAGGACATATGTCCTGCCGGTAAGGGTGAAAAGGCAGTGTAAGAGACTACCGTCTTTGTGGTAACACAAAGAGCCATGTAAACCCCATCCGAAGCAAGACCAAGACGAGGACTATGGGCCGGCCCGGTCCGTTCTCAGGTAGGTCGCTGGAGGCTGTCGGCAACGGCAGTCCAAGATAGATGATCATCCAAGACAGAACCCGGCTTACAGCTCTGCTTATCTTTTTCTTCCATACACATTTGTTTTTTTCTGCTCTCTGATGAGAATCCGCAGAAAGGGTGTATATCGATTCGCCAGTTATAATATTTTTCATATATCGTTCTGCACAGAGCGTGAGACCGGCGGGAACATCGGCCGGTTTTATCATGTTCGGCTTTAAGGCAGAACAGGAGGGACCAAAATGACAAAAATTGATATTGTTTCCGGATTTCTTGGTGCCGGCAAAACGACATTGATCAAGAAGCTTCTCAAAGATGCTCTGGCAGGCACAAAGGTTGTCCTGATCGAGAACGAATTCGGTGAGATCGGCATCGACGGCGGATTCCTCAAGGAATCCGGCATTGAGATCCGCGAGATGAACGCGGGCTGCATCTGCTGCTCTCTGGTGGGTGATTTCGGAACTTCCCTCAAGGAAGTCATGGACACCTATGCTCCTGAGCGCATCCTGATCGAGCCCTCGGGCGTCGGCAAGCTCTCTGATGTCATGCGCGCCATCAATGACGCTTCCGAACATACCCAGATGCACCTCAACAGCGCATGCGCGGTTGTCGATGCTTCCAAGTGCAAGGTTTACCTCAAGAATTTCGGCGAATTCTTCAACAACCAGATTGCCTATGCGGGCACGATCATCCTGACCAGGACCGATAAGGTCAGCGACGAGAAGATTGCCGAGTGCGTAGAGCTTCTTCGCGAGTACAATAAGGACGCAACCATCATTACAACTCCCATCTCCGAGCTGGATGGAAAGATGATCCTTGCCACCATTGAGGGCACTGCCGATCTGCAGAAGTCTCTTCTGGAAGAAGTCCTCAGTGCTGACTATGACGATGATGAGGACGAGGATGAGCACGAGCACCATCACCATCATCACGACCATGACGACGATGAGGATGAGCACGAGCATCACCATCATCATCACGACGACGATGACGATGAGGATGAGCACGAGCACCATCACCATCATCACGACCATGACGACGATGAAGAGGAGCACGAACACCACCATCATCATCACGACCATGACGATGATGAAGAGGAGCACGAGCACCACCATCATCATCATGACCACGACTACGATGAGGAAGAGCACGAGCACCATCATCATCATGACCATGAGGAAGAGGAAGACGGCGTTGATGAAGACGGCGACCGCATCTACCACACGCATGATTATCAGGAGGCGCACGGCGGCCATCATCACCATCACCACCACCATCATCACCATCATGGCCACGATGCGGATGAGGTCTTCGGCAGCTGGGGTATGGAGACTCCTTCCAAATTTACAAAGGAAGAGATCGAGCACATCCTCAAGGAGCTTGAGAACGAAGAAAAATACGGGTATGTCCTCCGTTCCAAGGGAATGGTCGCTTCAAAAGACGGTACATGGATCCACTTCGACTATGTTCCGGAGGAAGTCGAGATCCGTACAGGTGCTGCCGATGTCACTGGCAAGATCTGCGTAATCGGTGCAAAGCTCGATGAAGAAGCACTTGAGAAACTGTTCAAGAGAAAATAATTGAACCAAATATTAACCGCCTTTTGACCTCGGCATCATAAAATTTGATTGATATGTTTGATTTTTTAAAGGGAAATAAAAAAGTGGAACAGAAACCAGTCTATGTCATTAACGGTTTTCTTGACAGCGGGAAAACCTCCTTTATTGCGTACACGATCGGACAGCCCTATTTCCAGATCCAGGGTACGACCCTTCTGATCCTCTGCGAAGAAGGAGAGGATGAATACCGGGAAGGACTGCTCAAGCAGACCGACACCGTGTTGGAAGTGATCGATGATCTCGAAGAGTTTACCACAGCCCGCCTGATGGAACTGGAAAAGAAGCACCGCCCCGAGCGTGTTTTGATCGAGTGGAACGGTATGTGGGATTTCCGCGAGTTCAAGATCCCCAAAGCTTGGCGTCTGGAGCAGCAGATCACAACGATCAACGCCTCCACCTTCAACATGTTTTTCACCAATATGCGGTCTCTGGTCGCTGAGCAGCTCAGAAATTCCGAGCTGATCATGTTCAACCGCTGCGACGATGTCGACGAAAAGCTCCTTGTAAATTTCAAGCGCAACGTCAAGGCCATCAACCAGAAGGCAGACCTTGTTTTTGAGGATTCCGAAGGCGAGATCGACATGACAACGGAAGAAGATCTTCCTTTCGATATCCACCAGGATCCCATTCTGCTCGAAGGTCTGGATTACGGAATCTGGTATATCGATGCCATGGAGCACCCGGACCGGTATGATGGCAAAAATATCACTTATACGGGCATGGTCATGCGTCCGAATGACTTCCCCGCGGGATACTTTGTTCCCGGCAGAATGGCTATGACATGCTGCGCAAACGATATGACCTTCCTGGGCTATGCCTGTAAGTATGAAGGCTCCTCCAAGCTGATCGAACGCCAGTGGGTGAAGGTCAGTGCGACCATCAGGATCGAAGAGTTTGCCCCTTACGGCGGTCCCGGCGTCATTCTTGCTGCGACAGAAGTTACACCGGCCAAACAGCCCGAGGAACCTGTCATCAACTTTACAGGCTGATGAAACCGCACCCCATGTTTTAACAATACTTGATAAAAAAGGAGAGAGTCCTGCGACCGGGCAGTGAGTAGGACCCCTCCTTTTTCGATATATAAATGGGGTATTCAGAGGGGGAGAACAATTGATAAAAGATAAAAGAGAACTTGAAGCTCTTCTGGAACAGGTTGCGGCAGGAAAGACCTCGGTAGAAGAAGCTGCCCTGCAGCTTCGGGAAGTTCCCTATGATGATCTGGGATTTGCAAAAACGGATCTGCACCGCGGTATGCGGCAGGGGATCGCGGAGGTGATCTACGGAGCAGGCAAGACACCTGAGCAGATTCTGAAGATCGCACAGAACCTGTATGCGCATGGACAAAGGGCAGTTCTGATCACCAGAATGGACAGCGAGGCAGCTGCCATGGTTTCACAGAGCGTTATGCCTTTCCATTATGACCCGCTCAGCAGGATCGGCATTGTGGGCAGAAAACCGGAACCTGACGGCAAGGGGACCATCGTGGTCGCGACTGGAGGCACCAGTGACATTCCTGTGGCCGAGGAGGCTGCAAATACAGCGGAAATCTTCGGAAATAAGGTTGTCCGCCTGTACGACGTGGGAGTCGCCGGAATCCACCGTCTGCTCACTCATCAGAAAGAAATTCAGTCCGCACGCGTCATTGTCGCTATTGCAGGTATGGAGGGCGCTCTGGCCAGTGTCATCGGGGGCCTTGCCGCATGCCCGGTGATCGCAGTGCCCACCAGTGTCGGTTACGGAGCTTCCTTCGGAGGCCTTTCCGCACTCCTCTCCATGCTCAATTCCTGTGCCAGCGGTGTCAGTGTCGTCAATATCGACAACGGCTTCGGCGCCGGATACCTTGCAAGTATGATCAATCATCTGGACTGATAGCGCCTGGGCTGCTATGCAGAAGGCAATATCATCCGTATGCGGGCAGCCGGACGTGCAGGCAGGTCCGGCTGTTCATCCGCGGCAAACCTGGAAACGGTTTGCAATCGGCTTTTCAGTTAGATAGGAGTATTCATGAGAACAATATATCTTGAATGCAATATGGGCGCTGCGGGAGATATGCTTTCGGCAGCTCTTCTGGAACTACATCCGGATCCTGAACACATGCTGCAGAAATTGAATTCGCTTGGAATCCCTGGGGTCACATATACTTCGGAGCCCATGGATAAATGCGGCATCAGAGGCAGCCATCTGAAGGTGACAGTCAACGGGGAGGAAGAAGAGAGCCTCGACGTTCACAGCCATCACCATGAACACCATGAAGATCACGGCCACGACCACCATCATGACCATGACTACAGCCACCATCACGAGCATGATCATGACCACGACCATCACGTGCACCATCATGACCATGATCACGACCACAGCCATCATCATGACCATGACCACAGCCACCATCACGAGCATGATCATGACCACGACCATCACGTGCACCATCATGACCATGATCACGACCATGGCCATCACGTGCACAGAAATCTGGGCGATATTGAGACAATCGTATCCAACCTGGATCTTGAAGTAACTGTACGTGAAAAAATCATGAAAGTGTACACAGTGATCGCGCAGGCGGAGAGTCATGCGCATAACCGTCCTGTGGAGGAAGTGCATTTCCACGAAGTGGGATCTATGGACGCAGTGGCGGATATCACAGCCTTCTGCCTGCTGCTGTCGGAACTTGCACCAGACAAGGTCTTCGCTTCCCCGGTCAGAATCGGATTTGGCGAAGTGAAGTGTGCCCATGGGATCCTGCCTGTTCCGGCTCCTGCCACCGCCTGGATCCTGCGGGATGTTCCGGTCTATGCCGGCAATATCCGCGGAGAGCTCTGCACACCGACCGGCGCTGCGCTGCTCAAATGTTTCGCCGAAGATTTCTGTACGCTTCCCCAGATGAAAGTGCAGAAGATCGGCCTTGGCTGCGGTAAAAAAGACTTTCCCCAGGCCAACTGCGTGCGGGCCCTGCTTGGGGAGACGCCGGATTCCAGAGAGATGGTTCTGGAGCTGACCTGTAACCTGGATGACATGACGCCTGAGGCTCTGGGCTTTGCCATGGAAGAAATTCTTGCCGCAGGTGCTGTGGATGTCTTCACAGTCCCTGTCACGATGAAAAAGAGCCGCCCCGGCTTCCTTCTGACCTGCATGTGCCGCGAATCCCTGCGTGATGAGATACTGCGCATCATTTTCCTGCACACAACGACACTTGGTGTGAGAGAGAATCTCTGCAATCGGTATACCCTCAGACGTGAGATCGAGACACGCGATACATCGGACGGTGAGATCCGGCGAAAGACTGCTTCCGGCTGGGGCACAAAGCGTGAAAAATATGAGTTCGATGATCTGGCCAGGATTGCCCGCGAAAAAGGGATCAGTCTTGCAGAAGCAGCTGAAATAGCGGAGCAATATTTTAAATAACAGGTTTATAGAAATAAAACAAAAAGTACGAAAAAAAATACAATCCCCGCATTGACACTAATGGAGCATTTTTGTATCATGCATAGGTATGTTTGGCAGAAGTCCGTGTATCCTTCTGTCTGTATTCCTAAAGATCAGTTAACTGTTTGCGCGGCTGCACAGTGAAATCGATCCGATGGAAATAAGCTGCGGACATATTTGGCAGTCCTGCAGCGAACGGTATAGAAACACGTATTTGTTTGAAAATTGTTAATTTCGGAGGAAATAAAATGGCAAACATCAAATCTGCCAAGAAGAGAATCATCACCAGCCAGAAGAGAGCAGCGAAGAACAAAGCTGTCAAGTCCGGTGTCAAGACCGCCGTCAAGAAGGTCCGCCTCGCTGTTGAAGCGAATGATGCAGCTGCAGCTGCAGCAGCATTCGAGAGCGCTAAGTCCATCATCGACAAGGCTGCTTCCAAGGGCGTTCTTCACAAGAACACCGCTGCCCGCAAGGTCTCCAGACTGGCTGCTGCTGTCAAGAAGGCTCAGTAAATCTGAACTGAATGTGTGACAGCCCGGTTTATGACCGGCCATATAAAGACCATAGTAAAACCCTCCCGTGGAACTTTTCGCGGGAGGGTTTGTTTATGCTCTCTGATTATCAGGATCAGACAGGATCAGAATTGTGTGCCGGCAGCCTCCCGGCACATGCCTTCCAGCCAGTCACGCTTCTGCATGGCGTCTTTCCATGCATCGGGGACGCTGTCATAGCCGTAGTAGAGACCGGCCAGCCCGCCTGCAATCGCACCGACGGTGTCTGCGTCGTCACCCAGGTTCACGCCTTTAAGAAGTGCCTCTTCCAGGCTGTTGGCAGTGATCAGGACCCAGACGGCAGCCTCCAGAGTATGGACGACATAGCCGCTGCTCCTGATCTTGTCTGCGGGTACTTTTGCAAAGCTTTCCATGTCCTTCATCCTTGCATAGCTGGCGAGTTCATCATCCATATTATTCTTTCTATAGTAGGACACTGCTGCGTCCATCCCCCGCTGGAGAACCATGCGCAGAGAGTGCACAGGGCTATTGGCATCTGCAGGATCTTTTTCTCCTTCAGCATCTGCTGCATTGAAGAATCCCCGGAGCTTCAGGATTTCCTTGCACATGAAATAATAGATTCCGGATGCTGTACAGGCACGGAGATGGTTGTGGGTCAGAAGAGTAGCGTTGTGGACTGCTTGTACCGCTTCTTTTTCTGTAAGAGTGCCGTCTTTTTCCTTCATTGCCGCATAGAGGCACACGGGCATGATCCGCATAAGCCCTCCGTTTCCGTTGGCATGCTCACCGGTTCTCCCGCAGGAAGACCATTTATGGATCCGGCTGTACCGATCAATGGCATCCAGACAGGTCATGCCTTGATCGTAAGCCTTCCCAAAAGGTGTATATTCTCCGTTGCTGTCCCATCGTATGAATCTTTCCATGATGTCATCATAGTCAAGCATTCCCTTCTGGATGAGGCTGTCCAGAGCAGCCAGTGTCATACTCCCGTCGTCTGTCCAGCTGCCGGCAGGCATATCAAATACACCGCCTGCCTCCATGCCTTTTACAAGACCTCTCTTCTGAACAGAAGCACGGCTCATAAACTGAACGGGATTTCCCAGAGCATCACCGATCAGGACACCCATGACACCATCTGTCCAGAATGTGTTTTTACTGCTTCTTCGGGCATCATATGCACCCGTATTGTTTGTATCGAGATTCCTGTTTGTATCCATTTTTCTTTCCATTCCTTTTCTCCTCGTCTCTTTAATGATCCTGCTTCTATGATTCCGGCCCTTGCAAAGGTCTTATTGGCTTTACATAATCATATTATATAGTTGAATTTGTAAAATAGGTCGTTTTAAAAGCGACATCTTGCCTTGTCTGGGATTATACAGATGAGATTGCCGGTCACACACATTCAAAAATAAAAAAAAATAATGGTTGAATATACTTTCTGCATGTGTTAAAATTGCAAAGTCGGCTGAGGAAAGCCGCAAACCTTATATTTTAGGGGAATCATACAATGGCAGTATCACGGTCTCCAAAACCGTTCATGGGGGTTCGAATCCCTCTTCCCCTGCTTTTGTGAACCGTTGTCATTATGGCAGCGGTTTTCTTTTTGACATAAAATATGGGTTAGAGGGATTCGAACCCCCATAGACAATGAAATTCTTTATACTGTAAAATAATAAACGCAGAGGTATAAAAATCTCTGCAATGACATCATCAGAAAGGACAATTCAATGAAATTTGTGATTCAGGTAGTGGAAAACGCGTCTGTGCGGGTCGTAGAGGAAGCGGATGGAAGCATCCCGGAGGGAGGCGGATATGTTTCCGGCAGCATCGGCCGGGGCTTTATGGTCCTGGTGGGCATCAGCCAGTCAGATACAGAGGCAATTGCCGACAAGATGGTCGAGAAAATGCGAAAGTTTCGTATTTTTGAAGATGAGAACGGCAAGACCAATCTTGATCTGGCCGCGGTCGGAGGTGAGGTTCTGCTGGTCTCCCAGTTTACCCTTTATGCGGACTGCAAAAAGGGAAACCGCCCTTCCTTTGTACACGCGGGCCTGCCTGAGATGGCGGAACCCATGTTCAATTATATTGCTAACAAATGCCGTGCATCCGGAATGTCTGTGCAGACAGGTGTATTCGGATCCTTTATGAAGGTTTCGCTTGTCAATGACGGACCCTTCACGATTGTTCTTGATTCGGAACAGATGGGCTGGACATAATTTCCTGACAGGAGCCTGATAACTATGATAATGGATTACAGCAAAGCAAAAAAACTTGGTGAACGAGAATATAGAAGAAGGCTTGTTAGGGGGCAGTATCCTTATCTTCCTTCCCTGGAGGAGATGGTCAGCGGTGTGGACCATATGCCTGAGATCAGTCTGGGGCTGGCGGAGATTCCCCTGGATATGGTTGTCGGAACCCGGACGACCGGGCGGCAGAATGCCTTTGCGGCCAATTTTATGCCTCTGGTAGGAGAAGATTCGGAGTTCGCCGTAAAGTGGAGCAATCTCTATGATTCCCAGGTGGAGGAAGGGATCCGGGATCCCGTCAAAGTCTATGAGTTCATGAACCGCTTCTATGTCCAGGAGGGCAACAAGCGGATCTCAGTCCTGAATTACGTAGGTGCCGTGTCTGTTTTGGCCGATATCATCAGGATCAGGCCCCCCAGAACGGATTCCGAACAGAGCAGGACTTATTATGAGTATCTTGACTTTTACAGCGTGACAAAGAGCTTTGAGATCGTCTTTTCAGCGCCGGGCAGATATGACCAGCTGGCCCGCATACTGCAGCAGAACCTGCACGATCCGTGGCCTGAGGAACTCCTGGAAAAGCTGCATGCCGGCTTTATTGCCTTCAAGGAAATCTATCTGGCAAGGGGCGGTAAAAGGCTGAATCTCACTGTCGGAGATGCCCTTCTGATCTATCTGAGCATTTACAGTCTGGATAGCCTGATCCGCGAGGGGAGAGATGTGATCGGACAACGTCTGGCCAGGCTCAGGCACGAATATATCGCCGCTTCGCAGCCGGACAGGATCGCTCTGATCGAGAGCCGAAAGGACGCAGAGACGTCGGGGAAAAAGCTGCCGATTTCCAAAATCCCAGTGCCTGTGCTGCCCAGACAGGCATATTCCCCTGCAAATCCTCTGCGGGTGGCCTTTATTCATGAAAAGAATCCTGATGATTCCAGCTGGACCTATGGCCATATGCTGGGCATGAATCACATCAAAGAAGCTTTTGGCAGCATTGTAGAAACCATCTGCTTTTATAATTGCAGTAACGAGGAAGAAATCGAAGAGGCTTTTGACACGATTCTGGCAGAGAATTGCAGGGTGGTCTTTACTACTTACGACTCACTCAGACCTTACGCGCTTCGATTTGCGGTAGAGCATCCGGAGATCAGAATCCTCAACTGCAGTGTAAATCAGTCAACCCATGCGCTGCGCTTTTACTACGGGAAAATGTATGAAGCCAAGTTCCTTCTGGGAGCATTGGCAGCCAGCATAGGAGATGACCACAGGATCGGCTACGTTGCCGGCAGGCAGGATGTCTCTGCAATCGCTAATATCAATGCTTTTGCTCTGGGCGCCCAGCTCATAGACCCCTATTGCAAAGTTGTCCTACAATGGATAGGCGGTGAACCCAGAAATGGCAGTTCTTCTGCAGAAAGGACAGAGAACAGAACAAAACAGATCAGCATGTTCTCTGATGTGGATATGATCCGGCCGGAGGAGCGCATCAGACGATACGGCGTATTTGAACTGGATGAAAACGGAGAACAGAAGAGAATTGCAGCCCCCATCTGGAACTGGGGTATGTTCTACGAGCTGGTTGTGCGCAAAGTCATCGACGGTACTTATGACAGTATGCCCGCGTCCAAAAAAGACTATTCACTCAACTATTGGCTGGGGCTCGAATCCGGCCTGATCGATATTATTGTGTCAGATGATCTGCCTCGTCCTTCCTACAGGCTCTATGAGCTTCTTCGAAAAGGGGTTATGGAAGGCAGGGTGAATCCTTTTGATGGAGTCATCTATGACCGCGAAGGCGGCATGCATGGAACGGAGGGAGTGCCGCTGGCGCCCGCAGAGATCATGTCTATGGACTGGCTGGTCGAAAATGTCATCGATGCTGACTAGAAGAGGAGGCGGCTTTCCTCATTCCTGAAAGGGCAGGGACGGTAAAAAAAGCTTTAATCTGACAGCGGATAACCGGTTTATTCTACTTTACCCAAAATCCGCCTATGAATTGAGTTATGAAATAATCGGGGGATTTACAGTGAAAATATTGTTGATTGCAGATACGGAATCGAAAGCGCTATGGGATTTTTTCGAGCCGGAAAAGCTCGAGGATGTCGAACTGATCATTTCCTGCGGAGACCTCAATCCCCGCTATCTGGAATTTCTGGTGACTTTTGCCCATTGCCCTCTCATGTATGTGCACGGCAACCACGATGGTCTCTACCTGAAGAACCCTCCCGAGGGATGTGAATGCATCGAAGACAAGATCGTTCGGTATAAGGGGCTTCGGATCCTGGGACTGGGAGGCTCTTTTCGCTATAAGGAAGGCCCCTGCATGTATACGGAAGGCGAGATGCGCAAGCGGGCCTTCAAGGCAAGGTTGAGATCGATCCTGTACGGCGGGGTTGACATCCTTGTCACCCACGCGCCCGCCAGAGGCTGGGGTGATCTGGAAGATCTTCCCCACAAAGGATTCGACTGTTTCAACACATTCCTCAATGTTGTCCGGCCGGGCTATATGTTTCACGGACACGTCCACAAGAGCTACGGACACTTTCAGCGGGAACTCGTTCACGAGAGCGGAACCCGTATGATCAATGCATGTGAGTACTATTATATAGATGTCTGATTACTGTATAATTGATTAATGCATTTTATAGAAATATGGCAGCACTATGGGTGGTTCCCCTTAAGTTAGTGTTCGGAACAGGGGTTCTGTACAAATTCCCGTCTGATTTGTTACAAGCGCACAAAGGAGAGACAGCTCAAGGTAACGAATTAGTATAAAAGTATATATTCATAGAAAACTTGCATTGAAAAAGATAGCTCTTGACTATATAATATAACAAGTAATGTTAATCTACTGTTAATGATGCTCTGCGGAACAGAAATTCTCTGCACAGGGTGGTTTTGCCGCGTCTATAGGAAAAGGCATTTCCGTAAGCATCGGCTTTTCGAGGGAGGCGATTATGGGACAGATAGCTTCTGATTTTTTTAAGAAATATGGATCTGCCTATTACATGGAAAACCCGTTCAGCGTGGAAGAACTGCTTCGCATGGGATCACATGATATTCAGGAGGAATATGCAGGTCTGATGGATTCTGAAGAATCCTACATTCCCGCCGATGTCATGTTCAGTCTTCTGCGTGACCGTGCATTTTTCACCAATCTTTTAGCCATGCGCGATGCCGCCGAGCAGGTCGTCATGAGCAATGTTTCCATTGCAATCACATCTAATCATGTCGGCGTAGAAGGAATCAGCCCTGAAGACGTTGCAGAGAATATCATCGCTTTCTTTGAGGACGAGGAGGATGTCTCTCAGACAATCCGCGGCTCCATGATCGGCAACGGCGGACGTGTCAGCAAGATCTATGTTTTTGCAAACGGATGGTTCGGCGTAGAGACCGAACAGCTGATGGACATGTCCTGGGTGGAGAAGGTTGAGAGTGAAGAGATCGAAGATCTTCCTATGGATGATGATCTTTATGAGCCTTCTACCAGCTATCTCTTCTCAGATGACGGCGATCTGATCGCCACACCGGATTTCCATGACAATATCAATGCATGGATGGGCTTCGTTGAGCTGTTCTCCGCTGTCCATGAGGAAGCTTCCGCAGCAGATGAGGATATGCTTCAGGAAATCGAGATTGACGATGCGGCCAAGAACTATATCGTCTTCTCTGATGAAGTACAGCATGCCATCGATGCCGGCAAGCCCCTTGTTATCATGGAAAGCGCTGCTACTTTCGGCGGCATGATCTATCCCGGCATCTACGATTTTGCAAAGGCTATGCAGAAAACCGTCAGGGATAACGGCGCATGCCCCGCTTTTGTCGCCATTATCAACGGCGTCATTCACATCGGTCTGACTGACGATGAGATCTATTATCTGGAGAATAAGCGCGGCTCCATCTTCAAGGCATCCGCAAGAGATATCCCGATCCTTCTTGCCAAGAGAGCAGACGGTGTTATGACCATCGCAGCAGCTGTTTCTGCAGCGGCTATGGTCGGCTGTGTTGTTGCCTGCGGTTCCGGAATCGGCGGCGCCCAGATCGGTGCGGAGAAGTCCATGGATATCTCCACTGACCTCGAGTCCCTCGCCAGCAATGCTGTCATGGTCGTATGTTCCGGCACAAAGCCGATCCTGGATCTGAATCTGACCATGGAGTACCTCGAGACAAAGGGTGTTCCGGTCATCGGCTACGGCACAGACCGCATGCCTGAGTACATGGTCCGCGGCAGCGGATTCCGCCTCACTTATCGTATGGATACCCCCGCTGAACTGGCTGAGGTCATGAAGATCAAGGCCAAGATGGGCATCCCCGGCGGTGTTCTGGTCGTGAACCCTGTTCCCAAGGAATATGAGCTGGATCCCGTCAAGACCCGTATGGCTGTCGGCGAAGCAATGCACGATGTTGAGAAGAACAACGTTCAGGGCAAGGCAATCACCGGTTACATGATGGGCCGTATCAGAGAGTACCTCGGCAAAGAGAGTATGGAGTCCCAGAAGGCATTCCTGCTCAACAATGCCGTACTCGCTGCCAAGATTGCCACTGCTCTTCGCGGAAAAAGATAAGATTTAAATTAGAATTTAAAATAATCAGACCCAAAAGGGTGTGCTCAGAAAATGCCAGCAATGATTTCCTGACGTTTTCTCTGCTGACCCGCAATCAAATGAATATAGACTGTCAACCTGACGGGAAGCATGCGTTTCGACCCGAAAGAGCCTGACAGAGACATACGATTGCATGAGAATAGATTGGATTTACAAAAAAGGACTTTAATGCCCGGTGTGTATTTCGCATGGGTAAATACCGATCATGTCAGTACGATCTTTATGCATTCGTATGAACGGATTTGTTCCGGAATCAGTTAAAATGAAAGGCTCCTTTTGCGTCCCGTGCGCATAAAGGAGCCTTTTTTATGATCAAAATCGCTATTTACGGTAAAGGTGGAATAGGCAAATCCACCGTGACAAGCCATCTTGCAGCTGCCTTTGCGACACTCGGGAAACGGGTGATCCAGATCGGCTGTGATCCCAAGGCGGATTCAACCATCAATCTTCTGGGCGGGCAGCCCCTGCGGCCTGTCATGAACTATCTGCGCGAGGAGGACGAAGATCCCGAGACATTGGATGCGATCTCCCGTGTCGGCTTCGGCGGAATCCTCTGCATTGAGACCGGCGGTCCCACGCCCGGCCTTGGCTGTGCCGGCAGGGGGATCATTGCGACCTTCCAGCTGCTGGAGGACCTGCGTCTGTTCGAGACCTGGAAGCCGGATGTTGTCCTCTACGATGTTCTGGGCGATGTGGTCTGCGGCGGTTTTGCCGCCCCTATCCGGGAGGGCTATGCGGAGCAGGTCCTGATCGTCACATCGGGTGAAAAAATGGCCCTCTACGCCGCCAACAATATAGCCACTGCCGTGGAGAACTTCGAGGACAGAAGCTATGCCCGCCTCAGGGGCGTGATCCTCAACCACCGCAATGTCGTGGGAGAAGATGAAAAAGTCCGTGCCTTTGCGGAATCCAAGGGTCTGGAGATCGTAGGGGAAGTCCCCCGCAGCGATGATATCACCCGCTGTGAGGACCGGGGAATGACAACCATCGAGGCAGATCCTGACCTCCCGGTCAGCCGCACTTTCCTTGCACTGGCACAGAAACTTATGGACAAGCCTCAGTAAAGATAATAATAATGCTGTTTCAATAAGGATGCCTTTCATTCATGCATAAAGAAAAACCAGTATTCTACACAGCGGCCGAGCTGACCGCACGCGGAAGCAGTGATATTCCCCGTGAACTTGTGTCCACAACCCATCTGATCTACAGTTCGCCGGCTACACTGGCCTTTAACTCGCCCGGCGCCGAGGGCTATGGTGTCAAGCGCGCGGGACTGGCAGTTCCCGGTTCGGTCATGCTGATCGTTTCCCCCGGCTGCTGCGGAAGAAATACATCCGCCATCAGCCGCATGCCGGGCTACGAGGACCGCTTTTTCTATCTGACGATGGATGAGACAGATCTTGTCACCGGACGCCATTTAAAAAAGATCCCCAAAGCTGTCGCGGAGTTATGCCGCGGACTGGAGGAACAGGGAAAGCGTCCCAGAGCAGTCATGATCTGTATTACCTGCGTGGATGCTCTGCTCGGCACTGATATGGAGCGGATCTGCCGGCGCGCCGGGGAAAAGGTTCCCGGTGTCCGTGTCCAGCCCTGCTACATGTATGCCCTGACCCGTGAGGGGAGAAAGCCCCCTATGGTGCATGTCCGCCAGTCGATCTATGAGCTTCTGGAGCCCAGAAAGAAAAAATCGACCTCCGTGAATCTGCTGGGCTTTTTTGCCCCCCTTGAAGGGAGCGAGCTGGTACCGATCCTGCAGCAGGCCGGTGTGCGGAAAGTCCGACAGATCGGCGCCTGTCCCGATTACGATGCATTCCAGGAAATGGCGGAAGCGAACTTTAATATCGTCCTGAATCCGGAGGCCCGTCCTGCCGCCTATGACCTGCAGGAAAGACTGGGCATTCCCTTTATCGAGATGAGCAGGTTCTATCAGATCGACAGGATACAAGCGCAGTACGCCGCCCTGGGAAGGGTCCTGCAGACCAGGTTCGACGATGCCGGATACAAACGCGAGGCGGAAGAGGCTGTGGAGACCTTCCGCAGAAGCTTCCCCGATGCAGTTTTTTCCGTCGGCGAGGCCATGAACGGCAATCCATTTGAACTTGCATGTGCACTTGTGCGTGAAGGTTTCAAAGTACAGGAGATTTTCGGCACGGTCAATAAAGACAGCTATGTGTGGCTTGGGATTCTCGAAAAGCTGAGCCCTGATACACGGGTTTACTCAAATCTTCATCCATCCATGCTCCACTATGACGCTGAAGAGGCGGCATCTTCCAAAGTGACGATCTCCATCGGACGCGATGCCGGCTGGTATCATCCCGAGGCGGCGAATGTTCAGTGGATCACGGATGTGCAGCCCTTCGGCTACCTGGCTGTCACAGGCCTGTTTACCGCGCTGAAGGAAGCCATGGAAACGGGAAGCCGCGGCAGCTTTACCTCTGCAATTTCCCTGGGAAATTCGGAAGGGCAGTCGATACCGGAAATCCTGACTGAGAAAGAAATATCAGCGGATCAAAAGCCTTTGGCCTGTCCGGCATCGGAAGAGAAATCCATTCCCTGTATTTCCGGGAGGACGGAGATTTTTGAAGGGGCAAAAACCCCTGTGGGATTCAGGCGCTTTACGACCCCATTTGCCCCTGACCAGTCGGGCGCAGTCTCCGTGCTCTATGACCTGGGCGGAATCTGCGTCATCTGCGACGCGGGCGGATGCACCGGAAATATCTGCGGCTTTGACGAGCCGCGCTGGTTCGGCAGCCAGAGCGCTGTCTTCAGCGCAGGACTGCGCGATATGGACGCGATCCTGGGACGGGACGACCGGCTGGTGGAAAAACTGGCCGATGCGGCACAGATCATCCCTGCCTCCTTTGCAGCCATTGTCGGAACTCCGGTCCCGGCTGTCATCGGCACCGACTACCGTGCCCTCTGCAGGATGGCATCCAAAAAGACGGATCTTCCCGTCATCGGTGTGAATACGGACGGCATGGAATATTACGACAGAGGCCTGGAAAAGACCTATCTTGCCCTTGCGGAAGCATTCTGCCCTGCACCGGATGGAAAAAGGATAATTTCTTCCGGCTCCGGGAATGCTCCGGAACAGGAGAAAACAACATACATGCAGAGTGATGATCAAGTCAATGATCCTGCTGCCCCCGGCCGTATCGTCGGCATCTGGGGATATTCTCCGCTTGATTTTGCCGGCATCCTTTCGGAAGAAGACCTGAGAGACTGGGTTGGACAGCAGGGGTATGACAGCATGATCTGCTGCGGCGCCGGAACGAAGGTGGAGGACCTACCGTCCCTTCGCTTTGCAGAGAAGAATATCGTTCTTTCTCCCGCAGGCACAGCGGCGGCCAAATGGCTGGAGAAGCAGTACGGAACACCCTGGGAATATTGTATTCCTCAGGCACCGGCCATGCTGGAAAAGGCGGCGCCCGGGATGCCCGAAGGCAAGACCCTGGTGGTCCATCAGCAGGTGCTGGCAGATACATTCTGCAGTATTCTCCGTCAAAAAGGCATGCAGGCCGACACAGCAGGATTTTTCATGATGCTGCCCGGACTGCAGAAGGCGGACGATATTCGTTTGCGCGAGGAGACAGACCTGCGCGCCCTGGTGCAGGAAAGGCACTATGACAATGTCATCACAGACCGCTCCCTGACACCTATTCTTGCGGGACTTCCCGTAAGGCTTTACCATCTGCCCCACTTTGCCGTTTCCGGTGAGCAGAATCCTGATTGATATTCCGTTTTCAGACTGGAAGGACATTGGATAGAACAACATCAATTAATCCGAAAGGAAGACACTGCTATGACCAGCATTACAACCGTGCGCTTTCGTGTATATGGAATCGTGCAGGGCGTCGGATTTCGTCCGACAGTGGATCGTCACGCCCAAACGGCCGGGATCCGCGGCAGTGTCTGCAACAAGGGCCCCTATGTGGAGATTTTTGCCCAGGGGACACAGGCACAGATCAAATCCTTTGAGACACTCCTCAGGGAACAGCCTCCCCGCCGGGCAGCGATCCTGAAAATCGATGAAAAACCGGTGGAAGAGGCAGTACTTTTCGATTCTTTTTCCATTATTGAAAGTGAAAAGACCAGCGGCGAGATCTATATTTCTCCGGATATCGCCATCTGCGAGGAGTGCGAGCAGGAAATGTATGATCCCCAAAACCGCAGGTATCTGCATCCCTTTATCAACTGCACCTGCTGCGGTCCCAGGATGACCATCCTGGACGCCCTGCCCTATGACCGGGAGCGCACCAGTATGAAGATGTTCCCCATGTGCAAGCCCTGCGCAGAGGAATACTACGGGTCCTGGTCTCGCAGGTATGACGCCCAGCCCGTCTGCTGCAATGACTGCGGCCCCCAGGTCTATCTGCTTCCGGTAAAAGGGAATCAAAATTCGGTCGGGAATCAGAGTGATCTGAATAACCCGAATCATCCCGCAAAAACGGACCAGTGCCTGAAAACCACCCGGGGAGGTGTCAGCGCAAAGATCATTGGACGGGAGGCGATCACAGCTGCCCGTATGACCATTCTTGACGGCGGCATAGTGGCGGTCAAGGGGATCGGAGGCTTCCATCTCTGCTGTGACGCGACAAACGAGGAGGCGGTACAGAAGCTCCGCATGAGAAAACGCCGTCCGGCCAAGCCCTTTGCAGTTATGATGAAAGACGAAGCGACCGTCCGCCGTGAATGTCTTTTCAATGAGGAACAGCATCAGATCCTGACAGGCCATCAGAAACCCATTCTTCTTCTGGACAAGAGAGGGAACGGTTTGGCTCTTAAGAACGTACCGACAGGGACTGCCGGGAAAACGTCTCTCCCGGATACAGCTGCCGGGGCAGATGGGGAAAATATACCCCTTCTGGCGGAGGCGATCGCGCCGGGAAATCCCAAGGTGGGCGTCATGCTCCCCTATGCTCCGCTGCAGCATCTTCTTTTCACTTATGATGACGGACTGAAGATGCCGGACTGCCTGGTCATGACAAGCGGAAACGTGTCCGGCGCCCCCATCTGCCGTGACGACCGGGATGCTCTCTCAGAGCTGTCCGCATTCTGCGACTGTATTCTCAGCCACGACCGCCTGATCAGGATCCGCGCAGATGATTCCGTCATGGATTTTCACCGCGGGGAGCCCTACATGATCCGGCGCTCCCGCGGATATGCGCCTCTCCCTATGCTGCTCACAGGGGAAAGCGCCCATGAGAACCGGGGCGGGCAGACTTCTGCAGAGATTACAGCTTCTGCGGATTTCGCAGATAAGAAAACTTCTGAGAAAGCTTCTAAGAGAGTTTCAAAGAAAACTTCGGATGCAGGCGAGATGAAGGGCTGTGTCCTGGCGGTCGGCGGAGAGCTGAAAAATACTTTCTGCATTGCCTCAGGCAATCTCTTTTATCTGTCGCCCTATGTCGGAGACCTGGAGGACCTTCGCACGGTGCGTGCCCTGCAGGAGACCATCGGACGCATGGAGACCCTGCTGGAAGTGACACCGCAGGCCCTTGTCTGTGACCTCCATCCCAAATATAACGCCACGATGGTGGCAGAGGAGATTGCAGAGATCAGGAAGATCCCGATCCTGCGGATTCAGCATCATTACGCCCATGTTCTTTCCTGCATGGCGGAAAACGACCGCACGGAACCGGTCATCGGCATCTCCTTTGACGGGACCGGCTATGGAACGGACGGCACTATCTGGGGCGGAGAGATACTGACTGCGGATTATCATGATTTTACCCGCGAATACAGCATCGCGCCCTTTACACAGATCGGAGGAGACAGCGCACCCCGCCAGGGCTGGCGCATAGCCGCCTCTATGATCTGGGACTATTGTAAATCATCAGGAAACGAAAATGAGCCGGCTGCAGATGTTTCAGGACAGCAGGAAGAAGATCCCGCCGAGAAGTATTTTTCCATCATGGAATCCCTCTTTGTCTGTGATCAGCAGAATGCCAAAGTACAGCGCATGATGGCGGAAAAAAAGATGCAGGCCGTCACCTCGACCAGTGCAGGCCGCCTTTTTGACAGCGTCAGCGCCATGCTGGGTATCCGGCGTGAGTCCACTTATGAAGGCGAGGCTTCCATAGAACTGGAATTTGCGGCTGAAAGGTATGCCGGAAAGCTTGCCGCAGGAACGTTGCATAGGCAGGAGGATGAAGAGCAGCAGATCAGAAGCTTTCTTCAGCTCGAAAAAGGCAGCCGTCATCTGCCGACAGACCTATTGTTCGCACAGCTTCTGGAGCGGCGGCTGAATGGACAGGATCCGGAAAAGCTGGCCTGGTATTTCCATCTCTTCCTTGCAGAGCTTGCGGCAGAGGCCTGTGAGCGGATACGGGAAGAAAAAGAGATTGGTACTGTTGCTCTTACCGGCGGCTGTTACCAGAACCGTCTCCTTTTGACGCTTACAGAAGACCTTCTCCGGGAAAGAGGCTTTGAAGTCCTGATCCATCACCTGGTCCCGCCCAATGACGGCGGTATAGCCCTCGGACAGGCCGCTGCTGCCATGATGCGGGTCCAGAACGGAACTTTGATCGAATAAGGAAAAGGACCGACGAGACATTTATTGTCCGCACCTTCATCAAAGGGGTGAACATGTACATGAAATTCAATGATTCATTTTTAAGATAAATAAATTTAACGGATACATAATAAGTGAGGATAAAAAAATGTGTGTAGGATTATCAGCAAGAGTGGTTCGTCTTCAGACTGACGGCACAGCCATTGTGGACGCTTCCGGCGCGCGCAGGGAGATCTCCGCGCAGCTTCTCGATGACCTCATGCCGGGCGATTATGTCATGGTGCATGCAGGTGCTGCGATCGCAAAGATCACCCAGGAGGATGATGAGGAGAGCGACGAGGTCCTGGGATCTCTGTTTTGATTATTTCAAAGAATTACAAAATATTGGATCTATTAGAACCTTGATAAAGGCATGCAGTCCGACCCGCGGTCTGCGGCGCCTGTCGGACTAAAAAATGGAGAACTCTGCTTATGAGTGACAATAAGACAAATGTGATTGCGCGTGCGCGCGCCATTATTGACAGTTACGATGGAGAACCGATCCGGATCATGGAGGTCTGCGGGACCCATACACATGAGATCTTCCGCCTGGGGATCAGGCAGATCCTGCCTGAGAATGTCAGACTGATCTCAGGGCCCGGATGTCCGGTCTGCGTGACGCCTGTGGATTTCATCGATGAGGCCGTCTATCTCGCCATGGAGCGGGATGTGACCATCTGTACATTCGGCGATCTGGTACGTGTTCCCGGATCTTTCGGGACGCCTGCACAGGCTGCCGGCAAGGAATCTGCACCGGCAGCCGGCAATGAATCTGCGCAGAAAGCCGGTAAAAAGGCCTCGAAGATCGGAAGCCTTGCCGCCGCCCGCGCGGCCGGAGCCAGGATCCAGGTGGTCTATGCCCCCCAGGATGCGGTTGCCTATGCAAGAGAGCATCCGGAGGAACAGGTAGTCTTTTTGTCCGTTGGATTTGAGACCACAACGCCCTCTTCCTGCCTCGCTGTCAAAGAGGCACAGAGCGAGGGCCTGACCAATTTTTCCATTCTTACAGCCAATAAGACCATGCCTTCTGCCTACGCTGCCATGAAGGACAGCACGGACGCTTTTCTTTATCCCGGACATGTCCATGCCATCACGGGGACCGGCATCTGCGAGAAACTGGCGGAGGAAGGCACCAGCGGTGTCGTGGCTGGCTTTACGGCAAAGGAGCTGATGACCGCCCTGGCGGTGATCGTGAAAAAAACCCAGGAGGGAAAGCCTTATTTCGAAAACTGCTATCCCCGTGTCGTGCGCCCAGAGGGCTCGCCCGCGGCGCAGCGCTTGGTGGAGGAAATGATGGAACCCTGTGACGCCCGCTGGAGAGGAATCGGCGTACTGCCGGCCTCCGGCGTACAGCTCCGGCCGGAATATGCTGCCTATGATGCGCGCGTCAAGTTCAACATTCCCTCTATGCAGGGACGTGAGAATCCCGCCTGCCGCTGCGGCGAAGTCCTGCAGGGCAAGTGTATGCCTTCGGACTGCAAGGTCTTCGGAAAAGGCTGCACGCCCGAACATCCCATCGGCGCATGTATGGTTTCCGGCGAGGGCGCCTGTTCCGCCTTTTATCTCTATGGCGGAGAACGGTAAAGCATACCTTTGCAGTAAAGACCACTGAAAAACAGCTATTCATTTATTGATAATCAGTATTGAGATCGAGCGGTTCATTTCCCTGATCAAGAACCTGATCTGAAAGGACACAGATATGCAGGATACAGTAACACTCGCCCATGGTGCCGGCGGTAAACAGACATCGGAACTGATTGAAAAAGTCTTCAAAGCACATTTTGAAAATCCCCTTTTTACACCGGATGACGCCGCCGTGCTCCAGATACCTGCCGGCAGAATGGCCATGTCTACTGACGGCTTTATCGTATCCCCGGCCTTTTTCCCGGGCGGCAATATCGGCAAACTTTCCATCTGCGGCACAGTCAATGATCTGGCCTGCATGGGCGCGCAGCCCATGTATATGACCTGTGCTTTCGTAATCGAGGAGGGGTTCCCCATGGCAAAACTCGAGGAGATTGCCTCTTCCATGGAAAAAACTGCTGCCGAAGTCGGAGTCTGTATTGTTGCGGGCGATACCAAGGTCGCCGGCAAGGGGCAGGTGGACGGTGTTTTCATCACGACGACAGCGGTCGGACGCATCATGGATAATGTGCAGACCGGCGGCGCACTTGCCAAGCCCGGTGACTGTGTCATCGTGACCGGAGATGTCGGACGACACGGCTGCACCATCCTGCTCGCCAGAGATGACTACGGAATCGAGGCCGATGTGACCAGTGACTGCGCGCCTCTCTGGAAAGCAGTCAACAATGCTCTGACAGCTGCTCCGGACATCCATGTCATCCGCGACGCCACCCGCGGCGGTGTGGGAACGGTCCTCTACGAGATCGCCGGACAGAGCAATGTCGGATTTTCGCTGGAAGCAGAGAGCATCCCCGTCGATCCCGGTGTCCGAGGGGTCTGCGGCATGCTGGGTCTTGAGCCCCTCTATCTTGCCTGCGAGGGACGTCTTGTCATCATTGCTCCTTACGAGAAAAAAGACATTATTTTGGAGACTCTTCGCAGGAGTCCCCACACAGAAGGTGCAGCCTGCATAGGAACTGTGACAGAAGACCATCCCGGACGTGTTGTCCTCAACACCGAGATCGGTTCTCAGACCATCCTTCCCAGACCCGGCAATGAGCTTCTTCCCAGAATCTGCTGATCATAACCGGATTATCGCCGGATATTTATCAGACAGAAGAATACGGCCAGCAAAAGACCCCAACATCTCGATCAAGAGGTATTTATGGATACACGTGTCGCTGTTATAGCAATCATTATTGAAAAAGAAAACGCTGCCGAGGGTGTCAACAATATTCTGCACGCTTATCGCCGCTATATTATCGGGCGGATGGGGATTCCCTACCGCGAAAAAAATATAAATATCATCAGTGTAGCTGTCGATGCCCCAGAGCCGGAAATCACGGCCATGTCCGGAAAGATCGGACGTCTGGACGGTGTCAGCACAAAGACTGCCTATTCAAAAGTTTAATGAATCCCCGGGGACTCTTGCTGACGTCCGGGGTGATGTATTTCAACAAAGGTATCTGTTTATGATCAAGATAGCATTTTACGGGAAAGGCGGAATAGGAAAGTCCACCACGGTGTCAAATGTCTCCATCGCTCTTGCGCAGCGCGGCTTTAAAGTACTGCAGGTCGGCTGTGATCCCAAAGCCGATTCGACAAGGCTGCTTCGGGCGGGGATTCAGTCACAGGGTATTCTTCCCTGTCAAAACCGGGAAGACAGCAGACATAAGGAAGCTGTGGATTCCGATATTCCGGCCATGATCCGGACAATGCGGACGGGTGCTTCCTTTACGGTCATGGATCATATCCGTTCGAGGAAACCTTTTTCCGCGCAGGACATTGTGCAGACTGGTTATGCCGGCGTGCTCTGTGCCGAGGCGGGAGGTCCCCTTCCAGGACAGGGATGTGCCGGCCGCGCTGTCATCACGGCACTGGAAAAAATGGAGGAGATCGGTGTCTACGATCTTTTCTGTCCTGATGTCGTTCTCTATGACGTTCTGGGCGATGTTGTCTGCGGCGGTTTTGCCATGCCCATGCGAAAGGGCTACGCGGACCACGTTTTTATTCTTACTTCCGGCGAGACCATGTCGCTCTATGCGGCGGCCAATATAGGCCTGGCTCTTGAGAATTTCAGCGGCCGCAGCTATGCCCGTCTGTCAGGGATCATCCTCAACCGCAGAGACCTTCCGGATGAGGAAAAAAGGGTGTCCGCCCTCGCGGAAGAACTTCATACCGGCATGACGGGGACTCTGTCCCGCAGCCCTCTGGTGCTCAGAGCCGAGGAAGAAGGGCAGTGTCTGCTGCAGGCGTTTCCCGATACGGAAATGGCGGAGGAATACCGCAGACTGGCCGGGGCCATCGCCGCGCAAAACCTCGCCGGCCGTGACGCTTAAATAACTGGAACTTTCCCTTTTATGAGAGTTACATGAGGTAGATAGGATGCTTCGCAGAGTAGAACGACCGGATTACTATATCGATGAAAAAGACGCCGCCGTCCGGATTGCGGAGGCGGATTTTCCTGTGCCTTTTGCTCACAGGCTGGAGTTCAATGCCCCTGTGCACGGCACCTGGAATATTGTGCATATCGGTCTTCTGGTGCCCGACTGTCACCAGATTTATGTCTGTGCGGACAACTGTATGCGGGGCGTCGTCCTGACAGCTGCGGAGATGGGGGCCGGAGACCGCTTTTCCAGCGTGCTCATTGAAGAAAATGATCTCTACGACCGGAATCTGGAGACAATCACCATCGAGGGTGTTTCCGACGTAATCCGCCGCCTTCCTTATCGCCCCCGCGCCGTGACTGTTTTTTTAGTATGCCTTCATCATTTTGTAGGAACGGACGCCGCATTTGTATTTAAAACACTCGAAGAACGTTTTCCGGACATTGATTTTATGCGCTGCTGGATGGATCCTGTGATGCAGAAGACCGGCCTGACACCGGAACAGAAACTCAAGGAGTCCATGTTCCGGCCGGTACGCCCTCTTCCCGTGGATCCCGGACTGGTCTGTGTGCTGGGCGACAATCAGGCGCTGGATCCAGACAGTGATATAGCACAGACTGTCATGGAAGCGGGGGGAAGGATCCTGCAGCTCCATGACTGGAAAAAGCACAGTGAGCGCACAGGGATTTCTTTTCTTCAGAAGGCCGGAACAGGCAAAGATAGCGGGGAAGCCTATCGTTTTATGGTTCCATGTGAGACCTACGATGATTATCTGCAGATCGGGGCGGCAGGGCTTTTTATCACGCGAAGTCCATCAGGCGTCCATGGCGTCTGTCAGTTGGCAAAACGTCTGGGCAGACCCTTTTTGTACCTCCCTCCGGCGTGCAGTGAGGAGGAGATACGGGAGGAAACAGAAAAGCTCCGCAGCGCGCTTATGGATAATCTGCAGCTTTCTGCCGAAATAAGTAAAGCAGAGACGAGTACTGCAGGGACAGACGAAGCTGCAGCCTCAAAAGCTCTGGAACATGCCCTTGCCCTGATCGGGGATACAGAGATCACCATAGACTATATCCTGAATCCACGTGTGCTGAGTCTTGCAAGACGCCTCCTGGAGGCAGGATTTCATGTGACCCGTGTCTATCTGGATGCCATTCTTCCCGAGGAGGAAAAGGACTTTCTGTGGCTGCAGAAGAACGCTCCGGACCTTGTGCTCAACGCGACCATCCACCCTAAAATGCGCGTACTCCACAAGGCGGAGAATGAAGGAAAAATGCTTGCTCTGGGTCCCAAGGCTGCCTGGTTCGGCGGCACCGCCCATTTTGTCAACCTGGTCGAATACGGCGGAATCTGGGGCAATTCCGGTATCGAAAAACTCGCTGCTCTCATGGAAGACGCCTGGTGGCACGAAAAGGACACCAGGTCCATTGTCCCCCGCAAGGGACAGGGCTGCGCCTGCGTTCTTTAAGGAATAACGGGAAGGAGACTAGGCAGTATGCGACAGGTTTTCAGAAAGATACCCGTCTATACCGGAGATGTATCCGGCGTATGCAGCGCCCTGTTTGAGCTCGGCGGCATGATTGTCATGCACGATCCCTCCGGATGCAATTCGACCTATAACACACATGATGAGATCCGCTGGTATGACCATGACAGCCTGATTTTTATTACAGGACTCAACGAAATGGAAGCGATCATGGGAAGCGATGAGGATCTGATCCGCGATATTACGGAATCAGCCCGTATTTATTCCCCGAAGTTCATTGCTATCGCCAATTCCCCTATCCCCTATATTACGGGAATGGATTTTGACGCGATCAGCCGTCTTGTTGAGGAACAGACCGGGATTCCGGCCTTTTATATCACCACCAACGGTATGCACGATTATACCCGGGGGGTCGGCCTCGCTTTTAAGCAGCTCGCAGAGAACTTTGTGACGTCACCTGTCATGAATGGAACGGGAGATAAGCCGCTTCGCTGTAACATTCTGGGTGTTACACCCCTTGATTTCGCGGCTGCAGCGAGTGTGGAGAGCCTCAGGTCTAAAGTTGAGGCGGCAGGTTTTGAGACCATTTCCTGCTGGGCTATGGGAGATGACCTGGAACAGATCCGCAGCAGCGCCTGTGCAGATGTCAATCTGGTTGTCGCTTCGTCCGGTCTTCCGGCGGCACAATACATGTCCCGGAAATACGGGATCCCTTTTACAGCTGGCTTTCCTGCAGAAGGCACAGAACAGATTTATTTTCAGGCTGTCCGCAGAGCTGTTCAGACCAAAGAAGACCAGTTTCCCTTCCGTGACCGTGCGCACCTGTCAGGAAATCCTGCAGCCGGCAATAGGTCCGGCGCGGAAGAGTCCGGCCATGAAAATCCTGTTCCTGTCTGTTTCATCGGAGAGCCTGTCCTCATGACTTCCCTGGCTGCGCAAGTAGAGCTGCGGACCGGTGCCCGGACACATGTGTTCGGTGCGACCGAGGAGGCACATGTTTTTCTGGGTTCGGAAGACGCCGCTCTCAGCGGGGAAGAGGAACTTGAGGAGGCACTTGCAAAGCTTGCCCTGACAACAGCAGCTGGCGGACAGGGAAAAACGGATACAGCAGACTATGATGACAGGGGAAACGTTGTGCGGCTCAGAGTGGTCGCGGATCCATATTACAGGGATGTGCTTCCTGCCGGCTGTGAGCTGATCTCCCTGCCGCACCTCGCTTTTTCAGGCCGGATTTTATTAAATGATATCCCGGATCTTTTCCGATTGATCATCAATTAATCTATTTGACATCGACTTACTTCCCTAATCAGCAGAAAGGAAATGTGAAAGTGGGAGAATATGATCTTAAGCGTCTGGAAGTCGCGATCCAGTATATCAATCGTATGGTATCCGGCAGGAACCCTGTCACAAACCGCCCTGCTCCGGAAAATGAAGTCCTGACCAATCCCAACGTTAACCGCTGTCTTCAATTTGTCAGTGAGATTCTGGCGGATGTAAAAAGTACCGGCGGTATCGTCGGAAAAGCGCAGAAAGCCCCGAGGGCGGCAAGAGTCCCCAGGGCCTCGATTGCCGATACTTTCCCTTATGAGATCCTGCAGGGATTCCGTTATCAGAGGGACCAGCAGATTTCCTATTTTCTCAAACAGCTTGCTGAGCTTCTCCCTGAAGGCCAGTCTTTGGGCATACAGGCGACACTGGTCACGGACTGGCTGCGTGAAAACGGCTATCTTCAGAAAACTTTTATGAAAGATATTTCCAAAGAGACCACCATTCCTACACATAAAGGGGAGGAGATGGGGGTCTACTCGGAGAGAGCCGGCGTGTTTCCCAATGAATATTATCGCATTTTCTATAACGAGAAAGCACAGTTATTCCTGATTCGGAATTTCCGCAAAATCCTGACAGAGGGCAATGTTATCCGCGAGCGGCTCAGAAAGGAGCGGAAGGAAAAGAAGGAACAGCAGAGGGCGGAGGAGAGATCTCCTTCTGCAGAACCGATGCAGAATGCCGCACCTGCAGGAAACCGCGGTCCTCATGTAAATCCGCAGAAGGGAAATGCTGACGGCAGGAAAAACAATGCATATGCTGCGGCTGATTATGACGATCCGGCATTTTTGTCTCTGCTCAACAGCGTTCCGGCAGATGCAGCATTTGCCGGAGCACAGGCGGATGATTATTATGACACTTTGCAGGGGCCCGGAGTCTCCGGCAGCTATCAGGAAACCGGTTTTGACAGCTTTTTGGAAAGCGGATGGGAGAGTGCGGACGAGGAACTTCCCTGGTAACAAACAGAGTATAAAAGGAGTGGAGGCATGAGTTTAAATGATACCCCTTCGGGAGAACGGATCCATATCGGTTTCTTCGGCCGCAGAAATGCCGGAAAATCCAGCGTCGTCAATGCTGTGACGGGTCAGGACCTGGCTGTCGTCTCCCAGGTCGAGGGCACGACGACAGACCCGGTCAAAAAGGCGATGGAACTGCTGCCTCTGGGACCGGTCGTGATCATTGATACTCCCGGATTTGACGATGAAGGCATGCTGGGGGAACTGCGTGTCAAAAAGACCCGTCAGATTCTGGCGCAGACAGATCTGGCCATTCTGGTTGTGGACGGAACAAGGGGCTTCTGTGACTGTGACCGTGAACTTCTGAGCCTCTTCGAAGAGAGGAAGATTCCCTATATTATCGCCGGCAACAAGTCGGATCTTCTGCAGGAAAAAGAGGACCTCAATGTACAGAACGGGAAGCAGCACATTTCCGGGGATCTTGAGGGTGCCGGCAAAACCCTGCTTTCTGTCAGTGCCAAAACCGGTGATGGGATTCATGCGCTCAAGGAAAAAATCGCCGATATTTACCGCGAGTGGAAGGCCGGGCAGGGGGCGGAGCCGCATCTTGTCTCGGATCTGCTTAAGAAAGGAGACCAGGTCATTCTGGTCATTCCGATCGATAAAGCGGCTCCCAAGGGCAGGCTGATCCTCCCGCAGCAGCAGGTCATCCGTGATATTCTGGATTCCCGCTGCAGCGCGCTCTGTGTGCAGGAAGATAACGTCGTCAATACACTGGACAGTCTGCGCAATCCGCCTGCCATGGTGATCACGGACAGTCAGGCCTTTGCCTCCGTGATGAAGGACGTTCCGGAGACCATTCCCCTCACCTCTTTTTCCATTCTGATGGCCCGCTACAAAGGCTTTCTGGAAAAAGCCGTGCTGGGCGCTGCCCGGATTGACCGCTTAAAGGACGGAGACAGGGTCCTGATTGCGGAAGGCTGCACACATCACCGCCAGTGTGACGATATCGGAACCGTCAAGATCCCCCGCTGGCTCAAGACCCGCACCGGCAAAGAGATTATCATCGAGACCTCATCCGGAACCGGCTTCCCTGAGGATCTCACCCCTTATGCACTGGTCATCCACTGCGGCGGCTGTATGCTGAACGCAAGGGAAATGCAGAGCAGGATCGGCCGCGCTGTTTCACAGGGAGTGCCTGTCACAAATTATGGGACCGCGATCGCCTACATGAACGGTATACTGCGCCGCAGCATCACAATGTTCCCGGACCTGCTCCTTCGTATGGATGAAACAATTGAGGAGTGATCCATCGCGCGGAACTTTTACCGCACTGTAAATACGACATGTGCATCAGACCGCCGTCCGGTGTCATATTCGACTTCTACAGTCTGCGCATCGTCGGGCACTTCAAAGGTGACAGTACCCTTTGCCTTCCTGCCGCCGGGGACATCGGCAGAGAGATAATCATCCCGGAAAAGAGTCCTTGCACAATTTCTGCCGTCTGCATAACAGCTGAAATCGTGTACACTGATCTGCCGGTCATCTTTCTGAAGATTTTCAAATTCAAAAGTGAGAGTCCAGTACGTGCATCCTTCCGCAGGGTGCAAGTTTTCATTGTCGCTGTCATCTGCCCGGCAGGAAAGATAGAGGATTCTCTGCAGATCAGAGGCTGCAGTTTCGCCTGTTGAGAAGGCCCCCGGGGTACGGCTGGTATTGACCCGCGGCACATATCCGGAATCCTTTTCACCTTCGTAGGAAAAGAGCGCTTTGTCTGCGGCAGGATCGTCCGGCTGATATTCCACCTCAATCTTTTCCGCGTCTTCGGGAACAGAGAAATACAGATTCCCAACGGCGTAACGCCCTGCAGGCAGGGAGGCAGGGAGCTCTTTCTCTCCTCCATAATAGGCCGGAGCTGTGAATCCGTCTGCGAAACACTGAAAGGCAAACAGGGAAACCGGACATTCCTTTTTGTTCCCGGTATTTTCAAAAGCATATTGCAGAAAGATATATTTATGACCTGCCTCAGGCTGCTGATATTCACTCTTTTCATCATACTCACCGCTGGCTGTATAGGTGATCCTGAGATCTCCATCCTGCAGACTGTCTCCGACGTCATAGATTTCCTTCATCATTGATCTGCCTGCTGAACTGCCATGCGGCTGATCTGCAGAACTGGAATCACCTTTATGATCCGAAGCTGCAGCTGAGTCCGCAGAACCCGGATCAGAGCCGGTTTCCAATCCGCTTCCAGGAGTCGTTTCCCTTTTGTAAGAATCAGCGTCCTGCTGTAAGGGATGAGAATCCTGTGCCCCAGACAGATTCTCCTCATCATGTCCGCAGGCGGTCAGTATGACTGCTGCCGTCATACATAAAGCCAGTATACGCAGTACTGCAAAAGCAGGACTACACTTTTTTCTGTCTGCCTGATCTCTTTTTTTCTTTGTTTCCATCAACATCAATTCCTTCCTGCAGTGTATTTTCTCCGACAATTCTGCTGTTGAAAAAGTAATCAAGATATATGGAGATTATACAGAAAAATGAGTTAGACTGTCAATACGATAATTCGAAAATATTTCTAAACAACAGATTTTTGAAGTGATGATGAAAACATTGAGTGAATCTGCTACAATAAATGCGGTTGAAGCTGATTAAACGCCGGTTCCTGAAAAGATCTTGCATGCTCACCGCAGTCTTATTTTTCTGCCGAAGCAGAGGCCGGTTAGTATATAAAAAGAGAATAGGAATGATCAGGTCATATGATTTTTAAGTCTGAGGAAAAAATATTTTTGGAGAAACAGGTGCCTCTGGAAAGCGGTGCTTCTTTTCCTGTGCTGACATTTGCTGCCTGGGAGAATCTCCTCGGGATCCGCCATTGTTTTACAACGAGGGCAGGAGGTGTGTCCGAGGGCTATCTCTCCAGCCTGAATCTGCGGCGCGGACTGTATGATCCGGATGAAAATATAAATGAGAATTTCCGGCGCATTGCCCTGTTTTTCGGAACTTCTCCGGACAGGATCGTATGTGCGCAGCAGACGCACACCCCAAATATCCGGATCATAACAGAGGCGGATGCCGGCAAGGGTGTCACGAAAGACCGCGATTACACAGATGTTGACGGGCTGATCACAGATGTGCCAGGACTGATTCTCTATACCTCCCATGCGGACTGTGTACCGATCTATTTCTACGATCCTGTCAGAAGGGTCATTGCCCTGGCGCACAGCGGCTGGAAGGGGACTGTTGCCAGGATTGGTCAAGTCACCATCCGCAAAATGCAGGAGATTTACGGATGCAGGCCCGGAGATATACATGCGGCCATCGGTCCATCGATCTGTCAGGATTGCTATGAAGTTTCGGAAGATGTGGCGGAGGCAATGAGAGAGTGCTTCTCAAAAGACGGAAATGTCCGGGAGAGGACAGGATCGGCAATACCGGATACAATTCCGAAAATTCTGGCCAGAGGTAAGTTTCCGGGGAAATATCAGCTGGATCTGTGGAGTGCCTGTGAGAGAATTCTTCTCGAGTCCGGGATTCGGCCGGAACATCTGACTATCACAAATCTGTGCACCTGTGAGAACAGTCAGGAGCTGTTTTCCCATCGGGCGACCGGAGGAAGGCGAGGAAATCAGGGCGCCTTTCTTATGATGACTTGAGACGGCCTGAAGGTCACTATACTGATGACGGACTGATCATTGCGGAATCGTACACAAAAACCAGGACCGGAATAATGTTATTATCATACTAAATGGTTTTAAGACAATGACACACAGAAGAAACTCACGCAATGTAGATATGCTCCACGGTCCTCTTGCAGGACCGATCATCTTATTTGCCCTGCCGCTTGCATTTTCGAGCATGCTGCAGCAGCTTTTCAACGCGGCGGATACTGCAGTTGTAGGCCGGTTTGCCTCCAGTCAGGCTATGGCCGCTGTCGGAAGCAATTCCTCCGTCATCAACCTTGTGGTCGCGCTCTTTGTAGGACTGTCTGTGGGAACGAATGTTGTCATCGCGGGGCTGATCGGACGCGGCAGGAGGGAGGAAATCCCTACTGCTGTCCACACCGCCGTTGTTGTAGCCCTCATAAGCGGCGTGCTCCTGCTCTTTGTCGGGATGGGGATCGCCCGTCCCATGCTCACGCTGATGAATACACCGGAAGATGTGCTGGATCTCGCTGTTTTGTATCTGCGCATCTATTTTCTGGGCATGCCCTTCATCATGCTGTATAACTTCGGAGCCGCGATTCTGCGCAGCAAAGGTGACAGTACACGGCCTGTCTATGCACTTGTCTGCGGCGGTGTCCTGAATGTTCTTCTGAACCTGCTGCTGGTCATTGTTTTTCATCTTCATGTCATCGGTGTCGCGTCCGCTACAGTGACTTCCAATCTGGTAAGTTCATTCCTTGTCATGTGGTTTTTATTCCACGAGGAGGACGAGTTCAGGCTGGACCTGAAAAAACTGGGGATCAACACCGGATATCTGCTCCAGATGGTGCGTATCGGTATGCCGGCAGGCCTGCAGGGCGTCGTCTTTTCCCTGTCCAACACGGTGATCCAGTCCGGTGTAAACAGCTTTGGATCCGCGGCCTCTGCCGGATCTGCAGCAGCCCTGAATTTTGAAATAATCTCTTTTTATATCGTGAACTCTTTTAACCAGGCGGCTGTAACTTTTACCAGTCAGAATTATGCTGCAGGGAAATACGACAGGTGCAGAAAGGTATTCCGCTTCAGTCTCCTTTTTACCCTGATCGGAGCGGGTACCATGGATTTTTTGTTCATCGCGGGGCGGCATTTCACGCTGTCCCTGTTCACGGCAGACCCCAAAGTCGCGGAGTATGCTGTCATCCGCTTTACCCATATACTGGCATTCCAGTGGATGGTGTCCTTCTATGAGATCTCCGGATCCGCCCTGCGGGGCATGGGCTATTCCATGACTCCGACCATGATCACCATTTTCGGTACCTGCGTATTCAGGGTTTTATGGGTCATGACACTGTTTCCCCGCCACCGCAGCTTCGGATTCCTGCTCTATGTATATCCCGCCTCCTGGCTGATCACAGGGTCTCTCGTCCTGACCGCATATTTTCTGATCTGCAAAAAGGTGATGCCGACAGCTGCAGCAACGGATAATTAACAGGAATTAGATAATATTGAGAGCATTCTGTCTTTTATTTTTTAAAAAAATGCTGTACTATAGTAAACACAGCCTGTCCGCGGGGACTATCAAGTCTGATGCGGACTGAAATTCAGCAGCTTCGAAGTGATCAGAGCGGTTTTGTGAAAAAACGCCTGCATTGCAGAGAATCATATGAAGCAGATAATGGAGGAATACTATGAGCAGATTGGGCAGATTGTTTTTCGGAGCTACTGTACTCGGTGTAGCAGCAGCAACAGTCTATTATTATCTCGAAGAGACATCCAAAGATTCCTATTGCGATATCGATGATGACGACGAGCTTTTCGCGGACGACGACATCGAGGATATTGAGGAAGCAGAAGAGACAGAGGAAGCTGAAGAAGAGACTGAGGAAGAGACAGAATCCGCTGAGGATTTGAAGAAGGCCGAGTACGAAGAGAAGGCCGCTAAGGTGAAAGCAGTCGCGTCCAGAACCTATACGACTATCAAGCAGGGATCCTCTCAGGCATATACCAGGATCAAAGAAAAGATCGGCCCCAAGGGCGAGACAGTCCTGGAAGTAGTAGGAGAGACTGCCGGCAAGATGAAGGATGTTTTTGCTGACGGCGCAGTGAAGGTCAAGGAAGCCCTGAAAGAGCCCGAAGAGGATATCTTTGATGATGATTTCAAGGAAGTCCCTGATGAAGAAGAGCTGGACGAAGCTGTGGCTGAGGCTGTTGACGAGGCTGTAGCCGAGGAGCTTGCAGAAGAAGCCGGCGAGGATGCTGCAGAGGAAGCAGAAGATGCAGAAGCACCTGCAGAAGAAGTCGACGAATCTGAAGCGGAAGCCGTAGAAGCAGCTGCTGATATTGCTGAGAAGTTCGAGCAGGCACCTGATCAGGTCGAAGAGCTCTTCGATGATGACAAAGCAGAAGCATAAGGCAGACTGCAGCAGCGCGCCTCTTTGAAAATGCATTAAGGATGAAATGGAAAACTGCCCGGCGGTGACTGGACCGCCGGGCAGTTTTTATGTGTTTTTTCAATTAAGGAAGGGTAAAGAAGGTCATGTCAATTGTGAAGTATCAATTCTGAAGTTTCAATTGTGAACCGATGATCCCGGAGAACGGATCAGCGTCTCTCCCTCATAGGAATGAATTCCTGAGTCTCACCGACATACTTGGTGGCGGGACGCATGATGCGGCCGTCGTAGAGTTTGTTCTCGAGGTTGTGGGCGACCCAGCCTGCTACACGCGCAGTGGCAAAGAGAGGAGTGAAGAGTTCCTCGGGGATTCCCAGCATGCTGTAGGCCAGTCCGGAATACAGGTCGACATTGGAAGTAAGTGTCTTGCCGGTGCGCTCCAGCATGACCTCCTTGACAGTGTCCTCGAACAGTTTGTAGAAGGTGAATTTGTACATGCAGCCCTGCTCTTCCGCAAGGTTTCTGCACAGCTTGCGAAGAATCTCCGCACGGGGGTCGCTCAATGTGTAGACTGCGTGTCCGAAACCGTAGATCAGACCGCTTCTGTCAAAGTAATCCTTGTCGAGAATACGGGCGATGATGCCCCGCAGCTGGTCCTTGTTGGCTGTATAATCCGTATCCGCAATGATCTGCCGCATCATTTTTGCAACAGAGATATTGGCACCGCCGTGCTTGGGACCCTTGAGGGAGCCGATGGAGGCACTGATCGCGGAATAGAGGTCTGTTCCCGTGGAACCGACAACGACGTTGGTGAAAGTCGAGTTGTTACCGCCGCCGTGATCCGCGTGGATCAGCAGGATCGCGTCTAGAAGATTGGCTTCGTGATCGGTAAACTTTCCGTCCGGGCGCAGCATATAGAGAATGTTCTCCGCCATGGAGTACTCGCGGCGGGGATAATGGATGATCAGGGAGCTGCGGTCAAAGGAATGCACCTTTGTATAATAGGCATAGCATCCGAGGGCGGGGAATTTCGCGATCAGATTGATGCCCTTGAGAAGATTCTGATAGACATCCGTCTCGTCCGGAGTCTCGTCGTAATTGTAAAGAGAAAGGACAGCGGACTGCAGCCTGTTCATCAGGTTCCGGGCCGGTTTGAGCAGAAGCTCATTGGCCAGGAAACTCTCCGGAAGCTCATAGCGCAGGGAGAGACAGGTCTTGAAATTATCAAACTCCTCCTTGTCCGGCAGATATCCGAACAGCAGAAGGAAACAGGTCTCCTCAAAACCAAAGTTTTTCTGTCTGTTTTTGATCAGATCCCTGATGGAATAACCGCGGAAGAGCAGATCGCCCTCGCAGGGAATAACGTTGCCCTTGTCATCATTGGTATAACCGACAACGTCGGAAATACGTGTAAGACCAATGCGGACGCCGGTTCCGTCATCGTTACGAAGGCCTTTTTTGACATTATATTCATTAAATAAGTTATTCGGGATGTCCGTGAACATGGACGAACGCCCGTAATAACGAGCCAGTATGATTTCATCATTGAAGTGAGCAGGGTTATAACCAGACATAGTGCCTCCTGTTCATAATAAATTCGTATGATTGTATACATTTATGCATTCTATTAGAGTGTTTATTATACCATGTCAGCAAAAAAAGTCCATTCATTTTTAGGTAAAAAGAATAGGAATGACAAGATTTAGGCGGTGAGAGCTCCAAAACAGGGCAAATATGTACCGGATGAAATGCTTGGTGCAAGGTCCTGCCTCACTTTGCATTTTCATATGTTTTCGTTTGTGGTAAAATACAGTGCACAAAAAGATGAAAACAGTCTGACACTGATCAGTGACAGACTGTCTGTTTTGGAGGTTTTGCACATGACCTGCAAGGAATTTTCCAGTATGCTGCCCGGATTTCTGGACGATACACTGGACAATGATTCGCTTCGTCTCTTTCTCAATCACCTGGACGAATGCGGGAACTGTAAAGAGGAACTGGAGATCCAGTATCTTGTAAAGAGAGTCTTTGACGAAAAAAGCCTTGGAGAGGAACTGAACCTGTCAAAAGATCTTCCTGCATTTATAGAAAAAGAGAGAGACCTGCTCCGCAGAAGGCGCAGGCTGTCAGTTACGGCAGCTGTTTTTGAGAGTGTCGCCATCGTCGCTGCAATTGTGACCGCGATCCTGTATATGATCTGATCATTTCGTTAAATGAAACGAAACTGTTCCATGGAAAGAGAGATTATCCGCAATGAGCATTGACAAAAAGAAACTTCTGCTGGTAGACGGACACAGTATACTGAACCGCGCCTTTTACGGCATGCCGGATCTGACAAATGCCAAAGGCCTTCACACCGGAGCAGTCTATGGTTTCCTCAATATTCTATTCAGTCAGCTGGATGAATTGAAGCCGGATTACCTGACTGTGGCATTTGACGTACATGCCCCGACCTTCAGGCATGACGCCTATGCGGAATACAAAGGTACGCGCAAAGGCATGCCCGAGGAGCTCCGCGAGCAGGTCCCGCTGATGAAAAAAATGCTTACTGCCATGGGCATAGAGATCCGCGAGCAGGCCGGACTGGAGGCCGATGACATACTCGGAACTCTTGCAAAAAAGGCTGAGGCAATGGACATGGATGTGGTCATCTTGTCCGGCGACCGCGACCTCCTGCAGATTGCGTCGGACAGGATCACCATCCGCATACCCCGCACCCGCGGCGGACAGACCGTGATCGACGATTTCCGCACAGACCAGGTGATCGGGACCTACGGAGTCACTCCCCGCCAGTTTATCGATGTCAAGGCGCTGATGGGAGATTCCTCGGACAACATTCCCGGCGTCCCCAAGGTGGGTGAGAAGACCGCCATTGCTCTGATCAAAGATTATGGCTCGGTGGACGGTGTTTACCGGCATATCGATGAGATCAAAAAGCCCGCGCTTCACAAAAATCTTGCAGAAAACGAAGACAAGGCCCGCATGAGCCTTTTCCTCGTGACCATAAAAACCGACTGCGATCTGGAACTGGAACCGGAGAAAGCCATTGCGGACGGCTACTATACCCGCGATGCTTTTGATCTGTGCACGGAACTGGGGTTTAAAAATTTCCTTTCCCGCTTTGAGCGCCATGTGATCGAAGAAAAGGAAGAGGACACGGAGATCAGGGTCATCGAAGATTCTGCCGGTCTGACCGGGCTGCAGGACACCCTTCTTGCAGGGATCAAAGAGGCAGACCCTTGTCAAGAACAGGATAAGGGAAAGTCAGAGCCCTGTGTGGTCGGCATCTGGCCGGTGCAGGACCGGGCCGGCTACGGCATGAAAGAGCAGACTGTTCTTCTGGGGGCAGCTGTCGCCTATGAAGACCGAAGCGGGGAAAAAGAAGGCGGCTGCAAAAACTGTTTTATCCGGGTGGGAGACAGGCTTTCCGCAGAGGATCTTTGTTCTTTCCTGAAAAATATACGGACTGCTGTACGCGGTGCCTGCACTGACGATAAGGAAAGAACTCCCGGGACGAAGGAAAATGATCGGCAGGAAGGTTCGGATGCCCTTCTCGCCGGCATCTGTCTTGAGACGCCTGAAAAGCAGAAAGAACGCGCTGCGCAGGAAAAAGCTGTCCTTGCCCTGTTTTCTCACAAGGAACATATGTCTCTCTGGGGGATCGAACCGTCTGTCGAGTTTCAGGGAAAAGTGCGCCTGGACGGCATCATGGACCTCCTGGTCTGCTGTTACCTGGCAAATCCCCTCAAGAACGATTATGAGATCGAGGATGTGGCAAGTGAATATCTCAGCCAGTCCCTGCAGACCAGAAAACAGCTCTTTAATAAAAAAAGCTGGGCAGAAGCCATGGAAGAAGAGGCAGATGCCGTGATCACATACGCCTGCCGCGCCGCGCAGACCCTTCAGAAAAGCGCCCTGATCGTCCGCGAAAAACTGGCAGACATGGGCATGTGGTGCCTATACACGCAGATGGAACGCCCCCTGACTTTTGTGCTCTCGGATATGGAGAGCCTGGGGATCCGGATCCAGCCCGAGGCACTGAAGGCCTACAGTGAGAGTCTAGGCGGCAGGATCAGCGAACTCGAACAGAAGATTTACCAAGAGACCGGAGAGACCTTCAATATTGCCTCCCCCAAACAGCTGGGTGAGATCCTGTTTGAAAAAATGGGTCTTCCGGGCGGCAAGAAGACCAAGACAGGCTATTCCACCGCTGCAGGCGTTCTGGAAAAACTGGCTCCCGAATATCCGGTCGTCAATGATATTCTCGAGTACCGCGGCCTCACCAAGCTGCGATCGACCTATGCCGACGGCCTTATGGCCTACGTGGCGGACGACCAGAGGATCCACACCACACTCAACCAGACCATCACCGCGACCGGCCGCATCAGTTCCACAGATCCCAATCTGCAGAACATTCCCATGAAGACCGATCTGGGCAGGCAGATCCGGAAGGCCTTTGTTCCTTGCCAGGGGTATACCTTTACCGATGCGGATTACTCTCAGATCGAACTGAGGATTCTGGCACACATGTCAGGCGATCAGGGGCTGATCGATGCATATAAGGAGAACGAAGATATCCACCGCATTACGGCCTCCAAGGTCTTCCACACGCCCTTTGAAGAAGTGACCCCGCTCCAGCGCCGCAACGCCAAAGCAGTAAACTTCGGGATCGTATACGGGATCAGTTCCTTCGGACTCTCTCAGGGTCTCTCGATCTCCCGGGCTGAGGCTTCCGAATATATCAAGGCTTACTTTAAGACCTACCCGGGTATCAAGACTTTCCTGGACAATCTGGTATCCTCCGCCAAGACCAATGGATACGCCGTGACTATGTACGGACGCCGGCGTCCTGTGCCGGAACTGACATCCAGCAACTTCATGCAGCGCTCCTTCGGAGAACGCGTCGCCATGAACTCCCCTATCCAGGGCTCCGCGGCAGATATCATGAAGATTGCCATGATCCGTGTCTGGGAGCGTATCCTGCGCGAACAGCTCCGCTCCAGACTCATTCTCCAGATCCACGACGAACTCCTCATTGAGACTGCCCCCGGAGAAGAAGAACAGGTGCGCGCCATCCTTGAAGAGGAGATGGAAAACGCGGCTGTATTGTCCGTGAACCTCGAGACCGATATCCACAACGGGACTGACTGGTACCTTGCAAAATGAGCAGCACAGGACGAATCCGCCTGACTCGCAAGCGAGTCTTGAACAGCAGTGAATCGGACATAAATCATCCGGAAACGTGCGGCGAGACGCATGGAACAGCATAAATCCCCACCGGCGTTCCGGAAAACACATAGATTTGAGAGAGGAAAAAACTTTGAAACTTATAGGTGTAACAGGCGGCGTAGGTGCAGGAAAATCCGAAATCCTGAATTACATGAAGTCCAATTACAACTGCCGTATTCTGCTCGCGGATGAAGCGGCACGTGCTCTGGAGGCACCCGGCGGCGCCATCTATCAGCCGCTGATCAATCTCCTGGAGGAATATCCTGCTGCAGATCCGGCGGCAGGAAAGGTGCCTGCACCGATCACTATGGAGGATGGCAGGATCAACAATCCCGAGATGGCCCGCAGGATTTTTTCCGAGCCTGACCTCCTGAAAAAAGTCAATAATCTCGTGCATCCCGCAGTAAAAGAGTATATACTGTCTATGTTCGCCCGGGAGCAGGAGATTGGCAGACTGGACTTTTTTGTCGTTGAAGCGGCTCTCCTGATAGAGTGCGGATATGGTGAAAATGTTGATGCCATGTGGTATATTTACTGCGACGAATCGGAACGCCGCAGACGTCTGAAGGCTTCCCGCGGCTACAGCGACGAGAAGATCGACAATATTCTCAAAAGCCAGCTCTCCGAACAGACCTTCCGGGAAAATGCAGACGTTGTCATCGACAACAGCGGCGCCCTCGAACAGGCCTGCGCCCAGGTTGACCATGCGCTTGCCGCCTATGGAATCACAAAAAATAGATAATACAGAAAGAGAATATATTATTCATGCGATTTGAAAGTATTGCCAGCGGAAGCAGCGGCAATTGTATTTATGTAGGATCAGCCAACACCCACCTTCTGATGGATGTCGGCATCAGCAGGAAGAGGACCGTCGACGCCCTCAGGGAAATCGGCCTTGATATGAAGGATATCGACGGGATTTTCCTGACCCACGAGCACACAGACCACATCACCGGACTTCCTGTGATCGCAAAGCACTCTCAGATGCCGATCTACGCGACCAGGGGAACGATTGAAGCGATCAGAAAGATGCCTAAATTTCAGGATATTGATCCCGGCAGATTTATCTGTGTAAGGTCCGATCAACCTGTCTTAGTGGGTGACCTCAAGATCGATCCCATGCATATTTCCCATGATGCAGCAGATCCTGTCGGCTACCGTGTCTATGAGGGACAGAAAAAGGCCTGTATCTGCACAGACCTCGGCTGTTACGACGAATACACGCAGAAGTGCCTCAAAGATTCTGATATTCTGCTTCTTGAATCCAACCATGACATCAATATGCTCCAGGTGGGAAAATATCCATACCGCCTCAAACAGCGTATTTTAGGAGAACGGGGGCACCTGTCCAACGCCAGCAGCGGGCAGCTGCTGAGCAAGGTCCTCAATGATCATCTGCAGGGCATATTCCTCGGCCACCTCAGCCAGGAAAACAATCTCCCGGAACTCGCCTTTGAGACCGTACGCGTAGAGATCATGTTTTCGGATACCGGCTACCGCCCCGAGGAACTCCCCATACGGGTCGCAAAGAGAAGCGCCCCTTCCCCCCTCGTAGAATTTTAAAAGATTTCTGCAATAGTACATAAATCCTGTACAGCCGGTATAAAAACCTGTCTGACGGATTGCCAATAGATTCCCTAAACCACCATAACACTTAAAAAGGATATAAAAATGAAGAGAGCTATCATCACTGTTGTAGGAAAAGACACCATCGGTATCATCGCAGGCGTCTGCACATATCTTGCGGAGAACAAGATCAATATCCTTGATATCTCCCAGACCATCGTAGACGGATATTTCAACATGATGATGATCATCGATGTCACAGAACCCGAGAAGCCTTTCGGCGTCATCGCAGACGAGCTTGCCAGAATCGGCGAAGAAAAGATCGGTGTGCAGATCCGCTGCCAGAAGGAAGAAATTTTTGATCTGATGCACAGAATCTGAATAAGACAGATACTTCCGGAGGAACAAAATGATCAATTTTTCAGAAGTAGCCGAAACCAATGCCATGATCGATCGGGAAAACCTTGATGTGCGCACGATCACCATGGGTATCAGTCTCCTGGACTGCGCAGATTCCGACCTCGGCCGCCTGCGCACCAAAATCTATGACAAGATCACAATGAGTGCCTGCAATCTGGTCAGGACCGGAGAGGAGATCACCAGAGAGTACGGTATTCCGATTGTAAATAAGCGTATCTCTATCACTCCCGCAGCTATAGTCGGAAGCAGTGCCTGCCATTGCAGTGATGACTTTGTATCCATTGCCAAGACCCTTGACCGTGCAGCCAAGGAGGTCGGCGTCAATTTCCTGGGCGGCTATTCCGCTCTCGTTTCCAAGGGAATGACTCCCGCCGACCGCATGCTGATCGAATCCATTCCCGATGCCCTGGCGCAGACAGATGTGGTCTGCTCCAGCGTCAACGTGGGTTCCACCAAGACCGGGATCGACATGGACGCCGTGCGCCTGATGGGCAGTGTCATCAAGAGGACTGCAGAGCGCACTGCCGACCGCGATTCTTTCGGCTGCGCCAAGCTTGTCGTATTCTGCAACGCACCTGATGACAATCCCTTCATGGCAGGCGCCTTCCACGGCGTCACCGAGGCGGACCGTATCCTCAATATCGGTGTCAGCGGTCCCGGTGTTGTCAAGCGCGCCCTGGAAGATGTCCATGGACAGGACTTTGAAGTCCTCTGTGAGACTGTCAAAAAGACTGCTTTTAAGGTCACTCGTGTAGGACAGCTGGTTGCCCGCGAGGCTTCCCGCAGACTCGGTGTTCCCTTTGGTATCATCGATCTCTCTCTGGCTCCCACCCCGGCTGTCGGCGACAGTGTCGCGGATATTCTCTGCGAGATGGGACTGGAGTGTGCAGGTGCACCCGGAACCACGGCAGCCCTCGCCCTGCTCAACGACCAGGTCAAAAAGGGCGGCGTTATGGCAAGCTCCTATGTGGGCGGTCTCTCCGGCGCCTTCATACCTGTCAGCGAGGACAGGGGAATGATCCACGCCGCGCAGGTGGGCGCCCTGACCCTTGAGAAACTCGAAGCCATGACCTGTGTCTGCTCCGTCGGCCTCGACATGATCGCCATTCCCGGCGATACAAAGGAGACCACTATTGCCGGCATCATCGCCGATGAAATGGCGATCGGCATGATCAACCAGAAGACCACGGCTGTCCGCCTGATCCCCGTGATCGGCAAGGGAGTAGGTGAGATGGTCGATTTCGGCGGACTCCTGGGCTATGCCCCCATCATCCCTGTCAACACATTCGGCTGTGACGAATTCGTCAACCGCCGCGGCAGGATCCCGGCACCCGTCCACAGCTTCAAAAATTAATAGTGCACAAAAGACCATATATATTCATAGGTAATTTTGTTATTTTTTATCAAACCGGTTCAATGTTGGACCGGTTTGTTGTATAATGGCAATCAGGGGAATGCCTTGCGGCATTAGAGGCTTTACTGAAAAGAAAGAGGAGCATATCAACCGGCAGCTGCCATAGAGGATGGTTCTAGGATCATCCTCTGCAGCTTCCTGAATACACACGCAGAAAGGCGGAACAAGTATGGGTATTGAGAAAAAGTATGATGTGACAGCACTGGGTGAACTTCTGATTGACTTTGTCCAGAATGGTCTCAGCGATCAGGGCAATAATCTGTTTGAAGCAAATCCCGGTGGAGCTCCCTGCAACGTTCTGGCAATGCTCACCAAAGCAGGCAAAAAAACTGCTTTCATCGGCAAAGTCGGTAATGATATGTTCGGACGTATGCTGAAAGAGCGTGCGGGCGGAGAAGGAATCGATATGACCGGCCTTCTCATGGACGACGAAGTCCATACGACTCTTGCTTTTGTAGAAAAGCTTCCCAATGGCGACAGAGATTTCTCCTTCTATCGTAAACCCGGCGCAGATATCATGCTGACAAAGGATGAAGTGAAAGCGCATGCAGACCTGATCGAAGGCGCAAAGATTTTCCACCTGGGCACACTTTCCATGACGGACGAAGAAGTTGAGAAGGCGACCAAGGCCGCTATGAAGATCGCCAAAAAGGCCGGATGCATCATTTCCTTCGATCCTAACCTGCGTCCCCCTCTCTGGAGCAGCGAAGAGAAGGCAAAAGAGAAGATCGCATGGGGACTTGAGCAGTGCGACGTCCTCAAGATCTCCGACAATGAGATCACCTTCATGACCGGCGAGGAAGACCTCGATAAGGGCATCAAGATGATCATCGACAAATACGACATTCCGCTCGTATTTGCTACTTACGGCCCCGATGGATCCAAGGCTTATTGCAAGGGTATCGAGGCGTTTGAGCCCGGCTTCCTGAATCCTAATACCATCGAGACCACCGGCGCGGGCGACACTTTCTGCGCGAGCGCCCTGCTGCATGTTCTCAAATATGGCATCGACGGCTTTGATGAGGCCAAGCTTCATGAGCTCCTCACCTTCGCAAATGCCGCTGCTTCCCTCGTGACCACGAAGAAGGGCGCACTCTGCGTCATGCCTACCGTCGACGAAGTACAGGCATACATCAAAGAATCCGGCAGGTAATTCTCCTGCTGAAGGAACGGCCTTCACAGCACACATCCTTTGGTATTAAAAGGACATGCCTTCACAGCACACATCCCTTGGTATTTAAAGGACGTGCCTACACAGCATACATCCTTTGGAGCTCAGGATTTGTTCGCATTGAAATACTAAGGCTCACTGATGCAAAGATCAGGCCGGGCCAAACTCATATGTCGCATTGAAGATGCGACATACTCAAACAAGGTGGCCTTAAAACGCCCGTCTGTGTGAGACGGGCGTTTTATTATGTATATTTTGTATTTTACAGCCTGGAAGGAGATTACTCATAAGATGAAATCCTCCTTTGTCGGGAAATGATATTTCATTTTTTTCATCCCACAGCCCGGCAGGAAATCAGCGACTGAAAGGCATACCTCCTGGGGAGTGAATATTTTTGAACAGAAAGTTGTACTAGGTGAAGCTTATAAGGAAGAACGGACAAAATGCCCAGCCATCGAGGCTGGGCATTTTAGGGCCACCTGTCTGAGCATGACGCGTCTTCAACGCGTCATGCGAGTTTGGCCCGGTCCGTTCTTAACATAAGCGAGCCGTAGTACAACTCTGTGAAAAAATCCTGAACGAGACAGGAAGTATGCCTTGAAGGAGCGTCCTAAGGGCGCGACCTTATTCGATGCGCATCAACAGCTGGCCGCCCTTGACGGTATCGCCTTCTTCGACCAGGATCTCCTTGACTGTACCTGCCATGCGGGCACTGGTCGCGGTCTCCATCTTCATTGCCTCGATGGTGATGACTGTCTGGCCTTCTTCGACCGTATCGCCGACCTTGACATTGATTCCGGCGACAGCACCGGGAATGGAAGCACCGACTTCGCCCTTGTTTTCAGGATCCGCCATAGCGACCTTGGTGATGTACTTCTGGGCTTCGGGATCTGCGACCTTGACCTCGCGGCGGATGCCGTTGAGTTCGAAGGAAACGGTTCTCATGCCGTCCTTATCCACTTCGCCGGGTCCAAGGTACTTGATGACCAGGGTCTGGCCGTCCGCAATGTTGACGCGGTTTGTCTCGCCGACGGAGAGTCCGTGGAAGAAGACGTGGCTGCCCAGGCGCATGATGTAGCCGTATTGGTCTCTGTTCTTGCAGAACTCCTTGTATACCTTGGGATACAGGCAGTAGGAGAGGAGTGAACGCCAGGTGTGCTTGGGATGGAACTCCTTGACTTCCTTGGCAAGTTCGTCGAAGTCGATGGGCTCAAGCAGCTCGCCGGGACGGCAGGTGATGGCTTCTTTGCCCTTGAGGACGACTTCCTGAAGATCCTTGGGGAAGCCCCACTGAGGCTGTCCCATCATACCGGAGAAGTATGTGATCGCGGAATCCGGGAAAGCAAGATCCTTGCCCTTCTCCACGATATTTTCGGGAGTCAGGTCGTTCTGGGTCATGAAGATCGCCAGATCGCCGACCATCTTGGAGGAAGGAGTGACCTTGGTGATGCCGCCCAGCATCTGGTCGACCTTGCGGTAGTTCTCTTTGACTTCTGTGAAGCGGTTGCCCAGACCCATGCTCTCGACCTGAGGCTTGAGGTTGGTGTACTGGCCGCCGGGGATCTCATAGCGGTAGATATCAGTGGCGGGGCTTGTGATGCCGCCTTCGAAATCGCCGTAGCGCAGACGGACATCTGCCCAGTAATCCGTCAGGTACTGCAGCTGATCCAGGTCGAGGCCCGTGTCTCTGGGCTGTCCCTGCAGAGCAGCTACAAGTGCGTTCATGGACGGGTTGGAAGTCAGTGACGACATGGAGGAGATCGCGCAGTCGACGACGTCGACGCCGGCTTCTGCAGCCATCAGATAGGTCGCGATCTGGTTGCCCGATGTGTCGTGGGTGTGCAGATGGATCGGGATACCGACCTCCTGCTTGAGGGTGGAGACCAGCTTCTTGGCCGCATAGGGCTTGAGCAGGCCTGCCATATCCTTGATGGCCAGCATGTGGGCACCGCGGCGCTCAAGCTCCTTGGCCATATCCACATAGTATTTCAGAGTATATTTATCATTATTGGGATCCAGGATGTTGCCTGTGTAGCAGACAGCTGCCTCCAGGATCTTGTTCTGGTTCAGGACCTCATCCATGGCGACCTTCATGCCGTCGATCCAGTTGAGGGAATCGAATACGCGGAAGACGTCGATGCCGCTGTTAGCTGCTGCCTTGATGAACTCGCGGATCAGGTTGTCGGGATAGTTGGTGTAACCGACACCGTTGGAGCCGCGGAGCAGCATCTGCAGCAGAATATTGGGAGCCTTCTCACGGATGATATCCAGGCGCTCCCACGGAGACTCATGCAGGAAACGATAGGCGACATCGAAAGTCGCACCGCCCCAGCACTCCAGAGAGAATGCATCGGCCAGGATCTCGGAGGTGCCGTCCATGCCCTTTACGATATCGCGGGTACGGACACGGGTGCCCAGCAGAGACTGGTGGGCGTCACGGCAGGTGGTATCTGTGATGAGCAGTTTTTTCTGCTTCTTGACCCACTTTGCGACCTCTTCGGGTCCCTTGGCATCCAGCATCTGCTTGAGGCCCATCTTGCGGTTTCCTGTCACAGGAGGGAAACGGGGGACCTCATAGAGTTTGTTCACGTTGTTCTCGGCAATGGAGCGCTCCGCGATGTAGGTGAGCATTTTGGTGGCGCGGTCCTCGCCGCCCTCGATCTCAAAGAGGGAAGGCGTCTCGTCGATGAACTTAGTGTAGCACTGGCCTGCCTGGAAGGTCTCGTTCTGCAGGACATTGGTGATGAAAGCGATGTTGGTCTTGACACCGCGGACATGTACCTCACGGACAGCGCGGAGAGCCTTGTTGCAGACACCCTTGAAGGTGCGGTCCCAGGATGTGACCTTGACCAGCAGGGAATCGTAATAAGGGGAAATGATCGCGCCGGTTCCTGCAGTCGCTTCGTCCATGCGGATACCGAAACCGCCGGAGATGCGATAGCCGGTGATACGGCCTGTATCGGGCGCGAAGTTGTTGGTGGGATCCTCGGTGGTCACGCGGCACTGGATCGCGAAGCCGTCTAGCTTGAGGTCTTCCTGCTTTGCGATGCCAATGCGGGGATCGGAGAGGGGCTCGCCCTCAGCCACCAGGATCTGTGCGCGTACCAGGTCGACGCCGGTGACCATCTCGGTGACGGTATGCTCGACCTGAATACGGGGATTCATTTCGATAAAGTAGTAGTTCTCATCCTTGTCGACCAGGAACTCCAGAGTACCGGCGTTGGTGTAGCCGACATGCTTTGTGATCGCGACAGCATCGCGGTACAGTTTTTCCTTGACTTCCTGGGAAACAGAGAAAGCGGGTGTAAATTCGACCACTTTCTGGTAGCGGCGCTGCAGGGAGCAGTCACGCTCGAACAGGTGAGCCACATTTCCGTGCTCGTCGGCCAGGACCTGGACTTCGATGTGCTTGGGGTTGACCAGGAATTTCTCCATGAAGATGTCGCCGTTGCCGAAGGATTTGAGTGCTTCGGCTTTGACCAGATCATAGTTGATGCCGACTTCTTCGACAGTATCGCACCGTCTCATACCGCGTCCGCCGCCGCCGGCAGCCGCCTTGAGAATGACCGGGAACCCGAATTCCATTGCCAGCTTCTGGGCTTCTTCACGGCCCTTGAGAGGCTCTTTGGTGCCCGGTGTGGTGGGTACGTTGCAGTCCAGTGCCATCTGCTTGGCGCTGAGCTTGTCGCCCATCATATCCAGGATCTCGGATTTGGGTCCGATGAATTTGATCCCGGCCTGTTCACAGGCGCGCGCGAACTCACCGTTTTCGGAAAGGAATCCGTATCCAGGATGGATCGCATCGCACTCGTGCATGGTGGCCAGTTCGATGATCCTGGGAATATCCAGGTAAGCACCGAGCGGGCTTTCGTTCTCACCGATCAGGTAAGATTCATCCGCTGCCGTACGGAAAGCCGCGTAAGTATCCTCATTGGAATAGATCGCGACTGTCTGCAGTCCCAGGTCATGACAGGCGCGGAAGATACGCATTGCGATCTCGCCGCGGTTTGCGACCAGGACTTTTTTGAATTTAGCCATTCGTCCCTCCTTCTAAAACATTATTACACCCTGCATCACAGGACCTGCGGAATTGATGAATATTCCGTCTGTCCGGTGATACACATTTCAGCAGCAGTAAAATCGCTGCCGGTTGATGAACATAAACACATCGCCGAAAGGCACGTGCCGAAACATATGTCCCGCACTTTACCCTTACGCAGTATGAGAAGTCGCTGCCCCCCTGTAGGCTTCTGCATGACTGGAAAAATCACGAATATTCTGTTCATTAACACCCTTATTATAGTCATTTTCCATAAGATAATATACGTTCTATTTCTTAAAGTAGTCTAAAATATTGCAAAATGTTAAAAATTCCCAATAAAATGTGCATTATTTCGTCAGCTTTTTGACAGATATTTTTATATTGATCATTTTGGGCAGTGCAGGCTTCTGCAGCAGACTGCGCAGGAAGGATTGTAAGAAATCGAAAAAATAGTAATAATCTGTCAAACTGCCAAATTGTTTGTTTGCATACTAATCAATATCACTAAAAAACCAATAATTATGGTGAGTTCTATTATGCACAACTAATAGTTCGTAACAATATTACATATTTCAGCAACATGGTGATATTCAATCATCCTTCTTTTCACATTAGGATAAATTCAGTTGTAAACTTTTCCCGCTTCGGGCAGAACAGACATTGTGTACAGATACGATCACTGTTTCTCCCTGATGTCGGAGAGTACAAAAAAGGAGGATACTTTATGAAAATGAAGAAAGCAGCGGCTCTCATCCTGTCCGCAATCATGGCGCTTTCGCTCGCAGCCTGCGGCGGCGGATCCTCATCCGCACCTGCATCCGGCGGCTCCGATTCCGGTTCGGGATCTTCCGGCGGCCTGACCATCAACATCTGGGATTCCAACCAGCAGGCTGGTCTGCAGCAGATCGTTGATGAGTGGTCTGCAGAGTCCGGCGTTCCCGCCAAGATCGAAGTTGTCGACTGGGACAACTACTGGACATTGCTTGAGGCAGGCGCTTCCGGCGGCCAGATGCCCGATGTGTTCTGGATGCACTCCAACACAGCACAGATGTATATGGAAAACGACATCCTGCTTGATCTCGATCCCTATATTGAAAAGGACGAGACCATGGATCTGAGCAAGTACTATCAGGGCATCGTCGATCTGTATACCAGAACTGACGGCAAGCACTTTGCGATTCCCAAGGACCATGACACCATCGCGCTTCTGTACAACAAGGCCATCTTTGATCAGTACGGCGTTGATACTCCCACAGATGACTGGACATGGGAAGACATGTATGAAGCTGCCAAGAAGATCACAGAGGCATCCAACGGCGATGTCTACGGTGTTGCAATGAATACCTCCAACAACCAGGACGGTTGGTACAACCTGGTCTATGATTACGGCGCACAGATCATCACCGATGATCACAAGGGCACAACCATCGGTTCCGACGAGGGTAAGGCAGGCATGGAAATGGTCCGCAAGCTCCTCTCTGTCGGTGCTCCTCAGACTGTCGTTGCAGAGACCGGAACAGATTCCCTGTTCATGTCCGGCAAATGCGCTATGATCACACAGGGTTCCTGGATGATCAATGCTTTCTACAAAGCTGAGAACCACGCAGATTACTACTGGGCACTTCTTCCTTACGCTGATCTCAATGGAAATGGCGCATGCGATGACGGCGAGCGTCAGTCCTGCTACAACGGCCTGGGCTGGGCAGCAAGCGCAAATACTGCCAATCCCGATGCATGCTACAGCCTGATCGCTTACCTCTGCTCTGATGCAGCACAGACCAAGCAGGCTGAGCTGGGCGTCACCATGGCAGGTATTGAAGGCCTGTCCGATCCTTTTGCAAACGCATTTGAAGGCATGGATGTCAGCCCCTTCATCGAGATGGAGAACTTCAAGCTGTATTTCCGCCCTTACACCAGAAATACCACTGTCTGGGAAGATGCTCTTCAGCAGCAGGGTTCCTTCCTCGATGCCTGGCAGAACCCCAATGATCCTGAGATCATGTCCAAGGCATGTGAAAATTCCCAGAAGATCATCGAGGATGCCATTGCAGCAGAATAATCTTTCCATCGATTTCGTTACATAAAAAAATAAACAGTTTCCGCTGCGGGAAAGACCTGCAGCAAAGGCTTTTCCGCGGCGGGTAATATTGCAAACTAATGCAATGACAAGAACCGAAAATACTGTTTACAAGATTTCGAAGGAGGGAGCATGGGAAAACAGAAAATGACACCCCGGGCCAGAGAAGAGGCCAGATGGGGCTGGCTGTTCATCGCTCCTACGATGATCGGTCTCATTATCCTCAACTTTTACCCTGTATTTAACACGATTTACCAGTCTTTCTGCAAAACAGGAGACTTCGGTAAAGGCAACGTATTCGTGGGAACAGCTAACTATCAGGCAGTGCTCTCTGCCGGAGAGACTTGGCAGTCCCTCTGGAACACCATCAAATATGCATTGATCGAAGTGCCCTTCGGCGTCGTGATCGCCCTTGTGCTGGCGGTATTCCTGAACCAGAAACTCAAAGGCACATCCCTTTTCCGGACGATCTTTTTCCTGCCCATGGTCTGCGCCCCCGCAGCCGTCGCCATGGTATGGAAATGGCTCTACAACCAGCAGTTCGGTCTTTTCAACAACATTTTCCACACCAACATCGCATGGATCTCCAATCCCAAGATCGCGTGGATCTCTGTCGGTATCATCGGTGTCTGGTCCGTCATCGGCTACAACATGGTCCTCTTTATTTCCGGCCTTCAGGAAATCCCCGGAGATTACTATGAAGCAGCCTCTATCGACGGTGCAACCGGTATCAACCAGTTCTTCAATATCACTGTACCGCTTCTTTCCCCGACCACATTCTTCATCGTGCAGACCAGACTGATCGGCGCGCTGACTGTCTTTGACCTGATGTTCATGGTCATGGACAAGACAAATGTGGCCCTGTCGAAAGTACAGTCCATCGTATACCTTTTCTACACCTATGCCTTCACAAACGGCAACAAGGGCTACGGCGCCACGATCGTCATCGTCCTGGTCGTCTTCATCATGATCGTTACATTCATCATGCAGAAGGCAGAGAAAAAGCTGGTCTATCACAATTAAGGAAAGGGGAAGGTAAGCTATGGATATTAAAACAAGAGACCGCGTCAATAAAGTGATCATGTATGTCATACTGATCATCATGGCGTTTATCATGCTCGTCCCCTTTGCATGGATGATCCTGACTGCGGTAAAGACCAACCAGGAAGCGATCAGTGTCGATCCCTTCTATATCTTCCCGCATAACGGCTGGCACTGGGAAAACTTCATTGAAGTCTGGAAGAGTTACAACTTCGTCATTCTTTACAAAAACACACTGCTGATGATCTTCTTCCGCGTCGTGTGCGCCTGCCTGACGGCTACCATGGCCGGCTATGCATTCGGCCGCCTGAAGTTCCCGGGCAAGAACATCATGTTCTCCCTGGTTCTGATCCAGATGATGATTCCCGCTCAGATCTTCATCATCCCTCAGTACCTGATGGTCTCAAAACTGGGCTGGCTCAATACTACCGCCGGTCTGGTCTTCCCGGGTATCGTCACAGCATTCGGCACATATCTGCTGAAAACCGGATATGAGGGCCTGCCGATGGACCTCGAAGAGGCCGCCGGCCTGGACGGATGCAATATTGGCCAGAAGTTCTTGAAGATCATGATGCCCCTGACGAGATCCTCCATGGTCTCCCTGGGTATCTTCACCGCACTGTTCGCCTTCAAAGACCTTATGTGGCCCATGATCGTCTGCACCAACTCCGCGACGACGACCCTGTCCGCAGGTCTTGCCAAGATGCAGGGACAGTACGGAAGTGATTATCCTACCATGATGGCATCTGCTGTTCTGGCGGTCATCCCCATGATCGTCATCTACATCATCTTCCAGAAGCAGTTCGTCGAAGGTATCGCTACTTCCGGCGGAAAGCTCTGATGATCATGTGCATAAGCCTGTAAAAAACGACCCTGTCAAGGATGTCGTCCCCCCTCTTTTATACAGGAAAAAGTGTAAACCGGAACTTCCGCTCTTTAGAAGTTCCGGTTTCACATATTTTTTTGTTACTGGTCACACGCTGGCCAGCGTGTGACCAGGTAACGCTGCGTTCGGCGATTCCAATGCGCTTACGCGCGCGCCGAACGCCGTTCAACTCGGGTTTTCGCGCAAAAAACGTGCGAAAACGCCTCGCGTCTGGCGGATGTGTGACTTGTAACGCATTTTTACTTTGGCCATAGGCCAGTGCACGAAAACATATATGAATCTTCAATACAGACTGGGAGAATTCCGTAATGTTTGAAAAACTGCAGGATTCTTTAAGAAACGAGTCAGCAAAGCTCCAAGGAAAAACACTGAAACAAAAACTGGAATACATATGGGATTACTATAGTCTGTGGATCATCGGCCTTGTCTGTGTGATCTGCTTCGGCGTTTTCGTGGTCCATCAGGCCCGTACAGCTCTCAAAGAACATTGGTTTTACATCACGATCACCAATACCCGCGAGGATATGGGTACCGATTCTGCTTTCTGGCAGGGATATGTTGACTTTACCGGATATGATGTGACTGAAAAAATGGTCGAATTCAACGACGAGATCTATTTCGACTACAGCAGGAACAGAGCTGCCGGAAACAAATATTACGAGGTGTTTGTCGCAACGGTAGATTCCGGAGTGCTGGATGCTGTCACAATGGAGCCGGAAAACCTCTGCTCTCTGGGAGAGAGCGGCCGGCTGATGGATCTGCGAGATGAGAGATGCAGGAAAATTTACGAAAAATATAAAAGCCGCCTTCTCTACAGTGTCCCTTATGATACGGAGTACAGTACAGATCCGGTCCCGGTGGGTATTGATATCAGTGACAGTAATCTGATGACAAAATATCATATCTACCCGAATGGATGCGCAATTGGAATCGGGGCGCAGAGCAGCAACATTGAGGCTGTGGAGCAATTTCTGGATTACATTTATTCTGAGAGCGGAGAGCATTCACCAGGAGAGCATTCTTTATGAGAGAACTCATGAGCAGTTTTTTGAGCAATGACAGTGCATTCGGCAGACTGATGACACGCTGCGGCGTGGTCATCGGCGCAAACCTCATGTTTGTGATTTTCAGCCTGCCGGTCATTACTATGGGAGCTTCTTATGTTGCACTGGAATTTACCCTGTTTCGCATGGAGCGAGGCGATGGGGTCATCAATCCTTTCAGGGAATTCTGTAGAGGATTTAAAATGAACTGGAAACAGGCGACCATGGCATTTGTGCTTGCGGCCGCACTGGCAGCCTTCCTGCTGATCGATCTGCGGATCACCGGGCTTGCCGGCGGTATGATACATATACTGCGTATTCCGGTCCTTGCTGTCCTTTTTGTGGAAATGTCACTGCTCCTGTGGCTTTTTCCGGTGATGGCATGTTTTTCGGATACACTGCCCAATCTGATCAGGAACAGTGTTTATTTTGCCTTCCGTAAGATCTGGAAACTGCCCGTCCTGCTCTTTTTTCACCTTTTCTCTCTGTATCTGAGTGCCTCAGATGCTCAGTATCAGCCCCTTTATGCCTTCATCTGGACCTTTTTCGGATTCGGACTTCTGGCCCTTCTGGACGCAAAACTCATGCTTCCTGATTTTATTCCTTTTCTTCCTCTTGTCGATGAATGCGGTGACAGGATCCTGGAACCGGAGAAGGAAGAAGACAGGGATGTCTATGATTACGCGAATCATATTGAGCCTGTCGCAGGGGTCCGCATGCATAGGGACAAAGTCTCAGCAGCATCCGACGAAAGCGCACAGAAATCAGAGAAGGAGATTCTGGACGAGATGCGGCGCCTGGGTATGTAGTGATAGGAAAACATTCAAAATATAATAATAAAAATAATTTAAAAAATGCTTGCATTTATGATTTGGTTCTGATAATATATGTCTTGCGTTGAGCGATTGCTCAGTAGAAAAGATATATGGCTCGTTGGTCAAGGGGTTAAGACGCTGCCCTCTCACGGCAGAATCATGGGTTCGATTCCCGTACGAGCTGCTTTCAAGAGACAGGAAACTGTCTCTTTTTTCTTTCTGTTTTTCTTTATAATTAATACAATTCAAATACAATCCCTTTATACAGTCTTGTTTCATTCATTCCAAAACCAACTGGAAAAGCATTCTTTTTTTTCGTTAAAGCTACATTTCAACATGAATTCACCCCCTTTCGCCATGTTCTTAAATGACATTAAGACATACAATATAGCTTGCAAATGCACGATTAGATGTTAAAAGATAATCGCCATCGGGAGGTGGGGCAGATGGGAAATCTGGATAATAGGGCTGTATCTGGGTACACAGTTTCTGAAACATATCGATGCCTTGAGAATATTCCGAGAATGTCATCGGATATCTTCCTGTCATATTGCGGGTGGGAGCAGACGACACCTCTGCTGATGTTTTCACCGACGCAGCGCAGAAATCATGTCATCCATTTTGTCCTGAGCGGAAAAGGGAAATTATTGACGGACAAAAAGAGTGTATATATTTCCGAAGGGCAGATTTTCTATATTGCTCCCGGTGAGAAGATCGGATATGTTTCCGACCATGATGATCCATGGAGTTACGTCTGGATCGGCTATAACGGAGTGCAGGCGGAAGAGTATTCAAAGCTTGCCGGACTGACACCTGACAACCCTGTCCGGGATTGCGCAGAGATTGATCATATCGCGGATTTGATCGATGGTCTTCTAAAAGCCCGCGCCCTCACTGCAGCTGAAAACCTGCATCGTATGTCCCTTGTCCTGGAGATTCTGTCTATCCTGATCCGGGAGTGTGAACAAAAATCCGCCCACGACCCGGTAAATCCCGAAGAACCGGATTTTGTCAGATTCGCAATGGAACATATTTCAAAAAATTATGACAAAAACCTGAAGATCAGCGATATTGCTGCAGAGCTCGGTGTCAGCCGAAGTTATCTGAGCAGCTGCTTCAAAAAGTCTGTCGGCTGCTCACCGCAGTCATTTATCCTGAATCTGCGCATGGAGAGGGCCGGAAGCCTTCTGAGAACGACAACACTTCCCATCAATGTCATCTCCGGTGCTGTCGGATATCAGGATCAGCTGGCCTTTTCCAAGATCTTCAAACAGTTTTACAATGTCAGTCCCAGTGATTTCAGAAAAGGCGGATACGAAGTACGGGTCTTCTCAAAAAAAGGTGATTATAACAATTCCCTGCTTTGAATCCTGCGCGTTTCAGAATGCGGCAGAGAGGCTGTTATTGAATGTTATTGAATAAAAATATTGGAAAATTGATGTTGTTATTTCCTAATTAATATTAAAAAAACGATTATTTTGAATTTTATTTTTTACTGTACTTGCATTTAAAATCCGTTTGTGCTATGGTACAAATGTTTATTGATAAATAAATGATTTGATAGTTATTCTGTAATGCTATAATGCAGGGTTCAATAATAAAGAATTAAATATCGTAATCTAAAAAGTGGGCCCGCAAATCCCACTTTTTCTTTGCGAGAATGGCCCGACATCAAGCCTGTCGGTTTAGCAAAATGAGATGTTTTGCCGAGGCTGCCCCTGTAATCTTATGGAAAGGCACTTATGAAAAAAAAGAAATCCGCAAAAAACGGATATCAGCAGTACGAAGAGCGCGCAGAGGCCATTGCGGCCCCGATCGCGGAGGAATTCGGAATCCGGATTTATGATGTGGAATATGTGAAAGAAGGAGAAGAGTATTATCTCAACGTCTTCATTGACAAAGACGGCGGTGTGACCATCGGCGACTGCGAAAATGTGAGCAGACTTCTTTCCGATGCATTGGATAAAGATGATCCTATCAAGGATCCCTATACATTGATCGTTTCCAGTCCCGGACTTGGACGGGCACTGACAAAGGACCGGCATCTGCAGCAGAGCATCGGTCAGGATGTGGAGATCCATCTCTACAAGCCTCACTCGGAATACGGTGAAAAAGATATCCGCGGAGAGCTTGTGGAGTTTGATGAGGAAAAGATCACCCTTTCCGTTGATTCGCCGGTACCTGCAAGGGGCAAAGGAAAGGGAAAAAAGAAAAAAGCAGCAGGAAAAGCTGCAGAAGATAAAGCAGCAGCTTTTGGATCTGATCAGATGACAGGAGCAGATTCAGAGCCGCAGGCTGAAACGGGCAGTGAGCCGCAGGAAATTGAGTCCGGAAGACAAAGGCTTACAGTGGGCCGGAAGGAAATTGCATCCATTCGGCTGGCATTTGACTTTGAATAAATGAAGGAGACAGCATGAGCACAGAGTTGAAAAAGGCGATCGACGATCTGGTAAGAGAGAAGAATATCAAAGCGGAGACCCTCGCTGATGCAATAGAAAACGCATTGATCACTGCCTGCAAGAGCCATTTCGGCAAGGGCGGTGACAATATCAAAAACGTCAAGAACGTTGTGGCTAAAGTTGACCGCGATACATTCGAATATTCCTGCTATGCAGAGAAGCTGGTTGTCGAGACACCCGAAGAAGTTCTGGATGATCTTGAGCAGATTACCATCGAGGACGCACTGAAGATCGATCCAAATGCAGAAATCGGCGGTATTGTCCGCGTTGATATCAACAGCAGAGATTTCGGCCGGATCGCCGCGCAGATTGCAAAGAACGTGATCATGCAGAAGATCCGCGAAGAAGAGCGGAGCATCATTTACGATTATTACATTGAAAAGCAGCGTGACATTGTCACCGGCATTGTGCAGCGGAATATAGGCAATAACATCAGCGTTAACCTTGGCAAGGCTGACGGTATGCTCAATGAAAAGGAACAGGTTCCCGGCGAGCATCTTCGCCCCACAGAACGAATCAAGGTTTTTATCCTTGAGGTCCGCACGACAAACCGCGGTCCCAGGATCCTGGTGAGCCGCACACACCCTGACCTGGTCCGCAGGCTCTTCGAACAGGAAGTTGCGGAAGTCAAGGACAATGTTATCGAGATCATGAGTATTGCCCGTGAGCCCGGCAGCCGCACCAAGATCGCAGTCAGGTCAAATGACCCCAATGTCGATCCGATCGGTGCCTGCGTCGGTAATAACGGTTCCAGAGTCAACAACATCGTTGATGAGCTGCGCGGGGAAAAGATTGATATTGTCGTCTGGGATGAGAACCCCGGCAACTTCATTCAGAACGCGCTTTCACCTGCAAACGTTGTCGCGGTCTTCGCTGACCCCGAGGAGAGAGTTGCAAAGGTTGTTGTTCCGGATTATCAGCTCTCTCTGGCAATCGGCAAGGAAGGCCAGAACGCAAGACTTGCAGCACGTCTGACCGGCTATAAGATTGATATCAAGAACGAGACACAGGCCAAGGATGCACCCGGCTTCCGCTACGAGGACTACATCGATCAGGATGAGGACGAGTACGAGGAAGATTATGAAGAAGGATACGATGAAGAGGGCTACGAAGACGCGGACTACTCTGAAGAATCCTATCAGGATAATCCCGATGATTTCCCTCAGGATGAGGCGCAGGAAGAGGAACTGATCGCCGAAGAGGAGCAGTAATCTGACCGGGAGACGGAAGCCTGACCGTATCCTGCTGCTGGAACGGTATTAACACCGTCCTTTTAAGAGTGAAACCTGTACACCGGAAAGCAATGCGGGTTCCGGCTTAAGGAGATCGTAAAATGCCTAAGAAAATACCGATGCGTACCTGCATCGGGTGCGGTACATCAAAACCTAAAAAGGAGCTGATCAGGATCGTCCTGTCCGGGGAGGGTGAGATCCTCCTTGACAAAACAGGCCGCGCGAACGGACGCGGCGCCTATCTGTGTGACGATCCTGCCTGCCTGCAGAGAGCAATCAAGCGCAAGGCATTGAACCGCGCATTCCGCACACAGGTTCCGGAGGATGCTGCCGTGCAGCTCACGGACCAGTTGGGAGGTGGGGATGCAGGATAGAGTTTTTTCTCTTCTGGGATTGGCTGCAAAGGCCGGCAAAGTTGCCGCAGGAGGATTTTCCGCCGAAGAGGCGGTAAAGAGCAGAAAGGCGCGCCTGGTGCTGATCGCAGAGGACGCGCAGGCCAATACCGTGAAGAAGTTTACGGATAAGTGCACATTTTATAAAATCCCTTTCCGTTTCTATGGAACAAAAGAAACACTGGGCCATTCTGTCGGAAGGGAGTCGAGGGCATGCGTCGCAGTTACGGACCAGGGGTTTGCCGATAGTATTTTGGGTAAACTGCCGGATGACAACTTTCAATAGTCCGGTGTAAAAAAAGAAAGACGAATACAATTGTCCGGTTTTTCATACCTTGGTACGGGAAGACATAAGGACATGACGATATACATAATAAAGTAGTGAGTAAATTTGAGGAGGGCGCAGTACAGTTGGGTTCTGACATGTTTGAAGCGAGACGGAGTGAGACTGAAGAGAAAAATACAGCACCTGTAAACAGTGCTGAGGGGAAAGCTGCAGCCTCGGAGGGCAAAAAACCTGCTGAGGAGGGCAAAAAACCTGCCAAAAAGAAGAAGATTATTATTGTGACCGGCGGTAATACGCAGGGCGGGCAGCGTGGTGCATATACCAGCGGTTCCGGCTCCTACAATCCCGGCAGCAATTCTTCGCAGGGCTTCTCCGGCGGTAATCGTTCCGGCGCAAACCGCGGCAGCCGCAGCGGAAACAACAGTTCTGCACAGGGCAATCGCAGCGGGCGTCCGCAGAGATCTGCAGACGGCCGTCCCGGTGACCGCAATAATACACGCGAAGGCGCAAGAAATGCGCGCGGCGGCAATGCAGGCCGAAACAACAGAAGCCAGGCGGCTCCTGTCCACAGGCTGATCAAACCCACGATCCGTCAGACACAGATGGAAGTGGATTTCCACAAGCCTGTCCAGCAGCCTCGTAAAACCGAAGCATTAAGAAGAGCGGAGGCGGAAGAGGAGGCCAGGAGAGCAGCCGAGGCAGCGGCAGCTGCAAAGGCGGCTGAAGAAGTGGCAGCAGCTGCGCAGGCGGCAGCAGAGGCAGCCCGGAAGGCTGAAGAGGAAGCAGCGGCAGCAGCAAAAGCCAAAGAGGCTAAGGCGGCACAGGCGGCTTCTGATTCTGCTGCACAGAATACTGCGGAAAATGACAGAACAGAGTCTTCCCCTCAGGGCAGACGCAGCGAAGAAGGAAAAGCGGCGCAGACTGTTCGCCAGGGCTCCGATTCCAGAACCGGACGCACCGATAACCGCGGCGGATCCCGTCAGGCAGGTGATGCACATACAGGGCGAACCGGCGGAAGCGACCGCGCAGGACGCGGCAGCGCACCCCGCGCAGGCGCAGATTCCCGTGACAGCCGCGGAGGATCCCGTCAGGGCTCCGAAGGCAGAACAGGACGCGGCGGCGCACCCCGGGCAGGTGCAGAAGCCCGCGACAATCGCGGCGGATCCAGGCCCGGTTCCGATTCCAGAGGAGGACGCGGCGCATCCAGAGGCGGTGCTGATTCCCGCAGCGGCGGCGCACGTCCCGGACAGGGCGCAGCTCCCGGACGCGGTGAGAAGAACCGCGGCAAAGGATATCAGGAGAAAGACCGCAGGTCCAGAAAAGATCAGATTTATAACGAGGACGATAAAAACCAGTCCCGTAAGAATAAAGCCGGACGTTTCATTCGTCCCGAGAAGAAGGAAGAAGTTCCCGCAGAGGAGCAGATCAAGACTATTTCTGTTCCCGAGAAGATCTCCATCCGCGATCTTGCAGAACGCATGCACCTTCAGACGGCAGAGATCATCAAGAAGCTTTTCCTGCAGGGCAAGATGATGACGCCCAACAGTGAAGTCAGCTACGAGGAAGCGGAAGAGATCGCACTCGGTTACGATATCCTCTGCGAGAAAGAGCAGAAGGTCGATGTCATCGAAGAGCTCCTGCGCGAGGACGAAGAGGACGAGTCCGAGATGGTTTCCCGTCCGCCCGTCATCTGTGTCATGGGCCATGTCGACCACGGTAAGACCTCCCTGCTGGATGCCATCCGCAGCACCAGCGTGACCAGTAAGGAAGCAGGCGGCATTACTCAGGCCATCGGCGCTTACATGGTTTCTGTCGACGGAAGAGATATCACCTTCCTCGATACACCCGGACACGAAGCGTTCACAGCCATGCGTATGCGCGGCGCGAATTCCACTGATATCGCTATCCTGGTCGTCGCAGCGGACGACGGCGTCATGCCGCAGACGATCGAGGCGATCAACCACGCCAAGGCAGCCGGTGTCGAGATCGTAGTCGCCATCAACAAGATCGATAAAGACGGCGCGAATCCCGAGCGTGTCAAACAGGAACTGACCGAGTATGAGCTTGTTCCCACTGCATGGGGCGGTTCCACGGAGTTTGTCGAAGTTTCCGCCAAGACCGGCGAGGGCATCGAGGACCTGCTCGAGACCATCCTTCTGACTGCCGATATTATGGAGCTCAAGGCCAATCCCAACCGCAAGGCCAGAGGCCTTGTCCTGGAGGCCAAGCTGGATAAGGGCCGCGGCCCTGTCGCCAATGTCCTGGTCCAGAAGGGCACACTCCACATCGGTGATTTCATCTCCGCGGGCGCCAGCTCCGGTAAGGTTAGAGCCATGATCGACGACAAGGGCAGACGCGTTAAAGTCGCGCTTCCTTCCCATCCCGTCGAGATCCTCGGCCTGTCTGATGTTCCCAGCGCAGGCGAAGTTTTCCTTGCTCACGATGACCTTCAGACTGCCAAATCCTATGCCGGCACCTACAAGATCCAGCGCAAGGAAGAGCTCATCGAAGAGACCAGAATGCGCATGAACCTGGACGACCTCTTCAGCCAGATGAAGGAAGGAAACCTCAAGGAATTCAACCTCATCCTCAAGGCGGACGTACAGGGCTCCGTCGAGGCACTGCGCCAGAGCCTCCTCAAGCTCTCCAACGAGGAAGTCGTCGTCAAAGTTATTCACGCCGCAGTAGGCAATATCACGGAATCCGATGTATCACTGGCATCTGCTTCCAACGCGGTTATCATCGGTTTCAATGTCCGTCCCGATATGATGGCCAAGTCAATGGCAGATCAGGAAGGTGTTGATATTCGTCTCTACAAGGTTATTTACCAGGCGATCGATGCCATCGAACTCGCACTCAAGGGTATGCTTGCCCCTGTTTATGAGGAAAGGGTTATCGGCCACGCACAGGTCCGTATGCTGTTCAAGGCATCCCATGTCGGCAATATCGCCGGCTCCATGGTCATCGACGGCGTGATCCGCCGCGGCTGCAAAGTCCGTATCCGCAGAGGCGATGAGCAGATCTACGAAGGCAGCCTGGCCTCCCTCAAGAGATTCAAGGACGATGCCAAGGAAGTCCGGGAAGGCTTCGAATGCGGTCTTGTATTTGATGGCTTTGACAAGATGCAGGTTGACGATATTGTCGAAGCATATGATCTTGTTGAAGTTCCCAGAACCTGATCCAGAACGTCTCCAGGCGCCAATAGAGACTCTCTACCGAATATAATGACCCCGGCCGGAGAGCGGCTCTCCGGCCGGGGTTTATATGTGTGCGGTGACGCTCCCTGTGTGCAGACCGCACGGCTTGTGCTTGAGTACTTCATACAGGCGCGCAAAAGAGGAGTATATATAGTAATGAGAAAAAACAGTGTTAAAAACAGAAAGATCAACGATGAAGTGCGCCGTGTTCTGGCACAGATCATCAGCGGCGGGATCAAGGACCCCCGTATCAGCCCCATGACCAGTGTGCTTGCGGTCGAAGTTGCACCCGATCTCAAGACCTGCAAGGTCTGGGTCAGCGTCTACGGAGACGACCGGAAAAAGCAGGAGACCATGGCCGGTCTCAACAGTGCCTCCGGCTTCATTCGCGGCGAGCTTGCCCGCAGAGTCAATCTGCGCAATACACCCCAGCTCAGATTCATCCTGGACGATTCCATCGCATACGGTGTGGAGATGTCAAGACGAATTGACGAAGTCCGGGCAGCGGATCTTCGCGCAGAGGAAATGCGCGGCGATGAGAGTGAAGAAATGGACGGAGAGTATGGCAGGGATCCAGCCGGAAATGAGCAGGAAGATGCCTGAGGCATGATGCTGCCTGCCGGATGAAAGGAATATTATGCAAATTATAGAGGAACTTCAAGGATGTAAAACAGTCGGGATCAGCGGACATGAGAATCCGGACGGAGACTGCGTGGGTTCCTGTATGGGTCTGGCGCTCTATCTTCGAAAAATGATGCCCCAAGCGCGGGTGGATGTATTTCTTGAGCCGCTGCGCGAAGAGCTTTTCAACAATATTCCGGGAACTGATACGATCATTACAGATTTTAAGACGGATGTGGAAAGCTATGACGCTTTTATTATTCTTGATACAGCCAGTGACCGTATTTCCGGCGCGGATGTCTTGTTTGACCGCGCTGCAAAAACCATTAACATAGACCACCACGTCAGTAATCCCGGTACCGGAACGGTCAATTACGTAAACGGGTCTTCCAGCAGTGCCTGCGAACTGGTTTATGAAGTCATTGATAAGGATCAGATCGACGCGGAGATCGCCCAGGCTCTCTATGTTGGTATTGTCACTGACACCGGATGCTTCCGCTTTTCGGGGACATCCCGCAAGACCATGCTGATTGCCGGAGAACTGATGACTTATGGATTTGACTTCCCCCGGATCGTCCGCGAAGTCTATTTTGAAAAAACATTCGTCCAGCAGCGTGTTCTGGGCAGGGCTCTCTCCAAGGCGAAAAGCTGCCTTGGCGGCCGCTGCATTGTCAGCAAGCTGGATCATCTGGCTATCCAGGCTCTCGGCGGTGTGGGAAAGGATGTGGAAGGAATCGTCAGCGCGCTGGTATCAACGACAGGCGCAGAATGCTCGATTTTTGCCCATGAGCGGGCAACAGGAGACTGGCGTGTCAGCTTCCGGTCCAATCAGTTTGTCGACGTGGCTGTCATCGCCCAGAAATTCGGCGGCGGCGGACATGTGAGAGCAAGCGGCTGCACGATCAAAAAAGACCGTGATATTACCATTGTCATTCAGCAGATGGTCGAAATGATCAAGGAGCAGATTGCTTCTTTTGAAGAAAACATAAAGTAATTGATTAGGTGAAATATGCATCATGGAATGCTGACAGTATACAAGCAGGCCGGCTATACCTCCAGTGACGCGGTCGCCCGCCTGCGCGGGATCCTCCGTATGCGCAAGATCGGACACACAGGAACACTCGACCCCGATGCGGAGGGAGTTCTCCCCATGTGTCTGGGCAACGCCACAAGGATCTGTGAACTGATTGCCGACAGGGAAAAAGAATATCTTGCCGTTATGCGTCTGGGCCTTCTGACAGACACCCAGGATATGAGCGGGGAGATCCTGCGAAAAGTACCTGAGGAAGACATTCCCGGGATCCTGCTCGATCCTGACAGCGGACGGGACATACTCTGTTCAGATTCGCTTCCCGGATCAGAGATTGCCGGCCCGGATGATACAGTGTCTTCCGGAAAAGTTCTTTCCGAAGAGGATGAGGAAAAGATCAGGGACAGGATCTGCCGCGAGGCGGCTGCCTTTATCGGAGAGATTGAGCAGATCCCTCCTATGTACTCTGCCATTAAGGTGAACGGCAGGCGTCTCTACGATATGGCCCGAAAAGGGATCACCGTCGAACGAAAGCCCAGACAGATCACAATTCATTCTCTGGCGATCGAGAAAATAGAACTTCCATTTGTTACCATGCGCGTCAGGTGTTCAAAGGGAACCTATATCCGCACATTATGTGAGGACATGGGCAATGCCCTGGGCACCGGGGCTGCCATGCAGTCGCTCCTGCGCACTCGCGTAGGACAGTTTACGCTTCAGGAGGCGCGGACCCTGGATGAACTCGAGCGTATAGCAAAGACAGAACCGGACAAACTTCTGCCCTTGATCCGCCCCGTAGACAGCTTTTTCGCGGATCTTCCGGCAGCGGCCTGTACGGAGGATGCCCTGCGCCTGCTCAAAAACGGCAACGTACTCACAACAGAGGACTTCCGCTTTCTTGCGGGAGAAGAAGATCCGCAGAGCCAATGCAGAAGCGGGCAGGACCTCGACCTTTCCTCCCTTCCCGGGATCAATCCCGGTGAAGAGCTGATCCGCATGTACAGCCCGGAAAAAGCCTTCTACGGCCTCTACCGGAATAAAGGCGGCGCGAGGGGACGCAGTCATTATTCAGCATACAAAATGTTTCTTCCGGAACAGAACAAATAACAGGAGCAGGAACTTTTATGCAGATAATCAGAGATACGACAGAATTCGTGAGCCCGGGGGAGACAGCTGTCTCGATCGGAAAATTCGACGGTGTACACCTGGGCCACCGCAGACTCCTGGAGGAGCTTCTGGACCAGAAGGAAAAAGGCCTTCTGGCAGCGGTCTTTACTTTTGATCCCTATCCGGAGGTCTTCTTCGGGTTCGGCTCAAAGCAGATCCTGACAACCCGTGAAGAAAAAGAGATGATCTTTGAGAAAATGGGCATAGACATTCTCGTGGAATTTCCCTTCAACGCAAAGTCTGCCGCCACGCCATCCAGAGAGTTTGTCTCGAATTTTCTCTGTAAGCAGATGCGTGCCCGCTTTATTGCGGCAGGTCCCGATCTCTCTTTCGGAGACCACGGGAGCGGCAATTTCGAGCTGCTTGAGAAGATGGCGCCGGAATACGGCTTCAAGGCAAAAATGATCGAGAAGATCGTGATGGACGAACACGTTGTCAGTTCAACTCTCATTCGCCGTCTGATCGATACCGGAGAAGTGACAACAGCTGCCCGTTATCTCGGCGAGCCTTATATGGTGCGCGGAAAGATTGTCCACGGAAGGGCACTGGGACGCAGGATCGGGATTCCTACTTTGAATCAGGTCCCTCCTGAGGACAAGCTGCTGCCGCCCTTCGGGGTCTATTATTCGGATGTACTGGTCGGCAGCCGCAAATTCTACGGTATGACCAATATCGGCGTCAAACCAACCGTTTCGGATGAGAAGAGAGTTACAGTAGAGACTTACCTCTATGATTTCAAGGGAGATATCTACGGCGAGACAGCCACTGTCCAGCTGCTCACCCATCGCCGGCCGGAGATGAAGTTCTCCTCCGTTGAGGAACTCAAGGCGACTATGGAACATGATATACAGGCCGGACGGGAGTACCACGGTATTTAAAACGCACAGGATACGGATATAAAGAACGAATCATGAATACTAGTGAAAAGAAAAAGGCAAGAGAGTCCGGCTTCGAACTGGTCCGTATTATTGCCATGGTTCTGATTGTTGCCAATCATCTGATGAATCACGGAATCTTCAAAGTGACTTCACAGACACCCTATACTCTGTGGCCGCAAATGAGTCCATTCAATCAGGCGGTCAGCGCCGCGATCAGCTGCGGCGGCAGAATCGGTGTTGCTGTCTTTTTCATGATCACGGGCTATTTTCTGGCAGGACGGGAGAAGTTTTCACCCCGCTCTGTATTCAGTTTCCTGGCAAGGGTACATTTTTTCGGCGCCCTGATGTTTATCTTCTACACGGTACTTCGTCTGACGACGGGCTACGGAAAGGGACTGGATTTTCAAACGATCGCAAAACGTTCTCTGTGTACTCCGGCCGTACTGTGGTGGTTTGCACTGGCCTATCTCATTCTTTTGTTTCTGGCGCCTTCGATCAATATACTGATCCGGTTCATGGACAGAAAAGCGCTTTTTCTGCTGCTCATTCTTTATATATGGTTTTTCTTTTATAAGACGGGAAATGAAGAATATATTCCTGTTAATTATGTCAAGGCTGTGCTCTTTTATATGACGGGGGCATTTGTACGCGTCCTGGAGCAGAAAGAGCAGCCTGGAGGAACTGTTGATGCCGGAACCGACTCTGCGCAAAGGAGCTTCAGTTCCTCGGCGGCAGGCCTCGCTGTCCATATATTTGTCTTTGCCGTCCTGTTTCTCTTAAGCGGACTGGTCATGTATGATGCTATCATGAAGACGACGGGAGGATCCGGCTTCATTGACAGGATTCTGTTCTGGGAACCCAATCACTTTCTAAACGATGTTCTGATTCCTCTGGACGGACTTGCATTGCTTCTGGTTGGAAAAATCCGTTTCCAAAGCAGTATTGTCAACAAAATATCCTCCTGTACCTTCAGTGTCTATCTGCTGCACGAGTATTCCTTCACAAGAGCCTTCCTGTGGCACAATCTCTTAAAAGCGGATACAGTCCAGTTCTGCAGCAGTTTCTTTCCGCTGTATATCATTCTGGATGTTGCTGTGATTTTTCTTGCCGGGATTATAGTCGAAAACATCCGCCTCCGGCTTGCTGCACTTTTTTGGGGGAATAAGGGAAATAAAAAGAAACCGTGATAAACTGATCTATGCTGCAGGAAAGGATCACTTAGAAATAGGCAGGAACAAATTTTCTGAAAAATAGCTTTACACTGTCGAAAGTTTATGCTATTATACATAAGCTGTGCTTAAAAAATGCACGGCATGTTTCTATGTACCGATGCTCTGCGGAAGGACACTCCGACCCCCGCGCGGCATACGGTGAATGAATATCACAGGAGGAAAAACAAATGATTTCCAAAGAAAAGAAAACCGCGATCATGCAGGAATATGGCCGCAAGGAAGGCGACACCGGTTCACCCGAAGTTCAGATCGCCGTTCTGACCGAGCGTATCCGCGAGCTCACCGAGCACATCAAGAAGCACCCCAAGGATCATCATTCAGGCCGCGGCCTTCAGAAGATGGTCGGTAAGCGCAGAGGCCTTCTCGATTATGTCAAGAAGAACGACATCGAGGAGTATCGTGCATTGATCAAGAGGCTCGGCATCAGAAAGTAATCCGATGTGCGCTTGCATCCGGATGCTGAAATACAAGCCTTGAGTACGTAAAGGGCGGCAGGAGCCGGCATTCCGGTTCCTGCCGTTTTTCACACTCGTATGAATAATTCGAGAAGTCTTTTTCAAGAGCTTTTTATTTCATCAGAATCACATGTTTCTGCCGGATCCGTAAGCACTTATGAGCCCATAGAAGGTTTTCGAACGAAGAGAAGAGAAGAAGCGTAAGGAGAAATATCACATGTTTAAGACCTATTCACTGGAAGTCGGCGGACGTACACTGAGCGTCGACATCGACCGCGTCGGCAAGCAGGCCGGCGGCTGCGCGTTCATGCACTACGGCGACACAACTGTTTTCTGTGCCGCTACGGCTTCTGAGAAACCCCGCGACGGGATCGACTTTTTCCCGCTCAGCGTGGAGTACACCGAGAAATTCTATGCAATAGGCAAGTTCCCCGGCGGTTTTAACAAGCGCGAGGGAAGACCCAGCGAGAATGCCATCCTGACCAGCCGTGTCATCGACCGTCCCATGCGTCCCCTGTTCCCCAAGGACATGCGCAATGACGTCACTCTCGAGTGCCTGGTCATGAGTGTTGAGCCTGCCTGCAGACCCGAGCTTGTCGCCATGAACGGTGCTGCTCTGGCCACAGAGATTTCCGATATCCCTTTCGACGGCCCCGTAGCCATGACACAGATCGGTATGGTAAACGGCGAAGTCATCATCAACCCTTCCCAGGAGCAGTGGGACAAGGGCGACCTTCAGCTGACTGTTGCTTCCAGAGAAGACAAGATCATGATGATCGAGGCCGGCGCCAACGAGATTCCCGATGAAGAAATGATCCGCTGCATCTACATCGCAGATGAGCAGAACAAAAAGATCATCGAGTGGGTCAAGGGCATTGTCGCCGACTGCGGTAAGACAAAGCGCGAGTATGAGAGCTGCGCAATTCCCGAGGAGTTCTTCGCAGCGATCAAGGAGATCGTTCCTCCCGCACAGATGGAAGAAGCGGTCTTTACAGACGACAAGCAGACCCGTGAGGGCAACGTCTCCGCATTCAAGGAAAAACTCCGCGAAGCATTTGCAGACAACGAAGAGTGGCTTGCCATTCTCGACGAGGCAGTTTACCAGTATGAAAAGAAGACCGTCCGCAAGATGATCCTCAAGGACAACAAGCGTCCCGACGGCCGCGCTCTGGATCAGATCCGTCCTCTGGCAGCAGAGGTCGACATCATCCCCCGCGTACACGGCAGTGCCATGTTTACCCGCGGCCAGACCCAGATCTGCGACGTGGTCACACTGGCACCCCTCTCCGAGGCACAGCGCGTAGAGGGCCTCGACCCCAACATCACCGAGAAGCGCTATGTCCACCACTACAATTTCCCGTCCTATTCCGTAGGTGAGACCAGAGTCTCCAGAGGCCCCGGCCGCCGCGAGATCGGACACGGCGCTCTGGCTGAGCGTGCGCTCATGCCCGTCCTGCCTTCCATCGACGAGTTCCCGTATGCGATCCGTGCGGTCTCCGAGACCTTCGAATCCAACGGTTCTACCTCCATGGCTTCCACCTGTGCGTCCTGCATGGCCCTTATGGCTGCAGGCGTTCCGATCAAGAAGCCTGTCGCAGGTATCAGCTGCGGTCTGGTCACAGGCGAGACCGATGATGATTTCGTCCTCCTCACAGATATCCAGGGTCTCGAAGACTTCTTCGGCGACATGGACTTCAAGGTGACCGGCACAAAGGACGGCATCACAGCCATCCAGATGGACATCAAGATCCACGGTCTGACAAAGGATATCGTCAAGGGCGCTATCGCACGCTGCCATGAAGCCAGAATGTTCATCATGAACGGCGTTATGCACGATGCCATTGCCGAGCCCCGTCCCACTGTCAACGAGTACGCTCCCAAGATCGATTTCATGCAGATCGATCCCGAGAAGATCGGTGATGTTGTCGGCCAGCGCGGCAAGACCATCAACGAGATCATCAAGCGCACCGGCGTCCAGATCGACATCAACGATGACGGTTCTGTCTCCATCTGCGGCAGCGAGCAGAAGGGCATGGATGAAGCCAAGCGCATGATCCAGATCATCACTACCGAGTTTGAAGAAGGCCAGATCCTCGACGGCGTAGTCGTCAGCATCAAGGAATTCGGTGCCTTCATCGAATTCGCACCCGGCAAAGAGGGTATGGTCCACATCTCCAAGATCGCCCCTCACCGCATCGAGCATGTCGAGGATGTCCTCACGCTCGGTGATAAGGTCCGCGTAGTATGCCTGGGCAAGGACCGCATGGGAAGACTTTCCTTCTCCATCAAGGATGCGGCTAAGAACGGCGGCGGACGTGACCGCGACCGCGGTGACAGAAGGCGCAGATAATCACGCGGCAGGGATGATCCCCTCCCAAACTACTGAATTTTATAAACGGCAAAAGAGGCAGCTCTCCGGAACTGCCTCTTTGTGACGTAGAAACCTTATTACAGTATTTATTACGGTATATTTCATGATAGAGGGTTTGTGCCGCAGACGGCCCGGACCTTTACTGTTCGTATTGCGGCTGTTTTGTATGGCCGCATGTCTGGAAGAGAGGAACATATGGCATCGATCAAAGAAGAAGTGGCGCGCCGGCGCACATTTGCCATCATTTCGCATCCTGACGCAGGTAAGACCACACTGACAGAGAAGTTTCTGCTTTACGGCGGAGCGATCAATCTGGCAGGAAGCGTAAAGGGCAAGGCGACCGCGAGACATGCGGTTTCCGACTGGATGGAAATAGAAAAGCAAAGAGGAATCTCGGTCACAAGCAGTGTACTTCAGTTCGAATACGGCGGCTGCTGTGTGAATCTGCTGGATACACCCGGACACCAGGATTTCTCCGAAGACACCTACCGCACACTGATGGCGGCAGACTCGGCGGTCATGGTCATCGATGCGTCAAAGGGAGTTGAGGCGCAGACAAGGAAGCTCTTCCAGGTCTGTACAATGCGTCATATTCCGATTTTTACATTCATCAACAAGATGGACCGCGACGCCCTCGATACTTTCGAACTCCTCGATGACATCGAAAAGAATCTCGGCATAGATACCTGTCCCATGAACTGGCCCATAGGATCCGGCAAGGCTTTCCGCGGTGTCTATGAGCGGAAGAGCGGCGAAGTCATCCTGTATTCCGATACGGAAAAAGGTACAAAGGAAGGCAGGCAGGAACGCATCCCCGTGAGCGACGAGGATCACCTGGTCGAAATGATCGGAGAGGATCCTTTTGAGACACTCACAGGCGAAGTCGAGCTTCTGGACGGCGCAAGCGCGGATTTTGATCTGGACGCTGTGCGCGCGGGAATGCTGACTCCTGTATTTTTCGGATCCGCCCTGAACAACTTCGGCGTGGAGATCTTCCTTCAGAACTTCCTGGATATGGCCCTTCCGCCTTCGGCCAGGAACTCCGACCAGGGTCCCATTGATCCCGTGGAAGAAGGCTTCTCTGCATTCATCTTTAAGATCCAGGCCAATATGAATAAAGCCCACAGAGACCGCATTGCTTTCATGCGTATATGCTCCGGACGGTATGAGATCGGCATGGATGTCCGGCACGTTCAGTCCGGACGTGTCCAGCGTCTGTCCCAGCCTCAGCAGCTCATGGCCAGCGACCGCAAGATCCTGGACGAGGCCTATGCGGGAGATATCATCGGTGTCTTTGACCCCGGCCTGTACTCCATCGGAGATACCTTCTGTCTTCCCAAAAAGAACTTCCGCTACGAGGGGATTCCGACTTTCGCGCCCGAGCATTTTGCCCGCGTCCGTCAGGTTGACACCATGAAGCGGGATCAGTTTGTCAAAGGCATCAGCCAGATTGCCCAGGAAGGCGCCATCCAGATTTTCCAGGAATACAACACCGGCATGGAAGAGATCATCTGCGGCGTCGTCGGCATGCTGCAGTTCGACGTCCTCAAATTCCGCTTAAAGAGCGAGTACAACGTGGAGATCATCCTTGAGACCCTGCCTTACGAGCATATCCGCTGGATTGTCAACCGCGATATCGATCCTATGAAGATCACCGGAACTACCGATATGAAGCGCATTCGTGACCTCAAGGGCAACCCGCTGCTTCTCTTCATCAATCCCTGGTCTGTCGGCATGGTACTGGAACGTAATGAAGGACTTCAGCTCGAAAACTTCTCCAAAAACTGAGAAACCGGGAACGGACCGGAACTGAGTTGATTTGTCGCTATGCAAACAAAGGGAATTCTGATAAAATAAATCCTGATGAATTTGTACTCGTTCCCTCATTGACGTATGGAGGTTTTATATGGCACAGGAGAAAAAAGTTAGTACAGTAGCGGAGATCGGGACTGTCAAGATCGCAGACGATGTCGTAGCAATGATCGCGGCGTTTGCTGCTCTCGACGTCGAGGGTGTAGCATGCCTTCCCGGCGATGTGACCCGCGAGGAGATCAGTAAGGGCGGCATGAAGAAGATCGCCAAGAGTGTCCGCGTCGATGTCACACGAGAGGGCGTCAAGGCAGAGCTCTCTATTATCGTGGAATACGGATTCAATATCCCCACTACCAGCAGCCGCGTACAGAAACGTGTCAAGAATGCCATCGAAGAGATGACCGGACTGGCTGTGATCGATGTTGATATCCACATCTCCGGCATTTCCATTCCGGACTGATATTGGAAAAGGACTGTCGAACACAGATTTTCGGGGAAATAAACATATTGAACACAGAAGAAGATATGCTCTGCATATCTTCTGTCTGCTGCTCATGCACATAGACAAGAAATAATAACACGAGGTTTTTACCACCGGCATGAAACAAAGGGCGTTTAAAGAACAGGTTTTCAAGCTTCTCTTCAGAGCAGAGTTTTATACTGACAATACCAAGGAAGAACTGCTGGAGCAGCTTCCGCTTTATTTTGAGGCGGGCGATATGACCGTGTCGGAAGAGGACCGGGAGAAAATCCGGGAGAGACTTGTCGCCATTCTTGACAATCTTCCCGAGATAGATGCACAGATTGCTTCGAAACTCACAAAATGGGCTCCTGAGCGCATTGGAAAGGTAGAGCTCGCTGTAATCAGGATGACAGCTTACGAACTGAAGACAGATACAAAAACACCTGTCGGTATCATCATTAACGACGCCGTGGATCTCGCCAAGAAATTCGGACAGGAAGGCGCCGGACAGTTTGTCAACGGCGTTCTCGCTTCTTTTGTCAAAGACAGAGAGTCCTGACAGATGATGGATTGACCAAATGCGAAATGTATATTCCGTCTCCCAGATCAATGCATATATCCGCCGCATGTTTACGGAGGATTATCTGCTGCACAATGTGCTGGTCCGCGGAGAAGTGAGCAACTGCAAATACCATGCTTCCGGTCATATTTATTTTACATTAAAAGATGCCTCCGGGACGTTGTCCTGCGTCATGTTCGCAGGCCGTCGAAGGGGGCTTTCTTTTCACATGCAGAACGGCGATCAGGTGATCGCAGCCGGCGCAGTCGATGTCTATGCCAAGAACGGAAGCTATCAGCTCTATGCAAACCAGATCATACCTGACGGCGTGGGAGCTTTGGCGGAACGTTTTGAGCAGCTCAAAAAAAAGCTGCTTGAGCAGGGCATGTTTGACCCTTCTTACAAGCAGCCGATCCCTCCCTATGTAAAACGGCTGGGGGTCGTGACAGCCGCAACAGGTGCTGCTGTCCGCGATATCATCCAGATCTCAAAGCGCCGTAATCCCTTCATCGAGATCATTCTCTATCCGGCCATTGTACAGGGGGATGCGGCCCCGGACAGTATAGTACGCGGAATCCGTACGCTCGATTCTATGGATGTCGATGTCATAATCATTGGGCGGGGAGGCGGTTCTCTGGAGGACCTCTGGGCATTCAATGAAGAACGTGTCGCGGAAGCTGTTTTTGACTGTGCGACACCGGTTATTTCCGCTGTGGGCCATGAGACGGACACGGTTATCACTGATTTTGTCGCGGATTTGCGCGCACCGACCCCGTCTGCGGCCGCAGAACTCGCTGTATTTGACCTGTATTGCTATGACGGGGATATCGACGCATTCCGCCGTCGGCTCCAAGACGCAATGTCCGGAAAGATCCGGCGGCAGCGCACGGACCTTCTTCGTATCTCTAGAGAGATCCGCCACCTGTCTCCGGATGCAAGAATAAGGGACCAGCGTCAGACCGTCGACCGTATCTGGGATCGCCTTGACCAGTTGATGTCATTCCGGATCGACGATATGCGCACACGCGCTGACCGCCGCGACCGGCTCCGCATGCTGATCAACAGTAAGATCATTGATTCCCGCCATCGTATGGAGCTGATCGCCGGGACCCTGGAGCATCTGTCGCCTCTGGCAAGACTGTCAGGAGGATACGGTTTTGTCTCCACGCCGGACGGACATGCCATTTACAGCGCTGCAGATATTCACCCTGACGAGGATTTCCACGTCCGGCTGCGTGACGGACTCATTGAAGCCACTGCCTGCAGGGTGAAATATACGCGGGACGGCACTTCGAAACCTCAGTAAAGGGCTCAAAGAGATTTTTTCATCTGAAGGATTTTCGTCTGAAGAAAGGTTTTATGGATAATATGGGTGAGCAGGGCTATTCGGAGCAACAGTTTATGGATACTGTCACGGATCAGAAGGAGGGGACCGGTACATCATCGGGCATTTCCTTTTCGGACATTCTTGCACGCGCTGAAAAGGAAGAGCTTCCCGTAGAGGAGGCTTTTGCTGCACTGGAGCAGATCATACAGAAAATGGAAGAGGAAGGGATTTCCCTCGAAGATTCCTTTTCCTGTTATGAGACGGGGATCAGACTTGTCCGTTATTGCAGCGGGCGGATCGACCGCGTTGAGAAAAAGGTTCAGATGCTGCGCGGCGAAGGGGAAGCTCCTCTGGAGGATATTTTCGAAGACTGAGTGCAAATTGGAGGAAGAGTTTTGAAAGAGAACAAAACGAATTCTGAGATTCTGGAACAGCTGGTAAAGGAATGCGAGGAGGTTCTGCTCCGCTATCTGCCTGATCCTGACAACATGCCGGAGGGAGAAGCACCTACAGCCACGATCGCTTCTGCCATGCGCTACAGCGCTATGGCGGGAGGAAAACGTCTGCGGCCTCTTCTGATTGCCAGGATCAGCGACATGTACGGCGGGCGCAGAGAGCTTGCGGAACCTTTTATGGCAGGTCTGGAAATGATCCACACCTACTCCCTGGTCCACGATGATCTTCCTGCGATGGACAATGACGAGTACCGCAGGGGCAGGAAGACGACCCATATCGTCTATGGAGAGGGAATGGCAGTTCTGGCGGGCGACTCTCTGCTCAATTTCGCCTATGAAACTGCCATTGGTGCCTTCAATGCCGCCAGGACACCTGCAGAGACCCAGGCTGTCATCCGGGCGCTGAGCATTCTGGCCCGCAATGCAGGTATTTTCGGCATGGTCGGTGGACAGTGCGCGGATCTGGAGGCGGAAAACGCTCAGTCCCGGCCGGGTTCAGAGCCGATCCCGGCAGAACTCCTGGAATATATCCACAGCCACAAGACTGCCTGCCTGATCGACAGCGGATTTACCATCGGCGCAGTTCTTGCAGGAGCACCCGAGGAGGATATACAGAGACTGCACAGGATCGCCTATAACATTGGTATTGCCTTCCAGATTCAGGACGATATTCTCGACGTCATCGGAGACAGCAAAGAACTGGGAAAATCAACAGGCAGCGATGAAAAAGACGGAAAATCAACCTATGTTTCCATCCATGGACTGGAACAGGCGTCCCGCGATGTACGGCGGCTCACGGAGGAAGCACTTGTGGAGTTTGATGCACTCAATGCAGAGGATGATTTTCTGCGCAGCCTGATCCTGCAGCTTGTTACCAGAAAAAAATAAAGGATGGCCATACATAAAAAGGAAGAAACTCAGCATGAAAAAAAGACTTGATGTACTTCTCACAGAGCGGGGGCTTGCCCCTTCCAGGGAGAAAGCAAAGGCCCTGATCATGGCAGGCATCGTCTATGTCAACAATCAGAAAGAAGACAAGGCCGGAACTTCCTTTCCGGAGGATGCTGTCGTGGAAGTACGCGGACAGGGCCTGCGCTATGTAAGCCGGGGCGGTCTGAAGCTCGAAAAAGCCATGCAGTGCTTTCCGATCGATCTCAAAGGACGTTATTGTATGGATATCGGCGCCTCCACAGGCGGATTTACCGACTGCATGCTGCAGAACGGAGCCGCAGGTGTATACGCCATTGATGTCGGCTACGGGCAGCTTGACTGGAAGCTCCGCGAGGATCCACGTGTCATCTGCATGGAAAAGACCAATTTCCGCTATGTAAAGCCGGAAGACCTCGATCCCGAACGTATGCCGGACTTTGCCAGTGTCGATGTCTCTTTCATTTCCCTGTCAAAAATCCTTCCCCCTGCCCACGCAATCCTGCCTGCCGGGGGAGAAATGGTCTGCCTCATCAAACCCCAGTTTGAAGCCGGCAGGGAAAAAGTCGGGAAAAAAGGCGTTGTGCGCGACCCCCAGGTACACATAGAAGTCATTGAGAACGTCCTGGAGATTGCACAGGAAGCAGGCTTTGCAGTACTGGGACTCTCCTGGTCGCCGATCCGCGGCCCTGAAGGAAATATCGAGTATCTCATGCACCTGCGCCGGCTGCCGGACAGACCAGAGGATTCTGAGCAGGCCGCAGGGACAGAGGGGCCCGCAGGAGCTTCGGCTGCACCGGAACAGGCACTGACTGCTCAGATGACAGAGGAGATTCCCCCTCTGCCTGCAGCGGATGAAATCCGCGAACTGGTCAGAAAGTCCCATGAGACGCTGTGATCTGGAAGTGTCAGAAAGAGAAGAAAAATAAACTGCAGGATAAAGAGTTGCTGCAGTCTGGTTTTACCTATGAGCATTGAACGTTTTTTTATCATAGCCAATAGAGATAAAGACAGAAAGCAGGAGCTTTCCAATCAGATCTACGACTTTCTGAAAGCAAAGGGGAAGGCCTGTCAGATTGCCTATACCGACGAAGAGCGCCTTGAACTGCGAAGCAGGCTCCGCGGCAATCTGGACTGCCTGCTGGTTTTGGGAGGTGACGGTACTGTACTGGAGGCCGCGCGCATTGCTGCCGGCACCGGTACGCCGATCCTGGGTATAAATATAGGAAATGTAGGATACCTGGCCGAAGTTGAGGTACAAAACTGGGAGAATGCCCTGCGCCGCGTCCTGGGAGGAGGCTACGAGATCGAGACCCGCATGATGCTGAACGGAGTGGTGACCGATTCCAACCGATATCCTTATCCGGGCGCCTTCGGACATGCCCTGAATGATATCGTCATCACTCGCAGCGCCGGTTTGCAGATTCTGGATTTCAACGTGTCTGTTGACGGGCAGTTTCTCAACCGCTTCAGTGCCGACGGCATGATCATCGCGACAGCCACCGGATCCACTGCTTACAGCATGTCCGCAGGCGGTCCGATCGTAGAACCCAAAGCCCGTTTGATCCTGCTGACACCGATCAGCCCGCACACGTTCAACAACCGCAGTATCGTTCTGTCGGCAGATGACCGCATCAGCATAGAAATACTTCCTCCCCGCAACGGGAAAAAACTCTCTGCGGAGTGTGTTTTTGACGGAAGCGGCCGCATTGACCTTCACAGCGGAGACAAAGTCAACATTACTACCTCCGGCCGCACCACCCGCCTGATCAGGTTAAGCCGCAGGAGCTTCCTGGAGACCCTGCACAAAAAGATCTCTTCGTGATTTTGCAGCTTTACATTTATTCATTTAAATGATATTATCATTGGACGGATAAACAAATGTGAATCCCGAAAAGAATTTTAAAGGTGAAGACCATATCATGAAAAATAAACGACACGATGCAATTCTGGAGATTATAAGAAAAAAAGATATAACAACACAGGAGGAGCTGCAGAGAGAGCTCCGCGAAAAAGGCATCGAAGTCACACAGGCCACTGTTTCGCGCGATATCCGCCGCCTTCATCTTGTTAAACGTCAGATCCCTGACGGAAAGAGCATTTATGCAATGCCTTCCGGATCTGCTGCCGGTGCCGCCAAGGAAAACGAGCGGTTTGTACGTGTTCTGCAGGATTCGATCAGAAGTGTGGAAAGTGCCCAGAATATCATGGTCATCAGGACAGAATCCGGCATGGCCATGGCGGCTGCGGCTGCTATTGACAGCCTGCCGGACACCAGGATCATAGGATGTATTGCAGGCGATGATACGATCATCGCTGTGCTCAAGACGACGGAAGACGCGCTGAACGTCTGCCTGAAACTCAGACATGATCTGCACCTGAACTGACAGGGCAGATGATCGGATTTATATCGCATTTTTAAATTACTTAAAGAACCATCTTTTGGAGGAAGAAATGCTTCTGAGCCTTCATGTTAAAAATCTGGCTCTGATCGAAGAGGAAGAGGTATATTTCACAGACGGTCTCAATATCCTGACCGGTGAGACAGGCGCCGGCAAATCCATTATTATCGGCTCGATCAATATGGCGCTTGGAGCCCGTGCAGACCGCAGTATCATCCGCACAGGTGCCGAATATGCCCTGATCGAACTGGCTTTCAGCGTCGACAATGAACGCCAGCTGGAAAAGCTCCGTGAGCTGGATATTGAACCGGATGAAGAAAATATCATTCTCATCAAGCGCAGGATTCTGCCCGCACGCAGCATCTGCTCCATCTGCGGGGAGACTGTTCCCTTAAAGCAGCTCCGCGAGGTTGGAGAGCTTCTCATCGATATATACGGTCAGCGCGAAAACCAGCGCCTTCTCCGAAAAGAGGCACAGCGCAGTACAGTGGATGCATATGGTGAAGCCGTTACAGGCCCCCTTCGTGCACAGACTGCAGCCGCATACAAAACATGGAAAAAACTCTCCGACGAGTGGAATCGGGATGATATGGACGAATCCGCCCGTCTTCGGGAGATGGACCTGCTCACTTATGAAGCGGACGAGATCGAAGCCGCTTCCCTCAGAGAGGGAGAGGAAGAACAGCTTGCAAAAGAGCAGAGGCTCCTGGGAAGCTTCCGCAGGATCAGTGAGGCCGCCGGCAATGTGTGCCGGATGACTTCCGAGGGAGGCGCGGCAGACATGATCGGCCGTGCCTGCAGAGAGCTTTCCTCCGCCTGCGGCATTGACGATGATCTTGACGCTCTGGCAGACCAGCTGTCCGAGATCGACAGCCTGCTGTCAGATTTCAACCGGAGCCTTACTGATTATGTTGAGGGCCTTTCCTTTGACCCTGGGCGGTTCCAGGAGATAGAAGACCGGCTGGATGTCATCCGGCGCTGTCAGGATAAATACGGAGCAACGATCTCTGATATTATGGAGGCCCTTGAGAAGCGCCATGAACGCATCGATTTTCTTCGTGCCTACGAGACCCGCAGAAAACAGCTCTCCTCACAGATTACCCAGTCCCGTGAGACCCTGGAAAAGGCCTGCACAGAACTGACCCATGCCCGTAAAAAGGCAGCTGCCGAGTTCGCGGCCTGCATGAAGGATGCCCTTCTTGACCTGAACTTCCTGCGTGTGGAATTTGCCATTCATGTGGAACCCGACTTTGATCACCCCGGGCCAGAAGGCTGGGATCACATTTCCATGCATATTTCCATGAATCCCGGCGAACCCCTGCGGCCTCTGGAACAGATTGCCAGCGGCGGCGAGCTCTCCAGGATCATGCTGGCCCTCAAGACCGTTTTTGCCGGGAAGGACGATATATACAGTTTCATCTTTGACGAGATCGATACCGGTATCAGCGGCCAGACCGCCTGGAAGGTATCCGGCAAGATGGGACGGCTGGCTCAGGATCATCAGATCCTCTGCATCACCCACCTGCCGCAGATTGCTGCCATGCAGGACAGTCACTATCTCATTGAAAAAGAAGCCGGAGACAACAGGACTGCAACGCATATATCGAGACTTTCTCCCGAGGAGAGTGACCGCGAACTTGCCAGACTCCTTGGAGCAGGCGAGATCACTCCGGCAGCACTTGAAAATGCCCGTGAGATGAGAAAAAACGCAGCGGCAGAGAAAGAGATTGAGAGATTACAGGAATAGAAGCACCCGGCAACTAAGCACGGATCAGGTTTTACGTCAGGCCGGTCCGGCCGCCAACCTTGAACTGATCTGAAGACAGCCTGTGATCTGGAAAAGGAGGGATCAGGGATGAATTCGCATGCTGAAAAAATGCGCAGGGAATTGGAAAGAATATTTGATTCCTTTCCCCATATCCATACTTCCGACATACCGGGGATTGATCTGTATATGGATCAGGTGACCACTTTCCTGCAGGACAATCTGCGCGGACTGTCGCGTGACCCCGATGATGACAAGTTCCTGACCAAGACGATGATCAACAATTACGTCAAGAACAAGGTCCTCATCCCTCCTGTCAAAAAGAAATACAGCCGCGATCACATGATGCTCCTCATCATGATCTATTATATGAAGAGCTTTTTATCCATCGGCGATATCCGAACTGTTATTTCACCCATTATGGAACGGTATGCGAAGGTTCCGCTCGACCCCAAAAAAGATGCAGCCGACCGCAGACGGGATCCGTCGGAAGGCCGCAGGGAACAGGATCTTGCCATTCATGATATCTATGAAGATATTTTTGCAGATATAGAAAAGCAGCTTCCGGAAATACAGGCAAACATCGAGCGCTCGATTGAATTCGCAGAGGATACTTTTCCGGACGCGCCTGAAGAGGACCGCCATATTCTGCAGCGCTTTGCCCTGATCTGCAGACTCAGCGGCGAAGTCTATATGCGGAAACTCTTCATCGAAAAGCTTCTCGATGTAGAAAGCAAAACAGAATAATAATGATCCGGTCAGAACGTCCTGCACATTTTTCTCCCTGTAATGCCATTCGCGGGGAGCTGCACTGCCGGAATACTGATAAAATAGCGGATAGATACGAACAATATATTGTCAGGGGGATTTCCCCCTGGCATATTTGTCTTTACAGAATTGAAAAGGGAATTATCATACATGTCGATCTACGAAACACTCAACCGCGAACAGCAGCAGGCCTGTTTTCACACAGATGGCCCTGTTCTTATACTGGCAGGTGCCGGCAGCGGCAAGACCCGCGTCATCACCCACCGCATTGCCTATCTCATTGATGAGTGCGAGGTGAATCCATGGAACATCCTGGCCATTACCTTTACCAACAAGGCGGCCGGGGAAATGAGGGAACGAGTCGACCGGATCCTGGGCGGCACCGCGCAGGGAGTCTGGATTTCCACCTTCCATTCCATGTGTGTCCGCATTCTCCGCCGTCATATCGATCTGCTGGGGTATGAGCCTTCCTTTGTTATCTATGACACAGATGATCAGAAGACTCTTATGAAAGAAGTCTGCAAGACCCTGCGGATCAATACCAAAGACCTCAGAGAGCGGGAAATCCTGTCCAATATCTCCGCGGCCAAAAATGAGCTGCTCACGCCACTGAACTACCGGGAAGAGAATGACGGCGTCAGCTTCCGCAAAAAACAGATCGGTATGGCCTATGACGAGTACCAGCGCCTTCTGAGAAAAAACAATGCCCTGGATTTTGACGATCTCCTGATGCTGACAGTGGAGCTTTTCCACTCCCATGATGAAGTCCTGGAGATGTATCAGCGGCGTTTCCGCTACATTATGGTAGACGAATACCAGGATACAAACAGCGCGCAGTTTGAACTGGTCCGCCTTCTGGCAGGCGCCCACAAAAATCTGTGTGTTGTGGGTGACGACGACCAGTCTATCTACAAATTCCGGGGCGCTGACATTCGCAATATCCTGGATTTTGAAAAAGTTTATCCCGATGCCCTTGTGGTCCGGCTTGAGCAGAACTACCGGTCGACTCAGAATATTCTGGATGCTGCCAATGCCGTGATCAAAAACAACCGTACCCGCAAAGACAAATCTCTCTGGACCGACCATGGGGCAGGTACCCGCATCCGTGTCCGGACCTTTTCTTCTGCCATGGAGGAGGCTTCTTTTGTGGCGCAGGATATCAGGGACAGGATCCGGAGCGGCAAATACAAAGAATACAGCAGTTTTGCCGTCCTCTATCGAACCAATGCCCAGTCCCGTCTTCTGGAGGAGCGCTTTGTTCTGGGCTCCATTCCCTACAATGTTGTGGGCGGGACCAATTTCTATTCACGCCGTGAGATCAAGGATGTCCTCGCATATCTCAAGACCATTGACAATGGCCGTGACGATGTCGCTGTGCGCCGCATCATCAATGTTCCCAAACGCGGGATCGGCGCCACTACCTTGGGCCGGGCAGCAGACTATGCAGCGCAGGAGGAGATGAGCCTGTTTTCCGTCATGGAAAAGGGAGATCAGATTCCCGGTGTGAAAAAAGCCGGCCTCAAGCTCCGTGCCTTTACAGATATGATTCTTGAATTCCGAGAATACGCGCTGACGCATACCCTTGTGGAACTTGCCCGCCATGTTCTTGACGCCGCCGGTTATATCGATGCTCTCCGAGCCTCCGGCGAAGAAGATGCAGAGGACCGTGAGAACAACATTGAGGAGCTGATCAGCAAACTGGCCGATTATGAGCAGAAGATGGAAGAAGAAGACGTCGAAGCGACACTCTCCGGCTTTCTGGAAGACGTTGCCCTTGTGGCCGATATCGATGATGTCGAAGAAAATGACAACCGCGTTCTCCTGATGACGCTCCACAGCGCCAAGGGCCTGGAATTTCCCTGTGTCTATATCACCGGCATGGAGGATAATGTGTTCCCCAGTTACCAGTCCATCCAGGACTACACCGGAGAAGCAATTGAAGAGGAGCGCCGCCTGGCCTATGTGGGCATTACCCGCGCCATGGAGGAACTCACCCTCACCAGCGCCCGCACCCGCATGCTGCGCGGAGAGGTCCAGTACAATCCCGTAAGCCGTTTCCTTGCCGAAATTCCTGATGATCTCATAGACAGTGACTTTGCAGGCAGAAACAGGAGTTATCGTTTTTCGGATTCGGAAGACGACAGCTATGATGACGACGACCTGATTCCTTTTGACTATGACGGAATGAGCAGCAGGGGAGCTTATGGCTTTGGAAAAAATCCCGGTTTCGGAAGGGATATTTCAGAGCTGGTAGGCAGGAAAGACCTTTCGGCCGGCAGGATGGATTCAAATTTGCAAAAGCCCAAAGTGAATCAAACATCCGCCGGCAGACCGGGAACCGGTACAGGCACAGCCGGCAGCGGAGCCGGCCTCGGAACCCCCAACGGCCTGGGCCGCAAGAGGCCCAAGGCAGTCTATGTCAAACCCCACACCGACGAATCCAAAAAACCTTTCATAGCCAGGACCTCTGCAGGCCGGGCGGGAACCCCCGGCGGCCTCAGGAAGGGAATGCCTGCCGTGACAGAACCCGATTATACAGTGGGGGACCGCGTGCGCCACGTCCGCTATGGCGACGGCAAGGTTACAGCTCTGGAAAAGACTCCGCGGGACTATAAAGTGACAGTGATCTTCGATGACTGCGGCCAGAAGATCATGTATGCCGCTTTCGCAAAGCTTCAGAAATTGTCATAAACACATTCCCGGCCATAAAGAATCAACAAGACTGCACAAACAAAGTGTCCCTTTGGAGTCGCTCTTTAGATAAATTTACCTAATTTTTAGTGGAAATAGGTATGTACAAGTGATATAGTATTAGTGATTAGTTAATACTGGACGAAAATATCTTTTGTCAGTCTTTACAAAAACAAATAAGAAACAGGAGGAGCAAACGATGTATATTGATGTGACTAAGGCAAAGTTTCAGGAGTTGATCGATGCAGTCAAGGCCAAAAACGAGGAGACTGAGAACAAGCTGATCTGGTGTCTTGCACTGATCGGCGGTGTTGTCGTCGTGGCAGTTATTGCCTATGCCGTTTATCGTTTCCTCACCCCTGACTATTATGATGACTACGATGACGATGATTTTGATGATGACTTCGACGATTTCGACGATGATGACGACTTCGAAGAAGAGGACGAGGCGGAAGAAGAGCCTGCAGCTGAAGAGGAAGCTGCTGAGGAGGAAGCTCCTGCTGAGGAAGAGGCAGAGGAATAATCATCCCGCCCGATTATTGAATTCTATTTGATATTTGAGGAAAACGGTCAGCTGAATGAAGCTGGCCGTTTTTTTTAACTAATAGGGAATTGCGATTTCCTATTAGTTTAAACCATCCGACACACCGAAGGTGTGTTGGATGCAGCACTTGCGCGCGAGGAATTATGCCGCTGAGGCGGCCGTGCTCGGCGCGGGAGTCTCACAAGCGAGACTATTTCTTGTGCCTGTGATAGAGCCAAAACAGCCAGCCGGATCAACCGGCTGGCTGTTTTTATGAGTCTTTCTTTCTTATTTATATTATGATGCTTTGTTTTTCAAAATTACAGCAGTACGTACTTCAGCACAAAGGCTATCGCCAATATATACATGAGCGGGGACATGCCTTCTGTCTTCTTGGAGAAAACATGAAGGAGGACATAGGAGATGATTCCCATGGAGATTCCTTCAGAGATGGAGTACATGAAGGGCATGGCGAAGATGGCGATGTAGGCCGGAATCGCTTCCAGAGGATCCAGCCAGGAGATCTTGACGACCTGCTGCATCATCAGATAACCGACTACGATCAGGGCAGGCGCTGTTGCGAAGGACGGGATGGCCAGAAACAGCGGGGAGAAGAAGAGGGCCAGGATGAAGAAGAAGCCGGTCGTGATAGCTGTCAGGCCGGTGCGTCCGCCCTCAGCGATTCCGGAAGAGGACTCGACGAAGGTCGTGACCGTAGAGGTACCCAGGCAGGCGCCCACGGTAGTTCCGATCGCATCTGCCAGCAGAGCGCCGCGGATGTTGGGGAGCTTGCCGTCCTCGTCCAGCATATCTGCTTTGGAAGCGCATCCGATCAGGGTTCCCAGTGTGTCAAAAAGGTCAACAAACAGGAAAGCCGCTACAACGGAGAAGAAGTTCAGACTGATCAGATTGGAGAAGTCCAGCTTCATGAAAGTCGGTGCCAGAGAGGCCGGTGCCGAGAAAATACCGCTGGGGATCAGGCTGTAGAAACCCGCTTCGGGATTAGGAACATACAGGCCGCAGAGCTGGCAGAGGATACCCAGGATCCATGTGACAATAATACCGATCAGGATATTGCCGGGTACCTGTTTGATGATAAGCCAGGCGCTGATGACCATTCCGATCAATGCCAGCAGGACCGTGATACCTTCATACTGGAATGTGCCGGTTTTGATGGAATTACTGAAAGAGAAAATTGTGACCAGGGTAGAGCCGTCGACGACGATATGGGCGTTCTGCAGGCCTATGAAGCAGATGAAGAGACCGATACCGACTGCTACGCCCACCTTCAGGGTCGTCGGAATCGCATTGAAGATAGCCTCACGGACATTTGTCAGTGACAGAATGATGAAAATAATACCTTCAGCGAAAACTGCCGTAAGAGCGATCTCCCAGGAATAGCCCATTCCCATTACGACTGTGTAGGCCAGATAGGCATTCAGTCCCATACCGGCGGACAGAGCGAAGGGCAGATTTGCCAGGACTGCCATCAGTACACAGGCGATCGCAGATGCCAGCGCCGTCGCCGTGAAGACAGCTCCCTTGTCCATGCCCGCGTCCCCGAGAATGCTCGGGTTGACGGCAAGGATATAAGCCATCGTCATAAAGGTCGTGATGCCGGCCATGATCTCGGTCCGGACATCAGTCCCATTTTCCTTCATTTTAAAAAACCGTTCCAAAGTGCTTCCTCCTTTATGTATTGATAAAATTGTATACACCAGTTCAAATCTATTAAAAGTGTATAAAATCAGTACTATTGTATCACTATTACCTGTGGAAACAACTCTTAATATCATTTTTTATTTATTAAGCAATCTTAGCCAATCATTTCCCAATATGCTTAAATCCGCTGTTTTGAATATATGCGCGTAGGGAATGCTGCATTTACCGAACTGCTCATACAGCAGTTCGCTGAATGTAATAACCTTCTTTTTCTTATGAAAAAACAAATATAGGATAAGCCGGGATGTTGTAAATGATGATTTATTTGAATCGAATTAAAATTCATGTCCATATCTTGCGAATATAATATATATATGTCTATTATCTCAAATACTGTTTTTAAATAAACATTTTTAAGATAGGAAGACATAACACATTATCACGATCTGTTTTGTTGCCGTAAACTTTTACTACAGCTTATGGGGAGATAATATGCATCAGAAAGAAAAGGGCAGATGGCTCAAGCATCTGGATTTTATGGTGCTGGATGGCCTGACTGTAACGGTTGTATTCTGGTTGATTTGCCGGATTCGAATGAAGATGATGGGGTGGCATTACACGTCGGTATATAGAAGTACGCAGATCATGCTTCTTATGCTGGCGTTCTTTGTCGTAGCAATATTGCCATTACATAAGAATATCCTGAAAAGAGGCATGCGACATGAGTTTCGGGAGTCCTGCAAGTTTGTTTCGATCCTGTCAGTCGGCATCATGCTGTATCATTACCTGACCAAGAGCGGCGGACAGTTTTCAAGAAGTATTTTTATCATCTTCTGGCTGGTCGGTACGATCACCGTATGGATCGTAAGGTCTGTCAACAAAGTCATTGTCAAACGATTTTTCCTCGATGATTCGGCCCTGTCATATATGGTGCTGCTCACCAGCCAGGACCGTGCAGAAGAAAATTACCGAAATCTGGTTAAAAACGGGAAAAACCGCTTCCGGATCGGCGGCGTGATGATACAAAAGCAGGATGAATCTTTTGTCCCCATCCCGGAGAAGCTGTATGAAGAGGTCTATGGTATTCCCGGTTATATGATCATCGGAGATGAAAAAGATTTTGACGACTACTTTATAGACCATCCTGTAGATGAGGTATACATCGATCTAAATCAGCGGGATCTTGAAAAATCGATTGCCAAAGATATGATCGCGCAGGGAATAACTGTTCATATTGCGCTTGAAAAACAGTTTTGCGGCCTGCCCCATCAGATGCTCGGGCAGATTGGCGGCCGGTCTGTTATGACAAGTGCTGTACAGACGGTTCCTGCCGGACAGCTGATGATCAAGAGAGCTATGGATATAGCCGGCGCATTGGTCGGACTGGTTTTGACGGGCATTGCATTCCTGATCTTTGCCCCCATTATCTATTATCAGTCCCCGGGTCCTATTTTCTATGCCCAGACGCGTGTCGGACTGAAGGGCAGACGTTTTCGCATTTATAAATTCCGATCCATGTACCCGGATGCGGATGCAAGGAAAGCAGAGCTCATGAAGCAGAACAAGATGCAGGGATTTATGTTCAAAATGGATAATGATCCCCGTATCTTTCCGATCGGCAGGTTTATGCGCAAATACTCAATAGATGAGCTGCCGCAGTTCTGGAATGTACTGAAAGGAGATATGAGCCTGGTCGGGACACGTCCGCCCACTGTTGATGAGTGGACACGTTACAGCCCGCATCACCGCGCCCGTCTTTCGATCAAACCCGGTCTGACCGGTATGTGGCAGGTGAGCGGACGCAGCGATATCGTCGACTTTGAAAAAGTTGTAGAACTAGACATGAAATATATCACCGAATGGAGACTGAAACTGGACTGCATGCTCTTGCTGCGTACAGTTACAGTAGTTCTGCATGGAAGCGGTGCAGCATAAAACAATCTTCAAACCCGGATTCTAGACATAAAAGATTGTTTTCGTTTTTTTAACTGAACTGGAATATTGAATAATAATAGCAGAGAGGATTCTGGGATAATTGATGGGCAATACAATAAATGTAACTAAAGCGGTTTTACCGTCTATAGATGAGTATATTGCAGAGATTTCTTCGTTATGGGAATCTCACTGGCTGACCAATATGGGAGCGAAACACCAGGAACTGCAAAGGGAACTGATACAGTATTTGGATATCGGAAACGTGGACCTTTTGACCAATGGACATATGGCCCTGGAGCTTACTCTGCAGGCAATGAATCTGCAGGGTGAGGTAATCACAACGCCGTTCACGTTTGCTTCTACTACTCATGCCATCGTCCGTAATAATCTGGAGCCGGTCTTCTGCGATATTAAGGCAGATGACTTTACTATTAATCCGGATAAGATTGAAAATCTGATCACTGACCGCACTTGCGCAATTATGCCGGTTGACGTATACGGCAATGTATGCAATGTGGAAGCGATTGACCGGATTGCAAAAAAGTATGAACTGAAAGTAATCTACGATGATGCTCATGCCTTCGGCGTCAGATACAAGGGGAGAGGAATCGGAAATTACGGCGATGCTTCATGCTTCAGTTTCCATGCGACAAAAGTCTTTAATACGATCGAGGGAGGGGCAGTAACCTTTAAAGACCCTACTCTGCAGAACACCATGTATGAACTGAAAAATTTCGGCATTCACGGGCCGGAAGAAGTCAGTGCTGTCGGAGCAAACGCCAAAATGAATGAGTTCTGCGCCGCTATGGGTCTTTGTAATCTCCGCCATATGGATGAGATCGTTCTGAAAAGAAAGGCAATCGTAGAGCGCTATAGGGAGAGACTGTCTGATGTAGAAGGACTGCAGCTGAATGTTATTCAGAAGGATGTGGAGTCTAACTATGCCTATTTCCCTATCGTGGTTGATGAAAAAGCATTTGGTTCCAGCAGGGAAGAAGTAATGCAGTATCTTGCAGAACATAAAGTAATGGTCAGAAAATACTTCTATCCACTTACCAGCAGCTATAAGGCATTTCACAGAAAGTACGACGTTCATAAGACGCCTGTGGCACTTCATATCAGCAAAAGGATTCTCACACTTCCTATCTATCCGGATCTTTCCATGGAAGATGTGGATAGAATCTGTGATCTGATTCTGAAATGCAGGTCGGTTTATAAGTAATGACAGAGTCTGGAGATCAAATTCATTCTCTTCGAACAGGCCGATTCAATTTGTCATTTTGCGAAAAGTGCATGGCGAAACCTCTGCTATATTATTGTGCTTTCATATCCGTCCGGATGAACACTCTGATCATAGCCAGAGGTTTCTTTATGCCTGGATGGGAATCCGCAGGGCCTGAGCATAAAAATGCGGATATATTTTCCAGTTAACCGATACGATTCAAACGGAAGAAGGTTCACAACATTAAAAAGCCAATTAATGACATATTTTGTCCTATATCGGTATTCCCGTGATATATTTTGTAAAACTTAAATACAGCTATTGTGGATCTGTTGTGACGTAGCGACATAAAGATATAGAAGCAGCAAAGGTCAGCCGGATACAAGAGGACATTCCTGGAAAACATTTGGGCTTGTTTTTTTGGAAATAATGGAGTAAAATCGGGACTTTCGAGAGAATGCTTATTAAAGCGTAAATATTTTAATAATAATTCATATAACAATATATAAAAGGAGGCAATAATGAACGGTAAAACAAAAATGAATGATGTATATGAATTAATCTGTGGTAAAATGTTAAGAGTACTGGATGCCGAGGATAATGCCTCCGATAGTTTCTTAAACAAGCAGCATGTCTTTATCATAGGGTCTAAGGGTATTCCTGCACAGTACGGCGGGTTTGAGACTTATGTGGAAAAGATGGTCGAATATCAGACAGACAAGGATATTCAGTTCCATGTCGCAAGACTGGCTGATGATGAAAAACGGTACGAATACAACGGCGCAATCTGCTTTAATGTCAAAGTACCTCACATCGGCCCGGCAAAAGCGGTCTACTATGATATTGCTGCTCTTGATAAATGCATTAAATACTGCAGCCGTATGCATCTGAGAAAGCCGCCGGTCTTCTATATCCTGGCATGCCGGATCGGCCCGTTCATTGGATATTTCAAGAAACAGATTCAGAAACTGGGTGGGGTTCTTCTGGTCAATCCTGACGGTCATGAGTGGAAACGGTCCAAGTGGTCGCTCCCGATCAGAAAATACTGGAAGGTCTCGGAGGATCTCATGGTCAGATCTGCCGATCTTCTGGTCTGTGACAGCAAAAAGATCGAAGAGTATATTCAGGAAGATTATTGGCAGTACAATCCCAGAACTACCTATCTTTCCTACGGATGTGACAGTGCCCCTTCATGTCTTCCGGATGATTCGGAGCAGTTCCTGGGCTGGCTGAATGAGAAAGGCCTTACAAGCGGAGAGTACTATCTGGTAGTCGGCCGATTTGTCCCTGAAAACAATGTGGAAACGATCATCCGCGAATTCATGATGTCCAATACTTCCAAAAAACTGGCGCTCATCATGACGGAAAACGATAAGCTCTACAACGAGCTCGACAAGAAACTCGGATTCTCCAAGGATGAGCGGATCTGTTTTGCAGGATCTGTATATGATCAGGAGCTGCTTAAGAAGATTCGTGAAAAGGCCTTTGCATACCTGCACGGGCACTCCGTCGGCGGGACCAACCCCAGCCTGCTGGAAGCACTGGGAAGCACAAAACTTAATCTGCTTTTCGATGTTGGCTTTAACTGCGAGGTCGGAGAGGATGCGGCTCTCTACTGGTCATGTGAACAGGGTTCCCTTTCAAGTCTGATCGAAAGAGCAGATCAGCTGAGTGAAGCACAGATCAACACCTTCGGCCTTCTTGCAAAAAGAAGAATTGAAGAAGCTTACCGCTGGGAGTCCATCGTAAGCCAGTATCAGGACCTTTTCCATGAGGAAAGTGCTGGAGTCAGAAAAGTTGAAAATGAGTTTGTCTACAGTTATCCCGGTACACAGCAGCGAGATCTGTTTGGAGAAGTGCTTGGAATCGGTATTACAGAGCCTAGAAAAGGAAGATGAGATTATTCCGGCTTAGAATGGTTCTTCGGACAGCTCTTGGATAATTTGTTTAACTATATTGATCATTGAGTGCATAAAAAAGAGTGAAAAAAACGCATAACAGCGTTTTTTTCACTCTGGATATTTTTGCTTCTAGGAGGTTCAAATATCCTGTAATCGCATCAGAGAAACAACTGACATGAAAGGCTTGCCTTTTATGCAGCGGATATTCTCTTCGCGGTTGCCGCTCTGGCGGGCGGCATGGTTAGTAAGAATGGAAAAAATCCAGGAATGGGAGTCTTTTGTAAACCCATATCAGGCTTTTTCCATAAAGCATTTAGAAAGTGCTGATCTCGGAAAGGTTAAAAAATGAGTCTTTCAATAATTATCCCGGTGCATAACACAGAAAAGTATCTTGCAGAATGCCTGGATAGTGTATTTACAGAGATTAATACCGATGATGAAATTATTCTTGTGGAGAATGGTTCAACTGATCATTCCTGGGAAATGTGCCAGGAATATGCTGAAAAATATAAAACAGTAAAAGCAGTCCGGATGGATACCCCGGGAGTATCAAGAGCCAGAAATTATGGAATCAGCCTGGCAAAAGGGGAATGGATCACGTTTCTGGATTCGGACGACTGCATAGATCCATCAATCATACGCTTGGCTCACAAACTGAAGAATCATTCAGAGATAGATGTAGTGTTGTTTCGTTATTGTATCCTGAATGCAGTCCGCGGTAATGAATCATCTGTTTCAGAAGCATTAACCCCCGTAGATTCCGATCTGCTAAGAAGGGGAGTTCTGGAGTTTAGTAAATATGAAAAACAAATAAATCAATTTGCTGCACTTGATTATGTGTCTATTTGGACATGCTGGGGGAAACTGTACAGAAAAAAGCTGATTGATGAAAATAAGATCCGTTTTCCGGAAGGTCTCTTTTTAAGTGAAGATACAGCATTTGTTTTTCAGGCTTTTTGTAATGCTGACAATATATTTGCTTCGCAAAAGATTGCTTATTATTACAGAGTTACCCCTGATTCTGCTTCCAGGAGTGTTTCTTTCAAAACGATAAATAACAATCATTATTTGAGAAACTGGCTGATGCATTATATATTGCGTCATGGACTGGAAAAAACTCTGGAAGAAGAAGTGTCGGCTTTCCTGGTGAGAAAATTCATAGAGGAATGTTTGTATCTTAGGAAGTATAAAGAGAAAAGCCGCAATGCAAAACTGCGATATACCAGAAAAAATGCAGAGAAATCTTACATGAAGAAGGCCTTACATGAGACCAACTACAGATGGGTGATTCCCGGAAAAAGAAACACTCTTCTCTATGGAACAGTTTTGTGGATTCTGAAAAGAAAATGTTATTCTGTATTATATACAAAATAAATTCATTTTATGGAAAAACAAGGGAGAACCATAAATGAAGCTGATTAAAGGATTAATAATCATTATCCTGATGCTTACTATTATTACAACAGTTGTTTTAGTATCTAAGGAGTATGATCAAAACGGTTCAGCCCCCATTATCAACATCATCCAGGATCCGCTTACTGTAACTTGCGATTATTCCAGAGAGGATCTGCTGCAAGGCATGATCGCATATGATCCTGAGGATGGATATATTACTGACAGAATCATCCCCGGGAGCTTCACGTCTTTTACAGAAAAAGGCGTAAGCGAAATAGAGTATTATGTTTATGACAGTGATAACAATTGCGGGAGAAATAAGAGACAAATTGTTTTTTCTGACTATAGCTCTCCGAAAGTTTCATTATCAAGTCCACTGATGTTTTATGCGAAAGATGCTTCCAATGAGAGCCTGACAAATTGTCTCTATGGAAAAGACAGCTTAGATGGCGATTTGAATCATATTAGAGTAAACAGCAGCAATATTGATTATAATAAAGCAGGGGATTATAAAATTTCCGTTTCATTAATAAACAGTTTTGGAGATATTTCCACTTATGATCTGCCAGTTCATATCATTAAGAGAACTTACTGGGGAATAGAAATACGTTTGACCGAAAATCTGGTCTATATTAAATCAGGCGCGGAGTTTGATCCTGCAGCTTATGTGAAAGAAGTTGAGCAGACTCAGACAGAGGAACTTGTTCCCCAGAAAGATTGGGGAATCAACATCCAATCAAATGTTGATACCTCAAAACCCGGTGTATATGAAGTCCGCTATATGATCGAAAAGAAAGATGATAAAATTTATGGAAATGTTTCCGGAATAACCTGGCTTACAGTCATAGTTACAGATTAAGGAGTATGAGATGACGGATGGTTTTCTCTGGGGTGGATTCAATATCAGGAAATTCTGCAGAATATTTTTCGGGAATTTATGGATGGTCATAGTTGTTATGATCATTACATATTTGGGCCTTGGTATTGTGGAACAGAAGACATATACGCCATATTATCAATCCAAGGCGGTAGTGGCCGTATATCCAAAGTCTACATACTATCGCTATCATACAATAGAAACTGTTTTAGACATATCTTCAAAGACCAATGACGTAAATACTGTGTTAAATAGCGAACTGTTCCAGTCTGGACTTAATAATCAGGATCCTTCTCTTAAAGAGTGGTATTTTCAAAGCATGCAGGTTACAAACACAGATTTACTGATTCTGCACTCCTTTAGTAATAAACCGGAAGTCGCGATTAAAGGCATCTGGGCTGCATTAGATTATTATTCCCGCTTCTCCGGGGATATGACCGGAGCACCGGAAATCAAGATCATATTTGGACCGGAAGCACCGATTCCTGTCGAAGGCAGTTCTAAAATTCATAATAAACGGCCGCTCCTCAGTGTACTTTCAGGACTGATGATGGCTGGATTATTATTTTTTATGTACGTAATACAAAAAACATATAAGACAGAACGCAGTATAAGAAAGCGCTACAAAAATATCCGTTTTTTTTCATTGCCCTGTATAAAATCCGGATTTAAGTTCAAAAAAAGGATTTTCTCAAAGAGAAATGTTCAGGAACCAATCAGAAAACTGGCCCTTGAGATCAGGCAAGTGCTTCATAAAAATAATAAGAGCTCTTTGCTTGTAGTATCCTATGCTGATCTGGAGGGAAAAAATAAATTTATATCAGAATTGGCTGAGGAGTTGACAGAGCAAAAAGAGGATGTGATTGTAATAGGTACGAAAACCGGGAATCCTGTCAGTATTCCCGGACTTTCTGCTTCTGATGAGAGTCAAAAGTATACTCTTCAAGATGTCCTGCAGCAAAAATGCACTGTGGAAGATGCGATGCTTTATAATGAAGAGTTCAACGGAGTCTGTATCCAATGGAACCCGGACGGTATTGATGAGAATGTTTCATATTCGGTGGATGATGTAAAGCGTGTATTAACCACCTGTACCCAATATGCAGATATTGTCCTGGTAAATGGTGCAGTATGGTATCCTTCTTATCACTCACAGATTTGGAAAGAGGCTGTCGACGCTTCAATTGCTTTTTGTCCGCAAGTCGATGCTGAATTTTTTAAAGTTGATCAAATGCTGCGTGATCTTCAAAAAGGAGACACATATTTTGCAGGGTGCGTTTTGCTTGGATTTTAATGTTATACATGTATAGGGAAAAATGGAAAAAATCGAAACACAGAGAAAACAGATTAATGAAGCGGACTATATCGATCTTACTGTCATAATCAGAGCTTTTCTGAGACTTGCCCGTCGGTATCTCTTATTGGTTTGCCCGATGATTTTGTGTCTGGCAGCCGGTATAGCTCTGCTTTCCCGTGCTTTGGTGAAAGAACAGTACGTTGCGGAGGGATCTTTTGTGGTTGGAGTCACTCTTGCGAATGATTTTTCTTATAACTATACACTTCCGGACATAAATGACGACTATATTGTGCAGATGTCAGAGGCTTTCCAGTCAGTTGCTAACAGTGAATACATGGATGCTCTCCTTAAAGAAGAACTGGGAATGATTATTCCTGCAGACATTTCAATGTCAAACGTATATGGCACCAATATGGGAGGAATCTCTGTTGCTTCTGACACAATGGAGAACGCAAGAGTGGTTAGGGATGCGGTAATCACCTGTCTTCCAAAGGCCTTATATACAACCCTTGGAGATATCGAACTAAAAGTCCTGGAAACATCCGAGCAGACAGTGGTTTTACATGAAAACATGAAGTCGCCTATTATATGGGTCGGCGCAGGTTTTGCCCTGGCTGTATTTGCATATCTGGGTATTATCTTTCTTCTGACACTTTGGCGCCATGATATTGAGACTTCGGAAGATATGGCTGAAATAACTGATCTTCCTTGTTTGGGGAGACTTCCGAAATTCAGTAAAACACCTTCGGAAAAGAAGTCGGCTCCTATCCGGTCACGTAATACATATGATGTTTATAACAGATCTTTTTTGGAGTTCAGGAGAAAACTGGAAGATGTTATAGAACAGAAACAGGTTAAAACACTTCTTTTTACTGGAGGTTATAGCAAACGGGGACAGACCTATATCCTTGACAAATTGAATCAGGATTGGAACAGTGAGGGAAGAAAGATCCAGCTCATTACTGTGGATTTGTCAAAGAGCTCTAAGACAGTGACACAGATTCGGAAAGAGCTGAATCAGCAAATAAATGAAGCCTTAAAAGGATCGGATTTATTGATTGTTAACGGACCTGACTATGAACAGACAATTGAACTTCTCACCGCAGCGGACTGTGTTGATGGAATTGTTTATATAGTCAAGGCAGGATATGACCAGACGGAGAATACAAAAGAAGCCATTAGTACACTTGGTTTTTCTCAGGCGAAGTTCCTGGGTTATGTGATTTCAGTTTAAAGAACAGTTTATACAGGATGGTTGTTGATCTATGATACCCAGAATTATTCACTTCTGCTGGTTTGGCGGAAACGAGCTCCCTAAAGAAACGAAACAGTATATACGAACATGGCGGAGGACTTTAAAAGGATACAAAATACATCAGTGGAATGAGCAGAATTTTGATTTGTCTAAAGCACCGGAATATGTGAAGGAAGCCTACAAAGCAAAAAAGTATGCGTTTGTCTCTGATTATGTGAGGATATATGCGCTGAAAAAATATGGCGGTGTTTATCTGGATACAGATGTGGAAATGATCAGGGATTTTTCAAAATATCTGGAAGACAGCAGTCTGGTTCTTGGTTTTGAAAGCAACAGACTTTTGACCACAGCTTTTATAGCCAGTGTACCGGGCCATCCATTGATCGAAACTTTTGAGAAATTCTATTGGAGCCATCATTTTATCATGGAAGACGGCAGTTATGATGTCACACCTATTAATGACAGAATTTCTGAACTGGCTGTTGAATGGGGTCTGGATCTGGATCTGGATGCTTATCAGGAGTTAAAAGACAATATTAAAGTCTATCCCAGAGACTATTTTGCGGCATTTGATATTTATAACTGGCACACAAAAGTGACTAAGAATACATGTGCCATTCATCACATGGCTGCCAGTTGGGTCGGACCGAAAAAGAAAATCCGTTTTACGGTGATAAAAGTCATCCATTTCATGATCGGTGTACAGAATTACGACAGAATCCGGACTATGATTAAACAAAGAAAAGGGAAAGAATATAATAAAAAAAAATAGTTTGTTAGGCAACAGTATATGGGAAGAACAGAAAAAAGCATACGTAATTTCATATTTGCGATAGCATCACAGGTAGTGACAGTTGCTTTATCATTTATTACAAGAACCTGCCTGATTTATACGCTGGGAATTGAAGCGGTCTCTATTAACGGACTTTTTACAGAAGTCATCACTGCCTTGTCCCTGGCAGAGCTTGGGGTCGGTTCCGCAATTGTCTACAATCTTTATAAGCCGCTTGCAGATGGTGATCATCAGAAAGTATCTCAGCTGATGAATTTGTTTAGAAAGGCATATGGGATTATCGCCTTGGCAACTCTGGTAATCGGAGTCAGCCTGACTCCCTGGATTCAGTTTTTTATCAGAGATTTGTCTTACGACATTAGCTATATCCGTGTTATATATTTAATGTTTGTTTTTCAGAGTGCTGTATCCTATTTGTTTTCTTACAAAATTGCGCTTCTGGAAGCAGATCAGAATTCATATATTGTTACGAGTATAAGCACTATTTTCCGGATCGTCGGTACTATCCTGATTTTGGTCATTTTGGTGGTGACCAGAAAATATATCGTTTTTTTAGGCGCGCATATTTTGCTGGTCCTCTCAACGAATGCGTATGCATCTCATGTAGTCAATAAAAAATACCCTTATCTTGACAAAAAAGAAAAACTACCGAAAGAGGAGCGGGCACAGATTTTTGGAAATGTCCGAAATATCTTTGTCAAACAATTTGCCGGCCGTGTGGTCGATTCAACGGATAATATCCTGATTTCCACTTTGGTCAGCACCCTTCTGGTCGGCTATTACTCCAACTATCTCGTGGTGATCGGTGTATTTAGACAATTATCGGATAAAATGATGGCAGCCGCTCAGGCAAGTATGGGTAATTTATTTGTCACAGAGAGAACTGAAAGTAAAATAGTGACGCTTACCCGTCTTACTTTCATTTTTTATGCATTTGGCAGTATTGCAGCCGTTGGCGTATTTGCCTGTATTCAACCCTTTATCAGACTGTGGTTAGGTAATCAATACCTTTTGGATTATTCAGTCGTTGCGGTTCTGAGTCTTTTATTAGTCACGGAAATCACTTACCAACCGCTGTCTTCGGCCATGCATCTGTCCGGTTTTTTTGTAATAGGACGTAACATTTCTTTTGTGAGTGCGGTGGTCAATCTTGCTGTGTCTATCATTCTGGGAATGAAGATTGGAATGATCGGTATTTTCCTTGGTACTATGTGCACCTACACAATTGAAATTATTACAAAAGTGTATTATCTGTTTAAACTGTATTTTAAAGAGAATTCATCTCAATATGTCTTCTTTTGGCTTAAGATGCTGCTTGTTTTCATCGCGGAAACAGCAACCATTTATATCCTTACCAGTCATATGCATTTAGCTGCATTTCCGGCTTTTATATTTAATGGTTTTTTATCCGTACTTCTTACATTTGCTGTCATAACACTGGTATTTGGCAGATCTGATGCATACATTTACTCAAAACACTTGTTCATGAGGTATTTAAAAAAGGTCTTGAGAAAGAGATGAAGTTAATTGAATTGATCAAAAAAGCCAGGCGTTTGGGTCTGATTCTCGGAGTCAAGAAGCTGGCAGGCTATGAAGCGGTATTTTCCTGGGGAGTCAGAAGACGAATCAAGGGACGGGAGCTGTATAAAAAACAGGGTACTGAGGATCCTTTTACAATCTTTCCTCATTCAGACAGATATTGGTATGCGGACCCCCTGCTGTGCGAGTACGAAAATCGTCAAGTCGTGTTCATGGAGTGTATGGACAGAAAAACCGAGATCGGTTCCATCGGATATGTCGATTTGACTGAATATGGCCAGAAAAAACCTCAGGTTAAGATTGTCATCAAAGAAAAATTTCATATGTCATTCCCCATGACTTTTTTATGGGGAGATGACTTATATCTTCTCCCTGAAACAGAGATGAATGACAGCCTGGTTTTATATCGCTGTACATCTTTTCCCGAGAAATGGGAGAAAGTTGCAGAGCTGCTGCCGGGCCATAAAATCGTAGACTCCGTACTCATCAAAATAGAGGATAATAAAGCTTCATTTCTGGCCTCTGAATTTAATCCTCAGGATCCTAAACTGACACGTTTCTGCAGATTTGATCTGGTAAAAGAAGCAGCAGGTATCTCGGCTGTGTGGCATGGCCCGGATCAGGACCATTATGCTTATGATTCGAGAACTGCCGGGGGACTAATTGAGAACACTATTATCCCGCTGCAGAGGAGTACACCCGGAATCTACGGGTATTCTATTAAATTTCATGCTTTTAAGGATTCAATGGTTCAAAAGCTGCGTCGGGAGATTCTTCCATCTGATCTTCATATTGCAGGCAGACAAAAAAAGCTGATCGGCACACATACATACAGCCGGTCAAGTGATTTTGAAGTTATTGATGTAGAGTATCTTGTGTTTGTGAAAGACAAATGGATAAAACGTTTTAAGGGGAGCTTAAAGTGAAAGTTTTATTAGTAAATAAATTTCACTACTTAAAGGGCGGTTCTGAAACTTACTATTTCGGGCTGGGAAAACTTCTGAAAGAAAAAGGATGCGATGTCATTTACTTTTCTATGAAGGATGACAGGAACATCCCTTGTGAGCAGGACAAGTATTTTGTAGATAACATTGATTTTAATGCAAAAATGAGTCCGATCAAAGTAATGACTGCATCCGCCAAACTGCTTTATTCACTTGAGGCAAAGCGGAAATTCGAACAACTTCTGCGCGATGAAAAACCGGATATTATTCATTTGAATATTTTTCAAAGCCAGCTTACGGATTCAATTGTCTTCGCGGCTCTGAAATATCATATTCCAATTGTATATACTGCTCATGATCTCAAGTCAGTCTGCCCATCCTATCTGATGATGAATCATGGAATGATATGTGACAGATGTATCAATGGAAATTACTGGCACTGTGTCAGGTCGAAGTGCATGAAAAATTCCAGAGCAAAGAGCCTGCTGGCCGCACTGGAGGCACAGACTTATCGGCTCCACAGGACCTATGACAGGATGGACCTGATCATATGTCCGTCCCAGCATCATAGGAGAAGACTGGCACAGGGACGGATCTGCAATCCCCGTATTCTTCACTATATGCCCAACTTTCTTCCGGAGGGGACTGCTTATGATGCCGGAGAGGAGACAGGGCCTTACTACCTGTATTTTGGCAGGCTGAGTGAAGAAAAAGGGATTATGACTCTGCTTCAGGCATATAACAAGGCCAATGTAAAAAAGCCCCTCTATTTAGTGGGTACAGGTCCCCAGGAAGCAGATATTCGTCAGTATATTCAGCAGAATATGCCAGGTAAGGCAGTAAAGATGCTGGGATATAAGACAGGCGACGAACTGAAAAAAATCGTCTCATCTGCGTATTGTGTAATCCTTCCCAGCATATGCTGTGAAAATGCGCCCTATTCAATCATGGAGGCGCAGGCTTTGGGCCGTCCGGCAATTGTGTCTGATAACGGCGGCCTTCCTGAGCTCGTCAAAGAGGGAGTAAACGGATATATATTCCGCGGAAACGACGCAGATGATTTATGCGGCAAAATAGAAAAAATGGAGCATAGTACATTTCCGGGAAATGAAATCTGCCAGATGGCAAGAGAAAAATTTTCTCCTGACAAATATGTGCGCACACTAATCTCGGAGTACGAACGCCTGATCAGCCATAGTAAAAACCGCTTATCATGACAGGATGATTTGGCAAGAGGGAGATTCGTTTTTGATGAAATTTATTCAATTATGGGAGATAAAATTCCGAATCATTTTTATTTCCGCTTTTATTTTGCTTGCCGTTGGTGCAGGAAGTGTATACCATCTGATAAAGCGTTCCTATACAGATCCTGTCTTAATGGAAGTTAATATAGAAAACGAAAAAGTAACTGATCCGATTAAATATTTATTTTTCGCAGATCTTCATGAGAATAGTTTTGGGGAGAATAATGATCAGCTGTATGATCAGATTCGAGCCCTGAATCCGGATTTTATACTTATTGGCGGAGATATTATAAGCTGGACAACAGAAGACGGGAGACCCTATACAGGAGATGTAATTAAAAACCTGTCCGAGATAGCGGATGTTTATTTTTGCCTCGGCAATCATGAGATTGAATACATGATTCCCCGGAATGAAATTGAATATACCAATATAGACCGCGAGAATTCTGCATTTTCGTTGCCGGATACAGATAATAACGGACTGGTCACGACAATCAAAAATGCAGGGGGCGTTGTTCTTCAAAAAACATGGACAGATATTGAAGTCAGAGGAACAAAGATCCGGATCGGTGCAGCCTTTGAAGATATGTACAGTCTGGATGAGAGTAATCCCAGCCTGACAATGCAGCCGGGAATGTATTCTTTCCTGACAGATTACCAGGATACAGATGCATTTACAATTTATATGGCACACAGACCCTCCAGTTTCCTCCTGAGGAACGGATCATCTCTTTGGGATATCGATGTAGTTATGTGCGGACATGAACATGGCGGACAGGTAGTCCTTCCTTTCGCGGGAGGTCTGTTCAGCAGAGAGAGAGGTTTTTTCCCTGATTACACCCACGGGGCTTTTAAGATGGGAAATACAGATTTGGTTGTCACTTCCGGCCTGGGAAGCGATGAAGAGCTTCTGCCCAGATTTAATAATCCTCCCGAGATGGTTCTGGTCACGGTGCGATGATTTCCTCAATTGTGCCACCTTAATTAGATGAAAGGGGCATGGTGTTAGCTCCTCATAATACCATGCAAAGAGTATTGATATGCTGATCAACAGGAAATACTTGTTTCTTTTGGCCAATTTCATTATGTTTGTAGCGACGATAATGAGTGAAACCGATTTATTCTGGGGAGGAGTGGGAGTTAAGATCAAATATCTGTTTATACTGTATTGTCTGATAGATATCATGCAGTACAGAAAAAATAATTTTGGCTCTAATCTGATCATGGTGTTTCTGATATTTGCTGCGTATATCCTGCTGTGGAGATATGTATTTATAAACCCTGATATGATGGAGTATATATCCAGTCATACAATGATCATGCTCTATTTTTTAATGCTATTGATTACTTCAACTCAGGAGGTTTTACACTATCAATGTGTCGAGGAATACACAATTACATCATGTGCCGCAATTATTGCAACATTGTCTATACAGGTAATTACACATAGATATGATTTGATTTTAAATCCAGCGTTTGCAATATACTCCTTCTTAGCACATGATGTCATGCGTTCAAGTTTTGGATTTTTACATGCGAATTACGTTGGGAATATGTGTTTTATAATGCTGTCAATCCTGTTTATATTTTATTTGGAATTCTCAGACAATCCTTTGCTGCATTCACGTAGTAAAATAATCATATTACTGCTCGCATGTGTAATCTTTATGATTTTGTTATCTTCATCATCCAGAACAGCTTTTATCAGTATCGGTATCTTTGTTTTTGGCACTTCCTTAGTAAAAATAATAGGAAGAATTCGTTTTACAGCAAAATCTATCAAATTAATGAAACGAGCTTTCATTATTGGACTATTGCTTTTTGCTGTTTTTTTCTTTGCATCAGGATTATGGGATTATATATGGGTAAAGTCTAATCGATCATTAAACGTCACTGAAAATGTGCATTGGGTTCCCATTCTTGGAACGATATGGACTGGTATGGGATTTGTAGAAAACGGAGCGTTTATTTCCGATCCATATAATGCAAATCTTAGTGCTTTTGGTGTAGAGACTTCCTCGCTGGACATGAACTTTTTATATATCTATTGTACAACCGGAATACTGGGCTGCTGTATGATGGCATTTATATTGATTATTCTCGGAGTCAGTCTATATTTGAACAGAGAAGAGAAATATGGTGTCTATTATCTGGTCTTATATTTTACCCTGCTCTTTTATGCCTTCTGGGAAACAATACTATTTACGTATAGGTTTTGGCTTATGTTGATTCCTCATGTAATTCTCTTATACGGTGCGAACAGGAAGAAATCAACGGATGTGGCTGAAGAATCATCTCTTTATTAATTTAGGTAAAGATAGGGAAAGGAATATGCAGAAAATCAGTCATAAAGGGAGCATGAGACGTTCACTATCGGCAATAATTATTTCAGCTATAGCAATTGTTTCAATTACTATTATTGCTAAAACCACTCATACCGAAAATTTAACCCATCAGGTTGAAGATTTATCCGATAATATTGAAAATGTATCAAATAAATCAGAAGAAAGTGGATCCGATAGCAAAGAACTGTCAGATGTTAAAGATATATTGGACACGATTACATCTGACGTAATCTATGTACAGCATGATGATAATGGCAAGGATATTTATATACTCAGTTCGCAGGGAGATACTACAACTGTTTATCAGATATTAAATGTTAATCTCACAGCTGCTAAACAATGGACAGAAACCGGGCTATATGTAAATAACACTGAAAACGACTGTTGTGCTACAGCGCCGAATGAATATATCCATGTGAAAGAAGGTGAAGAATACTTTATCAGGCTGTTTGGCATGCAGGACGATTATATTGGAGAAAACGGACAAGTTCTGTCACATGTTACCCCGGTCTTATTTACAGACGATAATGACAAGGCTGTTGGCAGTGCCCTTGCTGGAACCTATACCGATGGAGAAAACGGGATAGAGATTTCTGTCCCTTCCGGTGCAACCAGAATGCATATTACATATGCAAATTACCATGCTTTTTCCATTCAAAAAAAGGTGGTTTTGAATAAGGAGCAGTTTGACCAGATAAAAAATCAACAGGATGCGCTTTTGTCTTCAGTGGACGACAGCTACGAAAACTATAAAAACGATCCCATTTTATACGATGAATTTGACAAAGCATATATTACCTTTGTTAATGAAGGTATAAATGATGATATAGACAAAATTGCTGATCTTTTCATCTCGAAAAACGCGCCCTTATGTTTTTCTACTTCTTCAGGAAACATGTTGAACTCTGCTTCCAACATGACTGAAACAAGGCAGGATGTCGCATTACGGATACAAAAATCCGGCGGAGAGATATTGGCACATAACGATCAGGTTGTTACAGAAGATAAACTAAGTGACACAGAGTTTATGTACGAATATTTTAAAGCATCCAGACAGAAACTGATAAATATGGGATTTGATGTGAATGGGATTCTCCTCACCGGCGGTGATGGCCAGATCATGGGAAGTCCGGACACAGCAAGATGGGTGTATTCAACTTATGATTATTCTGACCTGTACGGTGAACCCTATAACGGCCTTGAAGGACTCAGTTCGGTATATTACCGTTGGGGAGACACCGGATTATACGAATTCAATAATGACGTGCAGGAGATAAAAAACTATATAGATCAATTAATCGAGAATAAAAACTGGGCTGTACTTAGTTTCCAGGGCTTGTCTGATGTCAACAATGAAACTCTGAACGAAGTATTAGATTACATTAACAGCAAGAGACCTGATTCGATCGAGATTGCAACCTACAAAAAGATGTATGACCGGTTAGCAAAAAAAGAATCTGTCATAAAAAATACAGTTAAAACATACTATGTTTCTGCAAATGGCACCGGCAGGGACGGAACAGATATTGAAGATCCGATCAGCCTGGATGTTCTGAAAACGAAGAGAATCAAGACAGGCGATACGATATTATTTAAAAGCGGTGATACTTTCTTTGGCAATGTTGAACTTCAGATTCTTGATGCAAATGATAAAAAGATAAGAATCTCAAGTTATGGAGAAGGAAGCCGGCCAACAATAAGTGCATACAAATATGTTGAAAATAACTGGGAGAAATCTGGTGAGAATGTTTACCGCATCGACATCCTTGATGAAAGTAAATACACCGGCTACACATCCCGGGATCCTGATGCCTTTAATATTGGATTTATTGAAGATGACGATGGAAATAAGTATTACCAAAAGAAAAGTTCTGTTGATCAGTTGGCAGAAAAATATGATTTTTACAGCGATGGTGAACGTTATCTTTACTTTAGAAGCGAACAAGATCCATACGAAACTTTGGGTGGTCTGAAGCTGGCAGTCAACACAAAACTTTTTGTAATGGCATCAAATATGGAGATTGACAACTTGCGATTTGCCTGTACCGGCGGACATGCACTTCAAATAGGAAGTTCTCCGGCAAAAAATGTCAGGATTTCCAATTGTTTGATTGAAGATATCGGAGGCAGCTACCTGGACCCGGACTATGATGAACGATACGGGAATGGAATCGAATTCTATGGATGTGATGCTGAGAATATTGAGATTACAGATAATATCATCCGCAATGTATATGATGTGGCATTTACTATACAGGGTGATGTCGGATCCGGAAGGGATATTCTTGTGCACGACAATGTGTTTGTGAAAAATGCACAGGATTCAGAAATCTGGGAAGGAAGCGCAGCTGCAGGTATAAATAACTATCAGTTTTACAATAATATATCAATCAACCAGGGACGTGGATGGGGATATGATGCTCGTCCGGATCAGGACGCCTCGGCACATATTCTCTTATATGAGTATATGCCAGAAACTGCTGATTTTGGATTTCATCATAATTCAATCTATAACCCGCTGAGAGTGTATTCGATCAAGCCTTCCATGGAAGATTTCTTTACGGACAATTTCATAAAGTCTGACTATAACACCTACTACATGGGTGAGGATGCCAGAATCTTTAATTACATTTTCCCTTTTTGGGAAAAGGATGATTTTATTTCGTGGGCCCATAAAGAAGAACATTCTTCCTTTATTTCTCTTTCAGAAATTGACAGAGAAATCGTAAACATGGCAAATACTTCAGATGATATCAAGAGCATTAAAAAGGCATTTGAGGATATTTCCAAAAAATAAGCTTTCAAATCATGTAATTATATAGAGTAAATAAGGGAGAAACAAAAATGATTATTTCTTCATCCGGTTATTATTGTACCGGCTCCTCTGCAGCATTCAATTTGCTTGAAGAATATGAGACCTGTACAGCAGGCATACTTAAAAACTGGCAGATTCCTGGCGGCGATTATGAACATATCTTAATGTATACTCCGGACGGTGTTTTTGATCTGGAAGATAAATTGTTGATCGGAAACAGTATTCACAGATCAGATGAAGCTCTGGGAAGATTTCATGAAAAGATGTCTATGCTTTATAATGTCAACTATATGGGAATGGGTGGATATAAGGATCTTTTGGGCAAAGAATTTTATGCGACTTTAGAAAATTATATGAAGCATCTGGTCCAGTTCCGAGTCGTCGGTCGTTGGGAGTATCATTATGGCGGGGCACGTTTTAATCTGAAAAAGATGCTGGGCAGCATCAGGCGTACTTTAATGCACCAGGAAATTATCGGTGACCTTTATAAAATGCCCTATTTTGACAAGCCTGAGTCTCTCCAGTACTCATTCGTTACTGAGGAGGAATTTTATAAACTGACAAGTAAATTTGTCTACAAGTATTTTTCGATGCTTAGAGGCCCGGAAACGGCGCCTAATTTGATACTGAATCATTTTTTACTGCCTCATAACGCATTTCGCATTCCCAACTATTTTGATGATGATTTCCGTCTGATCATAGTGGATCGGGATCCTAGAGATGTTTTTATTATTCTTAAGTACAATAGTGATAAAAGTCTCGAAAAACCTCTGCTTCCCATTGAAAATGTAGAGGACTATGTATCATTCTGGAAAAAACTGAGAGCCAGAGTAAAACCTATTAATGATGAGCGAGTCATAAACGTCCGATTTGAAGACTTGATCTACAAATATGATGAAACCGTTGCTTTTCTGGAAAAACGATGTAACCTGAAACCGGAAGATCATGTTAGAAAAGGACAGGTACTTAGAACTGAAAAGTCTATTCAAAATACACAGTTATTCAGACTTGACAATAAATGGGATGAGGAAATTGCCTATATAGAAAAGGAATTGCCGGAATATCTCTATGACTTTAAAACAAACATATGGGAAAACAAAACAATTTCTTCATCTGTTTATGGAAATATTATTTGAGTGCAGGAAGGATTTCTACAGAAATAATCAGATCAAGAAGTTTTCAGATGTATTCTTGCTGTTTCTCAATTCTGGTTTATCAAAGTACTGTTACCACCAGCTGCCAAAATCATAATCATAATATAAAATAAAAATTTATGGATAAAAATTACAAAAACGTAAGAACAGCAATTGTACTCCCCACACTATGTCGGGCTCAGCATCTTGAAAAATGTCTGAACAGCTTGATAAAGAATCCATGGGCAAAATATGTTGATCTGTATATAGGCCTGGATTATCCGGCAAAGGACTCTCATTGGCCCGGATACAGAAAAATATTACAGCTGATGGAAAGAGACTACAGCATGTTCCGCAGCTTTCACCTGGTTAAGAGAGCCACAAACTACGGTGTATCTAAAAATACGAATTCTCTTTATCAGGAAGTGTTCAAGGATCATGAGCAGTTCATATACATGGAAGATGATGTTGAACTCAGTGAAAATTATCTTGAATACATGTTAAAAGCATTAGATTACTTTCGGGATGACCCGGATGTGGTCTCGGTGAGCGGTTATTCTTACCCTGTGAGATTTAAGATCGATGATAACTGCAATATTTTTACACAAAATGCCATTTTTAATATGTGGGGTGCAGGATTCTGGAAAGACAAATTTCGGGTATTCAGGAAAGAAATTTATGAAGATCTGTGTTTGATTCGTGATTTTTCTTATAATCTCAAGCATTATAAATTCAGTCGGTATCGCAAGATTGATTATATCAATTGTGTTGCAGGTATTGATCCGGATGATAAGGATATCTACGAGATATGTCCCATGTTCTCGCACTCGACCGATATCGCGATGGGTGTATATATGCAGGTCAACGGGAAATATCAGGCTATGCCGGTCATTTCCAAGGTGCGAAATAACGGGTTCGACGGCACCGGGCTTTACTGCAAGGCTGTAAAACCGGATAGATTCAGAAGAGTTACTTCTGATACTTATGAATACAGCAGGCAGCCGATTGACCGGAAAAAACACTTCACTCTGCGCTATGATGGCGGGAGGAGCCGCAGGTCTGCCTTTCAGATATTGGATCGGTTTGTTAAGCCGGGTGCTGACATGGTTCTTAAGTCAAATTTTAACCTGGCTGCCGAGCGTATTTTTGGCAAAAGAAAAAAGACACTACTGAAAATTTATCATTATTTTATTAAAAGACCAGTTTTATAACATAAAAGGAGAACATATATGAAAATCGGTATTATGCAGCCATATTTTTTCCCTTATATTGGATATTTTCAGCTATTGAATATGGTTGACAAGTATGTGGTTTATGATACTGCCCAGTTTTCAAACAATAAATGGGGATTCAGGAACAGGATTTTGATTAACGGTGCTCCGGGTTTTTTCCGGACAAAAATCCTGAAAGCCAGTCAAAACAAACAGTTTAATGAAATAAAATTGTCTAATGATAGCGAAACAAAGATAAAAAATATCCATTCACTGGAATATTCTTATGCAAAGGCGCCTCATTTTTCAGAAGTCATGGCCATATTGGAACCTTTTCTGACTGCGGATTATGATAACCTCTCTGAATTTAACGTGGAATCCATCAAACTGATCTGCAACTACCTGGGTATCAAAACACAGGTCCTCCTTTTCTCAGAGCTGGATATTGATAAAGACCTGAAAATGCAGTACAGAATTTTTGATGTTTGCAAGGCACTTGACGGCAATGAATACATAAACGCCATTGGCGGAACAGCACTTTATGACTTTGCTGAGTTTCGAGAAAATGGTATTGAACTGGCCTTCCTTAAAACAGACGATATAGTATATCCTCAGTTTGGCGGGGAGTTTGTTCCGGATCTATCCATCATTGACGTTATGATGTTCAATTCTGTCCCGGAGATTCTGGATATGCTTAATAAGTATACTTTAATCAGGTCTTAAAGATTTAGAAAAAATAATCATCCGGTGCAGAAAAGGAGAAATAGAATATGGCTGAAACAAAAAAAATAATATTGCTTGGTGCATGCGGAAACATTGGTAAGCAAATGGTCGATTATTTTCTGGATCGGCTCGATGACGGGTATGAGCTGATCGGAACAGATGTCATTCATGACGAGTACGTAGAGAGCCGGATTCCGGTGATTCAGCTGGATATCAATGATGAGGACGGTTTTGCTCAGCTTCCGATGGAAAACGTGCACGCTGTTATTGATCTGGTAGGCCCCATGCCGGGGAGAATGATAGGATATCATCCGGAAACATATGTAAATACAAATGTTGTAGGGTCGTTTCATGTGTTCCAGTATGCTGTCCATTGTCACGCTGACAGGATTCTATATGCCAAGAGTTTCAGTGATATTATCAAGAGATCCGAGAAGGAGCTGGTTCTCAAGGATGATATGGTTCCGGAATTTAATTATGATAATCAGCACTCTGTCTATACAGTGACACAGTCGGCGGCAGCGGAACTGTTAAAGTGTATGCATGCTTATTACCACATAAAAGCCTTTATATTCCGCCTGCCCAATATTTACTTCTGGTCCAGAAATGACAGTATAAGTATGAAGGGAAAACCGACGAAGATCATGTTCAGAGAGCTGATCGATCAGGCGACGGCGGGTGCCCCCATAGAAGTGTGGGGGGATCCAGGGAGGCTCAAAGATATGACATATGTCAAGGATGTATGCCAGTTGTTTTATAAAGCCTGTTTTGTTGATCGGGAGTATGGTTTTTATAATGCCGGCACGGGAATCGGCATTTCGCTCCTTAACCAGATCAAAGGAATTATCGAGGTCTTTTGTGAAGATAAGATTTCGGAGATCCGTATGAGGCCGGATAAGCAGAACGCTCCTCAATATATTATGGATATCTCTAAAGCGAAAGCAGAATTGGGGTATGAACCGGCTTACTCCTATATAGATATGCTCAGAGACATGAAGCGGGAAAGAGAACTTGCAAGATATTAACGATGCAGTTTAGATGAACACAAGGAGAAAATACATGAAACTAAATGATCTGGAACTGACTGGACTGGAACTGATGGGAGAGAATCTTCGTTCAAAGGTGAAATACTGTGGAGAGGGTGTACGTCTGTATCCACTCTGCAAAATGATTCATCCTCATACAGCGGAACTGGATGATCATTGTCAGATTTTTGATTATGTTTTTATCGATGCAGGTACCAAACTGCAAATCGGAAAATATACCACAGTAACCTGGAATTGCCTGCTCGAAGGCGGCGCTGAAACGATCATTGGCGACAGGGTTTTTCTTGGTCCCGGAACAAAAGTGCTCAACTCTACTTATAAATTAAATGGTTATTACACGGTAGAGCACCTTCCCGGTGATTGCAATGAGATTGACTTCGGAAAAATTGTGATCTGTGACGATGCATATATTGGTGCTGGATGTACAATCCTTCCAAACTCCTATATAGGAGAAGGAGCTGTTGTTGGATCGAACGCTCTTGTAAAAGGAAAATTGGAACCCTGGACAATTTATGTAGGCACTCCCTGTAAGCCGATTGGCAAGAGAGTTCCCCCGACGAAAGAAAGAAAGGAACAGCTGCAGGAAGTCGACTGGTCAAAGCATTTTTAAATGTAAATGCATTCAAAAGAAAAGAATAACGAAAGGAATATGGTGTATTTGCTTGTGACTACATCATACAAGCATGATTATGGAGAAAACGAAGATCAGGAAAAGCAACATTGAATTATTGAGAATAATAATGATGTTCTTGATTGTTGCTCATCATTATGTGATTAACTCCGGGCTAATGGATGCTTTTGACACAGGAATTGCTTCAACAACGTCTTCAAATTATGTTTTTCTCTCCTTATGGGGAATGTGGGGAAAAACCGGAATCAATGTCTTTATATTGATCAGTGGATATTTTATGTGTACATCCAGTCTTACAGTTCGAAGATATTGTAAAGTACTTCTGGAGTGGGCCTTTTATCATTTTGGATTATACTTTATCTTGCTTATTGCAGGGTATGAAACGGTTGGACCAGAGAGAATATTTGACTTGTTATTTGGAATCTTCAGATATGCAAACGGGAGTGGAAATTTCATGAATTCTTTTTTGATTTTCTATCTGTTTATCCCGTTTATGAATATATTCATACGAAGCATAACAAAAGCAGAGTTTAAGAAGTTTGTTTTACTTCTTGTTTTTGTGTTTACAATTCTTTCAACTTTCTTCTTCAACAAAGTGATTTTTGGTGAAGTGTTTTGGTTTATTGCTGTTTATTTTATAGGAGCTTATTTAAGGCTTTATCCGCCTGCATGGTCTGAAAGCTTAAAGGACTCAGGGAGACTTTTGTTCTTGTCTCTGATTTTTGCATATGGCAGCGTAGTATTTATGATTCTGATAGGGTCAGTCTTTAATGCAGGATCTGCCTGGTTCTTTATGTATGACGCAAACAGATTAGGCGCCGTTTTAGTAAGTATAATGTTGTTTGTAACATTTAAAAATCTCAATATTGGTTACTTTAAGGTGATAAATCTAATTGCAAAAACTACGTTCGGTGTGTTGTTAATACATGCCAATAGCAGTGCCTGGCGTGAATTTATGTGGATAGACTTACTTCATGTAAATACATTCTATGCCCTGCCGTTACTTGTTTTAATTTACAGAAGTGTTCTTATTGTTGCAGGTGTTTTTATATCCTGCTCGCTGATAGATATAATACGAATCTATCTTATTGAAAGACCTGTGTTTAATCATTTCAATTCAGTTGAAAAAGTGCTTAGCATTATTTGGAGGTCCTTTACGAATATCTGCTGCTCAATCTATAGGCGTATTGTTGTGACTGAACGATAGTTTTAAGGATACAAAAGACTCGGCAACACCAACAGTCCCTACAGACCCTTCATCGTCAGGAGTTCATCGATACCCGTTTGTTGAATAGAAAAATCGGTACTATCCGTCAGGAAATAATTGATGCAGATATAATTGCCATTACAGAGAATGGATATTTCGCTATCGACAGAGTTCCAGATACTGACATTGTCAATGAATTCACCAAAAACCAGGATTTGAAAAAGATCATAAAGAGGCCTTAGACAATTTCAGAAACTCAAACAGATTACCAGGATTAAGAGTTCTTGAAGAAAAAATGCAAAGATAATTAAATTAATATGGAAATTTATCTGGAGATATTGTAATGAAAAGACTTCTTGTTCTAGGTGCGTCCATAGCTCAGATTCCTTTTATTAAAACGGCAAAGAAAATGGGCTGTTTCGTGGGAATAGTTGATTATAACCCATCTGCTCCGGCAATAGAATTTGCTGATGAATATTATGAATGCAGTTTGATTGATGTGGGCGGGGTGTTAAAGTCAGCTAAGCAATTCAGAGCAGACGGTATCACTTGTGGGGCAAGTGATGTTGGCGTCTTAACGGCAGCTTATGTTTGCAAAGATCTGAATCTTCCTTCTCTTTCAATTGAAACTGCGACCAAGGTAAAGGATAAGGGTGCGATGATTCAAGCATTCCAGAGTTGTAATGTTGCTCATCCTGCTTACCAGGTCGTTGAATCTATAAGTGATACTATAGATATGGCTTTTCCGGTCATCACGAAACCAATTGACAATTCGGGAAGCCGCGGGATTAATGTGGCACATAGTGAATCTGAATTAAAGTCCGTACTTCAAGACAGCTTTTCATGTAGTAAAGCAGGCAGAGTAATAGTTGAGGAATATCTTGATGGTCCGGAGGTTAGTGTTGAAATACTTATTCAAGACGGTGAACCATATATAATCCAGGTAACGGACAAAATTACAAGTGGTGAACCGCACTTTATTGAAATAGGGCATTCACAACCATCACAGCTCCCTCCTATGGACGTAGACGCGATTAAAAAGCTGGCCTATAATGCAACTAAAGCCGTGGGCATTAATAACGGCTGTGGCCATGCAGAGATTAAGCTCACATCTAAAGGACCTAAAATGATTGAAATTGCAGGGCGTCTGGGTGGTGATTTTATTACTACAGTTCTGTTACCAACATCGACAGGTGTCAATATCTCCGAATATGAGATCTTGCGAGCTCTTGGTGAGCCAAAAGCATTTGATCCCAAAAGCATTTTTGATAATTGTGGCGCAGCTGTCAAATTTATCGAGGCAAAACCCGGTAGGGTCAAATCTGTAGCAGTGGATTATCTTGCTGAAGAAATGGTTGGTGTGGAAGAAATAAGTTTTGTCTGCAAATCTGATATCCAGTATGGTGAAGCAGCAAACAATAACGATAGGTTTGGTTATATAATTGCTACGGGTAAGACAGCCCAGATTGCTTTGGATAGATGCGATAAAGTGCTGGAACGGATTAACATCGAGATGGGTTAAAAATTCTCCAATTCGGCCTGCTTTTTGAAAATTCAGCATAATTATGATTATGCTCTATAAACGATTGGACAATTCATTACTTGATTCCATAGCGCTTGCAGATAGCCTGCTGCGTACCTCTACCGCGGAGGCAGTCCAGAACTGCCTGCTCTTTTCATCCCTTTGAAATTATACTTCGATACATGATGCACTGTCACCAGTTCATCTGGCGGATCAATCTTTCCTGCAGACATAAAAATGCCCCCTCCCGGATTGTGCAAGATTTTATAGTTTATTGTCTTGTTGATCTGGAAGGGAGCAAATTACACTAAGAGAAAAATTCAGCAGCCTCTTCTTAATATCGTTATAACAAAAACTGGACTCCAAAGAGCCCGGTTTTATTGTATATTCAGTTATACAAATAATAAACAGATAAAAAGACTGCATCTGCAACATAACATCCTTATTCTGCAACATACACTCTTGTCTTTATTGTTCTTTAATACTACAGTTAAATAACAATATGTGTAAGCGACATTATATATTTTTTTAATTGTTATTAAATACTGGTTTTCAAACACTAAGGAAGTGGTGCTATGACGGCAATACACAGGTTTACATTGAATATAGGCGCATTCAATTTATCTGGAGCTTAAAATATTCCGGATAGTTTGTATGTGCTTTCTTTTATATAAAAGAAGCAGGAAAGCGTATTGGGGGATTACAAAAGGTTATGGCATCGCTTCATCCTTTCCATACAATTGGAAAGTGTAGATGTAGAGAAGTTGTATAAGACAGATGAACAAACAACATAGTTTGTGTTATGGGTCACTTAAAGGAAGGTGGAAAGATGGCATTGACAAGAAAGCAGTTTGATATTCTTGCTGCAATGGCAGAATCGAAAACGACTCTTGCAGAGAGAGAGCTGAAGAATCTTACAGGGTACAGCCTTGAGACAGTGAGCCGGGTTCTCAAAGATTTAAGCGAGGCCGGATATGTGTCCGACTGCACGATTACGAATGAGGGGCTTAATGCTCTGGAACCCTATCGTTGTAAGAGAGCTGTGTTCATTGCAGCCGGGTTCGGATCAAGATTAGTTCCCATCACTCTTAACACACCCAAGCCTCTGGTAAGAGTTCATGGCATAAGAATAATTGACCGTTTGATCGATGCATGTCTGGAAGCTGGTATTAATGAGATCTTTATTGTAAGAGGGTATCTGTCAGAACTATTTGATCAATTACTCTACAAGTATCCGATGATTAAGTTTCTGGAAAATCCCGTATACAACAGGGCAAATAATATTAGTTCTGCAATGATCGCCAGGCATATGCTTTCCAATGCTTATGTATTCGAGGCTGATTTGCTGATTAACAATCCAAAGATTATCAAGAAATACCATTATACTTCGGATTTTCTGGCAATCAAGAAAGATCGAAGCGATGATTGGTGTTTTCGGGTGAAGGACGGAATTATTCAGGAAGAAAAAGTCAGCGGCGAGGGTGACGATATATGGCAGATGGTAGGTATCAGCTACTGGAACGAGACTGATGGACATAAACTGAGCATGGATATAGCTGATGTATATTGCTCCCCTGGCGGAAAAGAACATTACTGGGAGCAAGTGCCTCTTGTTTATCGGAAGGAGCATTATGCTGTCGAGATATGCGAGTGCCATGATGAGGATATCGTAGAAATTGATACCTTTAAGGAATTGAAGGCTATTGATAAGTCATACGACGTAAAAATCTCTTAGCAGAAATAAAGAGAAAGAACAGTAATTAGATAATCAGTGAAAAAGCGGCGATTTCTGTTCATAACAGCATATAACAGCCATTACGTGAATCTGCAATGAGCATGAATTGAACAAAGGAGATTCGTATGCAATCAATCAAAAGGAACATATTGTTGAATCCTGGACCTTCAACCACAACTGATACAGTAAAGTATGCCCAGGTTGTCCCGGATATTTGCCCTCGTGAGAAGGAATTCGGCGGATTGATGAAAGGGCTCAGAGAGGATCTGGTCAGGGTTGTACATGGCAGCTTGGAAAAGTACACAAGTGTCCTGTTCTGCGGCAGCGGCACAATCAATATTGATGTGGTAATTAATAGTCTGCTTCCAGAAGGTAAAAAAGTACTGGTAGTAAACAATGGAGCTTATAGTACAAGGGCTGTCGAGATTTGCCAATACTATGGTCTGCCCTATATCGACCTGAAATATCCGGTTGACCAGAGACCGGAGCTGACAAAGATAGAAGAGGTGCTAAAGGATAATCCGGACATTGCTCTGGTACATACCACCCATAATGAAACGGGAACGGGTATTTTGAATCCGATTAGGGAGATTGGTGCTCTGGCTCATAAATATGGAGCTGTTTTTACTGTAGACACCACATCCACTTATGCGATGCGACCGATTAATATTGAGGAAGATAATATTGATTTCTGCATGGCTAGTGCCCAGAAAGGGCTTATGGCGTTTACAGGCCTGAGCTTCATAGTCGGTAATAGAGCTATCATCGAAAAGAGTAAAAAATATCCGAAACGATCATATTATTGCAACCTCTATATGCAGTATGACTTCTTTGAGCGGACTGGAGAGATGCATTTTACTCCGCCGGTACAGACCATATACGCCACCATTCAGGCACTCAAGGAATATTGGACAGAAGGCGAAGCGAATAAGTGGGCACGGCATACACGTGTATTCAATGCTATCAACGAAGGTTTGGATGAATTGGGATTCCGTCAAGTAATTAAACCGGAGTGGAGAACGGGGTTAGTATCATCTGCTATCTATCCGGATGATCCGAATTGGAGCTTTGAAAAGGTACATGACTACTGTTATGAACGGGGGTTCACTATCTACCCTGGAAAGATCAGTACCACAAATACCTTCCGCCTTTGTGCTCTTGGAGCGATTGACGAGATCGATATTAAGAATTTCTTTGTTGTATTCAAAGAGGCGCTTTCCACCACTGGCGTTCAGATGCCGGTTCATTATAATGCTTGAAAAAGGAGAGATATGAAGACCGTTTATACTTGCTTTTGTACGGACATTATCCACGATGGTCATCTAAACATCATTAATGAGGCTCGTAAAAGAGGAAAGGTTATCGTGGGATGCCTTTCCGATGAGGCGTTGATTCGTTATAACAAATTTCCAACAATCAGCCAGAATGAACGCATTAGGCTATATCGCAACCTTGATGGTGTAGAAGAAGTCGTTATCCAGAATGATATGCTCTATGACGATGTTATTACCCTTGTACAACCTGATTTCGTTGTTCATGGTGATAACTGGCAGGAAGGCCCGGAGAGAGCTATACGTGACCACGTGGAAGAGCTGCTGAAAGTCTACGGCGGAGAACTGATCGATATCCCATACACCTATAACGAGAAAGTTAAGAAAATCGACATGCAGCTTCGTGAGAAGCTTGCCATGCCGGAGTACAGAAGGAAAAGACTGCGCCAGCTGATCTCCATGACTCCGATCGTGAAAGCGATGGAGGCACACAGCGGCTTGACTGGACTAATTGTCGAGAAAACAGTTGTCCTGCATGAAGGGAAGCTGGATCAGTTTGATGCCATGTGGGTATCCTCTCTCTGCGACAGTACTGCGAAGGGAAAGCCGGACATTGAACTTGTCGACATGACCAGTCGTTTCCGTACGATTGATGATATAATGGAGGTTACTACTAAACCAATCATTTTCGATGGAGATACAGGCGGGCTGACAGAGCACTTTGTTTATACGGTGAGAAGTCTTGAGCGAATGGGCGTTAGCGCCGTGATCATTGAGGATAAGAAGGGGCTTAAGAAAAACAGCCTTTTTGGAACCGAGGTTGAACAGACACAGGCCACCATTGAAGAATTCAGCGAGAAGATTGCAGCCGGCAAGAAAGCACAGCTCACAGATGACTTCATGATTATAGCGAGAATCGAAAGCTTAATTCTTGAAAAAGGCTTGGAAGATGCTCTCGCAAGGGCGAGGGCATTTGTCAAAGCCGGTGCTGACGGGATCATGATTCACAGCCGGAAGAAAGATCCTGCTGAAATCGTAACTTTTTGCGACAGGTTCCGGGAAGAAGATAAAAAAACTCCTATTGTAGTAGTACCGAGTTCTTTTAATGTGATCACAGAAGAGGAATTGGCTTTACATGGGGTGAATATCGTAATCTATGCGAATCAGCTGACTCGTTCCGCATTCCCTGCAATGCAGCAGACAGCGGAAGATATTTTGCGTTATCATCGTGCAAAGGAAGTTGACGACAGATTGATGCCGATAAAGAACATTATTACTTTGATCGATGAACTGTAAGGAGACTTGGGTGTGAAAGTTCAAAAACTTGTAGAAATTATAGGATCGGATTTTTATACCGGTGTTCCGGACAGTCAGCTGAAGGCGCTTTGCAATTATCTGATGAACTGCTATGGGATTGATCCGAAACACCATATTATTGCGGCCAATGAAGGTAATTGCGCGGCCCTGGCAGCTGGTTACCACTTAGCAACAGGGAAGGTGCCTGTAGTTTATATGCAGAACAGCGGAGAAGGCAATATTATCAACCCTGTCGCAAGTCTTCTTAACGATAAAGTATATGCAATTCCTGTTGTTTTTATTATAGGATGGCGCGGCGAACCCGGCATTCATGATGAACCGCAGCATATCTATCAGGGTGAAGTTACTACTCGTCTCCTTGACGATATGAATATAGCTAATTTCGTTATCGGTCAAGATACGACAGATATTGAAGTGGAAGCAAAAATGACAGAGTTTCGTGAAATTCTCGCTTCCGGAAAGGATGTTGCATTTGTTATCCGTAAGGGTGCATTGACAGATGCCCCGAAGGTGGAGTACAAGAACGATAATCATATGGTGCGAGAGACAATCATTCAGCACATTGTGAAAGCAAGCGGAGAGGATCCCATTGTAAGTACTACTGGCAAAGCAAGTCGTGAACTGTTTGAGACACGAGTTGCTAACGGTCAGAGTCATAAATATGATTTCCTAACGGTTGGCTCTATGGGGCATTCAAGTTCTATTGCTCTTGGTGTGGCTATCAATAAGCCAGAACAGCGGATTTGGTGTATTGATGGCGACGGTGCAGTTCTTATGCACATGGGTTCTATGGCTGTGCTGGGTGCCAACAAACCTAAGAATTTGATCCACATTATCATTAATAACAGTGCACACGAGACTGTTGGCGGGATGCCGACAGTGGCAGGTTTCATTGATTTTGTGGCAATCGCTAAAGCCTGTGGTTATCCGAACGCGGTATGCGTGGATAATTATGATGATCTGGATAGGGAACTGGAGAATGCGAAAGCCCGGAATGATCTTTCTCTGATTGAGATTAAATGCTCAATTGGTGCAAGGGAGGATTTAGGCAGACCAACTACTACGGCATTGGAAAATAAGCAAAACTTTATGGAACATTTAAAAAACATAGGAAGATTTTATTGAGATAGTATGACGTTAATGAGAAGAATATTTGAAAAGTATTGTTTTCTCTAAGCTGACATATTTTTTATGAAACCTGCAAATAGCTGCAGAATAGGCCTATCTATAAACATCGTGTATATGTGATCCTGCAGATCTATTCACTGGCATGAAAGTGTTTCCTTTCTCCATCAAAAACAATAATAAAGCAATTATATTCCATTTTCTGTACATGATTATGGACTATTTTGCATTTTTGTGCTAAATAAATATATAAGTGTTTTTATTATTTATGGAGAAGTTGTAATATGCGCGTATTTATTTGCATTCCTGATTCAGAAGAACGTGCGTTCTGCAGAAAAAGGATAAATTTTCTTTCTAAGATTGACGGTATAGAGTTGACAATTCATGAGGCAAACGCCGCAGAGATTGGAGACAATTACTTTGACTTGATAGATTTTGATGACGCCGATTTAATCTATATCGGTGTAGACAGTAATTTTAACGGAATCAGTATTGCCAAATCTATTCGCAGGGCAGGCAGTAATTCAGTAATTATTTTTTTTACACGATTCAAAGAAGCAGTATTTGACGCTTTTGATGTAGAAGCCCTTCACTATCTTGTTAACGGCAAAATTAGTGTTGCCAAGTTTGATGAAGTATTTCGAAAAGCTGTCTCAAGAGCTGAATCACGTATACAAGCCTCTATTGTTTTGAACTGTGCTGGTGAGCAGAGAAAAATCATAATAAGTCAGATTTATTATTTTGAGGTTTTCAACAGAATCGTTACAGTCCACTATAGGGATGGATCTTTTGAATTCTATTCAACCTTGTCGAGACTGGAGGACAGCCTGGCAAGAAGAGGGTTTGTACGTGTTCATAGAGCTTATCTTGTTTCTGAAAGATATATTGCAAGTATAAAACAAAAGGAAATCACTTTACTTAACGGAACGACAATACCTATTGGAGGAAAGTATCTAAATAATATTCAATTACATTGATACTTTCTATGTTATTCAATTAAGACAAGGAATATGCCAGTGCTTAAGTCAATAGGATTTTATTCAAATAAAAACAAATTCCGTAAAAATAAAATGCGCAGCAGAATCGCCATTAAATTCCGGAAATGGGGTTTAGTGGGACTTGTTTTTATGCTTTGTTCTAGTCTTGTGGCAGTAAATGTATCTGCAGCTTCTACAGGAGATGAAAATCATAAGGACACTCGAGATTACTGTATGATTGTTAATGATGTCACTGTTGGTCTTCAAGAACTTGAAGGAAGAAGTGAATCTGAAAAAGAAGCAATCGTAGAATCTGCTTCCGATTACTATATACATACATGGTATAGGTACAATAGAATCTGGGGGCAGCTTGTAGATGATTATGAGACCGATTTTAGTGAAGTGGATTGGGATGAAGAGGGAAGATATGAAGTAACAGTATATCTCCCGGAACGGACAGAAGGTATCTCCAGTTACATTTCTTATGAATTGACAATTATTGACGATTTAGAGCCGGAAGATCCAATAATCCCTGATGATCCTGATGATCCGGATAACCCGGATAACCCGGACAATCCGGACACCCCTGATGACCCGGACGATCCGGATGATCCTGATGACCCGGACGATCCGGATGACCCGGACGATCCGGATGATCCTGATGACCCGGATGATCCTGATGACCCTGATAACCCGGATAATCCCGACAATCCGGATAACCCGGACAATCCGGATAATCCCGATAACCCGGACAACCCGGATAATCCCGACAATCCTGATAACCCGGATAATCCTGATAACCCGGATAATCCTGACAATCCGGATAACCCGGACAATCCCGATAACCCGGACAACCCGGACAATCCCGATAACCCGGACAACCCGGATAACCCAGATAATCCCGATAACCCGGACAATCCTGATAACCCGGACAACCCGGACAACCCGGATAACCCGGACAACCCGGATAATCCCGACAACCCGGATAATCCCGACAACCCGGACAATCCTGATAACCCGGACAACCCTGACAACCCGGATAATCCGGATAATCCTGATAACCCAGATAATCCCGACAACCCGGATAACCCGGACAATCCCGACAACCCGGACAATCCCGACAATCCGGATAATCCCGACAACCCGGACAATCCCGACAACCCGGACAATCCCGACAACCCGGATAATCCCGACAACCCTGATAACCCGGATAATCCCGACAACCCGGACAATCCCGACAACCCGGATAACCCGGATAACCCGGACAATCCCGATAACCCGGATAACCCGGACAAACCGGATAATCCCGACAATCCT
>JBGUPU010000038.1:0-8483 GCA_045130475.1 Lachnospiraceae bacterium
GATTGTAATTTTTGGCGTAAAACGGTATAATTATGGAGGTTATGCACATTTCCACATCCTCTATTATGTATTACTACGATCTAACACTTTTATATCGATCGCATCGCCATTTAATGAAGAATTCTTAATGTGGACCGTCTGAAAACAGCAGATACTATTTTTTTCGCCAGATTTTTTCAAATCCAAATATAGTGAGGAAACAGACAGACTTATGAAAATCAGAATTTCCAAAGAAAACCTGATGAAAGCCATCCAGATCGTTTCGAGAGCTGTACCGGGAAAGACAACAATGTCGATCCTGCAGTGCATTATGATCAATGCTTCCGGAACAGAGATTTGTCTGGTTGCCAATGACATGGAGCTCGGAATTCAGACTGTGGCACAGGGTGTCATCCTGGAAAGGGGCATGATCGCTGTCGACGCGCAGATTTTTTCCAATATCATCCGGAAACTTCCCGATAATGATGTTTCCATAGAGACATCCGGCGAGAAAGTCATGATCAACTGTGAGAATTCGAAATTTGCCATCCTCGGAAGAGACGGTGCCGACTTCGAATTCCTCCCCGAGATCGACCGCTCTGTCGGAATCAGACTGTCACAGTTTACGCTGCGTGACATGATCACGAAGACGATTTTCTCTATTTCTTCGAACGAGAGCAACGGAATGATGACCGGTGAGCTGATGGAGATCGTCGATCACCATATCCGCACGGTCGCTCTGGACGGACACCGCATCGCCATGAGGAAAGCAGAGCTCAAGGATCTGTACGATGACCGCAAGGTAATCATTCCCGGAAAGACGCTTAATGAGATCAGCAAGATCCTGAGCGGCGACACGGAGAAAATGGCGGATATCTTTTTCACCGACAAACATGTTCTTTTTACATTTGATGATACAATCGTAGTCTCCCGCCTGATCGAGGGAGAATATTACAAGATTGACAAGATGCTCTCCAGCAATTATAAGACCAGGGTCATCTGCAGAAGAAAAGAACTTCTGGACTGCCTGGACAGAGCAACGCTCCTGGTAAAAGAAGAGGACAAGAAGCCTGTCATTGTTATGATCCGTGAAGACGAAATGGAACTCAGGATCAATACAACACTCGGAAGCATGGATGAAGTCATTGCGATCCGCAGGGAAGGAGAGGATCTGAATATTGGATTTAATCCCAAATTCCTGATCGATGCCCTCCGGGCCATTGATGAAGAGGAAGTTACCATGTATCTGGTAAGTCCCAAGGCTCCCTGCTTTATCCGCGATGCGGAGGATATGTACTGCTATCTGATCCTTCCGGTGAACTTTATTACAATCGACTGATCATGGATCCTGCTGCCGGCAAAACCGGGTGCAGAGGAAAGTGTCTGCATAGCAGCAATAATATGTTCAGTCTGCGGAGGAACGCTTTAATAGTATGGAAAAACAGATTAAAATCCGGGATGAATTTATCAAACTCGGACAAGCTCTGAAACTTGCCGGAATTGCCCAGACCGGAATTGAGGCCAAGATCATGGTCACATCCGGCCAGGTTCGTGTCAACGGAGAGACGGATACACGCCGGGGCAGAAAGCTTTATGACGGTGATCTGGTAGAGACGAAAGAAGGATCATTTATTGTAAAGGCCGATCAATGATTGATGAGTCATAAGGGACGGTTCTCCTTGACTCATCAGAAGATGAGTCAGAAAGAACCGTCCCTTATGACTCATCTACATCGACGGAGTATATATGTATATCAGTAGTTTGGAATTGGCGGATTTCAGAAATATAGTCTCTCTCCACATGGAGTTTTCACAGGGAACGAATATCCTCTACGGTGAGAATGCCCAGGGAAAGACAAATATTCTGGAATCACTCTATATGATTTCCACCACCAAATCGCACCGCGGTGTGCGCGACAGGGATATGATCCGTTTCGGTATGGAGGAATCACATATCCGGAGCCTGATCATGAAGGGCGGGATTGATTACCGCATCGACATGCATCTTCGGAAAAATAAATCCAAGGGAATCGCGATCAACGGACAGAGAATCAAGAAGGCATCAGAGCTGATCGGACTTCTGCATATTGTCTTTTTCTCTCCCGAGGATCTTGGTATCGTCAAAAACGGTCCCGCAGAGCGCAGGCGCTTTATGGACATGGAATTGTGTCAGCTGGATGCTTCTTATCTGCACAATCTCAACCAGTACAACAAGACTGTGGAGAATAGAAACAGATTGCTGCGGGATATGTATCAGTTCCCGGAATTGCAGGACACCTTAAGTATATGGGATGAACAGCTGGTCAACTACGGAAGGAAGATTATTGAGAGCCGGCGCGGATTTATTACCGACTTGAATGAGATTGTCGGAGAGATCCATTCGAAACTTTCCGGAAACAGAGAACATCTCACCATCCTGTATGAGCCCAACACAGAGGCGGATGATTTTGAGGAAAAGCTCCGGCGCGGAAGAGATCGCGACATTCATATGAAAATGACTTCTGTCGGCCCGCACAGGGACGATTTTTCGTTTTTAGATGGAGAAACTGATCTGCGCAGATATGGATCCCAGGGACAGCAGAGAACCTGTGCGCTTTCTTTAAAGCTCTCTGAGATCGACCTTGTCAAAAAAGTGATCGGACACCGTCCGGTCCTGATGATGGATGACGTTCTTTCCGAGCTTGACAGCGGACGGCAGAATTATCTGCTCAGCACGATCGGCGGGATCCAGACATTCATCACCTGTACGGGACTGGATGAGTTTGTCAATAATCGTTTTAAGATAGATCAGGTCTTTCGGATAGAATCCGGGGCCTGTGTTGAAAAATCAGATAATCAGAATTGAATGGGGAATCTATGTCCGAAAAAGAAAAGAAAGAGACTGCAGTAGAATTGAATATGGATGAGATGGTTCCGGTTGAAAATATGACTGAAGAATTGTTCGGATCTTTTTCCGCGGAATTAAACGACGGGGAAGAAGACGGTTCCTATACAGTCGAATATAAGGAAAACGAGATGGAGTATCCCGATGATAATGTGAAGGATACAACGGAAGTCGGCGATTATACACCGGATGATATTCAGGTGCTGGAAGGACTGGAAGCAGTCAGAAAGCGTCCGGGTATGTATATCGGTACGACTTCTTCGAGAGGTCTTCATCATCTTGTCTATGAGATTGTGGACAATGCGGTCGATGAAGCTCTGGCGGGTTTCTGTACGGAAATTACAGTGATCATCCATCCCGGCAATTCAATCACGGTCAAGGACAACGGTCGGGGAATTCCTGTGGGAATCAACCATAAGACAGGAAGAAACGCAGTTGATCTCGTGTTTACGGAACTCCACGCCGGCGGCAAATTCGGCGGCGGCGGATACAAGGTTTCCGGCGGTCTTCACGGTGTAGGCGCATCTGTTGTCAATGCGCTCTCCGAGTGGCTGGAGGTCGAGATCAGACAGGGCGGAAAAGTATACCGCGAGCGTTTTTCCAGAGGAAATACGACAGTTCCTCTGGAGGAGATCGGAACCTGCCAGGAAGAAGAGACAGGAACAACAGTTTCATTCCTGCCGGATCCTCTGATGTTCACAGAGACCACGGTTTTTGATTATGATGTCCTGCGCCAGAGAATGCGGGAGATGGCATTTCTTACCAGGGGACTGCGTATCACGCTCAAAGACGAGAGAGAGGACAATCCCCAGGAGCAGTCCTTCTGCTATGAGGGCGGAATCCGGGAGTTTGTCACTTATCTAAACCACAGCAAAAAGCCTCTCTATGATACTGTCATGTATTTTGAGGGGACAAAGAACAATGTCTATGTGGAAGTTGCCATGCAGCACAATGACTCCTACACGGACAGCGAATATAGCTTTGTCAACAATATCAATACACCCGAAGGCGGAATGCATCTTGTTGGTTTCCGCAATGCGGTCACCAAGACTTTTAATGAATATGCCCGCAAGAACAAGATTCTCAAGGACAGTGACCAGAATCTGACGGGTGAGGATATCCGTGAAGGAATCACCGCGATCATCAGTGTAAAGATCGAGGATCCCCAGTTTGAGGGACAGACAAAGCAGAAACTGGGAAATGCCGAGGCGCGCGGTGCCACGGACAGTATTGTTTCCGAGCAGCTTACCTATTTCCTGGAACAGAATCCGGTGATTGCCAAAAAGATCTGCGAGAAATCCATTCTCTCCCAGCGTGCCAGAGAAGCTGCCCGCAAGGCAAGAGATCTCTCCCGCAGAAAGACTGCACTGGATTCCCTGAGCCTTCCCGGAAAACTCGCGGACTGCTCAGACAAGAATCCGAAAAACTGCGAGATTTTCCTGGTTGAGGGTGATTCGGCAGGCGGCAGCGCCAAATCCGCACGCAGCCGCGCTACCCAGGCAATCCTTCCTCTGAGAGGCAAAATTCTCAATGTGGAAAAGGCCCGTGAAGACAGGATCTATGCCAACGAGGAAATCAAGGCTATGATCACTGCTTTCGGTACCGGAATCCACAACGATTTTGATATAACAAAACTGCGTTACGACAAGATCATCATCATGACGGATGCCGATGTCGACGGCGCCCATATTGATACTCTGATGCTCACATTCCTCTACCGCTTTATGCCCGAGCTGATCAGGCAGGGACATGTCTATCTGGCCATGCCTCCCCTATTCAAACTCGAGAAGAACAAGAAAGTCTGGTATGCCTACAGCGATGAGGAACTGTCGAAGATTCTCGACGAGGTCGGCCGCGACCAGAACAACCGCATACAGCGTTACAAAGGTCTCGGAGAGATGGATCCCGAACAGCTCTGGGAGACGACCATGGATCCTGCCCGCCGCGTATTGAAGCGTGTGCAGTTCAATGAGGAGACCGAATCCGAGATCGATCTTACTTTTACCATTCTCATGGGTGATAAGGTAGAGCCCAGAAGGGAATTTATTGAGAAGAACGCCAGATTTGTCAAAAATCTTGATATTTAAATGCTCAAAATACTTGGATATTAACTGCCCGAAAGGAACAGAATGGACGACACTATTTTTGATCGGATACAGGAAGTAGACCTGAAAAAGACAATGGAGAGCTCCTACATTGATTACGCGATGAGTGTAATCGCCCAGCGCGCGCTCCCGGATGTCCGCGACGGGTTAAAGCCCGTGCAGCGGCGCATTCTGTATGCGATGAGTGAGCTCAATAACGGACCGGACAAGCCGCACAGAAAATGTGCCCGTATCGTAGGTGATACCATGGGTAAATATCATCCCCACGGTGACAGTTCGATATACGGATCGCTTGTCAATATGGCACAGCCCTGGTCCATGCGCTACACATTGGTGGATGGTCACGGAAACTTCGGCAGTGTGGACGGAGACGGCGCTGCGGCCATGCGTTACACAGAGGCCCGTCTTACGAAGATCTCCATGGAGATGCTGGCTGATATCAACAAGGATACAGTTACCTTCGTGCCCAACTTCGATGAGACGGAGAAAGAGCCTTCTGTTCTGCCCAGCCGCTTCCCCAACCTTCTGGTGAACGGTACAACCGGCATTGCGGTCGGTATGGCAACCAATATTCCGCCGCACAATCTGCGCGAAGCTGTCGCAGGCGTCACCAAGATTATTGATAACAGGATCGAAGAGGACAGAGATACGGAAATCTCCGAGCTTCTGCCGATCATCAAAGCGCCGGATTTCCCCACCGGCGGTATTATCATGGGAACATCCGGGGCGACACAGGCTTATCTGACCGGCAAAGGAAAGGTCATCACCCGCGCTGTCACGGATATTGAAGCCATGTCAAACGGCAAGCACCGCATTGTTGTCACGGAGCTTCCTTATCTTGTCAACAAGGCCAATCTGATCCAGAAGATCGCGGAACTGGTCAAGACCAAGAGAATCGAGGGCATTACAGACCTCCGTGATGAATCCGACAGAGAAGGCATGCGGATCGTCATTGAGCTGCGTCACGATGCCAATCCTAATATCGTCCTGAACCGTCTTTTCAAGCACACGCAGATGCAGGATACCTTCGGAATCACTATGCTGGCGCTGGTGAATAATGAACCCAAGGTCATGAATCTCCTGGAGATGTTGATGCACTATCTGCGTCATCAGGAGGACGTTGTCACCCGCAGGACCCGCTATGAGCTCAACAAAGCAGAGGAAAGGGACCATATCCTGCAGGGTCTGCTGATCGCGCTCGACAATATCGATGAAGTTGTAAAGATCATCAGGGAAAGCCCCAATGTGGCAGCTGCAAAGGCAAGCCTGATGGAGAGATTCGGTCTCGATGATGTACAGGCCCAGGCAATCGTGGACATGCGTCTGCGCGCTCTGACAGGTCTGGAAAGAGAGAAGCTTGAAAAAGAACATCAGGATCTTCTTGCAAGGATCACAGAACTCAAGGAAATCTTGGCGGATCCCAAAAAGCTTCTTGCGGTCATCAAAGAAGAAATCAATATCATCGCCGACAAATACGGAGATGAGCGCCGCAGCCGCATTGAATCCGACGCGTCTGATTTTGAGATCGAAGATCTGATCAAGAATGAAAACGTCGTCATTGCCCGGACTTCTCTCGGTTATATCAAGAGGATGACAGAGGATAACTTCCGTGTCCAGGGCAGAGGCGGACGCGGTATTAAGGGAATCCAGACGCTAGACAATGATTATATCGAAGATCTCCTCATGACGAGGACACACGATTATATCATGTTCTTTACCAGCTTCGGCAGGGCATACAGGCTCAAGGCCTATAAGATCCCGGAGGCAAGCCGCAATTCCCGCGGGACAGCGATTGTCAACCTCCTCAATCTCCTTCCGGAGGAAAAAATCACCGCCATTATCCCGTTGATGGATGAAAATGAGGATAAAAACAATCTCTTAATGGCTACAAAGAGCGGCGTAGTCAAGAAGACGCCGCTGGGTGATTTCAAGAATATCCGCAATGTAGGTATCATAGCCATTAATCTCAGAGATGGAGATGAGCTGATCGATGTCAAGCAGACCAATTCGGATAACGATATCTTCCTTGTGACCGCCAAGGGTATGTGTATCCGTTTCAGTGAGACAGATGTCCGTTCCATGGGACGTTCAGCAACCGGTGTGCGCGGTATCAGTCTCTCAGACGGCGATGAAGTGGTTGCCATGCAGATCGATACCCAGGGAGATTCTCTCCTTTTCGCTACAGAAAACGGTATGGGCAAACGCACACTGATGAGCGAATTCAGGCCTCAGAAACGAGGCGGCATGGGTCTCAAGTGCTATCAGATCACCAAGAAGACCGGAAAACTGATCGGATGCAAAGCCGTCACGGAAGAACATGAAGTCATGATGATCAATACTGCAGGTATTATCATCCAGCTTCGAGCCAGTGATTTCAATCCGATCGGAAGGATCACCCAGGGTGTCAAGATGATGAATCTGGATGAAGGTGTGAAGGTCGTTCAGATTGCAAAGGTCAGGGGCAGTGTCACTGATGATATGCCGTCCGATGAAAACGAGCTGCAGGACCCGGAAGAAGAGTTTGAGGAGACAGAAGAAATCGAGGAATCCGGAGATTCTCAGGAATAATCCGTATAAAAAATAAAAACAGGATAAGTTCAGAACAAATGCACCGGGAGAATGACTTCCGGTGCATTTATTATCATTAATGCAAATACTACAAAAGAAATATAAAAAAAACAGAATAGTAGCAAAAAATATACAAAAACCGGGAAAATTAAACTTGCGACTTTGTTCAATATTGCATAAAATAAAGAGTACAGATGCTACAGATGCAGATAACATTATTTAGAGATGTCACTTAAAACGGGGTCTCAGTAAAAACTTTATAATCGGCAAAGGAGGAATTACGTATGTCTAAGAAAGTTGTTATTGCGGGTGCATGCCGTACAGCAATCGGCAAAATGGGTGGCGGCCTTTCCACGACGCCTGCAACAGAGCTCGGCGCAATCGTTATCAAAGAGGCTCTGAAGCGTGCGAATGTACCCGCTGATCAGGTTGACGAAGTCATTATGGGCTGTGTTATCCAGGCTTCCCAGGGACAGAACGTTGCACGTCAGTGCACACTTAAGGCCGGTCTTCCTGTCGAGTGCCCTGCTGTTACCATCAATGTTGTCTGCGGTTCCGGTCTGAATGCCATCAACATGGCAGCAGAGATGATCAAAGCCGGCGATGCTGACATCGTAGTCGCAGGCGGTACTGAGAATATGTCCATGGCTCCCTACGCTGTAGAGCAGGGCCGTTATGGTTACAGAATGAACAATGGTGTTCTGGTTGACACCATGATCAAGGATGCTCTTTGGGATGCATTCAACAACTATCACATGATCCGCACAGCTGACAACGTAGCTGAGGAGTGGGGACTGACCCGCGAAGAGCTCGATGAGTTTGCAGCATGCAGCCAGCAGAAGGCAGTCAAGGCTCAGGAGAATGGCTGGTTTGACAAGGAGATCGTTCCTGTAGAAGTCAAGCAGAAAAAGCAGACCGTTATCTTCGATAAGGATGAAGGCCCTCGTC
>JBGUPU010000039.1:0-53400 GCA_045130475.1 Lachnospiraceae bacterium
GATCTTAATACGAAAGAAATTCTCCAGGTCAAAATGGACTTGGCTTTCCATTTTTATCCTTTTACTGAATTGGGTTGTTCGAAAATTACTTGATTGCTCAAATGATTCTCAACAATTCAATGTCCTCTGAATTTCCTCAAATTCGCCGGTTTTCCGGCACGGTCCATTAAGCAGGACCGCTGGTCATTAACGACCTCAAATATAAAGGAATATATTCAGGGTTGCATTTCTGTCTTGTTCTCATATAAGATTGGAAATGTTTTTTCGAAGCCTGCAGGGCAGGTCTTCCTGTTTTGTTATCGTCTTGTTTGTCTCAAGCGCGACAACTTCTATAAGTTACCACAGCTTTTCGCTTCTGTCAACAACTTTTTCAATGATTAATTTAAGTTTTTTCAACAGCGTTTTTGCACGTGGTTTTTGGGGACAAAAAAATGAAACGAATCCGTCGTCTGTTCTTGATCGGTTCATTTCATTTCTTTGAACGGAGAAAGCGGGATTTGAACCCGCGCGCCGGTTTCCCGACCTACACCCTTAGCAGGGGCGCCTCTTCAGCCTCTTGAGTATTTCTCCAAGTATGTCTGAACTATAATTGTACGATCTATATGTCTTCGATGTTATGATATTTTATGGCTGCGAGGATGTTTCTCTCGCAAGCGCATAAATTATTATATTTGCCGTTCCCTGTTTTGTCAACATGAAATTTTTCTTTTTTTTCGCTGATTTTCCTTCTTTTTTTAGCACTCTTTTTTAGCTTGTTTCCGGTCGATCACCTGCACGAACGCGAATCCTCCCGGTCATTATATTAACTTGACATTCCGGAAATGTGCGACAAAAGAGGTCAGGCGTCTCAATGATCAGACGCCTGACCGGATGTGCCCGAACGATTGTCTGCCGCTCTGTGAGGACCAGGCGGAGAAAAAACACGGGGACGGATACAAAAGGACCGTCCCTCAGCGGCCCTCAGCGGCCGTACAATTCTGTCAGCCTGCGGATCCTGGCTGCCAGCTGCGGGGACAGATCCTCCCTGTTCACCCTCCATCTCCAGTTATTGCTGTCGGTGGACGGTTTATTGATTCTGGCGCTGTTATCCAGCCCCAGATAATCCTGCATGGGAATGATGCAGTAATCTGCCACGGAGGAAAATGCCGCGATGATCAACTTTTCCACGATTTCCTGCGGATCGTCAGTCCTGACATCCAGGTACTCACAGACCTGCTCTCTCTCTTCGGGAAGAATGCTGTCGATCCAGCCCCTGAGTGTCTCATTGTCATGTGTCCCTGTGTACACCACACAGTTGGGCTGATAGCGATAGGGCAGGTACTCCATGGCCCCGGTGGAATCTCTTGAGTCGAACGCGAACTCCAGGACCTTCATGTTGGGACAGCCTGTATCGCGCACCAGCTGACGCACCGTATCTGTCACATAGCCGAGGTCCTCCGCGATGATCGGGACTTGGCCCAGTTTTTTCCTGATCTCTTCGAACAGGCTGATGCCGGGACCTTTCTCCCAGTGTCCTTCCACCGCTGTTTCAGCCTGCGCCGGAATGGAGAAATATTCATCGAATCCCCGGAAATGGTCGATCCGTATGACATCGTAGAGCTCCCTGCATTTCCTGATCCGCCGGATCCACCAGTCATAGCCTGTTTCTTTGTGCCGGGTCCAGTTATAAAGCGGGTTTCCCCAGACCTGTCCGATCGCCGAAAAGCCGTCCGGAGGCACGCCCGCGATCATGCGGATACGGCCGCGCTCATCGAGCTGGAACAGTTCTCTGTTGGCCCAGAAATCCGAGCTGTCTGCGGAGACATAGATCGGGATATCTCCGATGATCCGGATCCCCTGCTCTGCCGCATACTCCCTTAGCTTTTTCCACTGCCGCATAAATTCAAACTGCAGGTACTTATAGAAATCTATATCCTCCGCCAGTTTTTCAGACCATGCCTGGACAGCTTCCGGCCTGTGATCCCTGATATCAGGCTCCCAGTTTTCCGCGCCCGCGCCTCCATGCGCGTCCTTTACCGCCATAAAGACAGCGTAATCCTGAAGCCAGAAGGCATTCTCCTTCTCAAAAGCCTCAAAGGCAGACGTATCCCTGTGGCCGCTTCTGGAGAACGCTTTCCGGAGCAGGCCCCACCGCCCCTTGTACAGCTTTCCGTAATCCACACCCCCGTCACTGTCGAAATCGACAGCCTCGCATTCCTCCCGGGTGAGCAGCCCCTGTCCGATCAGATCCTCAAGATCGATCAGATAGGGGTTCCCCGCAAAGGTGGAAAAGGCCTGGTAGGGAGAATCTCCATATCCTGTAGGGCCCAGCGGCAGAATCTGCCAGTAAGCCTGGCCTGCTTCCTTCAAAAAATCCACAAACGCGTACGCCTCTTTTGAAAAAGAGCCGATTCCGTACTTACCGGGCAGACTGAAGACGGGCAGCAATATTCCGCTTGTTCGCATGATATCCTCCTGTTTTGCCGGGACAGGTTTCCCGGGCAGATTTCCTTTTCATTATAATCTGTAAAGCCGTCTCTTACTACATGAATTCTTCTCCGTCCGGTCCGTCTTCGGGCATATCTTCGTCCGGTTCCGGCTCTCCGATCATTTTTCGTATAATCGGCATATACTGCAGCGCGCTGAAATATGCAGGAAGAGAAATCCCCACCAGGAAAAAGAGGGGCAGCAGCCGCGATACATTAAAGAGCAGGTACGGCATAATCACATGATAAAGGACCATGAGCACTGTTCTGGGGAAGTTCGCGACTGCCAGGATCGCGGAATTTTTGAATGTTGCGCCTGTGGAATAGACAAATCTGGCCGTCAGGGGAAAGGCATACACGGCGATGGAGGCCTCTATAAACGCGCCGGCGTAGAGCGGAATCAGCATGGCCCTCGGCAGGCCCGCCTGCCCGCCCATGATGATCCTGCAGTCCACATAAATGAATACCGCCGCAGCCAGGAGGATCAGCCACACCGGAGTCGCGTTCCTGAGATTCTCCTTAAAACGTTTCCAGAACTCCCTGGCCACACCGCTTCCCCGGTTTTCAAACATCTCCATGATCACATAATGCATTGCTGCCAAAGAGGCGCCGGCAGTGATCACAGGGATGCAGAAAAGAGCCGTCAAGACATTCAAAATCACCAGTGTGTTCAGATCACTGAGCGCTCGCACCAGCGGTCCGTCCAGGTCCAACATATTCTTCATAGTACTCTTATTTCCTTATACACAAGAGAGGCTGCACCTGGCTTGGGTACAGCCTCTTTTCAGATCCGGGGGATCTGATGAAAATAATGTCAATACTCCGGGACCTGTATCATCCCTTGACCGCGCCCTCGATCATACCGTTCATGATCTGTTTCTGTGCAAACAGGAACAGAACGATCATGGGGATGATCGCCAGCAGGGCAGCTGTCAGAATCAGATTCCACTGCTTGACATAGGAACCGACGAAAGCCTGCACGGCGACAGGCAGTGTCTTAACAACGCCGTTCTGCCCCAGCATCATGGAAGGGAGCAGATAGTCATTCCAGATCCACATACCGTTCAGAATGGTGACGGTCGTGATCACCGGTGTCAGCAGAGGGAATATGACTTTGAAAAAGACCTGTTCAGGGCGGCAACCGTCGATGGAGGCTGCCTCCTCCAGATCATAAGGAATTCCCTTGATGAAGCCGGTCAGGATGAACACAGTCATAGCGCCGCCGAATCCCAGATAGGCAAACACGATGCCGGGGACGGACTGCAGCATGGGAATACCCACAAACTTACCCACATCGCGGAATGTGGAGATCAGGGGCAGCATGACCACCTGGAAGGGAATGATCATGGATGCAATGAAAGTGAAATAGATCAGGGTCGCCCACTTGGTCTTGTTCCGGCAGATGACCCATGCCGTCATAGCGCCGAACAGGGCCAGCAGGACCAGAGACAGCACCGTGATCAGCACCGAAAATCCAAATGCGTGCCAGAACAGGAAGTTGGGGTTGTTGACAACATCGTTCATGTTCTTCATCAGCTGACCGATGCTCATACCGTTCAGGCCGATGGGATTTGACGTGATGTCTGCCGTCTGTTTGCAGGAGTTGATGACAACCAGTGCAAAAGGAAACAGGACATAAATCGCGATGATGACCGCGATCACGAATTTAAGGATGACCCGGGAAGTAGGTTCTTTTCTGTTCATTAAAGCTCTACCTCCTTCCTGTTGGAAATACGCACCTGCAGGATCGATACACATGCCAGGATGACAAAGAACAGGAAAGCCTTGGCCTGGCCGAAGGCATATTCATTCTCTACCACTGCCGTATTGTAGATGTTCAGGGCGAGCATCTGCGTACCGTTTGTCAGGTACTGGCCCATGAAGTCCGCCACAGAACCGGTACCGTTTGTCAGGGACAGGTTGACGTCGAACTGCTTGAAGGCAGACGTCAGAGTCAGGAATGTGCAGATGGTGATCGTAGGTGCGATCATGGGGATCTTGATCTGGAACAGCGTCTGAATCGCGTTGGCGCCGTCAATATTGGATGCCTCCAGGACTTCTCCAGGCACCGTGTTGAGACCTGTGATATAGATCAGCATGATGTAACCGGCATACTGCCACACATAGACGATGATAATGGCCATAAAAGCCGTTCCCGTGCTGGAAAGCATGGAGTATTTCATGCTGGAGAAAATCTTTGTGGCGACATTACTGAAGACGAACTGCCAGATATAACCCAGAACGATACCACCGATCAGGTTGGGAAGGAAATAGGACGCCCTGAAGAAGCCCATGCCCTTGAGCTTGGATGTGCACAGAAGTGCCAGCAGGAACGCGACCAGGTTGACCAGGATCATATTGAAAACAACAAACAGCGCGGTGATCAGGATAGACCAGATGAAGCTTGGCTGGCGGAACATCCTCGCATAGTTTGCCACTCCCACGAATTCTGTATAACGGATACCGTTCCAGTTCGTAAAGGAGTAGAAAAGACCCAGAAACAAAGGAATGATGACTGTAACAACAAAAGCGAATAAAAGCGGGAACAGGAAAACGACATAAACCAGTGTCCTGTGATATTTGAGAGTCGGGAAAATATACAATCCCATAATGATACCAATCAGGCCAATGACAAGGAGCGCTCCTCTGTAGCCCACTTTACTGCCTGAAAAATCGAGGACAAGCGCCCAGATCAGCAGAATCGCGCCACCGACCAGACAAATCAAAGCGGGCAGTTTTTTGCTGCCGGAATCTTCTTTCATGGATACTCCTCCTAGTGTACGGTTATTCACTTACTCAATGCGGCAGATCAGAACTGACTTTGCTGAATAGTTACAGGAATTCAACAAAGAGGGCAGGATTCTGAAAATTCTGCCCTCTTTGAAAATACCAATACAGTAATTATTAAGGGTAGTAACTGTTTCTTAAAGCAGGACAGTCCGCCTTACTGCCGCAAAAGCCGGGGTTCTACCGTTTCTCCGTAAATAAATGCTCAGTTATTATAATAGCTGGAAATAACCTGACCCATGGTCTTCACGAAAGCGTCCTCATCCAACGCACCCTTGGCATAATCCGCAAATACCTGGCAGGTCTTGTTCTGAAGGCCGTCCTTCTTGAGCATGGTGTGCCATCCGGAAGTCTTGCCGGCATCCATATAGCTCTTAATGCTCTCGGCAAAAGGATCCGCTGCGACAAAGCTGCAGTCTTTGAAGGGGCTGATCAGGCCTGCCTCGTTGACCAGGATCTCCTGGGCGCTGTCATCGGAAACCCACTGCAGGAACTCCTTGGCTCCGTCAACATCGCCATCGCTGTAAACCGTCCAGAAGCTCGGAGGGCCCGCAATGATGGTATCAATGCCATCCTCGAATGCGTAAGGCGCAAAGCCCATTGCCCAGCCGGTGTAATCGGGACTGCCCGTGACACCGCCGTTGATCCAGTTGCCCTGCGTGACAAAGGCATACTTGCCTGCGGCAAAACCGGCCACCTGGTTATCATAGGTGCCGTCGATCAGAAGGGCGGGATCGGAATACTTGTTCATCATACCGACAAATGCAGCGAAATCTTTCATCCTTGCCTCGTCGATCTTGCCGCCGTCATTGAGCAGATCGATGTAGGTGGTGTCATCCTGTGCAAGGCCTGCATCCAGATACTGCGCAAAAACGTGCGTGCCGGAGGACCAGCCCAGATTCGCAGGCTCCGCGCACCAGCCGAACACTGCGGTCAGACCGAGCTCGTCTTTTTTGCTGTCGAGAGTCTCAGCTGCCTTCTGCCATGCTGCGGGGCTTGTCAGAGAAGCGGGGTCCACACCTGCCTTCTCCAGAATCTCCGCATTGTAAGCCAGCGCGGTTGCCTCAACCGTATAAGGGAAACCGATCGTGCCCATTTTCTCGTCGACCAGCTCATAATCGGTATCTTCCGTCCATGCCTCACCGGTCAGATCAGCGAGAAGGCCGTCCCAGTTCGCCGCCTGGTTTGCCTCAATGACGAAAATATCGGGCATGTTGTCTGCCTGATACATCTTCTTGAGTTCGTCGGAAGCGTTGGTGTCACCGCCGATGGTCTCTACGTTGACAACTTTTCCTGTCTCTTCCTTATACTTTGCAGCCAGGTTTTTAAGCTGCGTATCAATTTCGGGCTTGCCGTTCAAAAGACGGATGCCCTCTCCGCTTGCAGCGCCCGATCCTTCCCCGGTGCTTGCCGCAGAACCGGAAGAAGAACCGCCGCAGGCCATGAGGCAGACTGCCATTGCAGCAGCCAACACAACTGCTAATAGTTTCTTTCTCATAATATCCTCCTTTTATGCAAAATGCATATTAAATAACACTGTTTAGATTGTATCCTATACAAAGTCACTAAAAAAGGGACAAGACGGGTCTAAAAAATGGGGATAATGACAGCTTCTTACTGTTATTCGGTCAAAATATATTGCATACCCTGCTGCGCTCTCTGCCTGAATCATATCTCTGACCGGCGGAAACCGAGAATTCCGGAAAGGATCCTGATCCCTTCCTCAATATCCTCCATGGAAATATTCTCATAACAGATGCGGACATACAGCTGCCCGCTGTCCCTTTCCCATCCTGAACGGGCATCAAGACCCAGGCCTGCTTCAGCTGCCCTGCTCATAATCACAGAAGCCTCTTCCGTGCACGGTACAGCGGCGATGATTTCCGTCCCCGACTCCGTCCTGTGCAGTACGGCACCGCTTCCGAAAGCCTCTTCCATGCAGTGGATCACATGATTTCTCTTCAAAAAGTTCCGGTAATAGTATTTGCGGAAATGGTTCGGCAGTCTTTCCCAAGAAAGGATCAGATCGAGCATCTCCAGCTCCAGAAGTGAAAGGCAGTCGTCTCTGCAGAGCCTCCTGAGCACAGATGTTTTTGTCTCCATGATCTCCTGTGGAAACACGACATAATAAAGATGAAGCGCGGGGGCGAAAAAACGGTCAAGGGTCCCTGTCAGGATGGTCCTTCCCCCTGCCCGGTCTCCAAAGAGCGTGGAAAAAGGCTTTCTGTCATAAACCACCTCACCGTCGACGTCGTCTTCCAGAACATAAAGCTTTTCCTGTTCCATCCGTCTGTAAAGCCACTCAATCTCCTCCGGACTTAAATGATTACTCCCCTCCCCGGCATGATGGGGAGTGGTATACACAATACAAGGCTGAACCTGCCGGACCATCCGGACTGCCTGTTTGTGGCTTCTGAACAGGAAGATCTGTTCTTCTGTACATGTGACGCCGCGATGTATTTTCAGATATCTTCGAATCAGGGAACAGACCCTCTCGCCTGCCGGAATATCCCCGCTGTCTTTACAGTCCTGCAGAAGCCTGGTCTCCAGCATGCTCCCGATCCCTCGGGGGAACATAGGTGATAAAGGCGGTTTCCCCCTGAAATCAATGCAGATGGTTCCCTCCGTTTCACCGTGCCCCTTTATTCCGGTTTTGTCCTTCATAGACTGATGAAGCGCTTCCTCCTCTTCCTCCCGGCCGCCGCTTCCTTCCGTCTGCCCCGCGTGTTGTCCGGCATTCTTCTGACATGACAGGTCATCTTCCGCCTTTTCCCCGGAAGCATCATCCCCAAAATAGAGGGAGCGCCAGGCATCCGATACCCGGCTGCCCTGCCCGGGCTTTGCCTGGATATAGCCTTCCTCCGCCAGCATCATATAGGCATTTTCAATCGTATTTCTGGCGACGCCAAGGCGCTTTGCCTCTTCCCGGATCGGCGGCAGATACTCTCCCAGCTGATAGATCCCGTCCATGATGTCTTTTCTAAGGTCTTCATAAACCTGTCTGTACAGCGGTGTTTTCTTATTCAATGTCGCTCTCCTTTCAAGTTTACGTCTTACCTTCTGACAAGCTTTGGACCTGTAAACCATTCAAGTCTATACAGCCAATACGACCGCCTGAAAAGGCTCCAGACAGACCGTACCTTCCCCTTCCATAGCCAGTGCGTCTGTATTGTTCAGGAGCACACGGCAGAAGGAAGGATCTACAGGCACCTTTGCAATCTGTCCGCCGATATTTGCAAGGACCAGAATATCCCGCTCTCCCGTCCTGCGGTAGGCCATCAGATCATTTTCGTTCTCACAGACCGGGGAAAAGGATCCATACACAAAAGTGTTCCGGTAAGCGGGATCTTTGCGCAGTGAAATCATCTTTTTATAAAAGGAAAGTACTGATCCGCCGTCTCTTTCCTGCTGCTTTTCATTAATCAGGACATAATTCGGATTGATCCGCATCCAGGGTTCTGCGGTTGAAAAGCCGCATCCCTCCAGATTGTTCCACTGCATAGGCGTGCGGGAATTGTCCCGGCTGAACTGCTGCACGACCGACAGAGCCTCTTCTCTTGTCAGACCGGCGCGGATCGCGCAGCCGTATTCCCCGAGGGCGGATACGTCATCGATATCTTCAAGGCGCTCAAGCGGTATATTTTCCATGCCGATCTCCTGCCCCTGATAAATGCAGGGGATTCCGTGCAGGAAGAAATACAGCACCGCCAGCATCTTTTTCCCTTTTTCCGCAAGAGCCTGTTTTTCATCTTTTGTCAGAGCGTTCTTCCTGACAATCTCATGCATTGTCTCCTGCAGGAACCGGTCCCCGCAGCGCGGGCTGTCATGATTTTCGAGCACATTGGTCTGGAAACCGCAGGAGTTGAATGCTTTCTGCGCAGCGTAACACATGTCCCTGTACTGTCTGAGGGTGACAGGTTTCCTGTCGTACCAGCCTTTTTCACTCATCCCCAGAGTCATCTCCCGGAAATCAAACATGGAAGAGAAGAATCCATCTCTGCCCATAAGCAAAGGCAGATCCTCTTCCCTCTCCCCGCATACCTCCGCCACAGTAAAGGCATCATAGGGATCCAGGACCTCTCTCTTCATCTCTGAAAGAAAATGTCCGATCCCGCGGGTCTGTCCGATCACGGTCTCCATATCTACCATACCGTCCTCCCGGTCCGGATAATAGTTCTGCAGCGGGAGGGGCTTTTTTATATTCATGATCGCGTCGATCCGAAAGCCCCGCACGCCTTTGTCGAGCCACCACTTCATCATGGAAAAGATATCCCTGCGCAATTCCGCGTTTTCCCAGTTGAGGTCCGGCTGTTTTTCATGAAAGACATGGAGATACTTTTTCCCGGGATTGCCCGGAAGCGGAGACCAGACAGAGCCCCCGAAATAGGAACGCCAGTTCGTGGGCAGCTCGTCCTCCCCGGCATCCACGATATAGAAATATTTCCCGTATTTTCCTTCGGGATCGCGGCAGGCCTCCCTGAACCAGAAATGCTCTGAACTGCAGTGATTTACTACCAGATCCAGGATCACATCCATGCCCCGCTCCCGCGCCTTCCGGAGGAGTTCCTCCATCTGGGCATTTGTCCCGAAGACCGGATCGATCCTGTAATAATCGCTGATATCGTACCCCTGGTCGATAAACGGCGACTGATAACAGGGACAAAGCCACAAAATATCCACCCCCAGATCCTGCAGGTAATCCAGCTTTTCGATGACTCCGCCCAGATCTCCGATCCCGTCTCCATTGGTATCCATAAAACTCTTGGGATAGATCTCATAGATGATCTTGTCGTGCCACCATTTTCCGGTCCTGATGTATGCGTCGTCTCTCTCCATCACATCCTCCGCAACTTATCTTTTTATAAACGTTTTTCTTCCGACTGAGTTTCCGTTTCCTTTCTTTTATGGTATATTATCATCATAATTATTTGTTTTTCCCGCTAAAATACCCCAAAAAATAGGACAAAACATCCATATTCCGGGATATTTTTCTTTGGAAATTACGATCTCTCAGGGAATCGGAAAGGAATCGATATGCCGCTTCTTCGATATGATGAAACAGTCAGTGTAAACGGAAGGGAAAAAAACATCCACTCCACCCGGCTTCTCCCTGCCGCAGCCTATGATTACGATGTCGTGGAACGCCCGGTCCCTTGGCACTGGCACGAGGAATTGGAACTCTTCCATCTTTTATCCGGCAGCATCGTCTGTATGATCGGAACCAACCAGTTCCGCCTGACGAGCGGAGAAGCCTACTTTGTGAACGCTGAAGTCCTCCATGGAGCATGGAATGATAATTCCCCCTCCTGCCGTTTTCATTCCATCGTCTTCCACCCGCGTCTGATCGGAGGCGACACGACCAGTGTTTTCTGGCAGAAATATATCCATCCGCTACAGCTCAACCAGTCACTTCCCTTTATGGTCTTTCAGCCTGCCGAAGGATGGCAGAGACAAGTCATCGGACAGATTGAACAGGCCTGGGAGCTGATCTGTCAGCAGGAGGACGGTTATGAGTTCCAGGTCCGTAATTATCTGTCGGATATTTTTTTGCAGATCTGGAAACACGGCGATGTAAATACAGTATCTTCCATACATAGGAATCTCCGCGAGGAAGAACGCATAAAAAAAATGCTCCTATTTATGGAGGAGCATATCGCGGACGAGATAACCAACAGCGAAATCGCCTCGGCCGCCTTCATCAGCAATACGGAATGTATGAGATGTTTTAAGAATGTTCTGCACACGACACCGGGGAAATACCTGCGCCAGCTCCGTCTGAGCAAAGCCAGGCAGCTGCTCCTGTCCACCCCTATGAAGGTTGAAAAAATCGGGGATCTGTGCGGTTTTCGCGAAATGAGCTATTTCGCGAAAATGTTCCGCGCCGAATACGGCTCTGCTCCTCTCACCTATAGAAAGGAACACCGGACGCCGTCACAATAAACCGAACGGCAGCGTGCCTGCGATTCCGGATGACTGCCTGCTTCAGGGAAGCCTTCACATAAAAAAAACTGATATTCGATAATTGTAATTGAAAAATACGTTTTTTAAAAGACATTCGTCAATAATAATACGAAAAAATGTTAACAGTAAATAGATTTTGAAGACGTGTATGTATATATTTCAGACTTTTTCGGGACAGGAAGTCAGCTTTCACAACAGCTTCATTTTTTTATTTACTTTTCCTTCCCTTTTTTCATCCCTCATTTATTACGAAAAAAACACACATTTTTTCTATATTAATGATACAATGTACTTGTTCCACCCCCCAACACTGTCAAATATTCAATAATTCGGAGGTTTAGTTTATGAAAAAGAGACTCGTCACATATCTGCTGGTTACCGCTCTTGCAGCTGCTGTTTTCGCAGGCTGCAGCAAGAAGGATGCCGGCGACGCTGCTGATGCTGCCGCTACCGGTGCAACTGCCGTTGAAGAAGCTGCTGAAGCTGCTACCGCTTCTGTAGAAGATGTCGCTGCCGCCGCAGAAGCTGCTGATGCTGAAGAGACCGCTGCCCTTGAAGGTACTGCCAGTGCCGCTGCAGAAGTTGCCGCTCCTGAAGAAGAGGCCGCTGTTGTCGCTGTAGAAGAGGAAGAAGCTGACAAGGAAGAAGCTGAGAAAGAAGACGCTGAGAAAGAGGAAGAGTATCTCGTTGTCGATCCCGGCACACAGTACACTGTCCGTTTCGGCGGAAACATCTATTCCACTCCTGAAGAGATTGCCGAGAACATTATGTACTTTGCAAATCCCGGAGATTACCTCAACGTAGTTGAGCGCCTTGACGATTTCTGGTACAAGGTTACTTATTACCTTGCAGGCGAGGGCATTGAGCATACCGGTTATATCCAGATTCAGTAAAAAGGAAAAGCCTGCAGACAGTTATACCTTTTACGGTATGGGATGGATAGTAAGTATTCATGTATGTTCTATATATGAATCCAGACACAAACGTTTCGGTTGGAAATGTGCCATACCGGGATGACCCAAAACAGCCAGTGAGGTTTACGCCTCACTGGCTGTTTTTTTGACATTCCCGGACATCAGCAGCGTGAACTGCTGCATGTAAAATAAAGAATCTGGTAGTTCCTGCCGGTCTCCCGCAGAAAGTGCATCGCGCCTTCCATCATTCCGTCATCCAGGTTGGTAAACGGATCGTCCAGAATCAGCGGCGGCCTTTCCCCGCGTTCCGGGGGATACATGGCGTCCGCCAGGGCAGCCCGCAGGCAGATCCCTGTGAGATCCCTCCAGCCTGTGCTCAGAGCAGCAGCGTCCCTCTGCATTCCTTCCCGCTCTATTGTGACGTTGGAAGCAGCGTCCACATAGACACCCGCGGCAGAGTCTCCGGTGATCATCTCCCAGTATTTGCAGAACCCGGTCCGGATAGGGTCTGCATAACGCGAAGTCAGCGATTCTTTTGCTTTCCGCAAGAGCGCAGAAGCCGTCACAACATGGCGGTATTCCTCCATGTCTGTCTGCTGCTGCTCCCGCAGCGACTTCAGTTCCTCCAGCATTATGTCTGTCTCGTCGCGTTCCAGGGACAGTTCTTCCATTCTGCGTTCTGTATCCGCCGCCTGTGACCGGCAGCGCAGGAGTTCTTCGTGCACCTGCTCCCTGCGCATCCGCAGTTCCGCGGTGCTCTGCCGATTCTGCATGCCCATTCTGTCTGCAGTCAGCCGGGCATGCTGTACTTTCTCCACAGTCAGTCCGGCCCGGCGGAGCTCTGTTTCAAAATCCCTGAGTTCTTCTTCGGATTCCCGGAGCAGGGCACCGGCGTCCTCGCAGTCATCTGCCGCGTCCCGGATGGCTGTCAGCTGCGCATGCAGGTCTTTCGAAGGCGAAAAACCGAGCTCTCTGAGGAAAAGGAGGATCGGTTTCCGCGCTTCCGCCCAGTCCGCGTGTGTTTCCTCCAGTTTCTGCTCTTTTCTTTCCAGATCCAGATATTCCGCATAGGCGCGGGATCTCTCCTCGTCACTTTTTTCCCTGCTTTCAATACTGCCTTCCGCCCGGACGAGATCCGGTGCCGCTTCTCTATGCAGGGCGGCAGCCGTCGCGATTCCCGCCCCTGCCGCGGCAAGGATAAGGGCAGCGCCTGTCATCAGCGGGGCCGGTACCCTGCCTGCAAATAGCGCCCGGGAAGCCGGAATGGCCAGTATAATTGCGGCCGCAATGAGCAGTATTCCTGCTGCGGACAGCAAGACGCGCTTTTCTGTCAGAGGGGATTTTTTCCGGCTTTCTGTTTTTCTCCGTTTTTCCCTTTTTTCTTCCGCATTCTTTTTATAATGATCGTATACAGCATCGGAACCGGCGCTGCTGCCAAAACGTTCTTCGAGTAAGGTCAGTCTTTCCTGCTCATCTTCCGTCAGCATTTCGGCCCGCATCCGTTCCTCCAGGCGTTCCATTTCACGACAATTTCCCAGCAGAGTGTCTGCTTCGGAGCGCGTCGGTATCCGTCCCGGGAAAAATGCGGAAGCCTCTTCCAAAGCCCGCCTCCGGCGTTGCTCTGTCCCGGAAAGCTGCTGCCAGATCTGTTTTTTCGCCAGGAGGCTCCGGGTCTCCCGCTCTGCTCCGGCCGCCTCTTCCTCTATCTGCTCCGCAGCGGCGATCTCCTTCCCCAGAAGCGCACCTTCCGCTTCCAACGCCTTTATTCTTTCTCCCACTTCCTCCTGTTCGCGGCCGCAGGAAGCGATCCCTTCCTCCAGATCCATGGAAGCGGCCGTTTCCCTCTCAAGCAGACCGATCCTTTCCTGAATGCGGCAGAGCCTGCCGGTCGACCGCTTTGGAGTCAGGCGGTTTGCCCTTTCCTTCAGACGTCTCTGTGCCGCTTCATAGCTCTCCATATCTCCTGCATGCTCCGCCAGATCCGCGATCAGGGCATTCACGTCATCTGTCGGACGAGTCAGGCAGTCCTGCTGGGATGTAAAAACAGTCCGCAGGAAGGACTCCCTGTCGATCGCAAACATCTCCCTGCCTATATTTTTTGTATAATCAAAACAAGGGAGGTTTGTGTCTAAATCCCGCAGATCGAATTCGTCCTCTGCTTCGCGGTCCCCGAACACCCTGGTCATCTCGTAGGTTCTTCCGCCGGCTTCAAAAATAAGTCTGCCCCCGAAAATCCCTCCCTGCCAGGGTCTGCAGGCGCTGCGGGCATCCGACAAAGACAGCCGGTTTCCGATGGAAACCGCCTGCCTCTTCTTTCCTTTTGAGGGCAGTCCGTAAAACATCGCGAGAAGAAATGCCGCAAACGTGCTCTTTCCCCAGCCGTTTTCCCTGCAGAGTATGTTCACTCCGTCCGAAAACACATAGTCAAAGTTCTGCAGCCGCCCGAAATTTTCCACATGACAGGATATCAGTTTCATGCTCCGCTTCCGATCTGTTTGTGCCTGTTCTGCTTCTAAAAAATACAGCCTGTTCCGCCCTGTCAAAGATGCACGCCGGTATCTTGCGCAAAAGCGATTCTGCTCTTATGATTAATCCGTCACCATCACCATCCGCCTACAGCAAAGGAGGTCGTTCATGAAGTTGAAAAAAGCCGGAGAAAATACCCGGCGCACAGAAAGACATTGCCGGAAAAGAGCCGCGGGGAAAGGCTTTCTTTTCACATCGGTCTGCTGGATCTTTCTGACCGTCTGCTTCCTTGCGGGCTGCAGCAGGACAGCAGAACAGGATCTGTCCCCGGCAGCTTCCGCAGAGACTTCTTCTGCACAGACTGCTTCTGCACAGACTGCAAAAAGCTCTGTGAAAGCAGACGAAGCCGCCTCTGCCCTCCCTGCATCTTCTGCAGATTCCACATCCTCCGCCGCTTCCTCTTCTGCCGCCGAAAGGGCTCCCGCGCAGGAGCACAAAGAAGGAGCAGGTCCCCGGATGCTGAAATATATCGACGCCTGGGAAGAGTGGCATACAATGGAGGTCGATCCCTCCGTCCGGGAAACTGCTTATGATGCCGGCAGCTTTGTTCCCGACGAGAAAGATCCCCAGCGGGTTCTTTATGCCGGAAAAATCTTTGACAGGACAAACCGAACAGGAGAAACCTCAAACGGGACAGCGCAGGAAAAAGCAGAAATATCCTATGAATGCCTGCAGGGGATCGATGTCTCCGAACACCAGGGCGTGATCGACTGGCAGGCTGTCGCGGATGCCGGCTATCAGTTTGCTTTCATTCGGGTTGGATACCGCGGGTATGGGGAAGCCGGCACTCTTGTAGAGGATTCCATGGCCGTGGAAAACCTCCGGCAGGCAAAGGCCGCAGGCCTGTATGTCGGCACATACTTTTTTTCGCAGGCACTCAGCGAAGAAGAAGCCGCCGAAGAGGCCTCCCTGGCTGTCAGCGTCATCAAAAAGTCCGGCGTAGAAACCGATCTTCCTCTGATGTATGATCCGGAAATCATCAAGGATGACTGGGGCCGGGCCAACGAGATCACCAGGGAGCAGGTCACCCTCAACACAGCTGCCTTCCGTGATACCGCAGCCGGGTCTTCCTCCTGCAGTGTGGATATCTATTCCAATCTTCCCTGGGAACACAACTATTTTGACGCAGATACGATGAACACCTGCGATATCTGGTATGCGGACTATGAGCCGCTCCCCCAGACTCCCTACCACTTCACCTGGTGGCAGTATACCAATGAAGGCAGCGTCCCCGGGATCGAAGGAGCAGTGGATCTCAATCTCTGGATCCGGCAGAGATGATCACAGCAGTTCCTCCCCGTCCATGGCTCTGAAGCCGCACCGGATCACAGCCGTTTTGTCCTCCGGGGGAACAGAAGGATCCGCCATGACCAGACGGACAAATTCTCCACGCAGGGATTCGTCGTAAAGATACTCCTCTATGTTGATACGAATCGTTGTCGCATCGTGCAGGCGGGCAAAAAAAAGGTCCGCTTCCAGACTCATGCGGAGATAACCGATATCCTTCTCGCAGTCAACATCCAGCTCGCCGCACAGTGTCATATCTGCCATATCTTTTTTCGTGCAGCCTGCCGCGCGCAGGGTGTCCTCCATGAGGTCCTTCATCTGGGCTGTTGTCAGACAGCCGGTGACATCCGTCTGCAGGGCATACAGAGTCCGCCGCGCAAAGGGAACAAAGCGGTGTGTCATTGCAGCCGTCCGTTCATTGATCTCCAGCAGCACAAAACCATGCTGACCGCACTCATCAAATCCCCGGCCTTCCAGGCATCCCGGATAGCAGTAAATCCCCCTGCTGTCCAGGGGTGCCTTTTTGTAGGTGTGAATATGTCCGAGGGCAAGATAATCGATCCCCCGGCCGCGCAGGGCCGGCAGGTTGATCATGCCGGCGTATCCACCGCTTTTTCCTGTCTTTCCTCCGGAACCGCCTGAACAGGACCGGGAGGATTCCCCGGGACCGCCGACGGTCCTTCCTCCGCTCTCCTGACCGTGGAGCATAACGATATTAAAGCGGGCCGGATCTGTGCGGAGGGAAGACAGCGCTCCGGCACTGTCTTCATGCGTCAGCTCCATGCCGGTGATCGCGATCTTTCCTTCCCTTCCCTCATAATAGGTCTTCCACCTTTTTCCGAACAGAAAAAGGTTCGGCAAATCCGCAGCTTTCCCGGAAACCGCATTCCCGAGACAGTCCCCGAGATCATGATTCCCCCGCAGGTAGTAGAAGCGGATCCGGGGATTCGCCTGTATCACTGACAGGACCATATTTCCCGCCAGCGCCGAGACTTTATCCCGGTCAAAGAGATCTCCCGCGATCAGGACAGCCTCCACCTTATGCTCTTCCGCGTACTGCGCGAGCCTCTCAAAATTGCTGAGCAGTTCGTCCCGCCGCTTCTTCGCCTGCTCTCTGTCCAGATAGGTATTCAGTTTTGAATCCAGATGCAAATCTGCACAGTGAATCAGCTTCATGCTTACCTCTTGTCTTTACATTTTTCCAATGGCACGGAGATAGGCGCTGTCAATCTCCGCCTCCTGGTCCTCCCTTGGAATGTCTTTGAAAAAGCGGGTGACAAAATAGATGCAGACAACCGTTGTCAGCATATCTGACCACATCTGCGCGCTCTGAATACCCAGAAGTCCCGCAAAACGGGGAAGAATGATCAGGAGCGGTATATAGAAGAGACCGCTCCGCAGTGTGGCGAGAAAGGAGGCCTCCCTGCTTCTTCCGATACTTTGGAACATCATATTTGCCGACACGCTGAAAGCCTGCATAAAAACCGCAACGCACTGAAACCTCAGCGCTGTCGCACCGATTCTCACGACCTCCGGATCATCGCGGAAAAGTTGGACAACAGCCTCGGGCATGATCATCCCCAGGATCCCCAGTGTACCCAGGATGATCGTCCCTGTATTCACTGTGAAAAAGAAAGCTTTCCGCAGACGGCCGTATTTTTTGGCTCCGAAGTTGAAGGCAGAGACCGGCTGAAATCCCTGTCCGAGCCCTATCATGGCCGAGCCTATGAACATGGAGATACGGCCTACGATCGACATGGCGGCAATCGCGGCGTCTCCATAGGGCATGGCACAGTTGTTGAGTGTCATCGTCGAGAGGCTGTTGAGCATCTGGCGGATCAGACTGGGGAAACCAACCTTGAGGATTTCCAGCAGTTCGTGTATATCCCGCGTATAGAAGCGGATGGAAATCCGGGTTATCGTTCTGCCCGACAGGAACATATAGAGCAGAATACCAAAGCTTATAAACTGGGAGATTGCCGTTGACAGGCCGGCGCCGTCGATTCCCAGGCCGAGGCCGAACATCAGGATGGGATCACCGATCATATTCAGCACACCGCCGGCAACAAGTCCGACCATGGCGAAGACAGCTTTTCCCTCATAGCGCATGACATTATTGAGGACACAGCTGCACATCAGCGCAGGACCCGAAAACAGAATATAAGCGGCATAGTTGCTGGAAAAAGGAAGTATCGTATCCGTACTGCCCATCAGCCGCATCAGAGGATGCAGAAAACAGAAACAGACAGCTGAGAGAATAATGCTGAATCCCGCCGCCGTAAAAAAAGACGTTGAGAGCAGGCGGTCGGCAGCTTTCCTGTTGCCCCTGCCCAGCTGCACGCTGATCAGGCTCCCCGCACCGTGTCCCAGCATAAATCCAAAGGCCTGGATAATAGACTGCACGCCGAGCACAATACCGATCGCTGCGCTCGCGCTGGTTCCCAGTTTTCCGACAAAATATGCATCCACCAGGTTGTAGATCATTGTGACCATCATACTGATGACCGTGGGAACAGCGAGCGAAGGGATCAGTTTCCCGATTGGTGTCAATACAAGTTTTTCATATTGGAGACGTTCTTTTTCACTCATTTTAATGCCTGCGCAATTCGTAGAGATCTGTTCTGCGGTGGGCGAGAAGGGGAAGCTCCTGCCGTACTTTGTCCGCGTAATCAAGATCTATGTCCACAATGCGGATCCCCTCTTTTTCATCCATCTGTGTGATAATCTTTCCCCAGGGATCCACCGCGATGGAATGTCCCCAGGAAATATAGCTGCTCTCCGGATCCCGGGCAGGCGCGGTGCCGATCACGTAACACTGACTCTCGACGGCGCGCTGGCGGAACATGAGCTCCCAGTGGGCAGGCCCTGTGGTCATATTGAAAGCTGCCGGCACCAGGATCATTTTCGCGCCGTCCTGGGCCATGAGGCGGGCGGTTTCCGGAAAGCGGAAATCGTAGCAGATACAAAGTCCGACTTTCCCGAACTCTGTATCAAAGCAGCCGATCCATTCTCCCGGGGAGAGGGTGTCCGACTCTTTAAAGTGCTGACCGCCCTCGACATTGATATCAAAAAGATGGGCTTTTCTGTGTTTCCCGATCTGCTTTCCGTCACGTCCGAAAACATAGGCAGTGTTGTACACCCGGTCTTTTTCCCCCGGAGTCTGTGCCTTCACAAGCTCCGGCATGCTGCCTGCAGACAGATAGATCCCGTATTTTTCTGCCAATGCGGACAGCTCCTGCCAGGAACTCCCGCCTTCGGGCTCTGCATAGAGGGGAAATTTCCCCGTCTCATAGGGGCAGGCAAACATTTCCGGAAGCGTGACGAGATCTGCCCCTTCCGTTTTTCCCGACGCCAGAATTGACTCCAGCTGCCGGATGTTTTTTTCTTTCTCTGCATAAACCTTCGTCTGCAGGATTGCGGTTTTTATTTTCATTTTAACCCCCTGTAAATCAGGCTGTCAGGATTGTCTGCGAAATCTCTGCTCCCGCGCGATCCTCTCCCCCACCTTACCTACGACCCAGTCATGAAAGCCGGTGGAAATATAGACACAGCCAAGGATCATGAAGAGCTGGGGAAGAACAAAAAATCCGGCGATCGCGATAATAACGTTCAGCAGACGGGAGGACGGGCCATATGCCCTGAGCAGAAACAGGACCGCGATGAAACCGAAACACAGCAGGTACATATAGGCGCAGAGGGCACCGATCTGTCCGACCACGCGGATGATCTCCTGCCGGCCCGACATTTCCGGCATAGCCAGAGTCGAACTGTAGAGTACAAAGACCAGCAGGGCAATAAATCCCGTCCAGCGCGGGGGATAATAGGACGTGATCGGAGCAGGTTTCTGGATCTGGAAGCGCAGCCGGCGCAAGATCAGAAGACTGAGCTGACAGACGATAAAGCCCTGAACAACCCCCATGAAGATCATTGACACAATGAAAATACGCATGAGTGTATCTTTCTGCAGGAGCAGTTCGATCGACTGCATCTGCTGCGGCGTCATATTGACCCCGGTTTTTTCAATCGCCTGACGCATCATGGTCTGCATCATCTGCATATCCTCCTGGAGGTTGATGCCGAACAGCGAGGCGAGAACGATGCTGCTGAGAAGATTTAAAACAGCACTCAATCCCATCACCAGAAGCATAGTCTTGTTTGAGTCCCTCTTCGCATGCAGACAGCTTCCGTATACAACGCCGATGAAGGACTGGGAGATCGCGTAAAATGCGGATGTAAAAATGCCGCAGACAATGGAGATCAGCACCGTGCAGACGAAGACAGGAAGACTGTCCTTCCAGCCGTATCTTGCTGAAAATGCTACCATTGGGATCGGAAACAGGAAGATAAAGGTCTCTTCCAGCATTCCGCCCGTCTGGCGGTTGAGAAGGAGCAGCACACCGAAAATTGCGACCAGCAGAGCTCCGAATGTCAGTTTCTGTGTATTCTCATTCATCTTATACAGTCATACCCTCTCTTTTCCATTATGATCAGACGATCTGTCTGCCGAGCGGATCCAGGATTACGCTCCAAGCCTGCCGGAGGCGTTCCATATTCCACGCCGCGTTGGCAGGGCTGGTGGAAGGCAGGATCACAGCTCTCGCCGGGCTGCCATAAGACTCGACCAGCGGCTTTTCCTGGTATTTTTTGTACAGCTTTCCCGCTGTCTGTCCGTTGACATAGATCTGCCCGATCTGCGCGGTGTCCAGTATTTCCCGCAGATCGTTGGGCACTGCATTTCGGATGCTCGCATCCGAGGAACCGTGAATCTCGCAGGAAGCGATCACATCCCATACAGCAATCCGGTGTGACAAAAGAAACTCCCTGCGCTCCTGCACGGTCTCCGGAAAAGGAGCCGCCAGCAGCAGACTCAGCAGCTTCCAGAAGCGGTTCTGCGGGTGTCCGTAAAAGAAAGCCGTCTCCCGGGACTTTACAGAAGGGAAACTTCCCAGGATCAGTATTTGTGAATCCGCATTGTAGAGAGGCGGAATCGGATGGCTGATCAGCTGAAGTTTGTCCCTTTCCCGCTTTTTGTCGTTCTTTGATGACATACCTTTGGCCGCGCCCCCGTGTTCGCAAACAGATCTGATAAAAACTGCGTACTGCCCCCACTTCCGCTCCGGCGAAGACATTTAAATACCTTATCGAGCATTTATAAGATAATACGGCAATACTTTTTTAAGTTCAAGCTGTATGGAATCCCGTGTGTACACAGGCAGGTTCTGCTATAATAACGTTATCAATAAAACGATAAAAAACGTGTGCAAAGTGCTTCAACATAGAGATGACCATGGAGGTTCCCGTCATGAAAAAACAGTGGTGGCACGGCAAAATCGCCTACCAGATTTATCCCAAAAGCTTCTGCGATTCCAATGCAGACGGGATTGGAGATATCCCGGGCATTATCGAAAAGCTCGACTATCTCAAGGATCTGGGGGTGGACATCATCTGGCTCTCGCCGGTCTATCGCTCTCCCCTTGCGGATCAGGGCTACGATATCTCTGATTACTACAATATTGATCCCCGCTTCGGAACAATGGACGACATGGACCGTCTTCTTGCGGAGGCCAAAAAAAGGGATCTGCATATCGTCATGGACCTGGTCGTCAATCACTGTTCCGACGAGCACGAGTGGTTCAAAAAAGCCTGCGCAGATCCGGAGGGCGAATACGGGCAGTATTTCTACCTGCGAAAGCTGAAAAAAGCTGACAATCCGACCTCGGACAGAAAGGATCCCTTCGCTGTCTGCTCTCCCGACGGCTATGTCCTGCCCTGCAACTGGCGCTCCTATTTCGGCGGACCGGTCTGGGAGAAGCTCCCCGGGCATGAGGACTGGTTTTATCTGCATGTCTTCCACAAAAAGCAGCCCGATCTCAACTGGGAAAACCCTAAGGTCCGCGAGGAAATCTACACCATGATCAACTGGTGGCTGGACAGAGGACTTGCAGGTTTTCGGATCGACGCCATCATCAACATTAAAAAAGCCCTGCCCTTCCGCAGCTATGCCCCCGATCGCGCAGACGGACTGTGCACGATCGGACGCATGCTGCAGGAGGCCTCCGGCGTAGGCGAATTCCTGGGCGAAATGCGCGACAGGACATTCAAGCCCCACCATGCCTTTACTGTCGGTGAAGTCTTCAATGAAAAAGCAGAGGAACTGCCCGCTTTCATCGGAGACAACGGTTATTTCTCCTCCATGTTTGACTTCTCGGAGACTGTCTGGGGAAGTTCCCATGCCGGCTGGCACAAAAACAAAAGCATCACCCCCGATGATTACAGGCAGTGTCTTTTCGATACCCAGAAGAAGGTTGCTGACATCGGTTTTATTTCCAACATCATAGAGAACCACGATGAGCCCCGGGGCGTCAGCCGCTATATTCCGCCGCAGGATATGCAGATCATGGACGAGGAAATGCGCATCACTGCCAAAAAGGCTCTCGCCGCCGTCTATTTCTTTGTAAAGGGCCTGCCCTGGATCTACCAGGGGCAGGAGATCGGCATGGAGAATTACCCTCTGCAGAGCATCGATGAGGTCGATGATATCGCTTCTCTGGATGCCTGGAATGTCATGCGCAGGCAGGGCGTCTCTGAGCAGGATGCTCTGCACGCCATCGAGCGCAACGGCCGTGACAATGCACGCACCCCTTTCCAGTGGAGTGCCTCCCCTGCCGCCGGTTTTACCGCCGGCAGGCCCTGGCTGCAGGTCAATCCCAATTTCACAAAGATCAACCTGGATCAGCAGATTACAGATCCTTCGTCCGTCTTCAGCTATTACAAAAAGCTGATCGCCCTGCGCAAAAATCCTCAGTACTGCGAGACCCTGCTTTACGGCTCTTTCGAGCCTTACCTGGCGGATGAGTCCTGTGTCATTTCCTATCTGCGTCGCTCCTCCGGACAGACCATCCTGGTTCTATCCAACTACGGAAAAGAGACGCGCACCCTCCCGCTCCCCGGGCAGGCAGGAAAAGTCCTGCTCGACAACTGCGAAGGAAAGGATCTTCCGATCACAGACTGCAGAGTCATCCTTTCAGGATACCGCACCCTGGTCCTGGAACTCTGAAGCAGTTGACGAAAAAAATCCATCTGGTTATAATAGACAAAGCCGTCAGTTCGTAAGGCCTGGCGGCTGTCTCTTTTACTGCCGTTATTTTCGCCGGCTTTTAAAAGGGGAGAAAGAATTTCTATTTTAAAGGGGGTTTACCACTTCATGAATGCACTAAAATCTATAGCGAAAAAGTATTCCGAAACCAGCCTGATCCTTCGGATCGCAATCGGAATTGTCATCGGCGCCATTCTCGCCATAGCACTTCCCAAGGCTGCTTTTATCGGAATCTTCGGCGATCTGTTCGTCGGCGCCCTGAAGGCAATCGCTCCGGTTCTGGTCGCCGTGCTGGTCATGAGCTCTCTGTGCCAGGGCTCTTCCAAACTCGACAGCCGTTTCGGACTGGTCATCTTCCTGTACATGCTGACCACATTTCTGGCTGCTTTTATCGCTGTCCTCTTCAGCTTTGCTTTCCCCCAGACACTCGATCTGGCTGTAGAAAGCGTTGAGCAGGCTGCTCCCGGAGGCCTCGGAGAAGTCCTTTACAATCTTCTCATGAACATCATCGTCAACCCGCTCCAGGCTACGGTCAGTGCCAACTATATGGGCATCCTGTTCTGGTCCGCAATCATGGGCATGGCTCTCAAGGGCTTCGCCTCTGATACAACCAGGCAGTTCCTCAGCGATATCGCCGAGGCGGTTTCCCAGGGCGTCCGCTGGATCATCAACCTTGCTCCCTTCGGTATCTGCGGTCTGGTCTACTCCACCGTCACCGGCAGCGGCTTCAAGGCCTTCATGGGGTACGGAAAGCTCCTGGCAGTACTGGTAGGCTGCATGCTGACCGTTTCCCTGATCATCAACCCGCTGATTGTCGGATTTATCCTCAAGGCAAATCCCTATCCCCTGGTATGGAAGTGCCTGCGTCAGAGCGGCTTCACTGCCTTCTTCACCAGAAGCTCCGCAGCGAACATTCCCGTCAACATGGAGCTCTGTGAAGAACTTGGCCTGGATAAGGACGTCTATTCCGTTTCCATCCCTCTGGGCGCAACCATCAACATGGACGGAGCCGCGATCACGATCACGGTTATGACCCTGGCTGCCGCCAATACCGTCGGCATCGATGTAAGTTTTGGAACCGCCCTTGTTCTGTCCGTTCTCTCTGCCCTTGCAGCCTGCGGCGCATCGGGCGTTGCCGGCGGATCTCTGCTTCTGATCCCCATGGCCTGCTCCCTGTTCGGCATCTCTTCGGATATCGCCATGCAGGTTGTCGGTGTCGGCTTCATCATCGGCGTTGTCCAGGACAGTGTCGAAACTGCCCTCAACTCCTCCGGTGACGTTCTCTTCGCGGCCACTGCTGAATATGCAGAGTGGCGCAAACAGGGCCGTCCCCTGCCGGAAATCCTCGGCGGAAGCAAAGCCGGCAAAAACAAAAAGCGTAAAGGCAAATACAGCAGATAATTTTATAGTGGTTTTTGACTACAGCAAAAATGAGTCAGGTACAGCGCCTGACTCATTTTTTTATTTATTTTATCTTATATTTAATTCGTCCTTTCCCTGACATCACGTCCCTATAGTACGTTTATTGTCTGCAGATTTTACAGCTCTATGGCACCCTTAAGTTGTCAAAAGAACCGCCCTGACAAGGATGTGGACTCTCGTCAAATATCCACCTTGGGCAGTTTCGCAACAGATGCGGCAATCTGCTCGTCAGTAGGAATCTCGTCGGTCATCTCGCCGTCGTTGTATTTCTGGTAAGCGACCAGGTCAAAGTAGCCGGTTCCGGTCAGACCGAAGACAATGGTCTTCTCCTCACCGGTCTCTTTGCACTTGAGAGCCTCGTCAATCGCAACGCGGATGGCATGGGAACTCTCGGGGGCAGGGAGGATACCCTCGACGCGCGCAAACTGCTCGGCAGCTTCGAAGACGCTGCTCTGATCTACGCTCACAGCTTCCATAAAACCATCGTGGTAGAGTTGGGAGAGAGTCGTGCTCATGCCGTGGAAGCGAAGGCCGCCCGCATGGTTGGGAGAAGGAATAAAGCCGCTGCCCAGTGTATACATCTTGGCCAGAGGGCAGATCATGCCGGTGTCACAGAAGTCATATGCGAAAGTACCTCGTGTAAAGCTGGGGCAGGAAGCGGGTTCCACCGCGATGATTCGGTAGTCTGCCTCACCGCGGAGCTTTTCGCCCATGAAAGGAGCGATCAGGCCGCCCAGGTTGGAGCCGCCTCCGGCGCAGCCAATAATCATATCGGGCTTGATGCCGTATTTATCCAGTGCGATCTTGGTCTCCAGACCAATGACGGACTGGTGCAGCAGGACCTGGTTCAGGACGCTGCCCAGAACATAACGGTAGCCGGGATTCTTTGTGGCCACTTCCACAGCCTCGGAAATCGCACAGCCAAGGCTTCCTGTCGTGCCGGGATGCTCGGCGAGGATCTTTCTGCCGACTGCGGTCGTCTCGGAGGGAGAGGGCACAACAGAGGCACCATAAGTACGCATGACTTCGCGGCGGAAAGGCTTCTGCTCATAGGAAACCTTGACCATGTAGACCTTGCAGTCCAGGTCAAAATAGGAGCATGCCATGGACAGGGCAGTGCCCCACTGGCCGGCGCCGGTCTCTGTCGTCACGCCCTTGAGGCCCTGTTTCTTGGCATAATACGCCTGGGCAATGGCGGAATTGAGCTTGTGGCTGCCGCTGGTGTTGTTTCCCTCGAACTTGTAATAAATCTTGGCCGGGGTCTGAAGCTTCTCCTCCAGACAGTAGGCGCGTACCAGAGGTGAAGGCCTGTACATCTTATAAAAATCACGAATCTCTGTCGGAATCTCGATGTAAGGGGTCGTCTCATCCAGTTCCTGGGCGACCAGCTCCTCACAGAAAATCGGTGCCAGTTCCTCCGCCTTCAGCGGCTGGAGTGTCCCGGGATTGAGCAGCGGCGCGGGCTTATTCTTCATATCCGCGCGCAGATTATACCAGCTCTTAGGCATCTCGTCTTCGTTGAGATAGATCTTGTAAGGAATCTTCTTGTCTGCCATAGTTTTTCTCCTTTCGTTGAAGCGCGTAAGCGCTGAGACTGGTGTTTTCCGGGACAGGAACTTGTTGGTACATATGCTTTCGAGCGAGCTCGAAGCGTCTTGCATTTGATTTGTACGTGCGCTTTTCTTTACGGTCGCAATTCGCCATGCCGACAGGTTCGCAGCCTTCGGCTGCTCACTGTCGCGGCATTCGCCGTATGCATCCAAATCAAATTTCAGCCGCTTTCGAGCGAGCTCGAAGCGTCTTGCATTTGATTTGTCTGCGCATGGCTCATTGCTACGCGCAAAAAGCCTGTCCCTGCAGCTTTATACATTTGCTGCTGGGACAGGCTGATAAATTCATCCTGCGGTGCCACCCGGCTTGACGCAATTTTGCGCCCACTCTGCCATACGTAGGGATGCATCGTCTATAAAAATTGCTGCATACCAACATATGCTGAACTTTGCTTACGGAGGTCCATCACTCCGTCTCCCATACTTTACAGATCTGTATTTCAGGTCGCCCTCGGAAGTCCATTCGGCAATACGCTTCATACTGCAATCTCAGCACCTGCAGTTCTCTGGAATGAAGGAAGAATTGCTTACTCACTCTTCTTCAACGGTTTAACGCAGTGTAGCATGGATTGATCTGAAGTGTCAATGTTCTAAATCACGTTTTTGACCAGTATGAATAAACAGCGAGCCAAGCGGACGCAAATGCCGAGCTCGCAAGAGCGGAGCAGCGCGCGGTTTATTCATACATATTTTAAACACCAACTTATGTCAATAAATATCAATAAACAGCGAGCCAAGCGGACGCAAATGCAAAATATCGTAGACTAATCCATAAAATACAGACATTTCAGTATAGGAAAATACATATGCCCATAGTATCCTTAATATGGAAAATTGTTAATAAAATCGGGCAGCGCAGTTGCCTCCGTCAGCAAGAAAAAGGAGTTTTCCATGGCCATTGTGTATAACGAAAACAAAAAGACCTTTTCCCTTCATACTGCCAAAACAACCTACCAGTTGAAGATCGGCAATCTCAACTATGTAAAGCACCTCTACTACGGGGCAACGATCCGGGATGAGGATCTGGTCTATCTGATCCGGCAATATGACCGGGGCTTCTCGGGCAATCCCTATGATTCTCTCCAGGAGCGCACATTCTCCCTGGATGCCCAGCCGCAGGAATTCACGACACAGCAGCAGGGAGATTTCCGGATCAATTCGATCGAAGTACAGAATTCCGACGGAAGCTTCTCCTTCAACGGAAGATATGTCTCGCACAGGATGTATGAGGGTCCCTTTACCCTGCAGGGGCTGCCGACTGCTTTTGCAACAGAAAACGACACTGTCGATACTCTGGAACTGACCATTGAAGATGCGGTGACCAATGTCCAAGTCACGCTTCTGTATTCCGTCTTTGAAGAGGCGGACATCATTATGCGCGCCGCCAGGGTCCACAATGGAGGAAAAGAGCCCATTCAGCTCAAGCGGATCATGTCTATGAACATGGACTATATGAACGGGCAGAATCTGGATCTGATCTCCCTGCCGGGCAGGTACGGCCAGGAGCGGCAGGTGGAGCGCCAGCCCCTGACCCACCATGTACACAAGATCCGCAGCGGACGCGGCATCTCCTCTCACCAGCAAAATCCCTTCATCGCTCTTGCGGAGAGGTCAACGACAGAAGATTTCGGCGCCTGTTATGGTTTTGCCCTCATGTATTCGGGAAGCTTTCTGGCAGAGGTCGAGCTTGACCAGTATGACCAGGCCCGCCTGGTAATGGGCATCAACGACCGACTCTTCAGTTATCCGGTCAATCCCGGCGAGGACTTTGACACCCCCGCCGTGCTCATGACCTACACCCACAAGGGTCTCACCCGGATGAGCCACAACTACCACAACTTTATCAGGAACAATCTGAATAACAGCAAATTTGTCCGCGATGTGAGGCGCCCCGTCCTGATCAACACCTGGGAGGCAGCTTTCTTTGACTTCGATGATGAAAAGCTCATCGAGATCGCAAAGGCTGCCAAGGGCATGGGGGTCGAGATGATCGTCATGGATGACGGATGGTTCGGCAAGCGCGACGACGACAACTCCGGCCTGGGCGACTGGTATGTCAATGAAAAGAAAATCAAATGCGGTCTCACGGAGCTGGTCCGCCAGATCAACGATCTGGGCATGAAATTCGGCATCTGGTTCGAACCCGAGATGGTCTCTGAGGACTCCGATCTCTTCCGCGCTCATCCCGACTGGGCAATGGAGATTCCCGGACGCAGGGCGGTCCGCAGCCGCAACCAGCTTGCCCTCGATGTGGGAAGAAAAGAAGTCCAGGACTATCTAATCGAGAGCATCAACCATATCCTGGACAGCGCCAATATCTATTATGTCAAATGGGACATCAACCGCGCCATCACGGATCTGTGGTCCAATGCACTCCCGGCGGAATGTCAGGGAGAGGTCTCCCACCGCTACGTTCTGGGCCTCTACCGCGTCATGGACGGCATCATCAAGACCCATCCGGATATCATGTTCGAGGGCTGCGCGGGCGGAGGCGGTCGCTTCGATCCCGCCATGCTGACCTATTTTGTCCAGTACTGGAGCTCCGACAACACTAAGCCGCTGGACAACCTCAAGCTCCACTACGGCTCCTCCTTCCTCTATCCGGTCTGTACCATGGGTGCCCATGTCTCGGAAGCCAGCCCCATGGTCCCCTTCGAGACAAAGGCTGCCATTGCCATGTGCGGCACCTTCGGATATGAACTCGACGCGACAAAGCTGAAAAAGAAAGAGATCCGTTCCTGCAAAAAGATGAGCGATCTCTACCACAAATACTACGACCTCAATTTCTTCGGCGATTATTACCGGTTGGCAAATCCCTTCGAGCAGGTCAATCTCGTTGCCTGGGAGAGTGTCGCAAAAGATAAGAGCGAGGCCCTGGTGACCGTGATCACGGTCAACCTGACTGTCAACGGCCCCCAGGAATATATCAAGTGCAAGGGTCTCTCTCCCAATACCCGCTACCGGGTGGAAGGAGACGGAAACACCCTGATCGCAAGCGGCATGGCGCTCATGCACGCCGGCCTTCCCATTCCCAGGGAGATTCCTGAATACACTGCCTTCCTCTATCACTTGACTGCAATCGACGAATAAACCTGAAAAGGGGGAGACAGGGGACGGTTCTTTGTCTCTTTCTCGCGGATAGGAGACACAGAACCGTCCCCTGTCTCCCTCAGAACCGTCCCCTGTCTCCTCCTCCTTGAGAGAAAAGTGTCAAAAAGAGAAAGCTCCGAGTCAACCGGGACTCGGAGCTTTCTCTTTGTTTCATTCCGTCCTGTTATTATTCAGAAGTATTCTGCGGTAGAGCCGGTTCAGTTTGCTGCTTTTCCGATGCTTCCGACCACTTCCATCTTCTGCATGACATAAGCCTTCACTTCTTCCATACCCCTGGCGGAGTATTTTTTCGGATCGAAGGCATCCGGGTTTTCCTGCATATAGGCCTTGACGCCTTTTGTGAAGGCGATGCGCAGATCCGTCGCGTAGTTGACTTTGCAGATACCGCGGCTCACGCAGTCGCGCACCTGTTCGTCCGGAACGCCGCTGGTGCCGTGCAGAACGAGGGGTATATCTACGAGTGCGCGGATTTCGGAGAGACGCTCCACATTGACCCTGGGTACGCCCTTGTAGACGCCGTGGCTGGTTCCGATTCCCACTGCCAGAAAGTCAACATTAGTCTTTTCCACAAAAGTTCTGGCTTCTTCGGGATCGGTGTAGGGATTCTCGTCCGCGTTTTCAAGGTCATCCTCTTTGCCGCCGACGCGCCCTAGCTCTCCCTCGACGGGGATACCGCCGGGATGGCATGCATCCGTGACGCGGCGGGTCAGGGCGATATTGTCCTCAAAGGGAAGTTTCGACCCGTCGATCATGATCGAGGTATAGCCTGTGTGATAGGCTTTCATGGCCATCTCAAAGCTGTCGCCGTGGTCGAGATGCATGACCACCGGTACAGAAGCTCTGTCGGCTGCTGCCTTAACATTTGCCAGGTAGTAGTCCAGGCCTGCATATTTGACCGTGCCGGGAGTCGTCTGCATGATGACAGGGGACTTTGTCTTCTCTGCCGCTGCCAGCACCGCCATGACCATTTCCATATTTTCAACGTTGAATGCGCCTACGGCATATCCGTTTTTCTGCGCATCCAGCAGTAAGTCCTTTGATGTTACAAGTGCCATCTCTTTCCTCCCTTTACATCTTAATCTGCCGTCAGCCCAGCATCTGCTGCTGAGAGCCGTACAGGTACTCGTCGATGCAGTTCATGACGCGGTCCATAACCAGTTCCTTGGGATCGTTCTTAAGCTGCCCTTCGCGGACCTTTGTGTACTGGATGGGCATGAACTGACTCAAAAGTCCGAGCGGAACGCCGTCTTTGAAGTTGTCGAAGAGTTTGGCAACCGCATCCTCCACTTCGGGATTTGCATAGTAATAACGGCAGCGGTCGGAGAAGGAATATTTGCGCTTGTAGGCAATCTCTCCGGGAGTTCCATAATAGTACTTGGCAAAATATTTAGGGTTTTTGAGCATGCTTCTGTCGAGGATCTCGATGAAGTAGCTCTGTTTCTCCGGCTCGTCCTTATAGAGCTCGCGCTCGGCATTGGCGAGTGCGAAGAGGCCTTCGCGAAGGGCCAGGGTGAGTCCGGGACCTACTTTCAGGATGCCCGCGCCGTCCTCTACGAGCTCGCGGAGTTTAAACTTGGTCTGGTAATCTGTGGAGTGCGCCTCAAATACGAGATTGGGGAATTCCCGGATGGCAGCGGACAGTTCGGTTGCCTTTTCCCTGATATACTCGGTGCAGCCGGCATCCTTCTCTTCAACACCGGGCTGAACGACAACAGCGATGACATAATCCCATGCATCCGCGACGTCATGTTCCGCAAAAGCTTTTTTGAATGTCTCTACTGTGGCCTTGAAATCAGAGACTTTTGTGACCTGTACACCCTGGTCCACCGCATCCTGGGATCCTCCGGGAATCGGCACTTCACTGCCGACGATATAGACAGGATGCACGGCTTCGGGATTCTGCTTTTTGAGCTCTGCGTAGGTATCCTCCGCAACCTTTGCAAGTTCGGCACCGCGGCGGGCGATCACTTCATCCGCCAGGCGGGTATCGGGATCATCGCTGGCGACCTTCATGCTGGTGTCGATATGGATCTTGGTGAAACCGGCTGCCACATACTGGCGGATCAGCTCCCGCGCCTCAGACATGGCTTTCTCCTCATCATAACCGGCGAAGGTAAGAGGACCCAGATGATCGCCTCCCAGGATGATGCGCTCCATGGGCATCCCGACTTCCTTTGCCAGCTCTTTGCACATCTCCATGAAGTCTGCGGGCTTCATTCCGGTATATCCGCCGTACTGGTCGACCTGGTTTGCTGTTGACTCGATCAGCAGAACTGTGCCGGTCTCCATGGCGTGACGCATGCACGCCTCAAGTACCAGACGATTTCCCGTGCAGGCGGAATAGATTCCAACGGGTTTGCCCTGTTTCTGCAATTTCACGATGTTTCTGAGATAGTCAGCCATGATGTTTTTCTCCTTTTTCTTCCTTTTTTCCTTTTCCTTTTTCCTGTGTCTCTTTTTCCTTTTCATTGATAACAACGGGTTTGCCGTCATTATTATCTGACTTGCTAAGGCCGCTCTGCACAGCCCCCGTGATGGTAACGCCTGCTAAAATGCAGGCCGCATTTTTCATTCGTCCATTGCCGCTTCTTTATCTTTGATAATGTTGATGATCTCCTGCGGCTCTTTGGCTTTTTCGATCTTTCCCAGGACCTCCTTGTCCTGAATGATCGTAATCGTCCGCTGCAGCTTGTCAATGTGTGCAGAGGGCTGGTCAACACAGAACATGATGATCAGCCTGGCTTCGACCGTATCTTCCTCATCACCACCCATCTCGTGGAAGGTGACGGGATTTCTCAGAACTGCAATCGCAGTGCCGGTCTTGTTGACATGCTCGACAGGTGTGTGGGGGATCGCGACGCCGAAGCCGTCGATATCAAGTCCTGTCGGGAATTCCGCTTCGCGGTCGATCAGGCCCTGGATGTAGGTTTCCTTGGCGTATCCTTCTTTGATAAAGGCTCCTCCCACCTGCTCAAAGACCTCCTTTGTGTCCTTCGCGTCAAGATCGATGAAAATCAGATTTGTCTTAAGTTCTTCCCAGATCATGTTCTTTCTCCCTTCCTTTTTCTTTTTCCTTTTTTCTCTTATTCCTGTTTCTTTTGCTGCGTTTTCTACTGCTCTTTTTCCTTTTTTTCTTTCAGCTTCTTTCCTGCGTGCGCTTTTTCCTGTTGCTTGTTTCCTTTGTTCTGACTTAATTGTAGCCGTGTAAAGCAGGTTGAAAAAGTCAAGGGTTTTTCAACTTTTTTGCAATGATTTCGACCGATGCAGTTCAGTCCGCCTGAAACTCGAGGCTTTTTTCTCGGAAACCAAAATTCAGCAATATATCGCGTTACATTTCAGACTTTTCTGGTTTGTAACAGTGGAGCACTAACACTCAGCCAAAGCGTTGTTTATTATTTACATTTATGGCGATATGGTTTATAATAAGCAACTGCATTGGAAAGCACAGAAATAGAGACAGAAATGAGGATAGAAATGAAAAGAGCAGCTCCTAATCAAAAAAAGATCCTGCTGGCACCCAAAACAGCAAAAATCCTGGAAACTGTAGGGGAACAGATCCGACTTGCCAGGCTTCGCAGAAAGCTGTCTGTTGCCCTGGTGGCAGAACGCGCCGGCGTCAGCCGACAGACAGTCTGGAAAGTGGAAAAGGGCAATTCCTCTGTTGCAATCGGAATCTACGCAAAAGTTCTGGCTGCAATAGGCCTCCAGGAAGATCTCCTGCTTCTGGCAAAGGACGATGTGCTGGGAAGAGTACTGCAGGATGCTGCCCTGGACCGATATAAAAAATAGAGGAAATCTTCATCGAATATGAATAAAACTGATCATTTTAAAGTCGTCGCAGGCTGGCTTCCCAGCCAGCCTCAGATCGGAACATGTTATATTGACAGAGCGCGTGGAACGGAAGTCTTCTCTTTTGAATATGAACGAAGCTGGATTTCCAGATATCCTGATCTTTTTATCGATCCGGATCTTCAGCCAATGCCGGGGCGACAGTATACTCCGAGAGGAAAATCCTGTTTTGGTTTTCTGTCAGATGCCGCGCCGGACCGCTGGGGCAGAAAACTGATGGAGCGTAGGGAAGCTGCAGATGCAAGATCAGAAAACCGTTCTATACGCAAGCTGATGGAGAGCGACTACATTTTGGGTGTGCATGACGGGGGACGCATGGGAGGCCTTCGCTTTCAGAAAGATGACGGAGCTTTCCTGGCGGATCGTCAAACACTGGCTGCACCGCCTATCACTGAACTTCGAAAACTGCAAAGTGCTGTGTTCTCTGTAGAAAACAATCTCCCCGAAGAAGATAAGTGGCTGCATGCCCTTGTAGAACCCGGTTCTTCCCTGGGAGGCGCGAGACCAAAGGCCAATGTAATCAATACAGACGGTTCTCTTTGGATTGCAAAGTTTCCTTCCAGACATGACAATATGAATATCGGAGCATGGGAAATGGTTGCCCATGATCTGGCTGTTTTATGCGGGCTAAACGTCCCTGCTGCAATGCTGGAACACTTTTCAGATTATGGAGATACCTTTCTTGTCAAACGATTCGACCGACTGTACAAAGATCATTCTCTCTTTCGGATACACTTTTCATCCGCAATGAACCTTCTGGGCGAGACAGACGGATCTTCTGACCAGCACAGCTATCTGGATCTGGTTGGATTGATTGAATCCCTTGGTGACTCTGTGGATAAAGATCTCCAGCAACTATGGAGAAGGCTCGTATTTTCCATCTGTATCAGCAATACCGATGACCATCTCAGAAATCATGGTTTTCTTCTTTCGGGAAGTTATTGGAACCTTTCCCCGGCCTATGACCTCAATCCAGTCCCTGATCAGGCATGGTTGTCTCTTGCCGTTGACTTCGATGACCCTTCACGTGATCTCCGGCATGCTCTGGATGTCGCAGATTATTTCCGTCTGACTTCTTCGCAGGCTGAGAATATTGCCGGGCAAATCCAGGAAACGATTAAAAAGCACTGGCCACTTCTTGCGGATAAATATCATATTGCCAAAAATGAGCAGAGCAGGATGTCACCTGCTTTTTCAGAATGTGAACGAATCTTGTCCTGAATCTGTTACGCAACAGCTTTTCGAAGCAAAACCAGCCCCGGAAACGGTTCAAAACCTGTTTCCGGGGCTGGTTTAATGGGGGGTGCAATGGGCAATCAATGGGAGTAATGGGGAATCAATTGCTCCTATTCTGAAATGGTTCAGCTTCTTATACTTTACTGCTTAAAATATATTTCCGGAGTATTACTCGTCATCCTCATCTCTGTTGGCAGCAACTTCGATGGCCCTCTGTCTGGAGTGCATGACTGCAAAGAACATGCAGACAACGTACATTGCGCCGATCACGATGAGGCCCATGATATTCTCTCTGGTGAACAGCTGTACAAAGATGTAGGTGATGGGGCAGCCGCCCTGGTCCATAGCTGCGAGCTGTGCGCCCTTTTCAATTGCGCCTACGCTGGTGCCCAGAGCTGTTGTCCATGCCACAGTCTGGTTGGTGATCCAGATGGTCATTGCCATGATGGCACTGCCGGAAATCAGAGTACGGAAGAGGTTGCCCTTGTGGACAGCGACTGCAATGGCGATGAAGAATCCGATGGTTGCAAGATCGCCGAAGGGAAGGATCTTGTTGCCGGGCATGATGATCGCGATGAGCAGGGTGATCGGGATGAAGAGGATACCGGCGGTAACAACTTCAGGATCGCCGAGAAGGACTGCGGGGTCAAGGCCGATATAGAAATCCGCACCTTCGCCGAAGTGATTGTGCATGACTTCTTTGGCACGCTCGGAGATAGGAAGGAGACCATCCATGATGCACTTGATAATCTTGGGCATGAGGACCATGACTGCACTCATCTTGACGCCGAGAGGCAGAGCCTGCTGGGGATTGTAACCGGCGAGGAAACCGATGATGGTGCCGAGGATGGCGCCGATGACGACGGGCTCACCCAGAACGCCGATCTTCTGCTGCAGACCGTCGATGGAGATGTTGACCTTCTTGAGACCGGGAATCTTTTCGATGAGCCAGTCAAAGAAGCAGGCAACAGGTGCCATGTAGGCGGATGTGCCGTGAGGGGAAGTCAGACCTTCCAGTTCAAAGTAGTCTTCCAGCAGAGGGGCCCAGAGGTCGCCGAGCTTGAAAGAAATGATTGCGTGGATGGCAACTCCAAGGATGCCGATTGCCAGATTACCGGTCACCGCATATGCGATTGCGCCGGTGAATGCCATATGCCAGACATTCCAGATATCGATGTTAATGGTCTTGGTGAGCTTGAGGGCAAACATGATCAGGTTGATCACAATGGAGAGCGGGATCGCGATGGTCGCTACGACCGATCCCCAGGTGGTTCCGCTCATGCCGGGCCAGCCCACTTCTACGATGGAAAGGCTTGTACCCAGCCTGTCCGCCATGGCCTGTGCGGCAGGACCCATGTTGGCATTCATCATATCGACGATCAGGCCCATTCCCACGAAGCCTACGCCGATCATCAGGCCGGACCTGATGGCTTTTCCGGGTTTAATACCGATGCAGATGGATAAGATTGCGATAATAATGGGCAGCATGACTGATGCGCCCATATTAATGATGTAGGTGATAACAAAGGCTGCTCCGCCTAAAAATGCACTCATTTCTTTCTCCCTTTCTCTTTATGGCTTTTTCCTGTATTTTCTGATTCCTGTTTTCTTTTTCTTTCCTTTACTTTCTTTTTTTCTCTTTTCTCTTTTTCCTTTGGATCTTGGCCGGCCGGGCTTGCTCCTCAGCACTTTTCCTTTGCTGTGACTGTATTGTAACCCCTGCAAAGTGAGTCTGAAAAGTCAAGGCTCTTTCATCTTTTTTGCAAAAAAATATACGGTTTCCAAATCAGGCAGAGGCGGCGGCGCCCGTTCCCTTCCCCGGCCCGCCCCACGTCCGCAATAAGTCTGAAAATCACATTGCGCGGGCCGCGCCATAAAAAAAGGATGTGCGTCCCAATAAACACACATCCATCTTTTCGGCAGCCTCGCTGTTTATAAGCATGTATGAATAAACTACGCGCTGCTCCGCGCCACGGGCGCTCCCGCATCGCTCCAAACATTCGCACCTCACCCCGCTGCAGCCGCCTTGGCGGCCTTGCGTTGCTCTGTGCTCATGTTTGGACGCTCGTCAAATGTCCGCAAATGCTCGAGCGAGCTCGGCATTTGCGGCCGCTTTCCTCGCTGTTTATTCATACTCATATTTCTCAATCAAGTGCGCAGCTTCACGGGGAGTGGAAACGCGATCCAACGCTTCGAGGAAGTCGTCGTTTTGAATCATGTTGACCAGGTTAAAAAAGGCCTTGAGGTGGGTCTTGCGATCGACGGGACTCAGGCAGCAGACGTACTTGACCGGATCGTACTCTTCTTCTCCGAATTCCACAGGCGTTTTGAGGCGGATGAAGTTCATTCCCACTTTGATGCTGCCCTGGTCCATGCCTTCGTGGGGGACGGCAAAGCCGGGGCAGAGGACAACATAGGGGCCGTTCTCTTCGATGTTTTCAATCATGGCGTCAATGTATCTTGCCTCAATATAGCCATCCCGCAGCAATGGTTCTGCGGAACGTCGGACAGCTTCCCGCCAGTCGCCGCATTCCACATCCAGTTGGATATAGCGGGGGATAAGCAGGTGATGCAGAGCCGGGGCAAAGATCTCCGCCTCCGCCTCGGCGGACTGGTTGAAATATTCGCGCACTTTTTTGCGGACCTGTTTTTCCAGTTCCTGCGCCTGTTCTCTTCCAAAGCGTTCCAGGATCGGATGCAGCTTATCCATGAGGCCCTTTGCAGTCAGAGTCTCGTCTCCCACTCTGGAGGGGAGATTTTTGCTGCCTCGCAGGGCTTCGACTTTGCCGCCTACACGGATGAAGTCCTCGTCTGAAAGCAGGGGAGAGACTACCACATGGTCAAGTCTGCAGTTCTCGAGGGGCACGGTTGAAATAATGAAATCCGCCTGCGAGGGATCAATCCTCTCCGCCTCATGGGCAGAGACTATATCCACAATGCGAAAATTAAAATTTCGCTTGAGACGCTCCAGGAGCAGATGCGATGTCCCGATCCCGGAATGGCAGGCGAGGACGATATGGAAGGCGACCTCCCGGTTCCTCTTTTTTTCAAGAGCTGCACAGACGTGAAGACAGATATAACCAATCTCAATCTCTTCCAGCTTCCTGGTCATATACTGCTGCAGGATGGGAACTGCCTCATTGGTTGCTTCTCTCACGTCCGGATGCTCTTCCAGAACTTCGGCAATTACCGGCGTCATAGGATATCTGGGCATGACCTCCCGCAGGACAGATTCCAGATGATTTGACAGACTCTCAAAAAAGTCATAATCGTCCGTAAGGTTGACTCCGAGTTCTTCGGATACTGCAGCGGCAAAGTGGCGTGTAATCACCTGTACACGTACAGCATCCGGACGGTAGTTTTTCTGTCTGATAAAACGGGCTGTGGAAAGCATGCCGCCCAGATAACGGATCTCCGGTTCAGAAACATGGATATGGCAGTACTGCGCGATCAGGCGCAGAATATCCTGTGCCATGATATATTTCTCATCCCTGAGGTTTTCCACTTTTTCAATGTACTCACCCTGCTCTACACGGCCGATCATAATCCGGAGATAGGTCAGAATCTCACGGAAAGCATCATCCGTCAGATAACTCTGATGTACATGTTCCTGCTCATTGATGATTTTGCGGACTACAACAGGATCTCCGGACTGGACACTGACCTGATTGTCGATAATTTTCTGCTGCGCAGCAGAAGTGTCTCCCGACTCACCGCGGATGATCCGGAGCAAGAACCGGCGTTTGACACTTTCCGCACCCTCTACGCGCAGACCTTTGCTGGGATGTGAGATCACCTCGAGACCATTTTCACGCACGTACTGCTTGATATCGTCCAGATCTCCGATAATGGTCGCCCGGCTCACAAAAAGTGTGTCCGCGATTCTGGACAATGTCATGAAGCCCGAGGAGGCGACCAGCATAGAGCTGGCAATCTTTTTCCGCTCCGCGACAGAAAGCTTATAGCTGTAAAAATCGCCGCCTGTGACTTCTGGAAGAATCCTCCTGAAATCCTCCGCGCGGATAATGCGTCCTCCATGTCTTAGCGACAGTTCAGTCAGGCCATTTTCCCGCAGCAGGTCAGAAATACTGTTCAAATCGTTGCGGATCGTCCGCTCTGAGCAGGAATATTCACCGGCCAGATCACGAATTGTGTAATCCTTCTCCGACTCAGCCAGCACCTGTATGATAGAAACTATGCGTTTGTTCATTTTTTCCTCTATATATTGAAGTGTTTATCTTTCTTTCAGGACTTCCAGAATCTGTGCCTTCGTTTTTTCAAGTCCGATACCGCTGATGAAGGGCATACCTGTGATCAGAGGAACCCCATAGTCTCTCTTCACACGCGAACTGGGAACGATCAGATCAACCCCATACAAATTTGAGGAGATCTCGGAAAGCCTGCACTGCACTATTTCAATCTGAATTCCGTTCTCCTCACAGAATTCCTGCAGCCTTTCTGCAATCATTGAAGAGGTAGCCACTGCACCGCCGCATGCCACAATTACTTTCTTCCACATGGGTCACCTCCATAGAACAGATTTGAGAAGAGAGGGGAGGAGACAGGGGACGGTTCTGTGTCTCCCATTTCTTTTGGAAAAAGGAGACACAGAACCGTCCCCTGTCTCCTCCGTCTTTCACAGTATACCATTTTACCCGCCATGCGATCGTACATACATGGCGGGTATTGGTGATTTGCTTAATTATTCTGATTATAGCATAGTACACATTTCACGGCATATTCAGTGTAAAATATCAGAGGCATTTGCCTTTGCTGCATATCTTTCTCAGCCCTGAAGTACCTTGAGGATCTTGGCCTCGGTCTTTGCCACATTCACGCCGGAAATGAAAGGCATGCCTGTGATGAGCGGTACGCCGTAATCGGTCTTGACCTTGGAAGTGGTAACAATCAGATCAGCGGGGAGGTTGGAAGCGATCTCGGAGATACGCACCTGCTTGATCTCTACATCAATGCCGTTATTCTTGCAAAGTTCTACTACCTTGTTGGCTGCTACGGTTGAGGTTGCCACTGCTCCGCCACATGCTACGATAACTGTCTTCTTCATTTTTTTCTCCTTTTCTCTTAATTGCTTTTTCCTTTTTTCTTGTTGTTACTAAGATATTTTTCTGTTTTCTTCCTGCGCCTGGTTCTGCGCTTTTCTTATTGATTTAATTGTAAGTCGGATTTTTCTTTCGGAAAAGTCAAGGGTTTTTCACTTTTTTTGCAATTTTTTCAACCATGTGGCTTTTCCGGAAACTTTTCTGAGCCGGACGTGCATTACAGCCTTTCCATGGTGATCTCTGCAGTCAGAGGAGCTGCAATCACTCCTCACTGTCCACCAGGATCTTGCCCTTGACGGTACCGGGTGTTTTGTACATCTCAAAAGCATCCGCGATTTTGGAGAGCGGCTGTTTAAGGAAGATGAAGGAATCGTCGAATTTGAGCTCGCCGGTTCCGAAATAGTGGGCGGTCAGGACCCATTCCTTACCGGGGAAAGGTGCGCTGTAGGACATCCAGGAGCCGGTCAGTGTGAACTCTTTGCGGTTCATGTTTTCCCATTCTTCGACTGTGAAGGAAAGCTCTCTGGTGGGCGTGCCGACAAAGCAGACATTTGCCTTGTTGGCGGCTAGCTCGAAGGCCATCTTCATCGTGATCGTATTGCCGGCTGTCTCAAAGACATAGTCATATCCGCGTCCGCCAGTTATGGCTTTGGCCTTCTCCATGAAATCCTTTTCCAGCGTATTGATCCCGGCTGTTGCGCCGAGGCGGGCTGCCAGATCCAGACGCTCCTGCGCAATATCAAAAACGACTGCTTCCCTGGCACCGAAGATCTTAGCCCACTGCATCACGAACATGCCGATCGTACCGCCGCCCAGGATGGCAACTGTCTTGCCGCCTTCATAGGGCACGCGCTGCAGTCCGTGCAGCGCCACCGTTGCGGGTTCGAAGAAGGCACCTTTTTCAAAGGAAACATCTTCGCTGAAGGGTACCGCATTCATCTCAGGAACTACCACATACTCTGCAAAGCTGCCGAAGCGGCGGGAGCCGATGAAGCTGTAGTGCTTGCACAGGGAGTAGTTGCCCTTCTGGCAGTCTTCACACTGCATGCAGGGAATCAGCGGAATGCCGGCGACCCGGTTACCGACCGCAAGTTTTGTGACGCCCTCGCCCAGTTCCTCCACAACACCTGAGAATTCATGTCCCAGAACATTGGGGAAAAAGTGGCACGCGTCGCCGTTGACACGGGGGATATCACTGCCGCAGATTCCGGTATACTTAACCTTGATCAGCACCTCTCCGGGCCCCGGAACCGGTTTTTCGATATCTTCATACCGGAGATCCTCCCTTGCATGGACAACGCCTGCTTTCATTTTTACTGCCATAATGACTCTCCTCCTTTTTCTTCTTTTCGCTTTCCTTTTTTCTTGGTTTCTTTCACTGATGCAAATGGGTTTCCTTGTTTTCCTTTTCCTTATTTCTTCTTTTTTCCTTTCGGTAATTGTATTGTACAGCGGCATTCCCCCTGCAAAAAGTCAAGGCTTTTTCAACTTTTTTGCAATGAATTAAACCGTTACGGTTACTGTACACGCCCTATCGAGGGCGTGTACAAGTACGAGGAGACAGGGGGGAGACAGGGGACGGTTCTGTGTCTCCCAGAACCGTCCCCTGTCTCCCATTAAAAAACAGATTTTTAAACCAGTAGTTTATAGATTTTATTTAGAATAATTAGTATAATGAATTCTGCAGCCGGTGTGGCCGGTATCGATGCCAACCCCCGTGCCAGAAGCTGCCTTTTTGCTGTGACCCTGTTTTGATCTGTTATAGGGCGGATTTTGGAATCATTTTTCAAAACAACCTGCTCGTATGTTATAAAATTGCAGTAACAGCTTGGAGGTAATAATTATGATGACAAACGCAACTTTTCCGGTAATTGATCTGCCTCAGACCGGCCGCAACATCGAGCGCTGCCGCCGCGACGCAGGCATGAGCGTGCGGGAGCTGCAGGCCTACTTCGGGTTTGAGTATCCGCAGGCCATTTACAAATGGCAGCACGGGGAGTGCCTGCCCACAGTGGATAATCTCCTGGCCTTGTCCAGGATCCTCCACGTGAGGATGGAAGACCTCCTGGTCTGTGAGGACCAGGAGGTCATTTTTTTTGAAAAACTGAGGACGGATCATGTGAGCCTCGATGATTCACATGATCCGTTTTTTTTGATTCATTGTATTTCACTGCAGACTCTCATCTCTCAAAAACAGAAAGTTGTTCTTGAGGGTCAATACAGGATGCGGCTTTCCTCTCCGGACCAGGTCCTGGATATTCTGACGGGTGCAGCGCAGGAGTTCAGCAGCCGCGGCAGTGTCAATCAATTGTTATCGAAAACGAAAAAACGCAGCTTCTTTTTCAACCACAGCTTCAATGACAGCCCTTATCCAGTGCTGATATGATTAGTTCATCGACAGGGAACAAACAATTCCCGATCAGGAAGTCAGGCAGAGAACCGACTTTCGGTGAACAAGGGATTTCCTGCCGGGTACAGGCGCATACAGCAGCGCCGCCAATACTGGGGATTTTTTAAGGGGAAACACGTGAACAGGGACTGCCCGAAGAAAAGAAAAGGGTAAAGCCCAGGTCGTGCGGCACCCATTAACCATGCACTATAACCGCTCCGGAAAGAGAGGTACGGTCAAATGGTAATCAGGCGGTAAAAGAATGGATCAAATCAATCAGAGCGTCTGGTCCCTATCCCGGTGATTTTACTGAGTTCATCATGGCGTGTTCCTCTGAGGGCGAAGGAGGTACAGCGGCTGTCTGCTGCCGCAAGCATGTATCGGCGAAACCGCATACTCCGGACAGATCACTTCCCGGGAAAACGCCTTCCCGGGCACTTTTAAGAAGCGTGGATCGTCATCCTCGCGGCGGCTGAGATGCCGTCAGCACGGAGGAAAGGAGGAAAGAGGAAAGAAATGAGTTATCTGGATAAACTGAAAACAGAAGCCAATTATACTCGTACACTCAACGGTGCGAAAACACATGGCAGCACCGGGGAAGCCTGCCTGGATTTCTTTGCAGTGGCCGGCGGTATGCGGTATCGCAGACCCTCTGACCAGATCAATCTCTTTGAGAGAGCCTACATCGAAACGCCGGATCTTGCCATGAAGCTGCTCTTCCATCTGCGGGACATCCGCGGGGGAATGGGCGAGAGAAAACTCTTCCGCACACTGCTTCGTCATGTCGCATTTACATGGCCGGAATCCGCCCGAAAGAATGTGGCTTATGTTGCAGAGTTCGGCCGCTGGGATGATCTGCTCTGCCTTCTGAAAACGCCCGGGAACTCTTTGAGGCCTTTGGCTATCAGATGCCCGCCGTGGTCTTCCACAATGTGAACAGCTGGCAGATGCAGACACCCGTCCCCTTGACAACCCCCTTGACACCTTCCGTTTTATTTTTTCAATAATTCCACAAATGCGTCGCCGCAGGCGGAGGTCGTCGCATTTCCGCCCTGGTCGGGGGTCAGCGACTCTCTGTGATTGGTCAGCATGTCCTCCATGGTATCCAGAATCTTTTTGCCCAGGTCCTCGTGTCCGAAGAAATCGAGGAGCTGGGAGGCGGACCAGATGGCTGCCAGAGGATTGGCAGTCTGTGTACCGGCGATGTCCGGCGCGGAGCCGTGAATGGGCTCAAACATGGAGGGGAATTTCCGTTCCGGATTCAGATTGGCACCCGCTGCGAGTCCCATACCGCCTGCAATAGCGGCCCCCAAATCGGTGAGAATATCGCCGAAGAGGTTGGAAGTGACCACAATCTGGAAGCGGGAGGGATCCTTGACCATGAACATAGAGGCCGCATCCACCAGGAGGGAATGTGTCTCTACTTCAGGATATTCCTTTCCGACCTCACGGAAGATCTGATCCCAGAATACCATGGAATAGTTGAGGGCATTGGCCTTGCTGACACTGGTCAGGGTCTTGCCCTCTTTTTTTGCCAGTTCATAGGCATAGCGGATGACGCGTTCGGTTCCCTTTCTGGAGAAGACACTGTCCTGGATGACCACTTCGCCCGGCTGTCCCTTATAGAGCCAGGCACCCTGTCCGGAATATTCGCCCTCGGTATTCTCGCGGATAAAGGTCATGTCGACATCTTCAATCTTTACGTCCTTCAGCGGGCAGTCGGCGCCCTTGAGAAGTTTGACCGGACGGAGGTTGATGTACTGGTCAAAATCGTGGCGGATGCGGATCAGCAGGTCACGCAGGGAGATATTGTCCGGAACTCCGGGATAACCCACAGCGCCCAGGAGGATAGCGTCATATCCGCGCAGGATCTCAATGCCGTTCTCCGGCATCATCTGGCCGGTCTTCAAATAATACTGGCATCCCCAGGGAAAATCCGTGAAAACAAAGCGGAATCCGCCGTCGAGTTCCGCTGCTGCCGTGAGTACCTTCTTGCATTCCGCCATGACTTCGGGTCCGATCCCGTCGCCTGCAACTACTGCGATTCTGTATTCTGTCATTGTCTTTCCTCCAAAGTCTATACTCTAAAAAACAGCTGCGCAGACACGAGGGGGTTCTGTTCTGCGCAGCTGTTTTTTGCTATGACACGGCCCGTGTAATGAAATTTACCGCCTTACGGCGGACACGGCCCGGTCTGGGGTAGAAGGCGCAGATGAACTGTTTCGCAGTTCATTGACGCCTCTACCCTATTTCACAGTCCGGCCTTTGCCGGAAGCTGCTCTGGTTTTCAGGTCATAGCTCTTAATCAGTTCAATGCCCTTACTTGATGAATCCGACCTGCTTGCTGATCAGCTCCACCTGCTCGTCCTTCTTCTGATTATACTCCACTTTCTTCTCTTCGAAATAGTTTCTTCCGTAGGAATCGATGGAAACGATCAGGGGGCCGAACTCCTTGACATGGCAGTGCCAGAGGGTCTCGGGCATGCCCAGGTCTTTCCACTGTGCTTCGACGATCTCTTCGACCTCTGTCGCTGCGACTACGGCGTTTCCTGCAGGGAATACGCAGTGGATGGCACCGAAGTCCTTGCAGGCGCGCTCGGTGTTTTCACGCATACCGCCCTTGCCCAGGATGACGCGGACACCGGTAGTCTGCACGAATTCATACTCAAATTTCTCCATGCGCATGGATGTGGTCGGCCCAACAGAGACCATCTCGTACTTGTCGTCGCCGAGGGGACGGATGATGGGGCCTGCGTGGAGAATCGCTGCATCACGAACGTCTACAGGAATCTCTCTGCCCTCTTCCACGACGCGGCGGTGCGCTACGTCGCGGCAGGTTGTCAGATCGCCCGACAGATAAATGATGTCGCCGATGTGGATATCTTTGAGGTCCTCCGCGGAAACGGGGGTGACCAGGATTTTCTTTCCGTCTTTGATTTCTACTGCCATTTTATACCTCTCATTCCGGAGATTTCTGCTCTCCTGACTGCTCTTGTTCTATCTGTTATCGCTATCTATAGTGTTGTCGCTGTTCACATCTAATCGCTATTCGCAGCCTTCTCGATACTATGACAGAAACTCTCTGTTCCTTGTGTCTGATCTATTTCAAAGTCCGTTGCTATGTTTCCAGAGAAAATATGTGCTTCTGTGCATACTCGTCTCCAACTGCGGCCGGAATGATCATGCCTCTTTGTATTCAAATCCGGTGTGGGTGTCAATGGTAAAATTGAGGTCCTTGTCAAAGACGATGTGGCCTCTGCGGTGGCTCCAGCAGCCGACGTTGACTGCAACACCGATTGCGGAAGGATGGCGGGCGGTATTTTCAATATTGACGCCCATGACGGAGAACTTGCCGCCCATACCCTGGGGGCCAAGACCGATCGCATTGATGCCGTCCTCGAGAAGCTTCTCCATCTTCGCGGCGTTGGCATTGTCATTGTGAGAGCCGATGGGACGCATCAGGGCCTTCTTGGAATTGAGAGCAGCGGTCTCGACAGAGGTTCCGACTCCGACACCTACCAGAAGAGGAGGACAAGCGTTAAGTCCGTAGGTAGTCATGCGGTCGAGGACGAATTTGGTAACTCCCTCATAGCCTTCACCGGGCATCAGAACAGTCGCATTGCCGGGAAGCGTGCAGCCGCCGCCTGCCATGTAGGTATAGATCTCGCACTTGTCAGAGTGAGGAACAATGTCCCACCAGACTGTAGGTGTGCCCTTGCCGACGTTCTTGCCGGTGTTGTACTCATCGAAAGTCTGTACGGAATTGTGGCGCAGAGGTGTGTCAAAAGTTGCCTGCACGACAGCTTCCTTGAGCAGTACTTCAAGATCATCAATATAGGGGAACTGTGTGCCGCATTTTACCCAGAACTGAAGGACGCCGGTGTCCTGGCAGGAGGGGCGGTTCAGCTTGACAGCCAGCTCCTGGTTGCGGAACATGGTCTCATAGATGACCTTGGGCATGGGGTCGGTCTCTTTTTCACTGAGCTCTTTGAGCTTTGCGATGACATCATCGGGCAGCTTGATGCCGGTGAATCCGACAAACTGTGCCATAATGTTTTTCAGTTTCCTGAGCTGTTCTTCGTGTGTCATGTGGGTCTCCTTTCACGTGTATGCTAGTGCAGATTCAGCTGTCTGTTCTTTTCTTTCTTTATCTTTGGAAAATTATTTCCGGATCAGGGGTTTCAAGGTTTAAAGATTCTATCTTCAGTTATAAAAACATTGTTTTCTCAATCAAATCTAAATTCGTTTTAAGTCCATTCATACCTACTCAATCATACCTGCAGCACACTGCTTATGCGGGATAGAAGGGGAAGGCGATCGGCAGGATGATCATGCTTATGACGGTCGCAATAATGATCAGCGGAAAACCGGACTTCACATAGTCCATGAATTTGTAATTGCCGGCGCCGACGACCATGGTGTTGGCAGGCATTCCGATCGGTGTCGCGTATGCACAGGATCCGCCGATGACACAGGCCATGAGGACCGCGCGGGGATCCGCACCCATGCCCTGTGCGATGGAGAGGCAGATGGGAGCCATCAGTGCAGTCGTCGCAGTGTTGGACATGAAGTTGGTCATGACACAGCAGAGAATGAAGACGACGAAGGTAAAGAGGAGCGGGGAAGGGTTGTCTCCCAGAGCGCCGATCACCTTGCCGGCGATCATTTCGCCTGCGCCGGTGTCCTGCAAGGCCGCTGCCAGGGAAAGAGTGCCGCCGAAAAGGAAGATGGTCTTGAGGTCGATGGATTTGAGGGCTTCCCTTTCAGAGATAACGCCGGTCAGAATCAGGAGGATCGCTCCGACACATCCGGAGACACAGAGCTTGATTCCGATCTGGTCTTCAAAGACCATAGCTGCCAGGGTAGCGATCAGGATTACCAGGGAAAGGGTCTTTTTCCATTTGGGGACATTAGAAAAATCTCTCTGGTTATCGAAAACGGAATCGCCGTCGTCTGTAACATCGTGGTTGGGAAGCAGCCTGAAACCGATGGTTGCGTAGAACAGGATGCCGACTGCCAGGATCGGGAGACCGACAATGGCATATTCGAAGAAGCCGAACTTCATGCCGAGGGGCTCAAGTGCCGACTGGGCGATCATGTTGCCGGGCGCGCCGATCAGGGAGAGGTTTCCGCCCATCGCAGCTGCAAATACCAGAGGCATCAGCAGTCTGGAGCGCTTGAATCCGGATTTTGCGGCAATACCGATCACGACGGGGATCAGAACCGCTGCGGTTCCTGTGTTGGAGAGAACGCCGCTCATCAGTCCTACGATCACCATGATCGCTACGATGAGGCTCCGCTCTGTCTTTGCAAACTTTGTTACGATACCGCCGATCTCATTTGCCATTCCTGTCTCGAAGAAGGCTCCGCCGACGATGAACATGGCGACAAACAAAATGACGTTGGAATCAATGAAACCCGCGAAGGCAGTTTTGACATCGAGGACTTTGGTGACACAGAGACCGACACATACGATCATCGATGTCAGGCCGAGCGGTATTTTTTCTGTGACGAACATCACAACGGCAAAAGCCAGAAAAAGCAATGTTATGGTGGCTGGACTCATGTTGATTCTCTCCCTCCTCTAAAAAAGTTCTTTAAAAGCAAATGTAGCATCGAAGGATAATGATCCGGCCGGGATTCATCTGATCTGTTTTTATTGTAAGAGACGCTTAGCAGAAAGTAAATTTGATGATTTTTAGATTATCATAGTTAAAATTTATAGCAAATCACCATCGGTATGCCTGTGATTTGACATGTGAAAGAGATATAAAAGTGACTGTGTTTTCAGGAAATCTGCCGTTTGCAGAGTTTGCAGATGGACAGATCAGTCAGGGAGTTGTATATGGACAGATCAGTCAGGCGGGCAAATCATTGGGGCGGATAAATTAGAAAAACTACAGCCCTGCTGCCTTGGTTTGTTGGGGCAGCGGACAAATCAAAAAAACTGCAGCCCTGCTGTCTGTTTGTTAGGGCAGCGGGCTGCAGTCTCTGCTTTTTTACATTCAAGGATACTTTTAAAGGATGCTTTTGGAATATGCTTTTATCATCCAAGGGGATGGTAGGTTTTTACAAACTGTATAAATTTCATTGTGCGCTCGGGTATAAAAATGCCTTTTTTCCAGATGATTCCGAACTTGCTGGTGATCTCCGGATGGATCGGAAGCTGCACAAAGTCTCTCGGGTTCACCGCCAGGGAAGAATAGAGAAATGCACCGCAGTCACCGCCGCGCAGGAAATTCAGGATCGTGTAGAGCTGACTGGTATAGGCCAGAACATCCGGCATAATTCCCATAGAATCATATCGGCTTCGCACGGTCTCGTTCTGCACGGAATCCGTGTTAAAGAGGATGACTTTCTCATCCCGCAGCATGTCAAAAGTGACTTTCTCTTCCTCTGCATACCGGTGGTTTCTGCCGACACAGTACACATAGGAGTCCTCCATCAGAACGTGGGAGTTGAACTGATCGATATTATAAAAATCCATGTTGACCAGCGCCAGGTCCAGACTCTCCTCCTGCACCATTCTGCAGGCCTTGACTGAACCGTATTCGAACAGCTGCACAGGCAGGCCGGTCTTCTCCTGAAAGCGGTCGGACAGGGAAGGGAAAAAGACTGTGCTGATCAAAGGCGGAATTCCGATGCGGATCGGGGTCTCTTTCTCCCCCATTGAGGAAAACTCCGTGACCATGGCGCGGGTCTCCTTCAGAACAGCTTCAGCCCGTCGGTAAAAGGCCTCCCCTTCCTGGGTAATGGAGATCCGGTTTTTTTCATGATGAAAAAGCCGGAGCTTCAATTCCTTCTCCAGCTCCCTGATGGCGACCGAAATAGTCGGCTGCGTCACATACAGCTCTTCTGCCGCCCTCGTGATACTGTGGTAGCGGCAGACCGCACAGAAATACTCCAGCTGAACCAGTTTCACGATTATTCCTCCCTCGTCTTACGGATCACCCTGCAGGGATTGCCGACCGCCACACTGTGATCCGGAATGTCTTTTGTCACGACACTTCCGCCGCCGATTACGACATCGCTGCCGATGGTCACGCCGGGCATGACCTGCACCCCCGCCCCGATCCATACATTGTCACCGACTTTAATGGGATAGGCATATTCCAATCCCTTGTTCCGACGCTCATAGTCGATCGGATGTCCGGCTGTATGAAAACCGCAGGAAGGAGCAATGAAGACATTGTCACCGAAAGTAACTCCGCCCCCGTCGAGGATGACCAGCCCGTGGTTGGCATAGAAGTTTTCACCGACCTTGATATTCCACCCGTAATCGCACCAGAAATCCGGTTCAATGTACACTGCCTTCCCGGTCTTGCCAAGGATCTCCTTGATCAATTTTTCCCGCGCCTCGAAGTCATCGATGGGGAGATTATTGTATTTCTGACAGAGGACCTTGCAGCGGGTCCTGTCCGCGATCAGACTCTCGTCATAATTGGCATCATACAGCTCCTGCCGGAGCATTTTTTCTTTTTCAGTCATTTTTTTACTCCTTCGGAGGAAACAGGGGGGAGGGTTCTGGAGGGGGAGGAGACAGGGGACGGTTCTGTGTCTCCTCCCTGTCTTCACCCTCTTTAGTACGGATTCCAGCAGCGGTCGCAGATTCCGTAGGGATGATTCCAGGGCAGCATCCTGCCGCAGGATTTGCATCTCTTCTCCTTGAAGCCCTGGCGCTCCAGCACCTTCATGATCCGCTCCGAGCAGTCCTTCTTCTTATCCATGATAAAGTCGAGAGTGCTTTCCTGGGGCTGGAACTTGCGGGCCAGGGCAAAGTAGAGGTCCAGGACATGGTGCTGCTGTTCCAGGGCGTCGATCGAGTCAGCAGAGGCAGAGTTTTTCAGGGTGATTGCGGCGACCCGGTCATAGATGCTGTATTTTTCACCCTTGACTTCCAGTCTGAAAATATCATACCAGATATCGAGCAGTTCGTTATTGTCGTCCTCAAAAGGAACGGTCAGAAAATCGTAAGCCAGGCGCTTGGGCGCATGCAGGCTGTCTGTCATTTCCGCCAGGCGGAGGATCTGCTCGACGGACTCTTTCTGCCATCCCTCTGCAGGAATGACCTGCTCCCATTTCCTGATCAGGTCCAGGATGGGAGCATCCACTGTCAGAAGGGTTTCCGGAAAATCAATCACGGCTTTCTCGATGGGATGCAGAATTCTGTTGACAGCCCTCTTTACCTTTTCATCGCCGTTGGCGGTTGCGCAGTAGCCCACGTCGTAGATGCCGAATCTCCCTGCCCGGCCGATGATCTGGGCAATTTCTCCATAGTTCAGGTGTCGTCTGTTAAAGCCGTCGTATTTGACTGTCTCCATCAGGACCACACGCCGGATAGGCAGGTTCATACCCATGCCGATCGCGTCCGTGGCAACCACCACGTCTGTTTTCTTTTCCGCAAACAGTTCCGCCTGTTTGTGGCGGACGTCATAGGGAAGGGCACCGTAGATGATACTGCACTTGACATGTTTTTTCTGCAGCTGGGCGGCAACGGCATGGACATTCCGTCTGGAAAAAACGATCAGGGCATCTCCCGCCCTCACATCCTCCGGGAAGGAAACAACCTTATCCTCATAGACCAGGGGTGTCATTCTCCCGTGGCGCACGATGCTGTACTCGTCTCCGCAGTCTTTGATGATTCCGATCAGCCGCTGTTCCGCTTCCGGAGCGGCGCAGATATGCACGGTCTCCGCGCAGACACCCATGATGGCGGCTGTCCAGGCCCCGCCGCGGGCTCTGTCCGCGATCATCTGTGCCTCGTCAATGACAGCCACATCATAATAGGTCTTGAAGCTGAGCATCTCTATGGTGGACGACTGGTGCCGTGCCCCCTCGATCAGATACTGTTCTTCTCCGGTCACCAGGGAACAGGGACATTCCGCCCGGTTCAGTCTCTCATACTGCTCATAAGCCAGAAGGCGAAGCGGGGCCAGATAGATTCCGGTTTCCGCCCGCATGAGCTCTTCAATGGCATCGTGGGTCTTGCCGGAATTGGTCGGTCCTATATGCAGCACTAACTTCCTGTGCATCATTCTGGCCGCAGGATAGAGGTCGACATAATTGTCGGGAATCCCTGTCAGCACCAGGTCAAAGAGCCGCCTGTCCCTTCTCTGCGCCTCTTCCTTCTCCCGCCGTTTCTGCTCTCTTCTCTCCCGGAAAATATCGGCGCCGTTTTTGGGAAGTTCTTTTCCCTTGCCGTCAGCTGCATTTACAAGCAGCTTCAGGATTTTTCTGTTATTTCTGTCTCCTTCTTCTTTGAAATATGTCTTCAGGTAATCGGCGGCCGGCTCCCCCATCCGCTCGACACAGTCCAGAACAAGTGCCGGATCAGTCAGGAAAAGGCCGGGCTTGTCCACAATGGCTTTTAGAAGTTTCTGCCTTTCTCTGTCAGAAAGGATGGGAATATCTTCCCGGACTGCCTTTAAAACCAGATGATATTCCTGTTCCGTGACAGGATTCTTTTTAGGTGCAGAATCACTCTGCAGACGCTCAAGGAGCTTTCCCCGCGCTGAAACATGGTAGACATAATAATCCTGATACTCCCCGTGTACACGCCTCTCCCGAATGATATCAAACTGAGCCAGAACATTCAGAATCTCTGTGAGCTCCGCCTTTGAAATCAGGTTATATTTTCCTGCATATTCCCCGATTACATAATCGTCTGAAATATTGGTTCCCCGCAGGAGATTCACAATCTGTCCTCTTGTCAGCCGGTTTCCATTCTCCTCAATCGTGGTCATGGCCGCCTGGGCGATATAGGTTCCGTAATAGGGACAGGTTTTCAAGAGTTTTTCCGCTTCCTTTTCTTTCTGGTCCGCTTTCGCCCGGGCGCTCCGATACGCAGCCAGAACGATCCTCTTATAGGATTTTTCGACGGCCACCGTCTCGGTTTCCGTGGACAATGCAAACGGAAATGTAAGCTGAAAATCCCCCGGCTTGCCCGCATAGGACACCTTGGCCGGGATCTCTTTTTCCTTCAGATAAGCATTGATCTCACCCAGCATCCTGATCTCTTTCATGGAGCGGGAAAAACACTCATAGAGGAAATCCGCTCTTGAAAGGGAAAAAGTAATCTTTCCTGTCCGGAAATCACATACCGCTTTGTAGGGATGGCTTTTCCATTCTGCTTCCAGCGCATTTGCTGAAAATGTTGTCCTCATATTGCCGGATCCGGGCATTCCTTTTCCGGCCAGAAAGCGGAGTGTCTCCATCCTGCGGGCACCCAAAAGCTCCCTGGCATCCCCGGAGTCGAGCGCGTCTTTCATCTCATCGGAAAAAGGATGGGCCTGCCTCCAGCTTTGCAGTGCGGAATTGACCTCTTCCCGAAGCTTTTGAAAAAAGGCAGGATTCACCCGCGGCGTAATTCCGTTTACATTGCCATAGACCGTTTTTTTCTTTCTCTTCCATTTTGCGGCACTGTCAATACCGCTCAAATCGACAGTAAGCGTGCCAAAAGACACGATTTCTCCCTCCGGAAGAATCGTCACGATCAGGCTCCTGCCGCTTTTGCTCTCACTGACCCGGATATCCCTGATCACTCCGCGGAACTTCATGATGTCCATTCTGCTTTTCAGGGACTGTTCCAGATCGGCCGCCGGATTTGCGGACATCGTCTGGTTTTCTGTTCTCTTCTCAGAGTCAGCGGCTTTGCGGACTTTATTGCCTTTATTGTTCTCTTTATTGCTTTTTCTCTTCATAGCTTTAAAAAAACGGATGCTTCTATAGCTTATACAAGCTTATAGGTGCTCCAATAGCTTTAACGAGAGCCTATATGCAAGCCTGTTTGCATGTGTCATGAATCTGCTTCTCGTTGAGGGAGACAGAACCTCTGTGACAAAAGGCGGAGCTCCTTCTCTCAAGCACAGCTCTTTCTCTCCGCTCTTTCTTTTTGTCGGTATTTTTTTGTTTTAGAGCAGTTTTTCACCAAAAATCTTTGATTTTCATTTTAAAACACCACAAAATAACTATTTTCAGGCGTCTGATTCTTTATATTTCCTGTCCCTTAAACACCTTATTATCATGAGTTCCTGATGGTACTATATACTCAGATCAAGGAAAACAACCTGATCAGACAGCAACAACTACCGTTAAGTATCATACGAAAGAAATATAAAAAAAGGAAGCGGATGAGAGCCGCAAAAAACTCGACAGGAGGTATAAATCATGAAGATCAGAACAGCAAACGATATCAGAGAGTTCCACGCAGCACTTGAAAAATGCGCACATCCCGTATGGCTGATGGGTTCTAACGACGAGTTCTATAACATGAAGAATGAGGAAGAGTACATCGAAGGTATACTCCGACTGACCGAAGGCCATGACGATCAGCTTGGCATCTTCACTGTTACCTACGAAGACGAGATGACCATGATGAACTTCCTGGCGAAGATAGCCGCGTAACAGGATTGCCGCCCCAAACAGGAAAACCCGCCTTGGGGTGCTGAAGGGACACTTCTCTCTTAAACCTTCTTTGATACACCCTCACTGTCCTCAGTGCCCCAAATAATACATATTCACCAACAACTTACGTACACGTCCTATTTTGGGCGTGTATTGTAATGTGCAGAAATCTTTTAGAATATATTTCTTTCTTTTATAATATGATGTAAAGGTCAAAAGGTATCTGATGGCTCTGAGTCTCGTCAAGCTGCACAAACAGCCGAAGGGCCTTGGCGAGCGGCCGG
>JBGUPU010000040.1:0-95328 GCA_045130475.1 Lachnospiraceae bacterium
CCCGGACAAACCGGATAATCCCGACAATCCTGATAACCCGGACAAACCGGATAATCCCGACAATCCCGACAACCCGGACAATCCGGATAATCCCGACAATCCCGACAACCCGGACAATCCTGATAACCCGGATAATCCCGATAACCCGGACAATCCTGACAACCCGGATAATCCCGATAACCCGGACAACCCTGACAATCCCGACAACCCGGACAATCCGGATAATCCCGATAACCCGGATAATCCCGATAACCCGGATAATCCCGATAACCCGGACAACCCGGACAATCCTAATATCCCGATTGCCCCGGGCGGGCTGAATGATCCGGACAACCCGGACAATCCTGATAACCCGGATAATCCTTTGAATCCGTCTAACTCTGGTAAGACTGAACCGGTTGATTCGTCAGACTACAAGGATTCTGACGATTCTGACGATTCTCAAACATCTATAGGTCCTAATAATTCAGGTGGTCATAATAACTCTGGAGGGCATAACAATTCTGGTGGTTATAGCAATTCCAGCAGCCATAGCAATTCTGGCGGCAATAGCAATTCTGGAAGTTCAAATAACTCTGTAGAGTCAACAGGCGCAGGTAACCTTGATTCTGCAAATGGTTCCAGAAGCCTAGCTATAAATGAGAACAGGAATACCATAGAGAGTGTGCAGAATCCAAAAGACTTGGTAAATGAGCAGAATAATTCGGAAGCTGATAAATCTATATCACAATCAGGAAACGCTGGCTCAGGATCGGCTACTGTAAACTCGATCATGAACCCTGATAACAATACTTCTTCTGGAAAAGGTACACCGGTATGGAAGATGTGTATTGGATTAATGGAACTTATAGTTCTGGGTGTGCTCTCACAGTTTGTGGTTTCTGATTTGAGAGTGATCAGATGGTTTGAGCAAAAGAAAAAGAGAAAGTATTAATATGAACTTGTCCAATATTATACTAATTGTTCTTGCGTTTTTAATAATTGTTGCTTCAATCATACTATATAAAACGCGAAAAAGACTGAAAGAAATGGATGGGTTTCGAACAATTAAAGAACCTGGTGATCATTATGATGATGGGGTAATTGATTCTTTTGGTGAATAGCGGATTGCCTGGTTCTCTATAATTTTTAAAGTCTTTATAGATTTTCTTGTAATCTGTTGCCACTAGGATTTGTATGTAAATGCCGAAAAGTGATGCCAGGTGTAACGCTTGCTGTTGGCATATCAAACCCAAATAGTAATCTTTTGTATATTGGAAAAAATCAAATTTGGTGGTTAGGGGTTCTGGCATACTGCTAGAACCTCTTTCTACTATAAAAGGCTTTGCTGCTTTCCTTTATGAAAGTAAGGAACTGTAAGATTAGCAAAGGAAATGGGTATTTCAAAGCAAAGCAGAAATGGAGGCGCTAAGAATGAATAATGAAAAGAAGAATGGAATCGATTTGCTAAGAATGATTGCTTGTATAGGAATCGTTCTAATGCACATCAGATATAATATTTCTTATGCTATTCCGGGTGATTTATTTATTTGGATGGTCAATTCATTTGATGATTTTGTTTATCTTTTCATGGCAATCTCCAGTTTTGGCCTGTGTTGTGGATACTATAACGCATTTTTGGACGGCAGCATAAATTGGGATAATTTTTATCGGAGACGCTTTTCGAAAATATTGCCGTTTTTTATAGTTATGATAATGCTTGACTTGTGCATGAGCTTCAGCGTTGATTCATTAATGCAAGCATTAGTCGAATCAACACTTTTTCATGGATTTATTCCGATGGAGTTCACTGTTATAGGAGTAGGATGGTTTTTAGGAATTATTTTTATCTTCTATATGTCATTCCCTTTCTTTTGTGTTTTGCTTAAAAATAAAAAAATAGGATGGATTGCATTTCTAATTGCTCTCGGACTGAATTTGATCTGTCAATATTACTTTGATATTAGCCGAAGAAATTTCGCTTTTTCGTTCTGCTATTTCTTGATAGGGGGATTAATCTTTTTATACAAGGACAAAATAGAACAGACGAAGTGGTGGCATTTAATTATTATAATCATTCTATCTGTTGTATTATATTATATTAATGCAAATACAATAACACGCGCTCTTTTAACAGCGTCAATATTAGCATTTGGAGTTTCGCTGAACATTCGTCCCTTAAAGCCAGTTTCTTTTATTAGTAGCATAAGCTTGGAAATATATTTATGTCACATGGTTGTTTTCAGGGCTTTGGAAAGAATAAATTGTTTCAAGGTGTTTGGAGGTGGCATAGAACAATATTTTATAACATGTATCGTTGTTTTTTCAGTCGCATGTGCCATGTCTGTTATTATTAAGTTAGTCATAGAAAAACTGTTTAAGTTCATTAAAAAATGGGATTTGCTTATCGTATTTTTTGCTTTGATTATTCTTTTTTGCGGATGCTGGTGCGGATATCAAGCTACCAAAAATGAAAAAAATCAGAGTCTGCAGATGCAGGAAATGAATACATCAATATCACAATCATCTGATGAGAGTGTGCTTTCTGGAGAAGATATAGAAAGTCCGAATGATGAGTATAACTATTTAGCAATTGGCAATAGTATTACATTGCATGGTATTGAGAACATTTGGTGGAATGAGATTGGCATGGCTGCGTCTGATGAGGAGCATGACTATTTTCATTTGGTTTTGAAGTATCTGGAAGAAAACTATGATTATGTAAAGGGGACTCCTTATAACTTTGTAGAATGGGAAACAGAAAGCCGTGACAGGGATAAAACGTTAAATTCTTTAGATTATTATTTAAGCCCGGAATTAGATCTGGTAACTATTCAGTTAGGTGAGAATGTAAGAAATCTAACGACATATCAAGAAGATTATGTTTCATTGATTAACTATGTAAAGGAAAAAGCACCAAAAGCACGAATTCTTGTTATTGAAGACTTTTGGAGTGACGATTATTCAACGGAATTAGAAAAAAATGTTGCTGAAAAGACTGGTGTTGAGTTCGTTTCCTTAGAAGGGATTACTAACAATAAAGAATACTTTTGTGGACTAAATACTATAGTTTATGACAAGGATGGGGGAGAACATATTGTTGAGGAAGAAGCAGTGGCAAATCACCCTGGAGATAAAGGAATGGCAGCGATTGCATCTAATATCATTGAGAAGCTGAAAAATAAATAAGAATAGTTAGCGATATTTTATCTTTGAAAATATTCGATAGTAGAGAAAATGGTGGATGAGTACTGGACAATCAATGCAAATGATTCGGAACTGATTGGAAGGAGGGCAGATAATCTAAAAGGCGTTATTAAGGTGTATAACTGTTGTAAGCAATAGGCAGATTAAAGACAAAAGTTTGAACTATGAAAGTAAATAATTCAAGATGACTTCGGAAATCGAAACAGCATGATATTTACACTAGGGGAGGATATTGAATTGTTTAAACTGTTATCGTACTTATTGGCGGATGAGAATACGAAAAAAATAATTGCAGAAGATGTCGATCGTAACCTTAGATGGGAACATATATTCAGTAATTCTCGAATTAGACGATTAATGATATGCTTAAAAAATAATGATTATAATAATGTTTATTATTACAGATTGAAGAATGCTAATAAAGCTGCCAGGGTAATGATAAAGTTAGAGAATGTAATCAGACCTTTTGATAAAACAGTCGAAATAATTGGCGATATAAAAGGTGGTTTACTTGTTTCACACTGTTTGAGCATGATTGGTCCTTCAAGAGCCGGGAAAAATCTTCGAGTAGGCCCAGGAGTAGTTATTGGAAGAAGAGGCGAGGATTATCCTATAATAGGCGATAATGTATATGTTGCAGCTAATGCAACGGTTATTGGCGACATTCATATCGGAAACAATGTTATTATCGGAGCCGGTTCTGTGGTTGTAAAAGACATTCCGGATAATTCAGTTGCAGTGGGGAATCCGGCACGCGTAATTAGAAAGATTAATGATTCAGATTATAATGAAATAATGTAATCTGTTCACATCGATTCAAAGATTGCGTAGACTATTCTGATTAAACATTTACAGGAATGTCCGGATGATGAGAGATAATTCTTTTTGTACTAGTTCAACTGGCCGGATTCTCACTAAATCTGATTGAAGAAATATTGATTGAAATCGATGTTATTCTTTTTTACGATGGTTTAAGTAATATATTCTTTGTCCAGAAGAAAAGCAATGAATAAGATTTTAATATTGGGTACTTCTTTAGGCAGTATCGAGATTGTAGAAATTGCCAGAGATATGGGTTACTATACCATTGTGACGGATAATCTGGATCCGGACTATTCTGATGCAAAAAAAGCAGCGGATGAATACTGGATGATCAATACAAATGATCTTGACCAGCTGGAAAAAAAATGCAGAGAAGAAAAGGTCAACGCTATATTTGCAGGAATCAGTGAATTTAACCTTGACAGAGTCAAAGAACTGACCGACAGGCTCGGACTTCCCTGCTATATTGAAGACGCCGCATGGAAGTATGCGAGGGATAAAAGTGCCTTTAAATCGAAATGCGTGGAAATTGGTATTCCGATTGTGGACGAATATACTATCTCGAACCCACCTTTACCGGAAGAACTTACTGTCATTGAATATCCTGTGGTAGTTAAACCAGTCGACGGCACGGGCAATAAAGGCCTGAGCATATGTTATAATGAAAACGAGCTGATTGCTGGGTGCAAAAAGGCAAGAGAAAAAAGTGAAAGCGGCAAAATACTGATTGAAAGATATATTACGGGGGAAGAATCCTGGCGCTATTATTTTCTGGCTGATGATGTAATCAGGTATGTTTACAGCGGCTGCGTTTTCAGACAGCCTGGATATCCTACTTTCCTGTATTTAATTGGTACCTGTGCACTTACAGACTACCATGAATTCAAGGAACAAGTTGATGAGAAGTGCATTGCTTTTCTGAAAGATATAGGCTGTAAGAATGGAATCTCCTGGTTCCAGTTTATTAAAGATAATAAAGGAAAGTTCTATGCTTTGGAGATGGCTCAGAGAATGAGTGCTGATTGTTCTGGAAAGACATTGAAAAAGGCCATAGGTATCAATATTATTGAATGGATGCTCGAGCTGGCATTTGGAAAAAAACATACTTCTGAAATGATTCCGGAACCATCTAAACCACCGTATAAGCATGCACCTTTTGTTTATTATCAATTTGCAGACAGAGCCGGGACAATTGCTTCTATGCAGGGATATGCTGATCTGGGCTCCGAAAAATTTCAGGTTAGTCTGGTTGCACATGAAGGTGATACTGTGCAGAAATACAAACTCATGGTACGTATTGTGTCAGATGCCTCCACTCCTGCAGAAATGTGTGAAATGATCCGATATATTAATGCCAAAACCCGGATTCTGGACCATAACAATAAAAATATGTATATTCAATTTACTGATTTTGAAAGGATTATGGATAGTCTTAGAGGAGTATATTAATATCATCATGTAAGACTTTTTGTGAAATAGTTTTATTTCGTTGATATGCATATTGGCATTACTTTTTAAAATGGGGAACGAGATTGCTTGGCTAAATATCCGTTCTCTATTTTTTATGATGAGATTTGTAAGCATAACGCGCATATACATTTGTTTATAGGTAAGTGGTAAATAGTGAATGCCTCGGACAAATACTAACAACAAATTCTTTATTTTGAGTGACTTGGATGATGCAAAATTGATTTATATTGATGTAAACAAAAATATTTGTGGGCTTAATACTGGTAAAATATTAAAAAGTAATAATTTATTGATGCTTTTATGATTGTTGTTTTGGGTATGGGAGAAGTCAGTGCTTTCATTAATAGGATTATTTTCAAACAATGTCAAGTTCTGTAAGAAAATAATAAGTAACAGAATTGGCTATGAATTCCGGAAATGGGGCTTTCCGGGAATGAGTTTTGCGCTTTGTTTTACCTTGGTGTCATTACCGGCATTTGCAGCGTCAACAGGAAAGGAATATCTGTACTATTCATCAGAAACAGGTACTCCAATATGTAGGATGAGTATTATGCTGATAGAACTTATAGTTCTAGGTGTAAATTCGCAATTTATAATGTCAGATATGAGAGTAATCAGATGGTTTGAGGAAAAGAAAAAGAGAAGAGTGTAATATGGATTTATCTAATATTGTTATTCTTGTACTTGCGCTATTAATAGTCGTCTCAATGGTCATTCTTGATAAAACACGAAAAAGATTAAAAGAAATAGATGGTTTTCGAGCAATTAAAGAACCTGGGGATCATTATGATGATGACGTAATTGATTCCTTTGGTGAGTAATGGATTAGCTGGTTTTCTACTTATTATTTTAGTCTTTAAATATTTTCTCGAAATCTGCTCCCGGCTGAATGAGTACATTAATGTCGAAAAGTGATGTCGGGTACAGCACGTGCGCAGGCATGTCAGGCTTAAAAACACAAGCTTTCGTATTTAGTAAGTAGAAGAAAGAACGAAATTGGTTTTTGGGGTTCTTTATTGAATATGACTGCACTGCATAAAAATGGAGAGTGAAAATATTGCACCGGCAATATTTTTGCTCTTCATTTTTTTATTGTTTTATGCTATATTCTGTATACATGCAGTGTATTAACATATATTTATGTGTTGTTAATAATGATATTTTACATTGATGCTTTTTATACTATTTTATTGAGACACGGAGAAGCAAATGCTGGCGTCAATCGTATTTATTTCAAGTAATAACAAATTTCGGAAAGAACAAAGATTTGAAAGAATTGCAGGCAGATTTCGTAAAAGGATTTTAACCGGACTTGTTTTCGCAATTGGTTTTACTCAGATGGCAGTACCGGCGTTTGCAGCGTCTGTCGGAGACGAAGCTCTAAATACTTCACCTGGAACGGGTATTCCGATATGGAAGCTGGGGGTTGTGTTGATAGAACTTATCATTCTGGGTATTATCTGGAAGTTTATAGTTTCAGATCTGAGTGTGATCAGATGGTTTGAGAAAAAGAAAAAGAGTAGATTATAATATGGATTTATATAGTATTGTCATTTTTTTGCTTGCATTTTTTATAATCGCTTCTTTACTCATACTTTATAAAACACAAAAAAGGCTGAAAGAAATCGATGGCTTTCGAGGAATCAGAGAACCCGGGGATCTTTATGATGAAGGGGTGATCGATACCTTTGGCAAATAGTGGATGATTGTGTTTCCATGTCGCTGCAAAATCTTTTCTATGCGGGACTTTCATAATCCAATGTCGGTAGAATATGAAGTTAAAACAAGAAAGATCCTGATCGCAGCACTTGGATGCCTGACGAATTGCCATATTTTTACCTGACTTTTTTAAATAATCTGTGGATTTTTTTTGTATTATACGTATGGATATATAGTAGAGTTTTGCTTAAGGCAAAATGTTCACAGATGGGAAAAAGTAAGCGGCAGTACAGACCCTCACAGGAGTTATCATGAGTAAGGCGGAACAAATTTTTGAAAGTGCGGATTTTTCTGGGGAGACAGATTTTAAAGACAGGCTTCGGGTACAATTGTTTGATGATAATACTCCTGCTTCTTCAGAGCTCGTCGATCAAAATGCAGATCAGAAATCCGATAAGAAAGAGACATACGGACAGATCCTCAGTTTTGACGAGTTGGAGATGGTTTCAGCTGCAGGGGATAGTACATCTTACAGGAACCAGGCAGCACTAAAAACGCAAAGGAAATCAAATACTCAGCCTGGGGCTGATACAGGCACCGGGTGGGGCGTTCCTGTTCCGGGAATAGATCCGAATCCCTCAAAATCCGAATAAGACAGCAAAAACCGCCAGTCAGCTGGCGGTTTTACTGTTTTTGGATAATATTTAGTCAATACTGCTTTAAAGGAAATCGGAGAGTTTTTTGTCTCCTTCGAGCTTTCTGCACTTGGCAAGAAGACGTCTATGCCTTTCACTGACAGCCTTTGCATTGATCCCGAGAATCTGTCCGATCTCAGGATTTGAGAGTCCCTGAAAATAGATCATGGCTATGAGCTCTCTCTCCTGATCATTGAGTTTTGAAAGGATCTCATATGCCTCCCGGTTGACAGGATTCATCATAACAGGATAAACATCCTCTTTGGAAGGCTCTACATACTCCGTATCCGCGTCCAGAGAAAAAACCTGGGCACGGCCGCTTTTGCGGAATTCATCAATGAGCGTATTTCTGGCAATATTGACCAGCCATGTTTTTACAGAAGCAATGGACGGATCAAACGAATCATAGTGTTTCATTGCCTTGAGGAAAATCTCACTGACAAGATCTTCCGTGCGCTCGCGATGCAGAAGCCGGGCATAGACAAAGTTATAGATTCCTGAGAAATTCTCTTCAAAAACTTCGGAAAAATCCTTTTTTTCAGTAATGGAATCCTTATTAAATTTTCTGGGGTCAGTCTTAGGCAATTCCATTTTGGTTTGTCTGCACCTTCTCAAGTGTGAAAGTGAATCGTTCAGCAGGATCTGAGCTGTTTCAGTCATAGAAGACAGAACAGGGCTGTGATCAGATTTTGTAAACGCATTGGTCGAGGAATGATTGGAACATATTCTCTTTCATATTGTACATAATATTTCTTTTTTTGCCTATATGCAGTTTTTGTATTTCATGTGAACTTTATTCATACATGCGGCCTGATGCGGCTCCCTCGTACATGTACGAATTGTAACAAAAGCCCATAACTGCAGCTGTAAAAAATGAAAAGGTTTGAAAAGAGGATTGAAAAGAACCCTAAGACAGGTGGTAGAAGCGGAAAAAAACAGCTATAATATAGTATTGGCAAAAAAACGGATCAGATCAATGACAGAAAGGACGTCTTTTTTGAAAACATTTGTGATAGGGGACATTCATGGCTGTGACACACAACTGAATTCTATTTTGAACAAGCTGCGCCCTGATCCCGGGACGGACAGACTGATCCTGCTGGGAGATCTTTTTGACCGGGGTTCCGAATCCTGGGAAGTTTTTCAGACCGTGAAGGATCTGCAGGCCGATTTTGGCGACCGCTTTGTCCTGCTGCGCGGAAACCATGAGGACTATCTTCTTTCGGACAAGCTGTCCTTTATGGAAAATATCGTCTGGGTGCGGGTCGGAAAAAATGACACGGTCAAATCTTTCAAGTACCATGGGGAGAAGATGGAAGATACGATTCCATGGCTGAAAGAGCATGTCAGCCTGTATTATAAGGACGAGAAATACCAATGCGTGCACGCAGGTGTCAAGGTTGAACCCCTTGAGGCAAATGACAAAAACACTCTGATCCATGACCATTCTATCGTTACGCGCAATATTTACCGGGGAATCCTCACGATCACCGGCCATATTGCCCTTGATTCCCCCTATTGGTTTGCAGGAGACGGCAGGACTGCGGAAGCCCTCAAATATGGCAGACGGCGTCCCCTTCCTGAAACCGGTGTAATCTGTATCGACACCGGCTGCGGCAAGGGCGGCAAGCTTACCGCCATGGTAATAGAAGATGATCAATACGTGCTGTTCAGTTCTCTGTAGATATAGGGAACAGAATATCGGGTGTTATTACATAAATTGTTCATTAAAAACTGGAGAGTTTCATTATGGCTTATTCACTGATTGACAGGAAATTTTATGATGCAATCATTCATTTTGAAAGATCCGAACAGGCACAGGAATACTATTATCAGGTGATGGATACAGTAATTGAACGGGATGGAGTCAGGGATACGATCCGCAACAGGATCCTGCGCGTGTATGCCATGCTGTTCTGCGAGGATGTCGGTGCCATGCGCGGAAAACCTGCCGGACCTGAAGAAGTCGAGAAGACCGCCGACCGGCTCTATCTTGGAAGCGTTGGCTTTGATCCCGACCACTGGTATCGCATGCAGTATCATTTTCCCATTATTGATGATGACAACTACGACCGCTTTGCGGCCCTGGTCATTGCCGATCTCAAGGCCGGTCCTCTGCACGATGCGGCTGTCAATGATGCGGATATGCTCCTGGTGGGAGAGCTCGATCCGCTTCACATGACCAGAGAGCAGCGTGAACACCAGCATTTTCGGAAGATTCACGCGAGGAGGTTAATGCAATGAGGATTCTCCTTGTAGATACGGATAAAAAGATATTGGAAAAGACAAAAGAGCATGTTTCTTCCCTCCTTCCGAACGCGGAAATTCTGAGCCATGAGAGCAGCCTCACTGCACTCGCTGCAGCGAGAAAGAAAAAGATTGACATTGCTTTTCTGGAAACGGAAATGCCCGAAATGGACGGTCTGCTGCTGGGAAGATACCTCAGGGACATCAACCCCCAGATCAACCTGATCTACCAGACGGAGAAAGCTGAGCATGGATATGATGCCTTCAGGCTCCATGCCAGCGGATACATTCTCAAGCCTGCAGAAGCCGACCGTATGAAGGAGGAACTTGATGATCTCCGCCATCCGGTCGGAAAAAACAGACATAAGCGAGTCTTCGCTCAGACCTTCGGAAATTTTGAGTTTTTCGTCGATGGAAAACCTGTCGCATTCAAATATTCCCGAACGAAAGAAGTCGTAGCACTCCTCATCAACAACCGCGGAGCCCAGACCACCAACGGTGAGATCATTGCCTGTTTATGGGAAGATGACGGTGATCCCGAGAAGAAGGGGTCCTACCTCAGTAATCTCCGCCAGGATCTGCAGAATACCATGACCCGCCTCAGGCTGACCGGCATCATCCTGAAGCAGCGGGGCAGTATGGCGATTGCGACGGATGCCATTGAGTGTGACCTCTACGACTGGCTGGAAAAGAAAAAGAAATCCCGCTACTCCTACATGGGTGACTATATGAACCAGTACAGCTGGGCTGAACTTGTCCACGCCGAACTGGATGAGATCAGCTACGCCATGGAGGAGGAATGAGTCAAGGGGACGGTTCTGTCTGACTCATTTTTCGGATCCTTTTTATCTACTATTTATTTATATACTTATTTATATACATATTTTTCGACAGATATTTTTAGAAGGAGAAAGTAACCCGATATGGAATTGACCCATGATACTTCAGTTACCTCTGACACCCAGGCCGGGATCGAGGCCCTTCCTGCATATGAGGTTATTTCACATGAGTTCCTGCCGGATGTCGACAGCGACAGCTGGCTGCTCAGGCACAAAAAAACGGGTGCTCGCGTGGCGCTGCTCCCCAAAAATGACAATAACAAGGTTTTTTATATTGCCTTCCGCACTCCTCCCGAAGATTCCACCGGCGTAGCTCACATTATTGAGCACACCGTACTGTGCGGGTCGAGGGACTTTCCTGTCAAGGATCCTTTTATTGAGCTTGCTAAAGGTTCGCTGAACACCTTCCTCAACGCCATGACCTATCCGGACAAAACAGTTTATCCGGTTGCAAGCTGCAATGAAAAGGATTTCAAAAACCTCATGCATGTCTACCTGGATGCGGTTTTTTATCCCAATATTTATAAAGAACAGAATATTTTCCGCCAGGAGGGCTGGCATTACGAAGCGGACAGCGCAGACAGTGAGATCACGGTCAACGGTGTAGTCTACAATGAGATGAAGGGCGCCCTTTCCCAGGCGGATGACATTCTGGGACGGGAGATCAATGCGGTACTGTACCCGCATACACCCTATCAGCATGAATCCGGCGGCGACCCGGTCAATATTCCCGATCTGACCTATGACTACTATCTGGATTTTCACCGACGCTATTATCATCCTTCCAATAGTTATATCTATCTTTACGGTGATATGGATATGGCAGAGCGTCTGACCTGGATCGATGAACACTACCTGTCCCATTTTGACCGGCTCGAAATAGATTCCTCGATCCCTGCGGAGCCTGCTTTTGATGCGCCCATTGAGGCACACTGCACATATTCGATCCTTCCTGAAGAGGATCCCGCGGGCAAATCCTATCTGTCATGGAACCTGGCCGTTCTTCCCGACAGCCTGGATGCAGGACGCATTGTTGCCCTCAAGATCCTCAACTATGCCCTCTGCGATGCTGAGGGCGCACCTGTGCGAAAAGCCCTGCGGGACAAGGGACTGGGGGAAGATGTCTATACCATGTTTGAGTCCGGCATCCGCCAGCCTTTTTATTCGATAGTCTCAAAATACACGGATCCGGCTCGTAAGGACGAATTCGTGAGCACAATAAGAGAGACGCTTGAAAAAATCGCGGAAGAGGGGATTAATTCCCGTGCTCTTGAGGCCGGCATCAACCTCTATGAATTCCGTTATCGTGAGGCGGATTACGGTTCTTACTCCAAGGGTCTGGTCTATGGCCTGAACGCCCTTGATTCATGGCTTTACGATGACTCCAAACCTTTCATTGGTCTGGGGATCGGAGAATATTTTGACTATCTCCGCCAGCAGAAGGACAAAGGATTTTTTGAAAAACTCATCAGAGAGTGCTTTTTGGACAACCCGCACTGCGCAGTTGTTGTCCTGGACCCTGAACAGGGGCTTTCCGACCGCCTCGATGAAGAAATGCGGGCGCGCATGAAGTCCTATGCGGACAGCCTCACACGTGAGCAGAGACAGAAGATCGTCGATGAACTCGCTGCTCTTCGGGCATGGCAGCAATCTGAGGATTCTGAAGAAGATAAGAAAAAGATTCCCATGCTGCGCCGTGAGGACCTGACAAGGAAGGCTGTGCCCCTCCTCAATAAGGTCCGGGTGCTGCCCGTCGCCGGAAACGGCTCCCAGGCAGAGGATATAAAGATCACAGCAGTGACCCATCCTCAGTTTACCAACAGGATCGACTATCTGACCTTTTTGTTTGATATCCGAGATCTTCCGGAAAAATATATCCGCCGCCTCGGCATTTTCAAGACCCTCTTCAGTGTCCTGGATACCGAATCCTACAGCTATGCAGCTCTAGGCCACGAGATCAATATCTCCACCGGCGGTATCGGCGGGGTTGTGAGCGGCTACAACTGGTACGGGCCTGAGGAATCCGCACCTGAACACGGCTATCGCCTCACTTTTGAAGTCAGCGTCAAAACTCTGCACAAGAACCTCAGGGAAGCCCTGAATCTGATCCGTGAGATCCTCATGACCACCAATTACCACATGCCTGAGCGCATCCTGGAAGTGCTGGAAGAAGAACGTGCCGGCATGCGCGCGGGAATGGCCTCTGCAGGACATGCCACCGCAGCCCAGCGTTCCATGTCTTATCTCACCCAGGCAGGTGTGATCATGGATATGGTCTCCGGTCTTGAAGCATACAGGACCCTGGATCAGACCTGTAAAGCGGCTGATCAGATAGAAGACCTGTGCAGCCTCCTTCAGGAGATGGCCTCTGTGATCTTCCGGACAGACAATCTGACCTTCGACTGCACTGCCTGCCAGGAAGACATCCCGGAGATCCTTGAAGCTGTCAAGGAGCTTGCAGGACAGTTCAATCCCCCTATGCAGACAGAGCCCGAAATATTCAATCCGGTCCCTGTCAGGAGAAGAGAGGGCCTTACCACGGCGGGACAGGTACAGTTCGTATGCTGTGCCGGCCGTTATGCCGCTCCTGAACGCCCCAGTACAGGTGCCTTCCGCGTACTGCGCGTACTGCTCGGCTATGAATATCTATGGAACCGGGTTCGCGTTGAAGGCGGTGCCTATGGCTGCATGAGCAGCTTCACCCGGGAGGGCAATGCATTCCTTGTTTCCTATAGGGATCCCCATCTGCGCAGGACGATCGAGACTTTCAGGAACACGGCGGACTTCCTCAGAAGCTTTGACGCCGACGAACGCACCATGACCAAATATATCATAGGAGCCGTGAGCGGACTGGACCAGCCCATGACGCCTTTCGTCTATGGACGGTACTCCCTCAGTTCCTACCTCACCGGTCTCACCGATGAGATGCTGCAGAAGGAACGCGACCAGGTCCTGGATGCAGGACCTGAGGACATCCGGGCTCTTGCAGATTATCTTGACGCTGTTATGGACTGCAATTGCCTCTGTGTCGTCGGCAGTGATGCCAAACTCAGAGACAATGCAGATCTCTTTGAAGAGATCAGCAAGCTCGTGTGATTTGCCGGGCGGAACAAACGGGAGAAACGGGACTGTTCCGACTGTCCCGTTTCTCCGGGACACCTGAGCCTGCCCGGAGATCGTCCTCATATGGTCCTTGGAGAAGGTGTCAGAAGTAACATGTTTAAGAAAGGATAAAAATGACAGATAAGACTTCCTTTGAAGTAAATGACGCATTTGAAAGCAATGAAACCATGAATAATGATATAGACTCCGCAGCAACAGTCGGAACGGCAGATCCTGCTTCTGCAGAAGACAGCACTGCCCCTGCAGAAGAGAGTACTGTGCCTGCTGTTAAAAAAGCCGGCTTTGCAACGATCATCGGCCGGCCCAATGTGGGAAAATCCACGCTGATGAACCGCATGATCGGGCAGAAGATCGCTATTACATCCTATAAACCGCAGACGACAAGAACGAAGATCCGCACCATCTATACCGGGGACGAAGGGCAGATCGTTTTCCTGGATACTCCCGGTATCCACGAGAGCCGGACAAAGCTCGGCGCCTACATGGTCAAGGCTGCCAAAGGAACCCTTAAGGAAGTGGATGTGATCCTCTGGCTTGTGGAGCCCCGTCAGAAGCTTTCAGATGAGGACAAGGCGATCATTGAACTTTTAAAGGAAGTCAAGACACCTGTCATTGTGATCATCAACAAGATTGATAAAGTCAAAAAGGCAGAGATCCTTCCCGTGATCGATCTGTACGCGCATGAAGGTGTTTTTCATGAGATCATTCCGGTCAGCGCCCGCACAGGGGACGGTGTCGATCAGCTGATGAAGGATATTTTTGACCTGCTGCCTGTCGGCGAACCTTTTTATGATGAAGACATGGTCACGACCCAGACAGAGCGCGAGATCGCCGGGGAGATCGTCCGCGAGAAAGCCCTGCGCCTGCTGCAGGAAGAGGTTCCTCACGGCATCGCGGTCTCCATCGAGTCCATGAAAATGCGCTCCCGCAAGGGCAGGGGAGAGATCTGCGATATCGATGCATCCATCGTCTGCGAGCGCGAGGGACATAAACGCATCGTCATCGGAAAGGGCGGAGAGATGCTGCGCAGGATCGGTACGGACGCACGGAAGGATATTGAAAATATGCTGCAGTGCCAGGTCAATCTCAAGCTCTGGGTAAAGGTGCGCCGTGACTGGAAGGACGATGACACACAGATGCGGTCCTTCGGCTATGATGAGAGAAAACTCTGATCCGGAATGATCAGAAACAGATGGGAAAAAGGAAAAACACGTTCAGTGTGTCAGGTTATTAAAAAACGTTGAGCTATGAATGATGATCTTTTAGGCCTCACGGCGCTGGTCCTGGGGAGTACGCCGATCGGCGAATATGACCGCAGAGTCGTCCTGCTGACGCGGGAGAGAGGGAAGATTTCCTGCTTTGCACGCGGAGCCAGGCGCCCCGGAAGCGCCTTTATGGCGGCTTCCCTGCCCTTCTGCTTCGGTACCTATCGGATCAGGGAAGGCCGCAGCTCCAATGTTCTGGTGGAGGCAAAGATACAGACTTTTTTTGAAAAGCTCCGGGAAGATATGGAGGCGACTTTATACGCCTCCTATTTTACGGAAATCCTCAGATTTATCACCCGGGAAAACAACGATGAAGCAGCGCTTCTCCTTCTGGTCTACCAGTCCTTCAAGGCGCTCGAGTCGGGGCGGATTCCCCGCCGCCTGATCCGCGCTGTCTTCGAGATCCGTACGCTGATCATCGAAGGAGAGTTTCTGCCCCCGCGGGAAGCGGACGGCTTCTCGCCGGCAGCCCTGCAGGCTGTAAACCACATCCTCCGCTCCCCGCTCAAAACGCTTTACACCTTCGCTGTAAACGAATCCGTCCTCATGGAGCTGGAACACATCGCGGCTGTTTCCATGGAGCGTAGCCTGGGTCACAAGTTCGAGAGCCTGGAGATCCTGAAAACCATATTGAGCTGATGAGTTAGCTGCAAAGCATAGTGTACCGGTATAATCGGCCGGTTCCCTGTGCTTTCTTTTATTGGTGAGCAAGTTTAATATTGAAAAACACACATTCGTGCTCTATAATGATAGTTCGGTGGTTTTTTGTTTAATCACCGGAAAGTGATTTGCGATATTATCTCCGCCGTGACCGTCCTGCAGGAAAGAATGGAAGTGCGGAGAGTTATAAAAAAACAAGCAAAGGAGTTACAGCGAGTTATGGAAAAGACAATGGAAAAGATCGTTGCGCTTTGCAACAACAGAGGATTCATCTATCCCGGTTCCCAGATCTACGGCGGTCTGGCCAATACATGGGATTACGGCAATCTGGGCGTTGAGCTCAAGAACAACGTCAAGAAGGCATGGTGGCAGAAATTTGTCACTGAGTCGCCCGAGAACGTCGGCGTCGACTGCGCAATCCTCATGAATCCCCGCACCTGGATCGCCAGCGGACATCTGGCAAGCTTTTCCGACCCGCTCATGGACTGCAAGGCCTGCGGTTCCCGTTATCGTGCGGATCAGTTGATCGAGAGCTATGCGGCCGAGAAGGAGATGACTCTGGACGGCAGCGTTGACGGCTGGACAGCAGATGAAATGATGAGCTTCATCAACAAGTTCGCTGTTCCCTGCCCTTCCTGCGGCAAGTTCCACTGGACCGATATCCGTCAGTTCAACCTGATGTTCAAGACCTTCCAGGGTGTTACCGAGGACTCCTCTGCGACAGTATATCTTCGCCCCGAGACCGCACAGGGTATTTTCGTAAACTTCAAGAATGTCCAGAGAACTTCCAGGAAGAAGATTCCCTTCGGCATCTGCCAGGTGGGTAAGTCTTTCCGAAATGAGATCACACCCGGTAACTTCACCTTCCGTACCCGTGAGTTCGAGCAGATGGAGCTTGAGTTTTTCTGCGAGCCCGATACAGACCTCGAGTGGTTCAAATATTGGAAGGATTTCTGCTGGAACTGGCTGATGACCCTCGGCCTCAAGCCCGAAGAGACCCGCATGCGCGACCATGATCCCGAGGAGCTTTCCTTCTATTCCAAGGCTACCACGGACATCGAGTTCCTGTTCCCCTTCGGCTGGGGCGAGCTGTGGGGCATCGCGGACAGGACAGACTATGACCTGACCCAGCACCAGAACACCTCCGGTGAGGATCTGACCTACTTTGACGACCAGAAGAAGACCCGCTACATCCCTTACGTTGTCGAGCCTTCCCTGGGCGCAGACCGTGTCACCCTGGCATTCCTGTGCGCAGCTTACGACGAAGAGGAGCTCGAGGGCGGCGACAAGCGTACCGTTATGCGCTTCCATCCCGCGCTGGCACCCGTCAAGATCGGTGTCCTTCCCCTCTCCAAGAAGCTTTCCGAAGACGCTTTTGAGATCTACAAGAAGCTCAGCAGGCGCTACAACTGCGAGTTTGACGACCGCGGCAATATCGGCAAGCGCTATCGCAGACAGGACGAGATCGGCACACCTTTCTGCCTGACCTACGATTTCGAGTCCGCAGAGGATAAGGCTGTCACCATCCGTATGCGCGACAGCATGGAGCAGGTCCGCGTCCCGATCGACCAGCTGGATGCATGGTTCCTTGATAAGTTCGATTTCTAAAAACAAGCTGTCAAGCAGCATCACCGTGAAAGCGCCCGTGCGAGACACTGTGATGAAATTTGACGGCATAACATGGTTTTTAACGATAAATTTAGAGGTTCGTAATGAAAAAATACGGTGTAAATGAGCTGCGCGAGATGTTTTTGAAGTTTTTTGAGAGCAAGGGACATCTGCGCATGAACAGCTTCTCCCTTGTTCCCCACAATGACAAGAGCCTTCTGATCATCAACTCCGGTATGGCGCCCCTGAAGCCTTATTTCACAGGCCAGGAGATCCCGCCCCGCACGCGTGTGACTACCTGCCAGAAGTGCATCCGCACAGGCGACCTGGAGAACGTCGGCAAGACCGCACGCCACGGCACTTTCTTTGAGATGCTGGGCAACTTCTCCTTCGGCGATTATTTCAAAAAAGAGTCCATTCCGTGGGCATGGGAATTCTTGACCGAATGGGTCGGCCTGGATCCCGACCGCCTGTATCCGTCCGTCTATGAACATGATGATGAGGCTTTTGAGATCTGGAAAAATGATATGCATATTCCGGAAGACCGCATCTATAAGTTTGGTAAGGAAGACAACTTCTGGGAGCACGGCTCAGGTCCCTGCGGCCCCTGCACCGAGATCTACTATGACCGCGGCGAGAAGTGGGGCAACGGTCCCGAGGATGTCATGGGCGGCGAAGGCGACCGCTACATGGAAGTCTGGAACGTCGTCTTTTCCCAGTTCAATAATGACGGGCACGGCAATTACACCGAACTCGAGCACAAAAATATTGACACCGGCATGGGTCTGGAGCGTCTGGCCGTCGCAGTGCAGGATGTCGAGTCCCTCTTTGATGTCGACACGGTCCGCGCACTTCGCGACAAGGTCTGTGAGCTGGCTCACTGCGAGTACGGCAAGGATCATGAGACGGATGTCTCTGTCCGTATCATCACCGACCACATCCGTTCCACGACCTTTATGATCTCCGACGGTATCATGCCCACCAACGAGGGCAGGGGCTATGTCCTTCGCCGTCTGATCCGCCGTGCCATCCGCCAGGGCCGCAAGCTGGGAATCCGCGAGGCATTTATGACAACCCTCGCAATGGCTGTCATCGAAGGCTCCAAGGGCGGTTATCCCGAGCTGGAAGAGAAGCAGGAGTTTATCCTCAACAATATCCGCCTGGAGGAAGAGCGCTTCGAGAAGACCATCGACCAGGGTCTCGAGATCCTGGGCGGCATGCTGGAGAAACTCAAGGCTGAAGGCAAGACTGAGATCTCAGGCAAGGATGCCTTCCTTCTTTATGATACCTATGGATTCCCCATCGACTCCACCGAGGACGTGGCTGCCGAGAACGGCTGCACCGTCGACCAGGCAGGCTTTGAGGCCGCACGCGAAGAGGCAAGACAGAAGTCCAAGGGTTCCTGGATCAAGACCAGCATGAGCGGCGCCGCAGCGACTGTCTATGATCAGATGGATGCTGCGCTCGTGACCGAGTTTACCGGCTACGACCGCCTGACTGATACTTCCAAAATCGTCGCTCTGGCACATCTGGCAGATACAGATGAAAAGGGCGGAAAGACCGGTCCCGATGAGGTGGCGGACGCTGTCACAGACGGTCAGCAGGCAGCCATCATCACCGAGAAGACCCCCTTCTACGCAACCAAGGGCGGCCAGGTCGGTGACATCGGTGTCATCACCTGCGGCAATGCTTCTTTCAAGGTCGAGAAGACCGAGCCTGTTTCCGGCCAGAAGGTCGCGCACATCGGCGTCGTCACTTCCGGCATGTTCAAGATGGGTGACCAAGTGACTCTTACAGTCGATGAAAAAGAGCGCCGCGACACCTGCCGCAACCACAGCGCGACCCATCTGATGCAGAAAGCCCTGCGCGAGGTTCTGGGCACCCATGTCGAGCAGAAGGGTTCCTATCAGGATGCGGGCAGGACCCGTTTCGACTTCAGCCACTATCAGGCAATGACTGCTGAGGAGCTGAAAAAGGTCGAGGATCTGGTCAACGAGAAGATTGGTGAGGGCCTCGATGTCAATACCGCTGTCATGAGCATCGAGGATGCCAAGAAGAGCGGCGCTATGGCTCTGTTCGGCGAGAAATACGGCGACGAAGTCCGTGTTGTCAAGATGGGCGATTTCTCCACAGAGCTCTGCGGCGGCACACACGTGGACAATACCAGCCGCATCGGCCAGTTCAAGATCCTCTCCGAAAACGGCGTCGCAGCCGGCGTCCGCAGGATCGAAGCTCTGACCGGCGACAATGTCCGTTCTTATTATGAAGAGATGGAGCGCGAGATGAACGAGGCCGCTTCCCTGGTGAAGGCGACTCCCGCGACCCTGGCAGATCATATCAAGAAGCTCCAGGAGGAGCTCAAGGCAGCCCGCAGCGAAGTCGAGTCCCTCAAGGCCAAAGAAGCCCAGTCCGCTCTGGGTGATGTCATGGACAAGGTACAGGAGATCGGCGGCGTCAAGTTCCTTGCATCCGCAGTTCCCGGCGTCGATATGAACGGCCTTCGCGACCTGGGCGACCAGCTCAAGGAGAAGATGGGCGGCGGCGTCGTCCTCCTGATTTCCGACAAGGACGGCAAGGTCAGCATCATGACCATGGCGACTGAGGATGCCATCAAGAAGGGTGCCCACGCCGGCAACCTCATCAAGGCAGTTGCTAAAGAAGTCGGCGGAGGCGGAGGCGGACGCCCCAACATGGCACAGGCCGGCGGCAAGAACCCCGCAGGTATTCCTGCAGCCCTGGAGAAAGCTCCGGAAGTCCTCAGGGGAATGATCAAATAAAGTGTTGACGCGGAAGATTTCTGTGCTATAATTGTAATGCATGTTTTTGCAGAGGATAAAAAATATTCGGGAAAACAACAATCCTCTGCATCCAAAATATGATTAAATAACCTGTTCAGTCTGGACATTCGGTGTCGAACTGAGGGGACTGAAGGGAGGGTAGAGAATATGTCAAGCGTAATTGTCAAAGAGAATGAGACATTGGACAGCGCACTGCGCCGCTTTAAGAGAAGCTGTGCTAAGGCGGGCATCCAGCAGGAGATTCGTAAGAGAGAGCATTACGAGAAGCCCAGCGTAAAGCGCAAGAAAAAGTCCGAAGCTGCCAGAAAGCGCAAATACAACTAATCCCTTTTGATTAGCTTCTGATGCGCTGGTATATTGCAGCAGACAGGCCGGGCACGACTCTGTTGTCTGTCATCAGAAATGAGAAAAATGCAGGAACCCCGGCAGCATGCCGGGGTTCTTCTTCTATAATTTATAATTACTAATTTATAATTACTTAGTATAACTTAAGTATTATTTCTAACAGTTTTATTCAGGAAACGCTTATTTCAGCTCATCTTGAGGATCCTGATAAGCAGCAGTAACCCGAAGGAGGATATGCCAGTGGGAGATGTTCAGATCAGACTTCAGAATATGGATCCCGGTTCTTTTGAGAATCACTCCGCGGTTTTGTCCGGTGAAACGGCAGAGGACGCTGCTGTCGAAACAATCCCTGTGCCAGCAGACCCTGCCGATGCAGAAAATACCGAGGACCCTTCCCTGCCGGGGACAGCGAAAGATGTTACCGGTACGATGGAACAGGAGACAGAAGCACCGGAAAGGGAAATGGACTCAGACGATACACTGATGGCAGCCATGGAGGCGATCCTTTTCGCCATGGGAGAGGCGGTCCCGATCGAATCGATCGCCCAGGCACTGTATATTCCCAAAGAGAAGGCAATAGAGATCGCGGAGAGGCTCTCGGAACGCTGCCGGCTGCAGAGCAGCGGTGTCTCCCTGAACTGGTATGAGGAATCCGTACAGCTGTCTACAAAACCGGAGCTGTATGAATATCTGATCCGTATCGCGGCAGAACCCAAAAAACCCAAGCTGACGCCGACACTTCTGGAAACTCTTTCCATTATCGCTTTCAGGCAGCCGGTGACCAGAATGGAAGTGGAGAATATCCGCGGGGTCAACAGTGACTTTGCCATCAATCGTCTGGTATCCTATGACCTGGTCGAAGAGGTGGGAAGAAAAGAAGTCCCGGGAAGGCCTCTTTTGTTTGGAACGACGCAGCAGTTTCTGCGATCCTTCGGAATCCGCTCGGTAGAAGAGCTTCCCGAGCCTGACAGTACCCATATGGAGGCTTTTCGTGAGGAAGCGGAAGAGGAAGTCTCCTCCAGACTGGATATATAACTGCCGGTTCTATAGATATTCCGGTTGGGACAGCTGACTGTAAATTTCCGCAGAAAAAAGAAAAAAAGGGTCCTGCGCTTAGTCCCTGATACTCTGCACTTTCTTAAAAAATTTTTTTCGCTATGTGAAAAATGACGAAAAAGATTTTTTGAAAAAGAGAAGGATTCGTGAACCTTTTGATTTCCTGTATTTTATATATTTATACACGCTTTCAGGGTGATTTATAGAAGGAACAGCAGAATATTTGGTAAAATTGACTCGAAATTCATCAATACCTTGTGGGAAATTCTTGCTTCCATGCTGCTGTTTTACTGCACGCAGAGGCACACGCATAGTTTGCGTGCAAATTATATACAAACGAATCGTTAATATGCTAATTTTTTTATCATATTGACTGTTTTTGTTTTTGGCTGACTGTGGTATACTGATAACTGCATGTGAAAAAGTGCATTTTAATAATTTATTAATGATTTGGAGGTCCAAAACATGAGCAGTACTTCAAAAGCGAGACAGCGGATCCTATCTCTGCTCGACGCAAACAGCTTTGTTGAGATCGGTGCAATGGTAAAGGCCAGAGCTACAGATTTTAACACTGCACCTGCTGGGGAGGCTTCTGATGGCGTGATTACCGGTTATGGTTTGATCGACGGAAGGCTCGTTTATGTCTACGGTCAGAACGCGGACATTCTCGGCGGCAGCATCGGTGAAATGCATGCAAAAAAGATTGTCGGACTGTATCGTCTTGCGATGCGTACCGGCGCCCCCGTCGTCGGCCTGATCGATTCCGCCGGCCTGCGTCTGCAGGAAGGTATGGACGCCCTCGAGGCATTCGGTGCGATCTATGCGCAGCAGGCTAAGGCTTCCGGCGTTATTCCCCAGATCTCAGTTGTCTTCGGCAACTGCGGCGGCGGTCTCGCGCTGTTCCCTGCCATGACGGACTTTGCCTTTATGGAGAATGACGCGAAGCTTTTCGTTAATTCCCCCAACGCTCTGGCGGGCAACCGCGAGGACAAGAACAACACCGCAGCAGCATCCAAGAAGGCAGCTGCCGGCGATGTTGACTTCGTGGGAAGCGAAGACGAGATTATCGCACAGGTCAGAGACCTGGTCGGTATGCTTCCTTCCAACAACGAAGATGACGCTGCACAGGACTGCGCGGATGATCTGAACCGCGACTGCCCTTCTGCAGCAGCCTTTGTCGAAGATCCCCGCGCGGCTCTGTTCGAGATTGCTGACGGCGGTCAGTTCTTCGAGACCAAGAAGGATTTCGCAAAAGAAATGGTCACCGGATTTGCCCGTATCGGCGGCACGACAGTCGGTATCATTGCAAACCGCTGTGCATCCTTCGACGAAACCGGCAAGAAGGCCGAGGATTTCGGCAGCGCCCTGACAACAGCGGGCTGCGCGAAAGCTTCCGCACTTGTTCGTTTCTGCGATGCTTTCGAGATCCCCGTGATCACCCTTACCAATGCAGCCGGTTTTGCGGCTACAGAGGCTGAGGAGAATACGGTTGCAGCAGCTGCAGCAGGCCTTGCGGCAGCATTTGCAGGCGCAACTGTTCCGAAGATCAACGTCATCACAAACCGTGCTGCAGGCAGCGCTTACTGTGTTATGAACAGCAAGGCTCTCGGCGCAGATCTGACCTTTGCCTACACAGACGCATCCGTCGGTATCCTCGAAGGAAAATTCGCGGCATCTGTACTCTGCAGCGGTTCCGCCGAAGAGGTCGCTGAGACTGCTAAGGCTTATGACGCACTGCAGAACAGCATTGATGCAGCAGCGGCCCACGGTTATGTAGACCAGATCGTCGAGCCTTCTCAGATCCGCAAGTACCTCATCGGTGCGGTCGAAGTGCTTTATTCCAAGCGCGTGGCTCTTCCTTCCAGGAAGCATGCTTCCATCTGATCAGGATACTGATCTGATGATTTGAACGAACAGCACTGTTTTTCGTTCACCGGTCCCCGGACCGATGCTCGAACTGATTTGATTTCTGAATGAGGACAAAAAATGAGAAAAAAACTGATCGGTTTTCTCGCGGTTTTGACCTGTTTCGTCTTCCTTACGGCATGCGGCAGCAGTGCACAGAATGAAGAAGTACAGGAGATCCCGCAGGAAACGCAAAGTCTTCTCTACAGCAATACGGAGATGACCGCCCAGCAGATGGACCAGGTCGTCGCTGATGGCACAATAGAAGACTATAAAGATTACGCACCGGTTTATTCCGGAATTCAGAGCTGGGCGTCCGCGAAGGAAGAAATCGGCAATATTGATTTCACAACTGACGCCGACGGAAACGGTTCTGCAGACTGCTTTACAGACAAATCCATCACAGTTGATGATGAGGGAAATTATATCGTCACTGTAGAAGTCGCCGGTGAACAGAAGACCGCCGATTTCGTCGTGACCTATGTGAAGTCCCTTGAGGATTATGCCGGTATTGTTACCAATGTAAATTATTCCTTCGGCGAGCTTATGCAGCAGGCCGGACTGAATACCCTCCTGGGTATGGGAACAACTTTCTTTGTTCTGATCCTCCTGAGCCTGATCATCGCAGGTTTCGGCAAGTTCTTTGTCTCCTGGGACAAGAACAAAGCAGAGAAGGCCAGAAAGAAGGAAGAGGAAGCCAAAAAGAACGCGGATCCTTTCGTTACCGCAGTACCTGTAGCTGATCAGGGAACCCCTGCAGCACCGGCCACAGCAGGTGACGACGCGCTGATTGCCGTGATCGCTGCCGCTGTATCCGCATACCGTGAGCAGGCCGAGCCCAATGCGGTACCAGGTGACTTCGTAGTCCGCAAGATCCGCCGGATCGGAAGAAAATAATTGTTCCGGATTCGATATCCTTTAGAAATTACTATTTAAGATCAAACTTCTTTTATTCGTACACACAGGAGGTACATAATGAAGAGCTATACCATTACCGTGAATGGAGTTGCATATGAAGTAACCGTCGAGGAGACAACCGGCGGCGCAGCTCCCGCAGCTGCTATGCCCGCAATGCCCAAGGCTCCCGCTCAGACCGCTCCCATGCCCGCAGCTCCCGCTCCCAAGGCAGCTTCCGCAGGCGCAGGCGCCAACAAGATCGAAGCAGGCGCAGCAGGCAAGGTCTTCAAGATTGAAGTCAAGGCCGGCCAGGCTGTCAAGAAGGGCGATACCGTTATCATCCTTGAAGCTATGAAGATGGAGATCCCCATGGTTTCTCCCGTGGACGGCACGATCGCGTCCATCGACTGCGCAGTCGGCGATGCTGTCGAGGCAGGTACTCTTCTGGCGACCGTAGACTAAAGTACGGGAACACGTTTTGTGGGGTATTTTTCTCGAATACGCACAGAGCATTCCGTGACCCCGGTAGTATCCGGTTTTATCACCAGGAGGCCTATATATGACATATATTACAAATACGCTGAGCAATCTTTTGCAGCAGACAGCGTTTCTTAATCTGACATGGGGCAACTACCTGATGATCCTCATCGCGTTTGTATTCCTTTATCTTGCAATCGCGAAGGGATTTGAGCCCCTTCTGCTCGTTCCGATCGCGTTCGGCATGCTGCTCGTCAATATCTATCCCGATATCATGGCGAAGCCTGTCAATGGTTCCCCGGGCGGACTTCTGTACTATTTCTTCACTCTTGATGAGTGGGCGATCCTGCCTTCCCTGATCTTCATGGGCGTCGGCGCGATGACGGACTTCGGTCCCCTGATCGCGAACCCTATGAGTTTCCTTCTGGGCGCTGCTGCTCAGTTCGGTATCTTCAGTGCTTACTTCGGCGCGATCGCACTTGGCTTCAACGGCAAAGCTGCCGCCGCCATCTCCATCATCGGCGGTGCTGACGGCCCGACCTCCATCTTCCTCTGCTCCAAGCTTGGTCAGACAGAGCTCCTTGGACCGATCGCCGTTGCTGCTTATTCCTACATGTCTCTGGTTCCGATCATCCAGCCGCCCATCATGCGCGCGCTGACAACGGAAAAAGAGCGCAAGATCAAAATGTCACAGCTTCGTCCTGTATCCAAGCTCGAGAGAATCCTTTTCCCGATCGTTGTTACAGTCGTCGTCTGTATGATCCTTCCCACCACAGCTCCCCTGATCGGTATGCTGATGCTGGGCAACCTCTTCCGTGAGTGCGGTGTTGTCCGTCAGCTGACAGAGACAGCTTCCAACGCTCTGATGTATATCGTCGTTATCCTGCTGGGTACCTCCGTAGGAGCAACCACCAGTGCCGAGGCATTCCTGAATGCAGCTACCCTCAAGATCGTAGCGCTTGGTCTGATCGCCTTCTCCTTCGGTACTGCCGCAGGCTGCCTGTTCGGCAAACTGATGTGCGTCGTCACCGGCGGAAAGGTCAATCCGCTGATCGGCTCCGCAGGCGTCTCCGCTGTTCCCATGGCGGCCCGCGTCTCTCAGAAGGTCGGTGCGGAATATGATCCTTCAAACTTCCTGCTCATGCATGCAATGGGTCCGAACGTCGCAGGCGTTATCGGCACTGCGGTCGTTGCCGGCGTGTTCATGGCAGTGTTCGGTATTGTCTGATCATCCGTAAGTAACTCTGATTTTGCTGAAAATAATTTGAGTTTCGATTAAACATTGCCGACTGCCATACCTATACTAGGAGAAAAGAATATGTCTGAAAATAAAGTTATCACACCCAAGCCGGTCAAGATCACAGAGACGATCCTGCGTGACGCGCACCAGTCCCTGATCGCGACCCGTATGCCTACCGAGATTATGCTGCCCATCATCGACAAGATGGACAATATCGGTTACAACGCCGTAGAGTGCTGGGGCGGCGCGACTTTTGATTCCTGCCTTCGTTTCCTGAAGGAAGATCCGTGGGAGAGACTTCGCAAGCTCAAAGCCGGCTTTAAGAAGACCAAACTCCAGATGCTGCTCCGCGGCCAGAACCTTCTTGGTTACAGCCACTATGCAGACGATGTTGTCGAGTATTTCGTACAGAAATCAATCGCGAACGGCATCGACATCATCCGTATCTTTGACTGCCTGAATGACCTGCGCAACCTTGAGACTTCTGTCAAGGCCTGCAAGAAAGAGGGCGGCCACTCCCAGATCGCTCTTTCCTATACCATCGGTTCCGCGTATAACGAAGAGTACTGGATGAACATCGCAAAAGATATCGAGAACATGGGCGCCGACTCCATCTGCATCAAGGACATGGCCGGCCTGCTCGTTCCCTATGAAGCCGAGAAGCTGATCTGCGCGCTCAAGTCCGCGACCGAGCTTCCTATTGAGCTCCACACTCACTACACCTCCGGCTGCGGTTCCATGACCTACATGAAGGCTGCAGAGGCAGGCGTAGACATCATCGACTGCGCGATCAGCCCCTTCGCTCTGGGTACTTCCCAGCCCGCGACCGAGGTTATGGTCGGTGCATTCGAGGGTACTCCTTATGATACCGGACTTTCCCAGGCTGCCCTCAAGGAGATCGCAGACTACTTCACACCTTATCGTGAAGAGTGCCTGGAAAGCGGACTGCTCAGCACCAAGGTCCTGGGCGTCAATATCCGTACACTTCTGTATCAGGTTCCCGGCGGCATGCTTTCCAACATGGTCAGCCAGCTGGCAGAGCAGGGCGCAAGCGACCGTCTGACAGAGGTTCTCGAGGAAGTTCCGCGTGTGCGTGAAGACCTCGGCCAGCCGCCTCTCGTAACTCCTTCTTCCCAGATCGTCGGCACCCAGGCCGTCATGAACGTCCTGATGGGAGAGCGCTACAAAGTCTCCTCCGGACAGACCAAGGATCTGGTAAGCGGCCACTATGGACGCACAACCCTTCCCATCAAGGAAGAGGTCCGCAAGAAGATCATCGGCGACCAGGAGCCTATCACCTGCCGTCCCGCAGATCTCATCGAGCCCCAGCTGGCCAAGTTTGAAAAGGAAGTTGCCCAGTGGAAACAGCAGGATGAGGACGTTCTGTCCTACGCTCTGTTCCCTCAGGTAGCTGTCGATTTCTTCAAATATCGTCAGGCACAGCAGACCGGTGTCGACCTTTCCAAGGCTGATACAAAGAACGGCGCTTATCCCGCTTAAGAAATCACGGTATTTTCGACAGAAAATAATCAATTAATAATGACAGGCCAGCCGCCTCTGCGACTGGTCTGTTTTATTAGTTTTGCACAAAATTGTAGAATTTTTTCTATTCATTTTTCCTGTTATCTGGTATCATTAAATAGTATTTTTATAGTAATAGTTATCATCGGATGTCAGTCACCAAAGGTGGTTAATAAAAGATGAAGCGATTAAATGTGGTTGATAAGCTCCTGGAAACGGAGCAGTCGTTTGATGAAATATCCGGATTTCGTGTCCGGCCCGGAAACTGTCTGCTCAATGGAGCGACCAGACTCACAGGCGGCGTAAATTTCACAATCTACTCACAGCATGCGACGTCCTGTGAGCTTCTCCTTTTCCGACGCAAAGCTGAAGTCCCCTATGCCATCATCAGGATCCCTGAGCGTTATCGCACAGGCGGGATCTATTCCATTTTTGTCTATCAGCTCAATATCGAAGAGTTTGAATACTGTTATCGTTTCAACGGCCCCTATGATCCGTCTCAGGGCCTTCTTTTTGACCGCAAAAAACTGATCCTGGATCCTTATGCAAAGGCTGTTACCGGCCAGCGCGCCTGGGGAGCCGCCAAACAGTCCGGCGCTTATCACGCACGTGTCGTCAAAGACAATTTTGTATGGAAAAAGGCGGATTTCCCGCGTACAAAGATGGAGGATACCATTATCTATGAAATGCATGTGCGCGGCTTTACACGGCACAGATCCTCCGGTGTACGATATCCCGGCACCTTCGCCGGCATCATCGAAAAAATCCCTCATTTGAAGAGCCTGGGCATCACAGCTGTAGAACTGATGCCCGTCTTTGAGTTTGACGAGACCATTAATGCCCGTACCGTTAACGGAAAGCGTCTTCTGGAATACTGGGGATACAATACCGTTGCGTTTTTTGCCCCCAATACGGCATATTCTGCCTCCATTGAGTACAACGAAGAGGGCACGGAACTCAAGACGCTGATCCGTCTCCTGAAAGAGAGCAAGATCGAGGTCTATCTGGATGTGGTCTTCAACCACACAGCCGAGGGAGACAGTACCGGCCCCTTCATGTGCTTTAAGGGGGTCGATAACAGTGTCTATTACATGCTGACTGTGGGAGGGGAGTATTATAATTTCAGCGGATGCGGCAATACCTTCAACTGCAACCATCCGGTTGTGATCCGCTATATCGTAGACTGTCTCAGACACTGGGTGACCCAGTATCATGTGGACGGTTTCCGCTTTGACCTTGCCAGTATTCTGGGCAGGAACCAGAAAGGCGTTCCGATGGGTGACCCGCCGCTCCTGCGTGCGATCTCTGAAGACCCTGTCCTGGCGGAGACCAAGCTCATTGCTGAACCCTGGGATGCGGGCGGGATCTATCAGGTAGGCAGCTTTCCCGCCTATGACAGATGGGCGGAGTGGAACGGCAGCTACCGTGATTCGCTGCGCGATTTCCTCAAAGGAAATTACTGGAACGCGGCAGAAACCGCTCAGAGGATCATGGGATCTCCCGATCTGTACGGAGAAGGTTACAGGGGCTTCCGTTCTTCTGTCAATTTCATCACATGTCATGACGGCTTTACTCTGTATGACCTCTTTTCCTACAATCACAAGCACAATGAGGCAAACGGATGGAATAATGCAGACGGAGCAAATGACAACCGCAGCTGGAACTGCGGTTATGAGGGCCCCACGGATGATCCCGTTATCCGTCAGCTGCGCAGCAAGATGATGCGCAACGCCATCACTGTCCTGATGTGCAGCCGCGGCACGCCCATGATCCTGGCAGGAGACGAGTTTGGCAACACTCAGCACGGCAACAACAACGGATATTGTCAGGACAATGAAGTTTCCTGGCTGAACTGGGACTATCTGCGTCTGAACAAGGATTTCTACCGTTTTTACAAAAATGTGATCGCTTTCCGCAAAAAGCACCCTGTTATTTCCAGGCCGCTGGGGCCTGCTGCCTGCGGGCTTCCTGATGTCATTGCCTGCGGTGCAAACCCGGATGACCACGTCATCGGCCGGTCCAATAAAGTGCTGGGAATACTCTTTGCAGGAAGAGCGGAAGGCGCTGTCGGAGATGATGTCGTCTATATGGCAATTAATGCCTACTGGGAGCCTGTGGAGATCCGTCTTCCGGCCCTGCGCGCAGGCCTGTCCTGGGGGATCAACATATATACAGATGCTGATGACAACGTTTTCTTCCATAAACAGGCGGTCTTTTTAAAGAGCCCTCTGTTCCTTCTCAAAGAGCGGAGCGTTGCCGTATTCACATTGTTTCATCAATAAGAAACACCGGGAGATACACATATGAGCAATACCACGATCTTGATCGTAGATGACGAACAGCGCATGCGTAAACTTGTCCGCGACTATATGATCCGCGAAGGATATGTCGTTCTGGAAGCGGCAAACGGAAAGCAGGCACTGGAGATCTTCAACTCCAGCGCCAATATTTCTCTGATCATTCTCGATGTAATGATGCCGGAAATGGACGGATGGCAGGTCTGCGCCGAGATCCGCAAGACTTCCAAGGTCCCGATCATCATGCTGACAGCAAAGAGTGATGAGCGCGATGAGCTGCGGGGCTTTGACCTGGGTGTGGATGAATATGTGACCAAGCCTTTCAGTCCCAGAACGCTCTCAGCCCGTGTCAACGCGATCCTGCGCAGGACCATGGGCACTGCAGTGGAAAAGCATCTGACTGCCGGCGGAATTGAAATGGACAAATCTGCCCATATCGTGACCATAGACGGCGAGCCTGTTGAACTCAGTTTCAAGGAATTCGAGTTACTGCAGTACTTTATGGAAAATAACGGTATTGCGCTTTCGCGGGAGCGGATCCTGAACAGTGTCTGGAACTATGACTATTACGGTGATGCGCGCACGATCGATACGCATGTAAAGAAACTTCGCTCCAAACTGGGTGATAAAGCCTCCTTGATCAAGACCGTATGGGGGATCGGCTATAAGTTTGAAGCCTGATAAATAGGAGATTTATTGAAAAAGAATATGGAAAATGCGAGCCAGTCTCGTCCGCTTATATCTCTGCGTACAATCTTCGGCATCCTCTTTTTCCTTCTGATGATCGGTACGATCCTGCTCAGCTTCCTGGTCAATACGATTTTTCTGGAGCGCTATTATATCTCCGGAAGGAAAAAGGCGCTGATCGGGATCTACAATGAACTGCATGACGCTTCGGTCCATCAGCTTCTTACCACCGATGATTTCGATGTTTCTCTTCGGGAATCCCTGCGGGAAGGAAATATGAGCCTTCTGGTCATGGATTCCAGCACCCGCACAGTCAAGGTCTGGTCAGCTGATGAGCTGCTGATGGAAGACCGTCTGTACGCGAATATTTTCGGCATGACACCCATCCTCGGTCTGGACAGGCAGGAGTCAGAGCTTTATTCCGACAGCCAGGGATCGCTGGAAGGGTACCAAGAGGATGATGCCTATGAATACGAAGGTGACGAAGAAGAGGAGTATGACCCTCTTGATGATTCCGAATTTGTGATCACAGAGATACTGGAGGAAGGCCAGCCTTACACGATCAATGTCGTTCTGGACAGACGCGCGCGCTCTAAAAGCATAGAAATGTGGGGGCCGCTCGGTGAGAGCAGCTTCTTTTTGTTGCGTACACCGCTGGAGGATATCCGGAGCAGTGCGGCAGCTGCCAATCGCTTTTTCGGATATGTGGGCCTGATCCTGGCCCTTGCGGGCACTTGGATCGCGGTCTGGCTCTCCCGAAGGATCACAGAGCCCCTGCGGCAGCTGACAGAGATTTCCGTCCGGATGAAGGACCTGGATTTCAGTGCCAAGTATGACGGTGCCAACCGCACCGAACTGGATATCCTCGGCAGAAATATGAATGAACTCTCCCAGAAACTGGAAGAGACGATTTCCGCTCTGCGTACGGCCAACAATGATCTTCAGCGCGACCTGGACCGCCGCAACCGCCAGGAGGAGATGCGGCAGGACTTCCTGTCCAATGTCACGCATGAACTCAAGACCCCGATCGCCATTATCCGGGGGTATGCGGAAGGAATGCAGGACGGCATAGCGGATGATCCTGAGAGCCGTGATTTTTATCTGGATACGATCGTCGATGAAGCTGACAAGATGAATGTCATCGTGCAGAAGGTCCTGCTGCTGAACCAGCTGGAGTTCGGCGATGATACTGTCTCCATGGAGCGTTTTGACGTCATAGATATGATCAGAAACTACCTTGGGAGCGCATCACTCCTTGCCGAGCAGGACGGCGTCAAGGTCCAGTTTCTTCAGAAAGATCCGGTTTATGTCTGGGGCGATCCCTTTATGATCCAGGAGGTCTTCCAGAATTATTACAGCAATGCCCTCCACCATGTGGAGGCCCGCAGTGAAAACGGATCAGAACCCGCCAAAGTCATAGACATACGATGCGAAGTTTCCGGTGATAAAGCGCGGATCAGTGTGTTCAATACAGGCAATCCCATACCGGAGGACTCCCTCCCTCACATCTGGGAGAAATTCTATAAAGTTGACAAAGCCAGGACACGTGCCTATGGAGGTTCCGGCGTGGGTCTCTCAATCGTCAAAGCGATCATGGATCTGCATCACCGGGGATACGGTGCCGAGAACTATCAAAACGGTGTAGTATTCTGGTTTGAGCTGGATACCGTTATGAATGATCATCAGGATCTTCATGAGCAGTAAAGAAAAGGAAGTTTCCTGACAGAATTCATATCCTTACACGATCAGCCGAAAAACTGTGGGTAATGATCACTGCAGGAGGGACATCTATGGTAGCGATTATCGATTATGATGCTGGAAACATAAAGAGTGTGGAGAATGCTGTCCGCTTTCTCGGACATGATGTGAAGGTCACCTCTGACCCGGGGGAGATCCTTGCGGCAGATCATGTGATCCTTCCGGGCGTCGGAGCTTTCGGTGATGCCATGAAACGTCTTCGTGCGGCCGGCCTGGAAGAGACCATCCGTGAAGCGGTAAGGTCCGGCAAGCCTTTTCTGGGCATATGCCTGGGCCTCCAGCTTATTTTTGAAGACAGTGAAGAGAGTCCCGGCGTGAAGGGACTTTGCCTGCTCCCCGGCAAGATCAGGAGGATTCCTGAAGGCGATGGAAGAAAAGTCCCCCAGATCGGCTGGAACGATCTGTCATTTCCCAAAAGGAGCAGGCTTTTTGCCGACGTTCCGGAGGGAAGCTATGTGTATTTCGTCCATTCCTATTATCTGGAAGCAGGAAATCCTGGGGATGTGGCAGCCCGCACTGAATACGGCGTCAGTATAGACGCGGCGATCGAGCACGGCAATCTCTTTGCCTGCCAGTTCCACCCGGAAAAGAGTGAGCGTGTCGGAATGCAGATCCTGCAGAATTTCCTGAAGGTCGAGTGATCTTTTAACAGAATCCTGAACGAATGGAGAAGAAAAATGCTGACAAAAAGAATCATTCCCTGCCTGGATGTGAACAAGGGCCGGGTCGTCAAGGGAATCAATTTTGTTTCCCTGCGTGATGCAGGTGATCCTGTCGAGGCGGGAGAGGCCTATTCCAAAGCTGGGGCTGACGAGTTGGTTTTCCTGGATATTACAGCCACAAGTGATGCAAGGGCAACTGTTGCTGACATGGTCCGGAGGGTCGCCGAAAGGGTTTTCATTCCCTTTACGGTGGGCGGCGGAATCCGGACAACCGATGATATGCGTGCTATTCTGCGGGAAGGCGCGGACAAGATCTCTGTCAACTCCGCCGCGATCAACCGTCCTGAACTCATTGCGGAAGGGGCGGAGCGATTCGGAAGCCAGTGTATCGTTGTCGCCATTGATGCGCGGAGAAGGCCCTACGGCCAGGGATGGACCATCTACCGGAGCGGCGGCAGGATCGATACAGGGATCGATGCCGTCGAGTGGGCGGTAAGGGCTGAAAAGCTTGGTGCAGGAGAGATCCTCCTGACCAGTATGGACGGCGACGGCACCAAAAACGGATATGACCTGGAGCTGACACGGGCGATCTCGGACGCTGTGCGGATTCCTGTGATCGCTTCCGGCGGGGCCGGCACCCTTGAACACTTCCGTGAAGCTCTGACAGAGGGCGGGGCCGATGCAGCGCTCGCCGCTTCTCTTTTTCATTTCAAAGAGCTTGAAATCAGGGAAGTGAAGGAATATCTTCATAAATGCGGCATTCCTGTACGCCTTTGATGCTTTCGAGCAGGGATGTTCATTTTCAACACGTTTAACCAACAGTTACTACTGTTAAAACATCAGCTTTTTACACGCATTGATCAAAGAAAGGACAATACGATGTCAGTGATAGAAAAATGGTGGAAATCACGTAAACTTGCTTCCGCAGCTGAGGAGAACAGTGCAGATCCCGCTGCCTTAGAACAGGATGCAGCGGCAAAGATGGATGCTGCAGCCGATGTGCCTGCGGAGACTGCAGATACCGATACTTCCGCAGACGGGGCTGCTGAAGAGAGCGTTGAAGAGAAGGCAGCAGCTGACAATGGTTCCGGGACGGTTGAAGAGGCAGCTGAGGATACTGACGCTGCAGAAGAGTCCGGGATTGCAGATGAAGCCGCAGAAACTCCCGGAATTGCTGCTGAAGAGATCGAAGAGAGCATGGAAACTGCTCCTGAATCAATCGAGACTGCAGAGCCTGCTGCAACACCCGAGGAAACGGCAGTGACTGTTACAGCTGAGGATATTACAGAGCCTGCTGCAGCACCTGAAGAAGCTGCAGGTTCTCTTCTTGATACGCTCGAACCAGCTGATGTTTTTGGGTATTTCAGGGAGATCTCTGCGATCCCGCACGGCTCCTTTAATACGAAAGCGATCAGCGATTATCTGGAAGATTTCGCCAAAGCCCGTGAACTTGATTATATCCGCGATGAGAAAGGCAATCTCATTATCTGCAGGCCCGGCTCCGAGGGATATGAAAACGCGGAACCTATTGCCCTGCAGGGCCATATCGACATGGTCTGCGAAAAAGAAAGCTCCAATCCCATTGATATGGAGACCGAAGCGATCACTCTCATTACAGACGGGGAGTGGCTGTGGGCAGACCGCACCACTCTGGGAGGCGACGATGGCATCGCTGCCGCGATCATGATGGCCCTACTGGCCGATGACAGCATTACCTGTCCTCCTCTTGAGTGCGTGTTCACTGTTGATGAAGAAGTCGGTATGCTCGGTGCCTTCGCCATGGATCTTTCCTCCCTCAGGAGCCGGAGGATGATCAACCTGGATTCCGAACAAGAAGGGATCATCACTGCTGCCTGTGCAGGAGGTGCTGAGGAGATCTGCTCGCTTCCCGGCAAGCGCCGTGAGAAGAAGGGGGAAGTTCTTGAAATCATGATCGAAGGACTCCGCGGAGGCCATTCCGGAGAGTGCATCGGCATCGGAAGAGCCAACGCGTCTATCCTGCTCGCCCGTCTGCTCTATCGTCTTGAAAAGGAAGGCAAGTACTGCCTGGTCAATTTCCACGGAGGAACCAGAGACAACGCCATTCCCCGCGAGGCAAAGGCGGAGATCATATTTACCGGCAGTTTCCAGCGCGCAGAGATCAAGGATGTCATTGCAGGTTTTGCCAAAGAGATCGAGAGAGAGTACAGTGTTGCCGATCCTGATATCCATGTCCGTGCAAAATGGCCTGACAAGGGAAGAAAAATCGCCAGGATCGCATTCACCCGTAAGGACACCAGAAGGATGATCCGCTTCCTCATGGCACTTCCCAACGGCGTACTTGAGTTCACCCCTCTGTACAGGGATGTTCCGCAGACTTCCCTCAGCCTCGGCATCGTAAATACGGTTGCGGACGGAATGCGTACACATTCACTTGTTAGAAGCAGCATCAATTCTCAAAAGCAGATGGTCATGGACAAGATCGAAAGTATTGCAATGGAATTCGGTGCTTCGGTTGAGACGGAAGGGACTTATCCTGCCTGGGAGCTCATTGAGAAGTCAGATTTCCGTGACCTTGCGGCAGAGGTGTATAAAGAGACCTCCGGTGCTGAGCCCACAGTCTGTGTCATCCACGGAGGACTTGAATGCGGTCTTCTGGCGGCAAAAGTCCCCGGCCTGGACTGCATTTCCATAGGCCCCGATATGGAGGAGATCCACACACCTGCGGAGCGGCTTAATATTCCTTCCTCCAGGCGCATCTATGATTATGTCAAAGCGCTTCTGGAAGCATGTGTGAAGGGATGATGGAAGATTAGATATCAGTGAAAGGACCGTGAAAAATGGCAGCGATCAGCGGCGACTGGCTGGAAGCTCTCCGGCCGGAATTTTCAAAGCCTTATTATAAAGATCTGTTTACCTTCGTGCAGGAGGAGTACAGGAACTATACGGTATATCCGCCTGCGCAGGACCTTTTCAATGCCCTCCATGAGACGCCTCTGAATCATGTCAGCGTTGTGATCCTGGGGCAGGATCCCTATCACGGTGAAGGCCAGGCGCACGGAATGTGCTTTTCTGTCCGTCCGGGCTGTCCCGCACCGCCGTCCCTGATCAATATCTACAAGGAACTCCACGATGACATGGGATGCTATGTCCCGGATAACGGCTACCTTGTCAAATGGGCCCGCCAGGGCGTGCTCCTTCTGAACACCGTCCTGACCGTCCGCGCACACCAGGCAAATTCCCACCGGGGACACGGCTGGGAACAGTTCACGGATGCCATCCTGCAGGCTGTGGATGCCCAGAATCGTCCGATCGTCTACATGCTCTGGGGGACACCTGCTCAAACGAAAGCGGCTATGCTGCACAATTCGCGCCACCTGATCCTGAAAGCTCCGCATCCCAGCCCCTTATCTGCTTACCGTGGATTTTTCGGCTGCAGGCATTTCAGCAAATGCAACGCCTTTTTGGAGAGGAACGGAGCCAGACCGATCGACTGGCAGATAGAGAATTTAGGTCAGAACTGAAATTCGAAAATGATAAAACTGAGCCGCCCGGAGTAACAGGCCCCTGGCAGCTCAGTTTTTCTTCCCGGGCTTTTTTTGTTTTCAGAGAGAAATTGATTGACGAAATTCGTATCCGTGTATACAATATTTCAATATATTTGTTTTTATAAACAGGTGATTTTGGCCGAAAGGCCATAAAGCAATAAATAAAGCGAGGAATATCCATGAAAAAAATACCTTATGTGACAAAAGAAAAGGCCGAGGAGATTGCTCAGCAGTTTCCCACCCCGTTTTATCTCTATGACGAAAAGGGGATCCGCGACAATGCCCGGGCTGTAAAAGAAGCTTTTGCCTGGAATCCCGGATTCCGTGAATACTTTGCGGTCAAGGCGACTCCCAATCCTTATATCATGGACATTTTCCGCGATTACGGCTTTGGTTTTGACTGCTCCTCTATGACAGAGCTGATGCTCTCCAATGCAGTTGGAGCCAAAGGGCACGAGATCATGTTCTCCTCCAACGATACTCCGGCGGAAGAGTATGCCTATGCCGCCAAGCTGGGTGCCGTCATCAATCTGGATGACATCACACACATTCCTTTCCTGGAGAAAATACTGGACGGGAAATTCCCCGAGACCATGTCCCTCCGCTATAATCCGGGCGGTGTCTTCCAGATGGCCAACGGCATCATGGACAACCCGGGCGATTCCAAGTATGGATTTACCAAGGCCCAGCTGTTTGAGGGCTACAGGATCCTTCGCGATAAGGGCGTCAAGCACTTCGGCCTGCACGCTTTCCTTGCCTCCAATACGGTTTCCAACGAGTATTATCCGGAACTGGCCGGGCGTCTGTTCAAACTGGCAGCGGAAGCAAAAGAGGAACTCGGCATTCACTTTGCCTTCATCAACCTCTCCGGCGGCGTAGGTATCCCTTACCGCAAGAGTGAGACCCCCAATGACATCCGCGTGATCGGCGAGGGTGTCCGCGAAAAATATGAGCGCTATCTTGTGCCCGCGGGTATGGGGGATGTTGCAATCTACACGGAAATGGGCCGTTTCATGCTCGCTCCTTACGGTGCGCTGGTGACCAGGGCGATCCATTCCAAACATATCTATAAAGAATATATCGGTGTTGATGCATGTGCTGCAAACCTCATGCGTCCCGCCATGTACGGCGCTTACCACCATATCACGGTTCTCGGTAAAGAGGATGCCATCTGCGACCACACCTATGACGTCGTCGGATCCCTTTGCGAAAACAATGATAAATTTGCTGTTGACCGTGAGCTCCCCCAGATCGACCGGGGCGACCTGCTCTTCATCCACGATGCCGGCGCCCATGGTTTTGCCATGGGCTACAACTACAACGGCCGTCTGTGGAGCGCCGAGCTTCTGCTCAAGGAAGACGGTTCCGTTCAGCAGATCCGCCGCCCTCAGGAGCCGAAAGATTATTTCGCAACTTTTGATCAGACTCCTTACTATGCAAAGATGTTCCCTGAATCAAAATGATCGTCTGCGGATAAAAAGATAATATTGATAAGATAATAATGAATCGGCCCGAAAGCCCGGAGGAAATTTCTGAAGAGAGCTCCTCCGGGCTTATTTGTCTGTTAATCAAAATTCTGTTACTATATTCAGTGGCAGAATCTGATGATAAAGAAGAGCTTTCTGTCTGCAGTATATTTTTTGCCTGAATACATTTTGAATAAAAAAAGAGAAAAGAGGAAAGAAGATGGGGAAAAAGTATTTCTTTTTTGATATTGACGGAACACTCACGGACCGTGCAACGGGCCTGATCGTTCCTTCAGCACTGGATGCTCTGGAAAAGCTGAGAAATGCGGGGCACTTTGTTGCTATCAATACAGGCCGGGCCCATTACAAGGCCAGGAAATTTTTTGATCAGTATGGATTTGATAACATGGTGTGCAATGGCGGAATGGGCATCGTCATCAACAGGGAACTGGTGGAAAACAGGTCTCTGGACTTTGAAAAAGCCCTCTGGGTCTTTCATTACTGTGCAGACCACGGCATCGGCGTGCTGGCCGCCTGTGATGATTCCCAGAAGGTGTATGCCAGGGACTTCACTTTCTATGATCAGGTAGGGCCTCGCCGGGAACCCACCACCTATATCATTGACAAGGATTTTGACCCTGCTGATTTCGGGGTCATCTACAAACTCTATACTGCCACGACAGAAGAGGCGCGCAAAAAGCTGCCCTTCCCGGAGGAACTGGGATATGTAAACTTTGAGCCGGACTATACCATAGTGCAGCACGACGACAAGCGGGCCGGAATCTACCGCATGCTGGAGCTCAAGGGCGGCACCCCGCAGGATGTGGTCGTTTTCGGCGATGACACCAATGATGAAGATATGTTTGCGCCTGAGTTCTATAAGATTGCCGTCGGTAACGGACATCCGGACCTTAAAGCCATGGCTGATGAAGTAGCGCCTGCCAATATCGACGACGGCATCTATAAAGTCTGTCAGGCGCACGGCTGGTTTTAGTCTGCCCGGCACGCAATTCTTTACTTCACGATGATCTGACAGCCGGTACGGTTCGAGCTGTTAACGGATGTGAACACAGGGGAAACAGAATGTTATTTGTAAAAAAATGGATGGCAGCTGCGCTGACTGCCGCAATGCTGGCGGCAAACCTCACAGTGCCTGCAGCTTCTATGATTGTTATGGCTGCCGAAAACCTGGAGCAGGATGCGCCCTTTACAGAAAATAGCGAAAGCGAATCCGATAAAGCTGATTCTGCCCTTACACCTTCTTCAGACCATGAGGCGGAATCAGCGCAGGATCTGATGCAGGAAGAGTCAGAAGACGCCTTGCAGGAAAGTTCCGCGGAGGAGGCAGAGACGGCTGTACAAGAGTGGAATGAGGAAGCAGAGACTGCTGCGCAGGAAGGTGCTGCTGAGAGTACGGAGACTGCTGTACAAGACAGGGACTCTGCAGAGGCCGCCGGACAGGAAGAGACTGCGGGGGAGGAAGAGACTGCAGCACAGGACGAGGCCCCGGAAGAGGCAGAGGCTGCCGGGCAGATAGGTACGGACGGTAACAGTGAGCTTCCTGTGATCACAGAAGAGCCTGATGAAGAAATAGTGATCCCCGCAGAAGACTGCGGTCCTGATACGGACAATGATGCTGTTTTTGCCGGCTATGTAAACCGGGAACTTGAGCTTGAGGAAAGCCTTCAGTTTGACACAAAAGAGGTAGAAGAAAGTACCCGGAGGATGGAGAAAGCCTTTGCTTCCACTCGTCTTACTGGCTATAACCGCACTATCTATGCGATCCTCCTCAAAGAAATCAAGAGGGTCGCAGCCGGAGAGCGCTCCAATACTGTATTCACGGTATCTTTAGAGGATCTCGGACTCAAAGACCGATATTGGACAGCCGCCGAACTAGGCGTCGATGCGATCGTACAGGACGGCCGCATTACCGATGAGTCGATGCAGAAACTGAATGAGAAATTGAATATCAGTTTTACACAGATCAACCGGTCTCTTCTTGCCGACTGTCCCTATGACCTGTACTGGTATGACAAAACGATCGGAACGCCCTCCAGCGGGTTCGGCTATCAGGCGGGCTATGTAGGGGAAGAATATGTTCTCTCTTTCAGTTCCAAGTATGACTATACTTTTTCATTCCCGGTTGAGGCGGAATATTCCGTGAGCGGCCAGACTGATACTTATGAAGTTGACAGCAGTATCGGGAGTGCAGTGCAGAAGGCACACCGGACCGCTCAGTCTATTGTCGATCAGAATTCTTCCGAAACGGATTTTGAAAAGCTGAAGAACTATAAGAATGCCATCTGTGATCTTGTGTCCTACAACTATGAGGCGGCAGGAAAAGACTATTCCGGCTCCTATGGCAATCCCTGGCAGCTGATCTGGGTCTTTGACGAAGATCCCGACACCAAAGTCGTATGTGAGGGCTATTCCAAGAGCTTCCAGTATCTCTGCGATCTGAGCTCCTGGACTGACCTTTTCCAGGAGTGCATTTCCGTGTCGGGCCTGATGACAGGAGGCACCGGTTCCGGCGGACATATGTGGAATATCGTCATGCTGCGGGACGGGAAAAATTATCTTGTGGATGTCACCAACTGTGATGACGGAACGATCGGAGACGGTAATGACCGCGGCGATCTATTCCTTGTCGGAACTGGCATTGATTCAGGATCCGGCGTATATGCACAGGGCAATCCGGATGACGGCTACAGTTTTCCGGGCCTCAATAACCTGACTTATATCTATTTTGACGATACAAGGAACAGATTCGGCGATGAAGTATTGACGCTTTCTTCCGGAAGAGTGAATGAGAGCACTGCAGGCAGCGGTGAATATTCCGGTGATCATACACATATCTATGCACCTGTTGAAGAAAAAGAATCCACCTGCATCACGGCAGGCCACAGTGCCTGCGGCCAGTGTTCTGTCTGCGGAGAATACGATGCTCATTTCCTGTCCTACCCTCTGAAAGATCATACGCCGGGTGTCTGGTCTGTTTCAGTGGAACCGACTATTGAGGCAGAGGGTGCGGAGACAACAAAATGCACGGTGTGCGGAGCAATCCTGACCCGTCCTCTTGAAAAGCTTAAGGACTTCAGAGATGCAGCTGTAACGGGAATCATCAGCAAAACATTCAATGGTTCTCAGCAGACGCAGACACCTGTGGTAACCTGCGGCTCCGCCGCGCTCAAAGAGGGGGAAGATTATGCAGTTGCCTACAGCAATAACATCAATGCCGGTTCCAACACGGCAATTATGCTGCTGACAGGAATCGGTAAGTACCGGGGAAGTGTAAAAAAGACATTTTCAATAAACAAGGCGGTCCAGGACTTTACTGTCAAGGCAGCGGCTTCCGTGATCGACGAAGGTAAAACCACAACGGTGAGCGCTTCCGGTGCCAGGGAGACCTCCGTGTATACCTTTACCTCCTCCAATACCTCGATTGCGGCGGTTTCGGCCAACGGGACCGTGACCGGCAAAGCGGCAGGTAACGTCACGATCACGGTAAGGACCGCGGCAACTGCAGACTATAATGCGGGCGTAAAAACGGTACAGATCACTGTCAAAAAGGTGTTGAAAAAGCCCGGCAGCTGCCGCTTCGTGAAATGGAACAATACAAAGTACACAGGCTGCAGGGTGGCATGGAACAAGGTCACAGGCGCACAGGGATATGAGACCCGGCTGACCTGGACAGACGGATCCCATGCAAGCGTCACCGCAGCGGCATCCAACAGACTGTATCGTGACTGTAAAGTCCCCTCCAACCGCGTCACCCAGATGAAGGTCAGGGCATATTATTTTTTCAGAGGCGTAAAACAATACAGTCCCTGGTCGGATGCTGCGCTCATAGTCCCTTCTCCGGCAAAGGTCTCCTGCAAAAATGTGAGTAAGGGAAGCAGCAGGAAGATGAAGATCACCTGGAATGCCATCTACGGAAGCCAGGGGTACAGTGTTTTCGTCACTGCGAATCCAAAGGGGAAATGGTACAGGATCCTGAACGCACCTGCAAAAGCAGGTAAGAACAGTGCGGTCATCACCAGATGCAACGGGAAACTGAAGAAGAAAACCAGGTATTATGTGCGCGTTGTTACCAGGAGGAAGCGCAGCGGAGCCTTCATTGCGGTACCTGTTCCCGCAAGGAATACCTATGCGGGATCCTTTGTGATCAAATGACGGCAGTGAAGATTCCTGGACCGGTACTGCATATGTGCATGGATGTTTGTACGCATATGTGAACGGGAAAAACAAGAGAAGGGACTTGATACATGAGTGAAAACGAACGTCTGGCAAAACAGCTTTCTTTTGCCCTGGAGATCGACAAAGAAAAAAATATCTTCCGGCAGACACATCTTTCGGGAGGCGGCAGGAACGAAAATGATGCCGAGCATGCCTGGCATATGGCGATCATGGCATGGCTGCTGAAGGAGTATGCCAACGAAAAGGTGGACATCGGACGTGTAATTCTCATGTGCCTCATCCATGATATTGTCGAGATCGATGCGGGAGACACCTATGCATACGATGAGGAAGGACTGGCGACCCAGAAGGAAAGGGAAAACGCTGCCAAGGAACGTATTTTTTCCCTCCTTCCCGATGATCAGAAGAAAGAACTGATCGCTCTGTTTGATGAATTTGAAGAGTGTAAGACGGCGGAATCCAAATACGCTCATGCCATGGATAACCTCCAGCCCCTGCTCCTGAATGATTCAAACGATGGAGCAGACTGGCTTGAGCACAATGTATGCTCCGGTCAGATATACGGCCGTCAGGGAAAAACCGTCATGGGTTCCAGGATCCTTTATGATTACATTGATAAAATCATTCAGAAACATATAGAGCTGGGACATATCCGTCCATGATCCGGCACACCGGTTCCTGAACGGGTATTCGAACTGAAAACTGAAAAGCGGAAGGCATATCACATGGATCAAAATAAAAAGCATGACAAAACCGGCAGAGCGATGGAGGAGTTTCTGCAGACCGTTGCCAGGCTCCGCTCCCCGGACGGCTGTCCCTGGGACCGTGCCCAGACACATGAGTCTCTCAAAGCCGCCTGTGTGGAAGAGTCGGCAGAGGTTGTCTGCGGGATCAATATACTCTCTGAGACCGGAAGGCCGCAGAGCCTGAAAGAGGAGCTGGGAGATCTGCTGCTCCAGGTCGTCATGCATGCGCAGATTGCAGAGGAGGAAGGGCTCTTTACAATGGAGGATGTCATCCGCGGCATCAATGAAAAGATGATCCGGCGTCACCCTCATGTATTCGGAGAAGAAAGCTTCAAATATCTTCCTGCAGAATATCTGGAATCGCTTAAAAAGCCTCCAGAAGCCTCTGAAAGCCTTCAGAATCTTCAGAATGCAGATGCTTGCAAAGGCCGGGCGGAACGCCTCTCAGAGCCTCAGAGGAGCTATGAAGGCGTTTTGATCGACTGGAAACAGATCAAGTCCTATGAAAAAAGCGGCCGTGAATGGGAGGAAGAGTATCTCTTCAAGGCTTTTAATGAGGCAGAAGAGCTGATTTCCGTCGCCAGGAAACGGAAATTGGAAAAGAAAACCTGACAAAAAGAGATATCCTGGCAGGAATAGATATTGACACTATGGACAGTACAGGAAGAAGGGCAGCAGGAAGTTATGACAGTCTTTCCATTTATGCAGAAAATTGACGGAAAATGTTTTCTTGTCATCGGCGCCGGCGCTGTCGCCCGCCGCAAGATCAGACTTCTTTTGCAGTTCACAGATCACATAGTGGTCATCACGCATTCATCCGGAAAGCTTCCTGAAAAGCAGGAAACGGAAATCCGGGACGAGCTAGCCTCTTTTTCGGAACGTGGAGTAAAGGTTTGCTGCAGAAAGTTCGCGCAGGAGGATCTGAAGGAAGCGGACTATTGCATTGCGTCATCGGATGACAGCGAACTGAACCGTCGGATTGCCTCGCTTTGTCATGCGGCAGGCGTTCCGGTGAATGTACCTGACAATCCTGAAGACTGTACTTTTTTTATGCCATCTGTTATTAAAAAGGGTCCTTTGGTCATTGCTGTATCCACCCAGGGTACCAGTCCTGCAATGTCTTCGGAGGTCCGCCAAAGGATTGAGGACATCCTTCCGCCTGATACAGAAGAGATCCTGGAAAGGATGGCGGAACTCCGCACTTGGGTCCCTCAATGTGTTGTTTCTTCAAAGGAAAGAGGAATGCTCTATAGAGACCTTCTTACCTCGCTCCTTGATGGCAGACTGGAAGCCGCTGAAGAAAATGTGCGAGCAGCCGCACTGGCATGGATCAAGGCAAATCACGGAGGGAAGATTATATATGATGTTGAGGTCAAATGATGGTTAAGGGAACACCGTCTTTTCAAGCTTCACAAATACCTGTAGAAGAATATTGCGATGACTTGTTTGGTCTATATGATCAAATCGGTCAATAAAAATATCTGTCATAAACGGCATATCGTAAATTTCGACAATCGAATCAGTCAATCAAAATTCTGTTGACCACATAGAATATCCGCTTCTTTCCACTGGTTTTTAATATATACAGGAACTGGATCAGGCTGTAAATTATTAAAAAAACGTGAATAATCACATAATTGTTACATATTTTGTTGAGTTTTTTAATATTTTTTTATATAATCTGGAAAATGGCTCAGACCATCTCTATTTAGTATGTTTTTGAGGTGACGTACATATATGTAGTTACCATAGTAATGATTTTGATATTTTGGTCGCTGACCTTTTTTGAGAGGAGCATCTATTTGACGAACAGAAAATGTAAGATCGGAAAAAAGGCATATGCGGCACGGCGGATCGCTGCAATTATGATGTCTGCCACGCTGGCCGGGGCTATTGTCACAGGTACTCCCGGTATCGTTCAGGTATCTGCCGCTACATATTCAGAAAATGCAGATTATATTTTTGAAGTATTAACGCAGAAACTCGGCTATTCCGAAGCAGCAGCCTGCGGAATCATGGCAAATATCCGCTGTGAATCCACCTTTAATCCTCATGCATGGAATGCGGGCGGCGGCAGCTACGGTCTGTGCCAGTGGACAGGCGGCAGATACGGGCGGCTCCAGAGCTGGTGCCGTTCCAACGGATATGATTATACGACGATCGACGGACAGCTCGCATATCTGGAATATGAGCTTGAATCTCATTACAGGGGCGTAGAAGAATATCTGCGCTCTGTTGAGAATACTTCTGACGGCGCTTATCAGGCAGGACAGTACTACTGCTATCATTTTGAAGCACCTGCCAGCCGGGGCAGTGTTTCAGTCTACCGAGGCGGACTTGCCAGCGGTACATTCTGGGAGGCTTACAGACCTGCTGAGTGGTATGCTGAAGACGGTGTATGGCACTACATTAAAAGAGACGGCACTTATCACACATCCTGGCTGACAATTGATAATAAAACTTATTATCTGGATGAGAACGGCAATCGGATCAGCGGATGGAGAACCATAGACGGCAACCGTTATTATTTTGATTCGGATGGCGTCATGGCCTCCGGCTGGGTAAAGATAGACGGCAAAAGCTACTATTTTCAGGAAGACGGTCCTCTTGTCACCGGCCTGGTGTTGAATGATGAGAGCTGGTACATGCTTGATGAATCCGGAAAGATTCAGGCTTCTCAGAAGATGGATCATTTCGCCGGTCAATGGAATGAACAGAACAGCAATGAGGTGCTTGCCTCTGCGGAAGAAGAGACCGCCGACGGCAATTTGACTGCAGATGCGGGTGCTGAAGACGGCGCGGCTGCCCTGCAGGACAATACGTATCCTTCCCTTACGGCAATGGCTCCTGCCAATGGGGAGGAGAACAAAGATTCTGCCCCGGCACTTCTTGGCATAGGTGCCTCTGAGGCTGTTTCTTTACTCAAAATGCCTTCCCTGCCCTCCGCCGGGGATAAAGCTGCTGAAGATGCCGATCCTGTCGATGCTTCTGACTCAGGTCAGGAGGAGGCAAATCTTTCCGCGACGATCTATGGTCTGGAAGATACCCCGGAAGACACAGCTGAAGATGAAGGAAGGCTGGAAGATACTGCCGAAGACTCCGCTGACACCGATGAGATGGATGATCCTGCTGCTCTTGCCGATAATGGATCCGTTCAGGTTCAGACCGAACAGAAGACTGAGGAAGCCGCTGAGGCCGTCACAGATGCTTCAACTGCTGTCATTTCAGAAGACACGGAGGATAGTGAGGAATCGGAAGAAAGCGCTCAGAAGACGGCTGAAACCGCTCAGGAGGCTGCAACAGCAGATACCGCCGCTCAGGAAACGACCGCTGAAGATACGGCTCAGGAGGCTGTGACAGCAGATCCTGACGCTCAGGAAACGACCTCTGATGATACCGCTGAGGAGGCTGCGGATGAAGACAGCGCCGCACAGGATGTGACGGAAGAAAATACTTCTAAGGAAGCTTCGACCGCTGATACAGAAGATCAGACTCAAGAAGAAAAGGAAACGGCGCAGGAAACTCCTGATGAAGACTTCACGGATGAGGAAAAGACCGAAAATGCTTCCATCGGCGCGATCACTTCAGATTCTTATGAAGAAGAAGCTGAAATAGCTTCAATAGAAGACCGGGAAGAAAAGACAGAGCTTGCAGGTTTTGCTTTCTCGGAAGAGTTCCTCAGAAAATATTCCTCTGAAGGCAGCACCAGCGGATTCCTTGGGGAGACCCTGGATGAGTTCAATGCTGCCGAAGCTCTGCGTGCAGCTGCCCAGGCAACCAGTGAAGAAGCCGAAGAGGAGGAAAATCCGGACGGAGTCTTCATGTTTTATGAGCCTGCATCCGCAGAGGACCAAAGCGGAAACAAGATTGATATTACGCTCTCTGATACGATCCCTTTCATGAATCTTGAGGATCTGGATGAAATTGTCAAACTGCTCGATGAGCAGGATATTCTTCATGCCGTCACAAGTGACGGAACAGATATCACAGATCAGGTGAAATCCACTTACGAAAAAATTGATCCCCGCGGCAATGCCTATAAGGTGGTTTTCACAGTAAGCTGTGAGGGAAAAACCGCCTCACTCGAATCCACTGTATATGTTAACAATTAAGAGAATCTGTGTTATACTTATCTAACTGCAGATCAACATTCATAGAATGCAGCTATTCGCTGCATGGATTCAGCCCTAGGCTTAAGGAGGTTTTAATGAAGCAGCATAAGTTTTTTGCATGGGCAACCGTTTTCTGTTTCCTGATGACAATGCTTACAGGATATGAAAAGAAATAAAACTCAGCCGGTCCGCAATTAAAAATAATAAAAGAGTGTGTGAAAAATGATCTTTCATCTTTCACACACTCTTTTTTAATTTTCTTCGGATTCGGTCTCATCTGTTTCCCTGAGACGGACGATATTGCGCGCGTTTTTACGCCGGTCCTCCTCAATGGCAGCATAATGCTTTCGTGTCGTGTTGACATCTTTGTGGCCCAGAACATCGGCGACCAGATAGATATCGCCGGTCGCTCTGTACAGACTGGTGCCGTAAGTGCTGCGCAGTTTATGCGGGGTGATCTTTTTGAGGGAGGTGGCAAGGCCTGCATATTTTTTGACAAGGTTTTCAACTGCGCGGACAGTGATCCGCCTGTTCTGCAGGGAGAGAAACAGAGCTTTTTCATGTCCGTCTTTGGGGAGAATCTGTTTTCTCTGTTCCAGGTAATCATTCAGGGCGGCTTCTACCTCATCCCCGAAATAGACGATGGATTCATATCCTCCTTTGCGGTGTACACGGATACCTTTTTCCTTAAAATCAATATCCTCCAGATCCAGTCCGACACATTCCGAGACGCGAATCCCGGTCCCGAGCAGAAGAGTGAGGAGGGCGATGTCGCGAAGCCGGGTCTTATCATGGAAACGCAGCTGATTTTTGGTGAGCTGCGCGCCTGTATCCGCTTTGTTCAGCATGTCGCTGACTTCATCTGCATCCATCCGTATGATCGGTTTTTCATGGAGTTTGGGAAGAGGTACCAGGGCTGAGACATCCCGTGACAGGAGCTCTGAGGTATAAAAATATTTAAAGAGGCTGCGGACAGCGGAAAGCTTACGTGCCTTTCCCCTTGCATCATTGGTAAAGACCTGCCCATCCTTCTCATAATAAGTCAGATACTCGAGAAATTCCTCGATATCCTCCTTGCCAATCTGTTCCAGGATGCTGACAGGATAGTCCCGGATCGCAGTGCCTTTCATGGCGCTATTTTCATTTTCAATAAATTCAAAAAAGATCCGTAAGTCATAGGCATAGGCCAGGCGGGTCCTTGCCCCCGTCGATTCCTCGATTCCGCGGAAATACTGTCTGCAGAAGCGGGGGAGTTCTTCGAGTATTTCACGCATCTTCTTCGTATTATTGATTTCCTGCGTGCGCGAATACTTTTCCGCCCGGAGATCAGTTTTCTTATCATTTTTCTTGATGTGGTCGGCCATTATAGTTCAATACTCCTGTAAATGGATTTATATCTGGTATTGTAACATATTTTCCATGCAGGTGCTCGCAGGACCGGCGCGAGGAAGTAAGCGATGTAAACCTCGGATGTAAGTGAAGACATAAGCAGGAATGCAGGCTGAAAATGAGGAGAATCCGATCTATTTATTGACATAATCTATTGAAAGATGAATGTATATGAAAATAAAAAATATGCAATCATTGCTATTGACAAATAATTTGCTATATGAAAAAATAATCTCAATTAGCACGCTAACTATTTGCAAATAATGGATGGGGTTTTATTGACATGCAATTACAGCAATTAGTTACGCCAAAGGGATAGGAATGGGATGCTGCGCTGCAGGCATCGGCCGCTGAAATCACATTTGATTGTGATTCATTTGAGCGGCCGCAAGTCAGGCATGCACAGCATGATATGCGCCCTGCGTGTCCATTCATATTCCTTCATTCTGGCACCTGAAGGTTATGTTGGACATTCGCGGGGTGCATTAATAACGTATCCACAGACACAGATTCCCATATATGGGCATCTGTGTTTTTTATTGCCGTCTACAGCCATCATGCCATAGTAAATGAGGCAATGCGAGGTAGAGCGAGAGCTTGCCCCGGGCGTTTATACAGCTTGACGAGACGGTGTTCCCTTAGCGGCCTTTTGAGCTTTACTCATTAAATATATGGATCTATGGTATAATAAACAGGAATCTGCACCTGTTTTGCTATATGCGATACTGTAAATCAGGAGAATTTCCGCCTATGTTTTTCAAAAACATGTATTCGGATCCCGGCAGAAGGAATAAACTGACCAGTGGAATGGTATTCTTTATAATCATCCTCTTGATCCTCCAGGGCAGTACCCTTGTGTGTGCGTTAAATCTGGCGGTCAAAACAAGGGTAAGAGTAATATGGCTGGATCCTTTCCTTCAGATCTCTATCCAGGGTGCGGATGGCTATGCTGTCGCGGAGCCTGTTTTTGACAGGGATGCTTTCCGGAGCTCTTTTGAAAACATGCTGCAGAAGGCGGATCCCACCCTGCAGCAGGAAGAAGTTTCCGAACTTTCCGAAATTACTGCCGACTCCATGGTTTATGAATTTCATATCGAGGAAGGGGACGGAGAAACAAATGTCAGCATCGTCGATGCTGAAGAGGCTGCAGTAAATGAACAGGAGGGATTTGCGCTTCCTGTTCCCGGTATTTCAAATGGAGATACCGTCACCGTCTTTGCGGATATCAGTGATGAGACCTGGTCCCTTCTGCGTGACAGGGGATTTTTTCTGGCTTTTGAATGTGATCCTGTAGAAGTGACTGCAGAAGGGCTTACTGAAGCGGCACCTTATGACCCTTTTGAAGAGCTTAGTGTTTCTTTCACAGGGCTTGACAGCGTCGGCACAGCAGAGATCTATTACAATGGCTCTTACCCATTCAGCTTCTCTGCCGAGCCTTCGGAAGGGCTCAGCAACGGCGACACGATAGAAATCAGCCTCTCCTTGAACGAAGGATACGACCTGACCCGTATTGTGGAGGAGTATCATATCATGCCGGTCTCACTGTCCAGGCAGTTTACCGTGTCTGGTCTGTATGTGAATCCCACAGAGATCGGCTCTTTTACGGCAGAAAACAGGGATTTGCTCATGCAGCAGGGCCGCCTTGCCGCATCTGCGCTCCTTGAGGATGAGTATGAGGAAGGAGAGACATTTGTCCTTGCCGATGCAGGCATGTTTTTTGCCGCGGGAGAGCAGGATTCCGCAGCGCAGAATTATCTCTTCTGTGTCTTTACAGTAAATTATACCAATTCCTCCGGAGAAGATCTTCAGTACTATTATTTCATCCGCTTCGAGAATGTGATGCTCGATGACGCAGGTGAAGTGGCTGCCGATTTTACGCAATATGCTTATCCCCAAAAACCGTCCATTCCATTTATCGGCGAAACCCTGGGTGACGGTGCCGAAGTCTCCGTACCGGGTATACTGAGTTTTCGCACGCTGGCAGGATACGAAACATCGGAACAGCTGATCTCCCGGGTGATCACTCCTCTGGAACCGGCTTACACAGTGACATCCATTGAACAAAATCAGTAAGGAATATTCAAGACACGCTTGCGGGTCTTGCACGCCATATAGAAGAGGGGCCTCCCCCCGCTAAAATAATAGCGTCGACTGATCCTGAATTATTTTTTGTTTTTTTTCATCGGATTAATCGACGCTTAATTTTTCTTAGTTATACTTATAACTGTGCCATGTATCTGTGCCATGTCCGGCACCGGCAGACTATCACCTGGTTTTGACATCTTTTTTGAGAGAGGCGGACAATATGAGAGTTTTGATTGCAGAAGATGAGATGGATCTGAATACGATCCTCAATATGAAGCTGTCCGATGCCGGCTACAGCGTCGACAGTTGTTATGACGGCAAGGAGGCGATCTTATATCTGAAAGCAGCAGAATATGATCTGGTGATACTGGACATCAATATGCCCGGTGCGGACGGTTTTGCCGTCCTGGATAGTCTGCGGCGAGCCGGCAGGAAAACGCCTGTGCTCTTTCTCACTGCCCGCGATTCCATTTCGGACCGTGTGCGCGGTCTGGATGCCGGTGCCAATGATTATCTAGTCAAGCCTTTTTCTCTGGAGGAACTGATGGCCAGGATCCGCGTCCTGACCAGGACCGCCCACGGAAGCAGTGAAAATGTTCTCAGAGCCGGAGACCTCACACTTGATATTGCATCACACGAAGTACGCCGGGCAGGCGAACTGATCGAGCTTTCTGCCAAGGAATACCAGCTCCTGCAATATCTGCTTTACAACAAGGGGATAGTTCTGAGCCGGGAAAAGATCGAGAACCATATCTGGAACTTTGATTATGAAGGCGGTACCAATGTCGTTGATGTTTACATCAGCTATCTGCGAAAAAAAGTTGACGGAAAACATTCTCAGAAGCTGATCAAAACAGTCCGTGGCGTCGGATATGTACTCAGGGAAGATACTTGAAGACAATGGCGTAAGAACGAACGGTTAAGACAGTAAAAAACACAGAAAACAGGTGCATGATATGAAAAAAACAAGGCCGGGATCCATTACTTTGCGTATTACCCTGTGGTCTGCCCTTATCCTGATCTCACTGGAGCTGATGACCTTCCTGGTGTTCCGCCTTGTCAGCGGTTCCATACTTGAGAAAACTGTCAGAGGCTATCTCTTGAGCTCTGTCAATGAAAATACGGACAAGATCGAGTTCTACAATGCTGAGAACTCTGAAGGCTCTGAGGATCTGGATAATATGCTGATCCGGTACAGAGACGGGTGGCTGGAGATCGACGATGATTTTCTCGATGAGATCAACGACGTGCAGAGCGCTCTGTATTCATCGGATGGTACCATGCTCTACGGCAAGAATCCGATTGCCAGGCAGATGGAGGAGGAAGGCTTTTCTTCTTCCCGTATTTACAAATACAAGGCCGGTCCGGCCGGCAACTGGTATGTCTACGACCGAAAGCTTTCCGGCACGGGACTTGAGGATCTCTGGATCCGGGGCGTAGTGACACTTTCCTCAGAGGAAATGCAGCTGCACGATATTCTGCGTACTGCCATGTTTTTTGTTCCGGCACTTTTACTGGCCGGCATTTTAGGATCCTGGATAACCGCCAGACAGGCACTGTACCCGGTACGCAGGATTGAAAAGACCGTTTCGGAAATCACGCAGGGGAAGGATCTGGACCGCAGGATCGATGTTACCGGAATCGACCGGGAGCTCTATGACCTGGCGACTGCATTCAACAGTATGTTTGACCGTCTTGAACATTCCTTTGAAACAGAGCAGCAGTTTACTTCCGACGCTTCCCATGAACTTCGGACACCCATGGCTGTCATCATGGCACAGACAGAGCTGGCTTTGGAAAAACCCAGGACTCAGGACCAGTACAGGCAGGCCCTCGAAGTGATCCGGCGCCAGGGCCGACAAATGAATGCCCTGATCGCTTCCATGCTGGACTTTACCCGTCTGGAGCTCCGTCCGGATAATTATCCTCTGTCAGATCTTGACTACACGGAGCTGCTGAAAGCTCTGGCTGACGACATGTCCCTCATCAATTATAAAAATATCAGCCTTTCCGCTGAGATCGCGGAAGGCGTCCGCATCCAGGGAAATGACTTTCTGCTTGAGCGCGCCATCCGAAACCTGATCGACAATGCCTATAAATACGGGAACGAGAACGGAAATATTTTTGTAAGGCTAAGTATAACACCAGAAAATATGGCAGAATGCCGCATAGCAGACAACGGCCCGGGAATCCCCAAGGAGGAAAACGAACATATCTTCGAACGCTTTTACAGGGGTGCATCCTATAAATCCGGGCGTGTGCCCGGCAGCGGACTGGGCCTTTCCATCGTCCGCAAGATTGCAGAAATCCACAAAGGATCCATACGGGCAGAAAGCTCCGACAAAGAAGGAGAGTCCGGGAGCACATTTATCCTTTCCATTCCGGTATTCAATGGTCCAATATCCAATGGATGAATATTCACTGTTTCTTTATTAGGAGGATTTTCCAGGAAAGTTTTTTAAGAAAGATTATCCAAGAAAGATTTTCTAAGAAAACTTTAATGATTCTGAACTACCATTAAATGAATGAAAAATAAGCATCCAAACCGGACTATCAGAGCAGGAAAGCAGGTTGATTCTATGACAAATACCATTTCCCGTATCACAATCGGAGTACTGTCGGCACTATTGCTGATTGGCGCTATAGTGGCAGGAACTGCTTATGCTGGGGCAGTCGTAAAAAGGAATGATCTGATCGACGCGCAGACGGCAGAAGACTTCGCATTTCTTGATGCAGGCGTCAAGTCTGACGACATCTCAGAGATTTACACAGAGCTCGAATTTGATCGTGGACAATATGAATATGATATCAAATTCAACATAGGCAATGTCGAATATGACTACCAAATACGTGCTCAGGACGGATCTGTACTCTCGAAAGAAATCGAAAACAATGCTGCAGAGAACGATCAGAAAACATCACAGCCAGATGACCAGGTAGGTCAACTAGAAGTAACGGATACTGAATTGCAAGACCAGGCACTTGACCAAACTACAGATAAGCCTGCAGATATTGATCTGACAGAAACTGCAGCCTCCAAAACACAGCAAAACAACTATATCACCCTTGATCAGGCTAAAAAAACAGCCCTTGATCATGCAGGACTGTCCGAAAACGAAGTTAAATTTTCAAGCGCAAAGCTTGAAAATGATGACGGCATATATGAATATGAAATCGAGTTTTACAAAGAACCGGTGGAGTACGAATACGAAATCGATGCGGTTACAGGTGAAATAATCAATTCAGAAGCAGATTATGACTGAGCATCTTTAACGAAGGCATCTTTAACGAATTAGTTGGCGGCTCACGCCGCCAGCCATAATAAAAACAGCATCTTTAACGAATTAGTTGGCGGCTCACGCCGCCAACTATTCGTTAAAGATGCCTTTTGCGAATAAATGCATATCAATCTTCAATCACGCGGGTTGCCCATACGGCGTCTCGGTTTCCGATCGGGGTCGCTATGATACCACGGTTTTCACTGTAAGCTTCAATGGTCATGCCATCTCCTGCATACATGGCAACATGATATACATAGCCGTTGGCTGCAAAGAAAATCAGATCTCCGGGTGCTGCATCGCTGACAGGAATCTGTGTTCCGTATCTGGACTGTGCATCAGCTACTCTGGGAATACTGTAACCAAACATGGAATAAAGCGTCTGGACGAAACCGGAACAATCAGCACCGTGTGTAAGGGATGTACCGCCCCATACATAAGGATTTCCGATACACTTTGCGGCAGCCTCTACGATCTCGGAACGGATGCTGCTGTAAACTACAGCATCATGGACAGAGTTCAGTGTGTAATACAAAGCTTTATTTTCAGACGGAGCAATGTATTCTTCCGCTGAAGCCATGGAGACTTCTCCGTTTTCCTGAACGATTTTTTTAGCGGCGGAACCGGTCGTCAGGTCAGAAAGACGGGCAAATCCGCGGACATTGCCGGATTCGACATATGCCCATTTTTCATCAGCCTGCAGGAGCACATAACAGAGACTTCCGGGCGCAAGATGTCCGATCTCGCGTGCATCGTCAACAGTACTCTCCAGAATGGAAGTATCTACATCGGCGACAGCATAGTTCTTGTCGACAACCGTTGACTTGGTTGTGCAGTGCCTGTATGTGAAAGCCTTGTTCTCGGAAGCCGGAATGATCTCCTCCGCGAAGGAAAGGAACTCACCGGAATTATCGGAACCGGAACCGCGGGTAATATCATCCTCTTTAATAAAGCCGCGTACATTGCCGGATTCAACATAAAGCCAGTCATCATCCTCTTCACTCAGAATATAAAGGATATCCTGGCCGGAAAGCTGACCTATTTCTCTGGAGAGGTCGTCCATATCCTCGTAGACAGGCTGCTTTTTGGCAGATACAGCAGGAACCTTATCAATCGTGAAGAAACGGAAATCGTTCTTCATGATGGAAAGTCCGGAAATAATATTCTGGCTGGCGATCAGGTCTGCATTTGAACCTCCGTAGTTCAATGCCTGATCGTATCCGGTCGGTGTCTCACCGGGATCCAGAGTTGTTTCTTTGTCTTTGTATTTCCCGTTCGGATCCACAGGAATCGCAGTCTGCTCAGCGTCCCCGGTCTTTGCTTCGGCTGCAGCAGCTTCCTCGGTTGCGGCAGTATCAGAAGCAGGGGCCTGTGTGGAAGTATCCGAAGGCAGCTGTGATGTGGAGTTGCTGCCGGGACTGCCTGTCCCATTCTGGGAAGACTGGTCCGAAGAGGGATTCTGTGTAGGATCTGCTGTCTGAGTATCCTGATTGCCGCCTGTGCTGCTTCCGCTGCCGGAAGAATCTGCAGTACTGCTGCCGGTTGAAGGATTCTCCGGTACAACCGGTTCCGGTTCGGGTTCGGGCTGGGGTTCCGGTTCGGGTTCCGGCTCGGGTTCCGGCTCAGGCTCGGGTTCCGGCTCGGGTTCAGGTTCCGGCTCGGGTTCCGGTTCAGGCTCTGACACCTCCGATGTCTGGCTATCAGATGCATATACAGTCATCGCAGGAGCTGCTGCTCCGATCACTGCGCTGAGTGCGATTGCTGTAAAATAGATGCCGGTTCTTTTCAATAACTCAATCCGTTTCAATGGTGAGACTCCTTTTTTGCAGCGATTCAGCTAATGCTGCACTATATTTACCTATGTGCATTCCGTTCTATGTGAATTTCGCCCGGGTATTATCAAAATTATTTTAAGGCCTCAAAATCATCAATCAGCTGTGTGATCAGATGAACAGTGCCGTCAATCCCAAGCAGGGAGGAATCGATACAGAAATCATAATTTTCCGCCCTTCCCCATTTGCCTGAAGAATAATAATTATAATAGCTCTGACGCTGACGATCGATTTTACTCATAAAATCGGTGATCCGCTTGCCGTTCTGCTCCTGCTCATTGTACTCTGGATAGCTTCTGACGCGGCTGATACGGAATTCCTCGGATGCATGGATAAAAAGATTCAGCACATCCTTGCGGTCAATAAGTGCCTCATCTGCACAGCGGCCGATAAATACACAGGGTCCTTCTTCTGCAAGAGATTTGATGGTCTCGAACTGGGCGAGAAAGACTTTCTGGCTCAGCGGCATGTCCGTGAATGCAGCTGCAGCGCCATGACCAAAGGAATATGTGTCCATGACCAGATTATATAAAAAAGAACTTGTAGGACGTTCATCCTCTCTCTGGATGATTTCCTTGGCGAAACCGCTGTCTTTGGCGACACGCTTAAGGAGCTCACGATCATAAAATTTGATTCCGTAATGCTCAGCTATCTTCTGCCCGATCTCGCGTCCGCCGGATCCATACTGCCTTCCAATCGTAATAATGGTTTTCATAAAAGTCCCCTTATTTTAATATAAGTTCAGTTTGATGAACTGACCGACCAAATTTTCACCAAATAAATTATAGTATCAGAATAGCAGAAATGCAAATAATAACTTATTTTTCAGGGGTTTTATTAGATAGAATTTTGAGGATTTTCTCAAAATATTCCGGGAGAGGCGCGCTGGTCTCAATATATTCACCGCTGACGGGGTGTACAAAACCTAGTACCTGGGCGTGCAGGCATTGCCCATATGTTGTGAAGGGGGATTTTTTGCGGCTGCCGTATACAGAATCTCCGAGCAGGGGGTGTCTGGCCCATGCCATGTGTACCCTGATCTGGTGTGTCCTGCCGGTCTCCAGCCGGCATTCTACGTAGGTATAGTCGCCGAAACGCTCCAGCACGCGGACATGTGTGACAGCGTTCTTTCCATCCGGACGGATAGCCATTTTTTTGCGGTCAGAGGGATCCCGTCCGATGGGCTGGGATATAGTGAGCTCATCCTGCTTAATATTACCGAGGACGATTGCCCTGTATCTTCTGACGATGGAATGTTCGGCGAGCTGTGCGGCGATGCTTCTGTGAGAGGCATCATTTTTACAGACTATGATACTTCCTGTGGTATCTTTATCAATGCGGTGTACAATTCCGGGACGAAGTACACCGTTGATTCCGGACAAGCTTCCCTTGCAATGAAAAAGGACTGCATTGACAAGAGTCCCGCTGTAGTGACCTGCAGCCGGATGAACAACCATATCCTTTGGTTTGTTTACGACAAGAACATCATTATCTTCATAGAGGATATCAAGGGGAATATCTTCCGGGAGAATGTCCGGAAGAACCTGAACGGGAAGAAAAACTGACACAGTTTCTCCGCCGCATACTATAAGGCTGGGTTTGACGGCTTTTTGTTTATTTGAGGGATCTGTGAGAGATATATAACCGTCTTTGATCAATTTCTTTATATAGCTGCGGGATTGGCCGGGAATGGAATCTGAAATCACTTTGTCCAGGCGTTCTCCTGCCCGATCCGGCCCGACCACGAATGAAAAGCGGTCGCCGGCAGCGGGATCGACCTGTGCATTTTCATCATACTCTACCTGCGGAAGGTCTGTTTTGTCTTGAATTGTCATAGATTATCCTTATATACCATGTGATTATTTCAGGAAGGCAAAATCGTCATCTTCCTTATAGTAGAACAGAGCCAGAAACAGCAGAACAAAGGTCGCGCATGTGATATAGATATCAGCGACGTTAAATACTGGAAAATCAATCAGGCAGAAATAAATAAAATCCCGTACATAAGAAAAAAGCAGGCGGTCGATAAAATTGCCTACGGCACCTGCGGCAATGAAACACAGTATTATTCGCATTGGCAGGAAGCGGCGGTCTGCGGGGGTGCGGACAAGAAAATAAATGATCGCTGCCAGGGCTGCAAGTGTAATGATCACAAAGAATGGAAGTGCGTTTTGAAGTATGCCGAAGGCAGCCCCGTGATTCTCAACATAGGTGAACTGCAGTACTCCTTTGATCAGAGGGATACTGTGTCCGTCCGAAAGGACGTCTACAGCTATTATTTTTGTGATCTGATCGATCACAATAAGTACAGCTGTCAGTATGAGGCATCTGAAAAGTGTTCCGGGATTTGCAGCCGGCTTCTTTACAGATGCAGGGGGAATGTCCTTACCTGAATGCTGACTGGTATGAGAAGTACTGCCCTGTTCCTGTTTATCCATATAATATGATTCCTCTAATAATCTTGTGAGAGCGAGCTCGACGCGTCTCAATGTTGATTTGGATGTGCATGGCTCATTGCTATCGCGCACATTGCTAACGCACAAAAAGCCATGACGGCAGACCGCCATGGCAAAATCAAAATTCAACTGATAGGAAATCCCTTATCTGCCTGTAAAGGGCATATCGAGGGCTGAGCTGCCATCCTGGTCTGCGCCGGTGGGGATAGAGATATCTCCGCTGATATCGACGGAAGAAGGAGTAATGACAAAGATATAATGGGAAATCTTCATAACATTACCCTGTACTGCGTAGCAGGAACCGGATGTGAAGTCGATGATTCGCTGTGCGATATCAACATCGAGGCCCTCAAGGTTCAGTACAACGGTACTGCCCTGAAGGATCAGATCCGTAACATCACGGGCATCGTTTACAGAAGTGGGCTTTACAATACATACTTCCATTCCGGATTCGGAATACTGGCGTTTGACATTGGATCTGGGAGCAGAGGCTGTATCACGTTCGGGCATAGTGCGTCTCCTTACTGGTCTGGGTGCTGGAGTATTATCCATTTCTTCCATTTCTTCATCTTCTTTCCCGTAGTCTGCATCAGCAGTCTCAGGTTCTTCTCCGTAATATTCTTCCTCTTCGTTCTCGTTTTCTCCGTCGTACGGATCGTCATTGAATTTCATAGCGTTGATGAGTTTGTCCATTACACTCATAGGTGAAACCTCCTGTCTGATCGATTCCTGAACGGAATCAATATCATGCCCCGAGAGCACGCCCTTCAGCGTGCAGGGCTGTATAGTGCAAAATCATGCTGTCATACAGCATAATTTCGTTGTCCGAAAATAGCTGTTCCGACACGGATATGTGTCGCACCTTCTTCGATGGCGACTTCAAAATCTCCGGTCATTCCCATTGATAGAACAGTCATAGAGACATTATCAATGGATTGACGGTCGATGTCAACAGCTAATTCCCGTAAGTTCCTGAAAAAAACACGATTGGTTTCCGGATCATCCGTATAGGGGGCAACTGTCATAAGGCCATTGATATGGATACCGGGAAGCGGGGCAATTTCCTTCACCATGGCCAGAACATTATCGTAGTCAAGACCGAATTTGCTCTCCTCTCCCGCAGCGTTGATTTCGATCAGAATATCCATGACGCGGCCGGCCTTGACAGCTTCTTTGCTGATCGCTTTTGCCAGGTGGACGCTGTCGACACTGTGGATCATGACAACCTTATCCATCAGGTATTTTACCTTGTTGGTCTGCAGGTGACCGATCATATGCCACTGTATATCTTCGGGGAGCTGCGGAAACTTGTCATTGATCTCCTGAACGCGGTTTTCACCGAAAGAACGCTGCCCTGCATCATAGGCTTCTCTGAGGTCTTCCACCGGCATGGTCTTGGTGACACAGATCAGTGTTACCTCTTCACGTTTTCTTCCGACCCTTTCACAGGCCTTTTGTATACGGGTTTCCACGTTTTTTATATTTTCAGCAATCATTTTTGCTCCTTTATATGCCGGGAACCGATCCCTGGGGCAGTGGAGGCGGATCAATAGTTATTAAAGCGGATGGAGTCCGCGTGCAGAACGATATAATCGTATTCCTGAAGTCCATAATACTGGTTGGACGAAACAATGGAATAGTCACTGTTCTGCATGATGACCTTCACTTCCCTGAAATCAGGGTATCCCTTATTGATATAGTAAACACCGATCAGTTTTTGCTTTTTGCCTAGTGTGAACTGGTCAGTGGAATTGGGCCGCTCCAGAATCTCACCGTCTCTCAGGACAGAATTATCGAGATAATATTCATCATCAGTCTCACTGTAGGGCACTGCAGCAATAAATCTGGTTCCCTGGCTGTTGCTTCCCGAGCCCGTGTAGACACGAAGGAGAACGCCCAGCTGACCGTTGGAGCCTTCAAAGATATATTCCTTGGGGACAAGGAAGAAATCACCGGTGGTGATGGCACTGTTGGGGATTTTCAGACCCTTCTCTTCGTTTGAAAGGATCTCAATATCTACAAATCTGTCTGTGCAGTATGATTCCATTGAGTTTGAAAACTTTAAGTTGACCATTCTGCTGTCTTCCTGTCCTTTGGGATTCTCTACACTTGCCCAGGAGGAGTAATTGTTTTTCAGAAAACGGACTTCGACGTTTTTTGCCTCTTTGAGTCTTCGGGCTTCTTCAACATTGTCCGTCAGAATTGCTATGGACCAGTTCTCGTTGGTGACAAGCCTGAAAGCGGGCTTTCCTTTTTTGATCTGCTGACCGTTCTGCAGCTGAACCTTACGGCAGCCGGAGCTGTCAAAATCCTTTTCTGTGAGCTTGTCAAAAGTCTTTCCGCTGTAATTGTCATAGGAATAGACAATGGCACCGGTCTGTCTGGCACTGACAGTATGGATCGTTGTTGAATCAAGATTTTTTATGCTGGTGAGAATTGCTCTGTTGCTGATCTTCTGCGCCTGGCTGGAGGATGCGCTCTTGTAATCGTAGACCGCATAGAATCTGTCAGGGTTGAAATTCTCTATGAAGCGTATGGTCTGTTTGCGGAAGGTCTCCAGATCCTTTTCGGTGAAATAATCTCCCGCCTTCATATTGGCGTCCGCGTAATCGGCAATCTCACCGGATTCATCGACAGAGTAGACCAGACCGCCGACCGGTACATGATCAGTCTCTTTATTATAGTAGTTGATATGTCCTGTAAAACGGCTGTTGACAATCGTTTCTTCCCGCAGTGCAATTCCTCTGTAAGTGGCGTTTTCCGAGAGTGTTCCCATGCGCACTTCATAGACCTCCGTTTTATCGGAGGTGACGTACAGAATTATACTGGCGAATATATAGATGAGGATGATAAAAAAAATGACCATGCCGATATCTATATGTATCAGCTGCCCTATTCGGCTCAAACGCCCTCTTTTGTCTTCCATATCCAAAAATTCCGTTCTTTGCACCCGTTAAGGGACATATTAATCAGTCTTAAACAATGGACATTGGTATCCTGGTCTATTGTCATGGCTTTCGGTTAAATGTGACCGGAAGCATTTCTAAAAAGCGGGCAGGGGCAATGTTCCTGCCCCTGCCCTGACATACCTGCCTGTATGATGATTCTTAAATCAGAGTGAAACTATCACGAGTTCCTGCATCTCTTCGGGAATCTCGTGGTCATCCACGGAAATGCTGATGAAGAAATCAACATTGAATTTTTCACTCAGTTTCTGAAGCCTGCTGATAGCAGGTGCAAAATCTGCGTTCTCAAGGTTGGAAATATTGAGAAAGCTATCAAAATACATCTGTTCAAGATCGTGATCCTGAGAAATAATACCGCTCACAAAGCCAAGGAACTGATCATCATTTTCGACCATATAATCGTTTACATTGATCAGGCGGATCCTGTTGTTGAGTTCATACATATGCTGAGAACTTTTATCAAGGTAGCAGATACTTCCGAGAATTTCCTTTACAGCCCCGTTCGCCTTGTTAAGCATCCACTTCGTCTTTCCTTTGCCCTTGTTGCCGGTGATCAGATGAACCATTTGACGAAACCTCCTACTATTAAATTGTTGCAGCAATACAATACTCCTTGCAGACTATTGTATCCTTCGAAATGCTGAAGGAGCATCTCTCAGAGCTTTATTATAGATGAATTATTAGCAAAAAACAATTGATTCAGTCTTAAAATAAGTGAAAGAACTGTTAACGTTTTTTCTCCTGAAACTGAAATTACAGGATATCGACCTGTTTTAAGGCTCATAGCCTCGTTCTTTTCGCAGAAGCCGGTTCATAGACGTATAAACTTCGTTTCCGTCCACTGCACCAAGAACGACCGAAATGAATTCCCTGTCGTCAGCATTTTTGGAAAGAAGGATCAGACAGGAGCCGGCCTGATCGGTCGTACCTGTTTTTCCTCCCAAAACCTTGATTTTCGCAGGGGGATTTACGTATCCCATCAGGTAGTTATCTGTGGAGGGAACCTCGATTGCACGGATTTCACCGTGCTTGTCGTGAAAAACGGTTGAATAGTAGTCTATATCGATCAGTTCACGAAACTTAGGGTATTTCAGGCATTCATTGAAGATGAGGTAGAGATCGTACGCAGTCGTGTAGTGATCCTCATCGTGCAGGCCGTGCGGATTGACAAAGTGTGTGTGGGTCGCACCGAGCTTTGCTGCTTCCTCATTCATCATGTCGATGAAATCGTCATAGTCCCTTCCTACATGCTCTGCGATCAGGACTGCAGCATCATTGGCCGAATAAACCATCAGATAATGAAGAGCCTGATCAAGAGTCATTTGATCGCCTTTTTCAATGCCGATTTTCTGTGCCTGCCATTCCATATCGGGAACATGGGAGGAGGCCGTCAGCATCTGGTCCATATCGCCGCCGTATTTAATGGCCAGGAGCGCGGTCATGATCTTTGTAATACTCGCGGGATACAGTTTCTTTGTGATGTTATTTTCTATAACGGTTCTGCCTTTTTTTATTTCAAACAGTCCGGATGCATAGAGCTGTCCGACATCCAGAGAACTGCCTTCTCCGGGGACAGCCAGATCTTCCGCATACAATTTCGCTTTTTCGCTGAAGTCTGCGGAAACCGTGGATAAGCCCGTCAAAGAATAACTGCTGCGGTTGACATTGTCGCTGTAGGACGAAATATATCCCCTGCTGCAGCCTGTCATCAGAAAGACAGAGGCCATTATAATAAATGCGCATAAAAACCGCACAGGTCTGACGCTTTTCTTAACAGCAGCGCCTGTGCGGAAATATTTCTTAAATATATACATATATAAGGTTATCACTCCCGTTCACAGATATACACAGATAAAATGTGTAACCTGTACACAAATCTTATCCTTTATTTGTAGATTTCACGCCATTCCATGTCGCCCCTGTCAAGAGATTTGACCAGAAGTTCCGCAGTTGCCAGGTTGGTGGCAAGGGGAATATTGTGCATATCGCACAGGCGGACAACAATATTGACATCGGGCTCATGACGTTTGGCTGTAAGCGGATCGCGCAGGAAAATAACCAGATCGATCTCGTTATGTTCGATCTGCGCACCAATCTGCTGCATTCCGCCCAGATGACCCGCCAGAAGCTTATGGATATTCAGATTGGTCACTTCTTCGATCAATCTTCCCGTTGTTCCTGTAGCGCAAACCTCATTTTTTGCGAGAATGCCCCTGTATGCTATGCAGAAATTTTGCATCAGTTTCTTTTTTGCATCATGTGCAATTAATGCGATTCTCATCTGCTACCCCGCTTTACTTCATCTTGATGTATCAATAAACTGAACGGCCTGTTGGCAGCTAAACATTACATATCAATTATCAATCAGCTAAGCTTCCTGCATGCAAACATTTAATACAAACCCTATGCCGGCATATAGGCAGACAAGACTTGTCAGACCATAACTGACAAAAGGCAGCGGTATTCCTGTATTGGGAAGAAGCCCGGTTGCAACTCCTATGTTAAGAAAGCTCTGGAGACCAATCCATGCGCCCATTCCCGAGGCAATGATCCTGCCCTGGCCATCCTTTGCCCTGGCGGCAATCAGGAAACATTTTACAGTGATCATGAAAATCAATATGACAACGGCACAGCATCCGATAAAACCAAATGTTTCACCTATAACCGTAAAGATAAAATCGGTCTGCGATTCGGATATATATCCCGTTTCAAGGAAAGAGCTTGTGCCTTCGGCGCCTTTTCCGAATAAGCCTCCCGAACCGATTGCCATCATGGAGTTTGTAGTCTGATAAGCCGTTGTCTCTGCAAAATTCTCGGGATGAAGCCATGCCAGAATTCTGTTCCTCTGGTATTGCGACAATACACTGCTTTCGCCCCTGGTAGCCTGGAAAATCAGCCAGATAAAAGCTGGAACAACGACAGCGACTGCGCCTGCAACGATCTGCCACTCCAACCCTCCTGTGAACATGATCACACAGAAAATCAGAAGCAGCATCAGGCTGGTTGACAAATCAGGCTCCTTGAAGACCAGGAAAACCGGAAGAGCGATCAGCGCCGCACATGCAGCCAGGTGCATGGGCAGCTTCATTTTCTTTCTGTATTGTATTATGAACTGTGCATAAAATAAAATCAACAGGATTTTTGCCGCTTCGGAAGGCTGGAAAGTGATTCCGAAAAGAGCAATCCAGCGCTGTGCCCCGCCGCCTGAAGAGCCTGATACAAGTACCAAAAAGAGCAGTCCGATACATACAGCGTACATTGCCCAGTGCAGGCGAAGGACCTGATGGTAATCAAAGAGAGAGACAATGACCATCAGGACAAAACCGATGACAAGTCCCAACAGCTGCTTCTGATAAAGCTCCGGAGCTGCGTTCCTGATAGCGATCAGACCGCAGTAGTTGAGCGCACAGACCAGTACTACCAGAAAATAATCAAATTTACGAATAGAGAATGTCTTAAACATAATTGATACCCGCAAAGGCCGATTCCTGCTGTAAAATACACGGATCAGTCATTCGATGAACCCTGGTTCAGGATAACGCTTCCCACAATATCCTCGAGTGAATCGGGATAATAGAATACCCGGATCACATCGGAGGCCAGCTGTGCAGCATAAGAGGACGAGTAGCCGTTGGGAATACGAACGGCAAGCGCGATCTTGTCTATCTTTGACATCTCCTCTGCATTCCATGCATTTTCCTGATAATAAGGAGCATATCCGACAAACAGAGAGTTGTCAGGCATATCTTTCTGCTGAGCTGTGCCTGTCTTGCCGGCGACCGGATACTCCCAGAGAGAATTAAACGCAGAGTAACCTGTAGCCACACGGCGCATACCGGCATGAATCGCGTTCCACTGATCCGCTGTCAGATTGATGGTATTTTCGATATATTTCTCGTGGTTGCTTACCTGGCCGTCTTCGGTCTCGATCGACTTGATCAAAGTCAGACGATAGTCTGTTCCGCCGTTAGCGACCGTAGTAACATATCTGGCAAGGCCTGACGTCGAATAAGCATTTGTGTCCTGTCCGATCGCGCCCCTGATCGGGTCGGAGGATAAAAGAGTCGGCTCGGATTCATTCACTTCCACGCCGGAAGTGGTATTGAGTCCGTACATCGCGGCATATTTCTGAAGCCTTTCAATACCGTAATTGCTGTTGTAGGTATTGCTTCCGTCCGTCCCGAGACGATATCCCATCTCGTAGAAATACATATTGCAGGAATTGGCGATCGCTCCTTCCAGGTTCAGTTTCCCGTGTTTTTTTGGATAGATCCAGCATTTAGGAGGATTCGGATCTCCGCTGACTTTGGTGAATGCGCTCTTCTTTTTACAGTTGATTTTATCGTACAGTGTCACAACGTTTTCGCCCAGAGCTGCAGTGGCGGTGACCATCTTGAAGGTGGAACCGGGTGCAGTCAGCTGCTGTGTGGCGTAGTTGAGCAGAGGGTTGGCGGGATCTTCGAGAAGTTTCTGGTAATACTCCCCGTTATTGATGCGGTTGGTATCATAGCCGGGATAAGAGACCATTGCCAGAACAGCGCCCGTGCCGGGATCCGTCACAACCGCGGAAGCTGTTGAAGGATACAGATGAAGCTGGGCAGGGGTCAGATCCATATTCTGGATCCTGTTATACATAAACTGGAATGCAGTCTCTCCCCATTCGTTATCAAAACTCTCCTGCTCCTCATCGGAAATATCAACGATATCCTGGTCAAGAAGGATCTGGCAGATCTGGTCGCCGGAGACTTCCTGATTGATGACGAGGTATTTATACAGCGCGTTGCGCATGTCCTTGTCGTTGAGCGAGTCGTCGGAGGCGCCGATTACCTGCTCGAAAAATTCCATGACTGCATCGTATTCAGATACATCGTTCGAAATAAAACGGCTGTCCTTATTGATCCAGCCCCTGGCGGCTGCCTCAGTGACAAGATTGTGCAGGGAGGTCGTTCCGTCTTCCCACGCCTGGTAGACTTCGTTATCGGTGATACCGGATTCTCCTGCGGAAATAACGCCATAGTCGAACAGGGACTGTGCGAGCAGGGTCTGATAGGTCTGCATTTCCCTGTCAAGATTCTCCCAGGAATTCTGACCGTCCCGGATTTCACTGATGATCTCGCGGGAACGGTGTCTGCGGAAGCTCTTGAAGCTGGACCTGACCTCCTTCTCGGTATCGCTTGCCTCCTCTGAGGTAAAGTGCGTGCTGTCTATGATATTGCAGAGGCAGGATGTATAAACATTGCTGATGGGAATTGTGATCGCGCTGCCGTCATCATCTTCAGAGATCACCTGGTCATAGATGGAATCCCTGAGCTTTGCGAGAATGATATCACGCAGATTTTTCTCGATGATCTTATAAGCGGAGATCTGCAGATCCCTGTCAATGGTGAGGGTCACATCGTGCCCATCAACCGGCGCATAGGATTTCTGATCTGCCGGCAGCTGATCCTCGTCGACGGCGTCCTCTGTAATGCGGCCGATATTATCAACATTAAAAGTGTTCTGGCCGCTCTGTCCCCGGAGAATTTCCTCCTGAGATGCCTCAATTCCGGTGTAGCCGGTTATATCTCCCTCACGGTACAGAGGATGGCCATTCTCATCTACAGAGTTTTCGTTTTCAAGAAAATCCGAGGAGACTTCTCCGGTATAGCCGATGATATTACTGAAATAGTAAGGTCGGTAATATTTGCGTACAAGCTCTTCTTCTATCTGAATACCGTCGTCATTGGAGTTGAATCTTTCTTCTATGGCACGGATGGTATTGTCAGATACATCTTTTGCCAGAACAGTCGAAATATATTTCTGATAATAGTTCAGGCTGAGATTATAGCGGGCAACGACCATGTCAAGCAGGACCCGGCGGTCCGAAATATCCACACCGGACTCATTGATGCCGTATCTGTCAGCAAGGTCATTGATAACATCGTCGGCACTCTTCTGCGCTTCCTCAGCCGTCAGGTCAACGGGATCGGCATGTCCGTAGATATCCGCCAGGAAACGGTTTTTCGCCGTCTGACCCATTTCCTTAAAGAAGAAACTGCCTCCGACAAGCTGGATGCTGAAATCCGAGGTCATTTCGTCCTTGTTTTCGTCCACGATACGGATGATCTCCCGGATATTGGTGTTGAGCTGCTTGTCATCCTCGGAAGAGTCGTCTGTCAGATCATTCATGGTGATATTATAGGTGGGAACCGTCTCCGCAAGAGCTTTTCCGTTCCGGTCACGTATTGTACCGCGTTTTGCGCGTACAACAACTGTCCGGCGGATCCGGCTCTGGAACTGTTCCTGGTACTCCTGGCCCCGGATAATCTGAAGCGTATACAGACGAAAAACAAGGATTACCGCAAGAAGAATACTGAATGCGGCAAGAATGTAGGATCTTCTCCTCCCGCTTCTTCTGGACGAGTCGGAAACAGACCTGAAAAAATTGTTTTGTCTTCGCTTTTTACTGGGTCCCGTCGAGTGAGATCCGGACGGTCCCGGATTGGATGGCTCTTTCAAATCGCTTCTCCCTGTGACAATAGTTCTGTAAATAGAATTGATTTATGTATCCGGGAGGATTCGGTCGGGGATACATCCCCACTCCCTGAGACTGGTATAGCGAAGATCTCCGATAATAAGGTGATCAATCAGCTGAATACCCAGAATCTGTCCAGCTTTATAGATGCGCTCTGTGATCTCAATATCAATCCCGCTCGGAGCCGGATCACCGCTGGGATGATTGTGCAGGAGCATAATATTGACGGCGCCCCATCGCAGAGCACGAAGGAAGATTTCCCTGGGGGAAAGCAGGGTGCAGTTGACAGTCCCCAGCGAAAGGACCTCCTCCCGCAGCAATGCCATTCTGTTGTCGAGCATCACGAGCACTGCAGTTTCTGTCTCCAGATGACGGAGCTGTTCCATGTAATAGTCCGCAACAGCGGAAGGGGAACTGAAGACCAGGCGGCTGGCTGCGCGTTCACGCACCAGTCTCCTTGAGATTTCCGCCAGAGACAGGATCTTTACAGCCTTTACTTCTCCTATTCCGGGAATCCCTTTGAGGTCCTCCAGTGTCAGACGATGCAGGGCTGACAAATCTGAGGCACCCTCCTGGTAGAAACCCAGAATCTCCCTGCTGAGCTGGGTGGCGTTTTTTTCTCTGGTGCCGGTGCGGAGAATAATGGCCAGAAGCTCGGCGTTTGTCAGACTTGATGCGCCGCAGGACAGAAAGCGCTCGTAGGGCATCTCGTCCCTGTGCGGTTTGGATATGTTTCCTGCTTCAGAGCCGGATGCTGCATCTTTTGCCGGATCCGGGTCTTCTGAAAGAAGGAAAGTATCCGTATGCATAGCGGTAACGTCCGGTGTGTTTTCACTTGTAAAACTGACACTGCGGACGTGGCTTTTTTTCCGGCTGGATTGTAACAATTTCATGAAATACCCTCTCTGCTCTCCGGACAAAAAAGGCATTTTCACTAAAATATTTTATAGTGTAATCAGTCCGCGGTCAAGGAAATTCTGTACTGTGCGCAGGATCCCCAGCCGCGCGTGAGGCCAGGTGAGGCCGCCCTGGAAATAGACAGCATAGGGAGGCTTTATAGGCCCGTCCGCACTCAGTTCAATGGAGGAGCCGGATACAAAAGCGCCGGCCGCCATAATAACGTCGCTGTCATATCCGGGCATTGGAGCGGGATAAGCCTCGACAAAGCTGTCTACAGGCGAGGAAGCCTGTATACCCTGGCAGAAGGCGATCACCCCTTCGGGATTGCCGAAGGTGATGGACTGGATGATATCGTGCCGGGATTCGGAGCCGTCGGGCAGGACAGCAAAACCCAGGCGCTCATAGAGACAGGCTGCAAATACAGCGCCCTTTAAGGCTGCAGCAGTCACTGTGGGGCCCATGAAAAAGCCCTGGTAGAGCGACGGAAGGACTTCGAGAGAAGGTCCCACCTCTTTGCCCAGACCGGGAGAAGACAGGCGCACAGCGGCATTTTCCACACATTCGCGTGTGCCTGCGATATAGCCTCCGACCGGCGCAAGTCCGCCTCCGGGATTTTTGATCAGGGAACCGACCACCATGTCTGCGCCGACATGGGAGGGCTCGATACGCTCAACAAACTCGCCGTAGCAGTTGTCTGTCATGCAGATTACATCCGGGCGGATCTCCTTGACAAACGCGATGGCCTGTCCGATCTGCGCTACAGACAAAGTGCGGCGGGTCTGATACCCCTTGGAACGCTGGATCGTGACCAGGCGGATCCTGTGTTCGGTATCAGCCTGTAGAAGGGAGCGGATATTGGCAAAATCGAAATTGCCGTCAGGGAGAAGGTCAACCTGTCGATATTCTATACCATATTCGGCCAGAGAGCCGCGGGAGGGGCGGATACCGATTACTTCCTCCAGGGTATCATAGGGCTTTCCGGCAATGGAGACAAGGATATTACCCGGCCGCAGATTTCCCATGAGTGCCAGCGCCAGCGCATGTGTCCCGCAGCTGATCTGGGGCCGGACAAGCGCATCTTCCGTGCCGAAATAGGAGGCATATACTCTCTCCAGTCCGTCGCGCCCTATATCATCGTAACCGTATCCGGTAGTCCCTTTTAAATGGGCTTCTCCTATGTGATTTTCCTGCATGGCATGGATCACGCGGAGCTGGTTGTATTCGGCGGTCTCATCGATCATATCAAACCGCGGCCGGAGCTGATCCAGCACGGGTTTTGCGAAGTTAAGTACGGCTTCAGAAATCCCGAAAGCGGCGTACTGTGCAGCGATGCTTGTCATGGGTGTCTGTATCTGTGTCATTTTAGGTAATCCTTCTTGTTTACATTTAGAGATTGAGAGTGTTTCTGATCACGTCTTCCATATGATCCAGAAGTAAATTTTCGTCGGGAAAACTGTCCAGGTCGATCCAGGTGACGCCTCTTTCGCGGCGGAACCAGGTGAGCTGGCGTTTGGCAAAACGGCGGGAGTCCCGCTTGATCAGGCGCACGGCTTCCTCCATGGGATATTCACCGTCCAGGGCGCGCAGAATCTGTCTGTATCCTATGCCCTGCATCGAGACGTCCTGTGCTGTCAGTCCCTGTTCCTTAAGGCGCTCGACTTCAGGGACAAGTCCCGCTTGCATCATGCGGTCAACACGTGCATCGATGCGCTCATATAATTTCCGGCGGTCCATGGTAAGGACAAAAAAGACAGCGTCATAGGCGGGCTCTCGCAGGTGTTCATTGCGGTTGTGTTCTGAGATCAGCTTTCCGCCGCTTTTTTGGGCAAATTCCAGTGCCCGGATAATGCGTTTGATATTGTTGGGATGAATGGACTCTGCAGCTTCCGGATCCACTTCCTGCAGACGCCTGTACAGGGCCTGGGCGCCGCCGTTTTTTGCCTCTTCCTCCATGGAAGTCCGGCATTCTGTATCTGCGTCCATTTCAGTAAAATCAATACCGTACAGCAATGCCTGGATATAAAAGCCGGTGCCCCCGACAAGAAAAGGGAGGCGGCTGTTTTGATATATATCCTCAGCCGCGGCTTCCGCTTCTTTCTGGAAGCGGACTACATTCCACGCATCTGAAGGATCTGTGACATCGATCAGATAGTGGGGGATCCCCTGCATTTCTTCCCGGGTTACCTTGGCAGAGCCTATATCCATGCCGCGATAGACCTGCATGGAATCGGCGGAAATCACACTTCCGACCACTCTTTTGGCCAGTTCTACAGAGGTGAAGGTCTTGCCGGTCGCCGTGGGGCCTGCGATAATGACCAGCGGTCTCTTCTTCTGCGCATTGATTCTCTCGTTAGGCATAGCTTTACCTCTGCTTTGTGAAAGATGCGGATCAGACGATCCGTTTGAATTTCCGGTCCATTTCGTATTGTGTCATGACGATCATAGTAGGTCTCCCGTGCGGACAATGATAAGGATTTTCCAGGGAAAGCAGTTCTCCTATGAGGGCTCTGGCTTCTTTTTCGGATAATCGGCTGTTTCCTTTTACAGCTGCTTTACAGGACATGGATGCCACTTTGGAAATAATCACGCGGGGTGTTCCGCTGATACGTTCATTCATGATCTCTTCCAGGATCTCGCGCAGGAGACTGTCTGCTGTCTGCCCGAAAAGTTCCAGAGGGACGGCCCGGATGGCATAACTTCCGCTTCCGAAATCTTCAATCTCATATCCCATGAGGGCAAATACATCCCGGTACTGGCGGTAGGCAGTTTCCTCCCGTCCGCTCAGCCTGAGAACAAGGGGCGGCATGAGCTGCTGCGAAGCGACGGTCTGTTTCTGTCCGCTTGTAAGTTCCAGTGAGGGATGCTCGCGCTCGATTCGGCGCATCATGCGTTCATAATTGACTTTTTCGTGGGCGGCATGCTGGTCGATGATCAGCAGGCGCTTTTCATATTCAATGATCCAATAGGTGCCGAAAACCTGGCCTATATATTTAAACTGCTCCGCTTTCCCGGGGGTGAGAATATGCTCCCCGCCGGTCTCTGTCTTCGAAGAGTCCGATGCCTCTGAAGAGGAAAAAAGATTATCCAGAGACATCTGTCCCTGGGGAAGGGATTTCTCTTCCTCTTCCATTGTCTGATCTGTCTCCGAAGCTGCAGAGTCTGTCTTGGAAACAGATTCCTGCCGGGCAGAGTCCTTCTTGTAAACGGTTTCCTTTTTCTCTGTTGAATAGGAACGACGGTCCTCAAAGACAAAATCTTCTGTTTTTTCCGTCGAAATCAAAGAACCCTGTATATTTGCCTCAGGAGTGGCCGGACCGGATGTCTTCAGGATGGAGTCGGCCGGCTTTTGCGCAGGACGCTTTGTCCTGTTGCTTTCAAATGCTTCATAATGAGGGGCGTCCTGCAGGTGTTTCTGCTTCAGCTGCAGCTCTTTTTTTACCTCTGCCCTGTCTTCTTTTGCGGTATTGAGTGTAGCCCTGGGAATCAGTTCCACAGGACGCAGGGCCTCGTGCACACTATTGTCCAGGAAACGGAAGACAGCTTTTCTGTCTGTAAAGCGGACTTCCATCTTGGAGGGATGAACATTGACGTCCACCTGTTCGGGAGGCATGGTCAGATGCAGAACCGCGAAGGGAAAACGGTGCTGCATCAAATCGGTGCGGTAACCTTCTTCCAGACCGGCCGAAAGCTCTTTGCTGCGCAGCATTCTCCCATTGATAAAAAAGGTCTCAAAGCTTCTGCTGGAGCGGCTGATCTCAGGCCTTCCCAGATAGCCGTCCAGTTTCATGCCTGTTTCCGGGTCCCGGGCATGAACAGGGATAATGGAACCGGCAGTTTCGCGGCCATAGATACGGTAGATCAGTTCGCGCAGACTTCCGTTTCCTGTTGTATGAAGCTTATCCTGTCCGTTTACCCGGTAATGAAAAGAAATCAGCGGATGAGACAGAGCCTGTTTCTCGATCAGATCGGTGATATAGCCGGCCTCTGTCTGTGGCTGGCGGAGAAATTTTCTGCGGACAGGGATCGCTCCGAAGAGATTCCTGACAATGACGGTGGTTCCGTCGGGAGCTCCGATTTCCTCCATATCGATCTTTACAGGCATGTCCGGGGAAAAAGAGGCAAGATGATCGTTGACCGCCCTGGTACCGGACAGCGCGCTTTTCACTTTGGTGATCATTTCTACCTGCGCGACAGCGGCAATGCTGGCGAGCGCCTCGCCGCGGAAGCCCAGCGATGAAAGATGGGACAGATCCTCTGCGTCCGTGATCTTACTGGTCGCGTGGCGGACAAAAGCACGGGTGATCTGATCCTTTTCAATGCCGCAGCCGTTGTCCGTGACACGGATCATAGAGATTCCGCCGTCACGGATCTCGACGGTAATGGCCGTCGAACCTGCGTCTATGGAATTTTCCACCAGTTCCTTGACGACATTTAAAGGCCGCTCTATGACCTCTCCTGCCGAGATTCGGCTGATCGTTTCCTCTGTGAGGAGCCTGATTTCCATATTAATCCTCGTTCTTTGTTAAGAATCCGCGTTCCAGCGGTTTTTGAGACGGCTCTGAAGCCGGTACAGGGTGTTCAGAGCGTCCAGGGGCGTCAGATTCTGTATATCGATCTCCCCGAGCTCCTTGAGAACGTCCTCATCGGGCGTAGTATCAAAGAGAGACATCTGCGCAAGATCCACCTCGTCGTAATGGACGGGTTTGGAAGGCATTTTTCTGCCTGCCGCATTCGCCGCGGAGGTGTCCATGTTCTGAAGCTTCTCGGTAATATCATTGTCGGTGAGCTGGTCGACGAGTTCCATGGCGCGGTCGATCACAATGTCGGGAAGCCCGGCCAGGCGGGCAACCTGAATGCCATAGCTCTTGTCTGCGCCTCCGCGGATGATCTTGCGGAGAAACTTGATGTCGTCCCCGCTCTCACGCACTGCGACGCAGTAGTTTTTGACGCCGGGGATCTTTCCCTCCAGCTCCGTCAGTTCATGGTAGTGCGTTGCAAAAAGAGTCTTGGCACCGAGATAGCGCCGGTTGCTGATATGTTCGACTACTGCCCATGCAATGCTCATGCCGTCATAGGTGGAAGTGCCGCGGCCGATCTCGTCCAGGATCAGAAGACTTTTGGAGGTCGCATTGCGGAGAATGTTTGAGACCTCATTCATCTCCACCATGAAGGTGCTCTGACCGCTGCCCAGATCATCAGTGGCGCCGACTCTGGTAAATATACGGTCTGTAACGCATAGTTTCGCCTTGTCAGCGGGAACATAGCTGCCGATCTGTGCCAGAAGCGTGATGAGGGCTACCTGACGCATGTATGTGGATTTGCCGGCCATGTTGGGGCCGGTAATGATACAGATACAGTTTTTCTTCCCGTCCAGAAGCGTGTCGTTGGGGATAAATTCACCCTGCTGCATCTGCTCGACGACGGGATGCCTTCCTGCTGTGATCCGGATAACACCGTTTTCATTAAAAGTGGGCCGCACATAGTGGTTGCGCTCTGCCACCAGAGAGAGCGAAGCGAAAACATCAAGGTGTGCCAGGGCAGCAGCTGCCTTCTGGAAGGACGTGATCCTCTCTGCACAGGACTCGCGCACACGGCAGAAGGCATCGTATTCCAGGGTGTTGAGCTTATCCTCTGCGTTGAGAATACTGTCCTCCAGTTCCTTGAGGCGCTGGGTCGTATAGCGTTCAGAGCCCACCAGGGTCTGCTTGCGGATATAGTCATCCGGCACCAGATTTTTGAAGGAGTTGGTGACTTCGAAATAGTAGCCGAAGACTTTATTGTATTTGATGCGCAGGTTTTTGATTCCGGTGCGCTCGCGGTCCTCTGCCTCAAGATCCATCAGCCATTTCCGGCCGTTGTCCCGTGCATCCCTCAGATGATCGATGTCCGCGTCAAAACCTGCTTTGATAATTCCTCCCTCCCTGATCGTGAGGGGAGGCTCGTCGACGACAGACTCTTCAAGAAGACTGGTCAGATCCGAGAAGTCTTCTATCTCCAGGTAATAAGGGGTGAGGGCAGACGCGGCTTCTGCCCTGACAGGCTCATCCGTGTCAGAGATTCCTTCCTGCAGATCCCGTGTTTCTGCATGCGATTCTTCGAAGGTCTCAAAGTCCAGGAGGACATTTTTGATGGGAACGAACATGCGAAGAGAATCGCGGAGTGCGATCAGATCCCGGGGATTTGCGGACCCGTAGGAAATACGGGTCATCAGACGCTCGAGATCATAGACGGCGCGCAGGTATTCCCGTATCTCATCGCGGTCGACATTGCGCTCGCAGAAAGCCTGCACACAGTCAAGCCTGGCCTCGATCTGTTCCCGCTCGGTGAGAGGTTGTTCCAGAAAACGATGCAGGAGGCGCGCCCCCATGGCGGTACAGGTCTTGTCAAGAACCCAGAGCAGGGATCCGCGTTTTTTCTTGTCGCGCAGGGTCTGTGTCAGCTCAAGGTTTCTTCGTGTCGAGCTGTCGAGAAGCATGTATTTTCCAGAGGCATAGGCGCGGATTCTTGTGATATTGGAGAGCGCATTTTTCTGCGTGTCATACAGATAACGCAGCAGTGCGCCGGATGCAAGTGTGCCGGACGGAAAATCATCCAGTCCCAGGGACAGCAGGGAGGAGGTTCTGAAGTGTTCCAGAAGAAGTGTGACTGCAGAGGACTCCTCAAAATAACTGTTGGGGATGGTGCTGACCTGCATGGAGAGCCTCTCCCGAAGATCAGCCAGATGGAGACTGCTCATCAGAAGCGCCTCATTGCAGAGAAGTTCTGCAGGGCTGTATCCTATGATCTCGTCATAGAGCTTAGCCGTATCGGATACTTCGGAGACCAGGAAATCTCCGGTAGAAATATCCGCAGCGGCGATGCCGATCTGGCCGGAGTTGTAATAGGCACAGAAAATGTAATTGTTCTTACCCTCGTCCAGGGCGTTCATATCGAGATTGGTGCCCGGGGTGACTATGCGTACAACTTCACGGCGGACAATGCCCTTGGCGGTGCGGGGATCTTCCATCTGCTCACAAATAGCTACTTTGTGCCCCAGTTCTACAAGCCGGGTAAGGTAAGTATCCACGGCGTGATAGGGAACGCCGCACATAGGCGCCCGCTGCGGGAGTCCGCAGCTTTTTCCCGTGAGTGTCAGCTCCAGTTCACGGGAAACCGTCACCGCGTCATCAAAGAACATTTCATAGAAATCCCCCAGCCTGTAAAAGAGCAGGCAATCAGGATTTTCGTGTTTTGTTCTCAGATAATGCTGCATCATAGGCGAGAGCGACGCCATCAGAGCTGTATCCTCTGCCATGACTGCTGAGGACTTGTATTTTGTATAATCGTAGAGGTTTTCCATTCAGGTTTCCTTTTTGCGCACATACCGCGGCTGAAATCACAGGTGCTGCGCGGCGAAGATCCAAGACTCACTTGGCGAGTCCTGCGCGCCGGATCATACCACTGTTCCGAAGAAATAAAAGCCGCGGCATTCATCCAGACGGACTTGAAGCATTTTACCGATCATGGAGGGATCACCCGGAACGTGGACGAGCATGTTGTTGGAGAGACGGGCTGTGATATAAGCGCTGTCTTTGACATTGACTTCTTCTGCCAGTGCTTCCATGGTACGTCCCGTCAGGAGCCCGGCACGTGCGTGGGCTGTTTCCTGGACTGCTTTGAGGACGCGGTCAAACATGCGGTTCTTCTCCTGGTCGGGAACCTGATCAGGCATTTTGGCTGCTGGAGTCCCGGCGCGTTTGGAGTAAATAAATGTAAAGGCATTGTCAAAGCCGACACGGCGCACGACATCGATCGTGTCATCGATATCCCGATCGTCCTCTCCGGGGAATCCGACGATAATATCGGTCGTGATGGAGACATCCGGAATCCGTTCCCGGATCTTCTGCGCCAGGGCAATGTACTGTTCTTTTGTGTAATGGCGGTTCATGCGCTGAAGGATCCGGTCGGAGCCTGACTGCAGAGGCAGATGAATGTGACGGGCGATCTTTTCATTCGCGCGCACAACCTCAATGACTTGGTCGGAGAGATCCTTGGGGTGAGGTGTCATGAAACGGATGCGCTGCAGGCCCTCGATCCTGCAGACTTCGGTCAGAAGCTCTGCAAAGGTACAGGGTGTCTCCAGGTCTTTTCCGTAGGAATTGACATTCTGGCCCAGAAGCATGATCTCGACAACGCCGTCATTGACAAGACGTTCACATTCGCGGAGAATTTCGACCGGCGTGCGGCTCCTCTCCCGTCCACGCACATAGGGGACAATACAGTAGCTGCAGAAGTTGTTGCAGCCGAAGGTGATATTCGTTCCGGATTTGAAGGGGTATTTGCGGGCAACAGGAAGGGCTTCGACGATCCGGTCCGCGCGGTCCCAGATTTCGACGACCATACCGTCCGATTCCAGACAGCTGCAGAGATATTCTGCAAAGCGATAGAGATTATGTGTGCCGAAAACGAGATCTACAAAGCGGTAGCTCCTGCGGATCTTGTCAACATTGCTCTTTTCCTGTACCATACAGCCGCAGACGGCGATCTTCATGCCGGGACGGTTCTTTTTCAGGTGACCTGCACGGCCAAGACGCCCGAACACTCGCTGGTCTGCATTGTCGCGGACAGTACAGGTGTTATAGATAAGAAAATCAGCGTCCTCTGACGCCGCTTCTGTAAATCCGGCGCTTTCCAGGATCCCGATGATCTTTTCGGAATCGCGTGCGTTCATCTGACATCCAAAGGTCTCGACGCGGAAAGTCAGCTCTCTGCCGGCCTCCTCTGCACGTCTGCGTGTGATCATCCTTGCACGCGCAAGAAACCAGGCCTGCCTGGCAGGCTCATTTTCCGGTGCAGGGCTGTTTAAGTCCGCTTCAAGGACCAGTTCTTCAAATCTTTCATTCATTGCCATAGTTCATGTTTTCCTGTATTGAATTTCAAAATTTTTCCGGAATACTTCACCGTATATCACCAATCCTCAGTGACCTGATAGAGGTAAGAGTGTCCCTTTTTGCCGATACGCGTGACAACACCCATCTCTGTGAGGAGCAGCAATACAGTGGAGATTCCTTTTTTACTGAATCGGACTGCCCGGGCAAAATCCGCGGAAGTAAAAGTTTCCGGCAATCCCTCGGGTACCAGCATCATATAATCCTGCGGACAGGTAAGGACCAGTCTGTCTCTGAGCCGAAGGGGAATACGCTCATAGCGATGCGATCCCCGCTTTTTGTTCCTGCTCCAGCCATCCAGAAGACGGTATTCATCCAGGTCAATGAGAAGCAGTTCCAGAGACAGGTTTTGGTCCCTTAAAAAGGGCCGTATACGATAAAGCTCTTTAAAGGCGTGGAAAAAGCTCCCCCGAAGGGGAGACTTGTTTCTTTTGAGCAATTCACCTGTATCGGGATCGATCCAGATTATCCATTTTTCAGCGGGAATGGGATAGACGATGCGTACCGGATACTGTGGAAGAAAGCGGGAAAGCTTTGCCCGCATGGCACCCATCTGTGCTGTCTGGATCTCCGTGATCTTTCCGTCATGGTAAATGTCGGCTATATAATTGTCAACAGGGATTTCCTGATGGTCTTCATTGTCATCGATATAATTCTTGAGCACAGCGTGCAGAGTCTTTTCGGACTGCATGCCGATCCCGTGCCTCTCCCGCGGTGTGAGGGAGATCACCTTTGAGCAGGCGGCTTTGAAACGTGCCGCAGCATCTGAAAAGTCTTTGCTCTTACAGCACGAAATCACACGGGGCGTCCCTTCCTGCTCAATCTGATTTGAAAAAATCGTATAGTCAGCTGTCATCTGATCGTTCTCAAGGTCAATTCGTCCGATGAGATCCTCTTTATTTGGAAAGCTTGCTGCGGATGTATTTAAAGGTATACTCCTCTCCGTTTTCCGCCAGCATTCTCAGCAGTTTTTCCAGAAGAGCAGCCGTTTCGGGATGCATAAACTTGCGCGCCCTTCCTCCGTCGAAATATCCCAAAGGAGATTGATCTGTATAGGCATGGCCCAGATAAACTTTGCTTGCCGCGATCCGGTCCATCAGCATTTCCACAACATAGCGGCCGGGCATTTTCACGGGCACCAGGGGAGACTCTCCGTCCTTGCCGCGCAGGTTATAGTCGACCCAGTACTCAAAATGGTGGCGGTTTCTGCCCTTGTGGTGCAGCCAGGAACTGGAATAACCGATTTCCTCTCTCTCTGCATTGTTGGGGCTGCGGTTTCCCTGAAAGTAGCGGGCGCCGACCAGAAATTCTGTAGGGGAATATTTGGAGAGGTCGTGCAGGATTCCCTGCCGGTAAAGTCCCACCTTAAAGCATCCCTGCATGACCAGCATTTTGTGATGAGTCACTGTAAACAGATGTTTTTTGAAGTTTTCTCTTGTAATGGGCTGACGTTTGTGGTGCGTGAGTCTTCCCGTGTACATTTTCACCTGGGCATCTGCGGCAGGAGTGACAGAATATTCTATATGTCCGGATTCACCATGACCTTGTTTTTTTGATTCATGTCCCATCTCTGCTGTGGGGCAAGTATGTTTATCCATGGTTCTATGCCTCCTGTCTGATCACACGAAGTCCCGGCAGTTTTTTCAAAAGAAACTGCAGGGGCAGGATGATCAGGGACCTGAAAATGATTGCAATGAGTAAAGAGAAGATAAAAGATAATGCTATAACAAGCAGATATCCCTTAACAGTGGTTGTGTCAGGAGCGGCTATACGAGGAACAAGGTAGTGGATTACATGCATGTGAAACAAATAAATATAGAATGAATGGCTGGCCAAAAAGGATATAATCGCCTGAAAATACCGGCTTTTTATTGTAAACAGGTTTATGCCCAGATCATAAAAAGCGACCGCGGCAAAAAAGAAGGCAGGTGAATAATCACAGGCATGCTGGAATTTATCCTGGAAATGTATCCTTATCATAATAGTTATGATATAGCCGGCAGCACCCAGCAGGTAAAAGACCCATCTGTTCTTTTTATTGATAATCCGCTCAACAAGATAACCGGCCGCAAAATAGAGGATCCATGTTTCTAGCAGCCAGCCGCTGAAACGAAACGGAACTCCCAGGCCATTACCCGCAAATACCTTCAGAGAGTTCCAGATCATGGCAATAACGATCATAACGCGGCATTCCCATTCAGTCATGGAGTGAAACATTTTTGATAAAAAGGGAGCCGACATCAGGAAACCGATCAGGGGATACATAAACCAAAGAGCTTTATCAGCATTCTTGTCAAATAGTTCCGTGTAAGAAAAAAACAGGGCCTGCCTGATGCTGAAAGCATCCGACGTCAGGTAGAAATTGGCCATGCTCAGAAGGACACTGACCAGGATATAGGGAATGATAATGGAAATAAATTTTTTCCTGTAGTAGTTTTTTAAATCTGCGCTGGTGCTGTATGTGCGTTCGAGATTAAACTTTCCGCTCAGCATATAAAATATACCGTTGGCGAAAAAAAAGACAGTGGTGTATGCTGCTCGGACATTAAATGAAAATGGTTTGTTTTCTATATGGAGCATGATGACAAAAATGCAGCACAGCACTCTCATCAAATCATAATTTGTTAGCCGTTTCTTCATAAGGGCAGCCTTCCGCAGTGTGTCAGCAAGTCTGTAAATTGAGCTGGCAAATATCTTTAGAACCGATTTTTACTGATCCGGATCGAGGGCCGTGTCATGGTCTTCATCAGCCGAAGTGTCCTGGTAGGATATTTTAACTTTGCACAGCCTTCTGCATCTGTATTTTTTCTGAGGTCCCGCAGCAGAGAAGCGGCACCCGGTGCCTTCTCCAGACGTTCCTCAGCCTTCTCCCGGCGGATAGACTCTGTATCCGGGACCGCGCGAAGTACTCGTATAGAACGGGGAGCTACATCTACGCAGTGCTGATCCTTCGGAGCGGTCATCTGATCGAGAAAACCTTCCTCCACAGCTGTGTCCATACAGATTTTCCATACATAATGGGGAGGGAGCTTGGGCAGAGCGAGGGAGAGCTCTTTCCAGTAAGTGTTGATCGCCAGATAGGTAAAGGCAGGGAACTTGCGGGAGCCGCCGTTTACATAGTTCTCGCAAAAAGCAATGCCGATACTGTGGCTGAAGGGGCCAAGATCCGGATTCCAGGCTTCGGCGCCATGCAGTGAGACATCCGGATGTCCGATTCCAAGATAATCGATATAATGGAAGGGCTTTCTTCCGCTGAAAACGGGGTGATCTTTCCTGAAGGCGATAAGCCTTGCAGTAAAAACAGTGAGCCGCTTCTTTTCCGGAGATGATGACCAGTCCACCCAGGAGAGGGCATTATCCTGGCAGTAGGCATTGTTATTGCCCGCCTGGGAATTTCCGCACTCATCGCCCTGCCAGAGCAGGGGTGTTCCGCGGGAAAGTATTAAAAGAGTGAGGAAATTACGGACCTGTTTTCTGCGGAGGCTGAGAATATCCTCCCGGTCCGTCTCTCCTTCTTCACCGCAGTTCCAGCTGTAGTTTTCCGAACAGCCGTCGAGACCGTACTCACCGTTCTCTTCATTGTGGCGGTCGTTATAGGAAACCAGATCCGCCAGTGTGAAACCCTCGTAGCTTGCGACGCAGCGGAGAGCGCCGTGGTCTTCCGGAACAGTCAGAAAGAGCTTGAGAAAGTCTTTCATCACATAGTCGTCACTCTTGACAAATCTTCGCAGAAGTGTCTGGAAATCGTCGCTGCAGGTGATCAGACCGGAGAAATCGTGAAGCGGCTGCAGCTGAGGAGGACGTTTCTTAGAAACACGCTGACCCGGAAGGGGACCTGCAGTGCCGCGGCTGCCTGTATGAGCATTCTCTTCTGTCCTGTGCCCGGAATCGGAGGATGTCGGCAGTATATTTTCAATCTCTATATAATAAATCTGACTGGAATCTTCTGCCTCTTTCTCCAGTTCTTCAAAAGGGAAGGATTGGCAGAAAAGTGCTGTATCCGCCAGAGACGGATCTGCAGCCAGAGAACCGATGGAGCTGCAATCTCCTTTGAGGCGGAAGCCGTCGATGCCGTAACGGTCAATATAAAAACGCAGAATCTCGATCTGTTCCTGAACGAGAATACCCTTTTCAAAGTATATCTGCAGGATCACGCGCATGCCTGCCTGATGAAAGGCATGGATCATCCTGGCAAAGTCCTCCTGCGTACCGTATTCGGAGCGCAGCGAGCAATAGAGACCTGCGCCGAATCCCCAGTAATTGGGACGGGGCTTGAGGTCCCGCATAGGATCACCGTTAGGGCCGACCGGATAGGCGCCGAGTGCCTCTTCCATGGTGCGGAAGTTCTTTTTGTTCTTGTTGTCGGGCAGCGGTGTGTAGACAGGCATAATTTCTACCGCTGTGATGCCAAGATCCTTGAGATAAGGGATACCGGCCGCGGCACCTGCAAAAGTCCCGCGTATCTTTTCATCCAGACTATCTCTTGCAGCGGAAAAGCCGCGTATGTGAAGGCCATAGATCACTTCTTTTGACCAGTCTGCAGGAGGAAGCGCCTTCTCAGGTGCGTCAGGGAACAGATCACCTGCACGAAGGGGAGTGCAGCTGCACGCTGTGACTTCTCTTTCCTCTCCTCCCTCCCGGATCGTCACCTTTCCGATGGAAAAGGCATGAGGGTCGGGAATCCAGCGGTCACCGCTCTGATAGCGATACATCCATTCTTTCATGTCAATAGGATCTATCATGACCGAACAGATTCGTCCCACCCGGAATGCATCTGTAAAAGGAATATAGATCTGCCTGCCGTCAGAAATATGGATCAGCTGCAGTCCGCATTTTATATCTTTCGGGAATACAGCACTGAAAACAACGCCTGTGCCATGTGCGCGCACAAAGGGTCTTGTTGCATGGGCCGGGTATATTTCAGGAATCTGAGCCAAAGTGTGACCTCCATCATTAAGAAAGCATATATTGCCTATGTTACCCTGAAAAAAGCATATTCCAGTTAATATTAACATATTTTTTTGCTGTATACAAACTTCTGCCTCAGGCTTGAAAGCCAGGCAGAGCAAAAGGCTGAAAATATGCACGGACATGCGGAATTACCGGTTTTTTAATCTTTCAGGCTCTGATGCAGCCGGCAATAAAGGCAGCAGAAATCTGGAAGGAGCAGCCGGACGGTCATCCGTCCCCTCCAGATAGGCAAGAGTCAGGGAAAGACGCGCCCTTGTCATGGCAACATAGAGCAGCCGCCTCTCTTCTTCCACCTGTTCCGATGTCCATGAAAATTTAGATGGAATACTACCTTCATTAAGATCCGGTATATAAACATTGTCAAACTCCAGTCCTTTGCAGGCATGCATAGTGACCACTTTTACGGCCGCAGCGTCATCGGCCGAATGGATCTTTCCGCAAACAGGTTTTCCGGAGTCTTTTTGTTCTGCGTCCTTTTGATTTCCCTCCAGTTTCCGGATCCACTCCCCCAGTGTGTTACAGTGCGCGGAATCCGCAGACAGATTTTCCAGAACCTCCCCCGATTCTTTGTAAACAGTCCCTGCATAGAAACCATAACCGACAGAGCGCAGCAGATAGCGCATCGAATAACGGGGGGAAAGACTGTTCAGAGTCTCTAGGTCTTTGATCAGATCCAGAACAGCCGCCTGTTCATACTCTGCATGAGCAAGTATTTCCTGTCTGCTCAAATATTCAGAGGGGGCAAAGCTCCCGGAAAGAAACCTCTCCGGCTTGTTCATGATACGCAGGAGGTCCTCACGGCGGACTCTCCCGCTCCCGATTCCGTCTGCCGCCTTGTAATAGGCAGCAAGATCCGCAAGTATTCTGCTTCTGTCTGTCACAGGCCCGGGTTTCTGCCCGCCTGCAGCCGCTGATACCGGGACTTTTTCCCGGCAGAGGATCTGCAGAAACTGCTGCGCCGCACCGTGTGTACGGAAGATTACCGCTGTACGGCTCCTCTCCTCCGGTCTCATCTGCATGAGTTCTTCGGCAATAAATGCATATTCCAGCTGCCGCTCTGTAAAAGGCCTGCACACAAAACGTCCGCAGACACCGCTCCCGGAATGAAAACCCTTGTCGATCCTCGTTTTATTACACCTGATCAGGGAAGCGCCTGCCTTCAGGATCGCACTTCCGCATCTATAGTTGGTCGTCAGATAAACTTTCCGCCCACCGGCATCTTCCCTGCCGTCAATATAGTCCGACAGAAAACGCTGCATCATAAGGGGGTCCGCGCCGCGGAATCCATAGATGGACTGATCGTCGTCGCCGACAATAAAAAGGTTGTCTGAAGGCTCTGCCAGAAGAGACAGAACCTCATACTGGGATGGACTCACATCCTGGAATTCATCCACCAGGATGTAGCGAAACCGATTTCTCCACATGGAAAGAATATCCGGGTTTTCATTAAGCATTCTTCTGCACTGCAGAATCATATCGTCAAAATCCAGCCATCCCCGCCACTGCATATAGGAGTCATAGGTGCGGATGAGTTCTTCGATCCATTCCTGAGCACAGGGCAATCCGTTCTTGCGCCGGCTGATCAGAAGCTGAAGCTCCTCCGGGGTGCTTTTTTCCGGGAGAAAAGAAGGCCGCAGATCACAAAGATGCCGGAGATATTGCTGTTTGGCATAGGGATCCGCCAGCTTGTATGTTCCCTTGGAAGATTCCTGAAGTATTCGGAAAAAAACGGAATGAAAGGTTCCGAAGACCGTCTCAGGGTGTGGGCAGGACTGCAGAAAGCGCCTGCGCATATGTGCTGCAGCAGCCCGGGAAAATGTGAGGACCAGTATGGAGGCTGGCTCAACATTCTTTTCTTCTATCAAATATCGTATGCGTTCAATCAGAACGTAGGTCTTTCCGCTTCCGGGACCGGCAATAACGGCACAGGGCCCCGCACCCGTATGGATAGCGGTTTCCTGTGCCGGATCGGATTTTATTCCTTTTCTGTGTCCCGTCTGTACCTCACGAAAATCATCACCGGTTTCCCGTGTTTTCCGCATCGGTTTTTCTGACATCAGAATGGTACCTCTGTCTTGTTCCTTGCTGTCTGATCATGAAAGCTTGTCGATGGATCTGCGGATCCTGGAGAGAGATTCCTCTTTCCCAAGGATTTCCAGGATCTCAGTGGCGCCTGCGGGCGTCACGCTCTTTCCGGAGACCGCAATACGGACCGGCCAGAGAACATAGCCGTTCTTATAGCCTTTTTCCGAAATAAATGCCTTAAGTGCCGCAAAGAGATCTTCGTTGGTCCATACTTCCTGTGCCTCAAGGACAGGAAGGACTTCCCTGAGGACAGTGAGAGCTGTCTCGGGATTGGTCTTCATCTTTTTGTGGCGATAGAGTTCCGCATCATAATCCGGAAGCTCTTCGAAGAAGGAAACCATGTCCGGGATGTCGGGCCAGATCTCAATTCTTGTGCGTACCATCTCGGAGATCTTGCGCAGGTCAAGATCTTTGGTGATGGCTTTTTTCAGCCAGGGTTCTGCCTGCCTATAGAAGACATCCGGATCCATTGCCTTGAGGTATTCACCGTTCATCCAGCGGAGCTTTGTATAGTCAAATACAGAGGGAGAACGTCCCATGCGGTGGTAATCAAACTGCTCCACCAGCTCCTCCAGAGAGAAGATCTCTCGGTCACTGTCAGGGGACCAGCCCAGGAGCGCGATAAAGTTGACAACCGCCTCGGAAACGAAGCCCTGTTCGATCAGATCCTCATAGGAGGAGTGGCCGCTGCGTTTGGAGAGCTTGTGATGATCTTCATCAGTGATCAGCGGGCAATGGATATACTTGGGAATCTCCCATCCAAAAGCTTCGTAGAGACGATTGTATTTAGGTGTGGAGGAGATATATTCATTGCCGCGGATGACATGGGTGATCCCCATCAGATGGTCGTCGACGACATTTGCAAAGTTATAGGTGGGATAACCGTCCGACTTGATCAGGATCATGTCATCAAGTTCTTTATTCTCGACCGTGACTTCGCCGTAGAGCTCGTCAATAAAGGTTGTCGTACCTTCCTGTGGGTTGTTCTGCCGGATGACATAAGGCTTTCCCTCGGCGAGGTTCTTCTCAATCTCCTCTTTGGACAAATGCAGGCAATGTTTGTCGTAAACATTGATTTCCTTGCCCTCGATGGTCTGTGTCAGAGTCGCCAGACGCTCCGGTGTACAGAAGCAGTAATATGCTTCGCCCTTGTCGATGAGCTCCTTTGCATACTTCTGGTAAATACCTGCTGCAACACGTTCACTCTGCACATAGGGGCCGACACCACCGTCTTTATCGGGGCTTTCATCGGGGATCAGCCGGGTCTCTTCGAGTGTGCGGTTGATAATATCGACAGCACCTTCGACCTGACGTACCTGGTCAGTGTCCTCAATGCGGAGAATGAAATCTCCGCCCTCATGTTTTGCGATGAGATAGGCATAAAGGGCTGTGCGCAGGTTTCCTACATGCATGCGGCCTGTAGGACTGGGGGCGTATCTGGTTCTGATTTTCATATCTGTGCTCCAATATATTATGTATGATTGATAGTATGTTTCTTTGTTTTATGAAATGCCGGTCGATCCGAAACCGCCACGGTCTTCACTGTCCAGGTGATCCACTTCCTCGAAAATGATATCAGGCTGACGCCGCTGGATACGGAACTGGCAGATTCTGTCGTTGATATGGATCTGTGTGTCCCGCATGGCGATCACCGGCATCCTCCAGAGGTCTCCGTCACCGCAGTAAGCGTTATCTACTACACCGTGGTGATTGGCCTGTATAATGCCGAAGTTCTTGTAAGTGCTGCTGCGGGGAACGATATGCGCCTCATATCCCTCGGGAAGCTTCATGGCCACGCCGAGGCTGATCAGGCGGAAATCTCCCTTTTTGAGCTCGACATCCTCTGCGGCGCGCAGGTCGATCCAGTTGGCGCTGTTGGTCGGGGGCTGGAGCTTCTCTATTTTGTCACTGAGATAGCGGATCCGGATTCTCTGAGCCGGTTCTGCGGCGGGATATGCAGCCGGCGGAACCGGACACACAGCTTCCCTTTCGGATGACGCAGGGGAAGACTTCTTTTTATTTACGGTTTCTGACTCTGCAGGTGCCGCATTGTCCGCTCCCGGCTCAAACCAGTCAGATGTCCTGGTAAAGGGTTCTGCGCTGTCATCCAGACTCCAGCCAACCTTGTCGGCCGCAGAGGTCGCCAGCTTGTCGCACCTCTCATTTTCCGGATGTTCGGCATGGCCTTTGACCCATCTGAAGCTGATCTTATGAGGCGCAAGAGCATCGAGAAGACGCATCCAGAGATCCTGATTTTTGACAGGTGTCCTGGTGGATGTTACCCAGCCGTTCTTTTTCCAGTTTGTGATCCAATGCTTTTCAAAAGCATCCACAACATAGCGGGAATCCGAATAGAGCAGGCCTTCACATGGTTCGCCCAGGCGTCCGATCTCTTCGAGAGCCGCAATCACGCCCATGAGCTCCATGCGGTTGTTTGTCGTGTGCGGAAATCCGCCTGAGAGCTCTTTTTCAAGAGTTTTTCCCTCTTCACTCCGGACACGGATGACCGCGCCGTATCCGCCGGGACCATCCGGATTTCCGCGGGCGGCCCCATCTGTAAAAATGATAACTTTCATGTAAAACCTCTAAAACAAAGCGTTTCACGTGGTGTTTTATTTCGAACGCTGCCAGGTCCCCGATGCAAGAAATGCATCTGCGCGGAACTGTGCCTGTTCGACGATCGTTTTATCGTATCCCAGGGCATTCAGCAGGGCAATGGCATTGCAGGAAGCAGAAGGCCCGGGCAGGATCCGATAGGAAAAGCGTACGTCTCCGTCAACGATCTCCTCACTGAAATGATAGTTGTCGTAGACATCCTCTAAAATACCGGTCAGTTCCAGGTCATGAGTAGCGGCAAAACACATTGTATCTGTACCGGCAAAGCAGCGCAGGATTTCCGCGGAAGCGGCGATCCTTTCCACTGTGTTTGTTCCGCGCAGAACCTCGTCGATACAGCACAGGACAGGATTCGACAGCTGTGCAGGCGCCGAGCCGGTCATACCGGATCCCACTGAAGGAGTACTTGCTGCCGCTTCAAGAATACGCCGCAGAGACTTGATCTCCACAATAAAATAACTCTCCCCTTCCTGCAGACTGTCGCGAAGTGCCATGGATGTATAGATCCTGTAACACGGACCGCTGTAGTAACCGGCGGGCGCAAACCCGAAACTCTGTGACAAAAGAGCGCAGAGAGCCGCCGCTTTCAGGAAAGTGGATTTGCCGGAGGCATTCGAGCCGGTCAAAAGGACCGGGCGGACAGCTTCAATACTGTTGCTGACCGGATCCGCGAGCAGGGGATGATACAGGTCCTTTGCGCGGAAAGCACTGTCTTCTTTCAGTTCGGGAACTGCAAAAAACGGCAGGGTTTTGCGCCAGGAGGCAATGCTGATACAGGCATCGATCTTTCCTGTTATCGTCAGCAGGGCATCAATCTCCTTCTGTCTGCCGCGCAGCTGTGCCAGCATACTGTTGAACTTGATCAGATCCAGATGAAACAGGATCCGTACATATTCCAGTATGATCCCGAAGAGGTCGGAATTGCTCGAACCGGATCCCAGCAGGAAGGTGGAAGCCCTGCGGAAGGAAGAAAACTTTTTCAGGAGATCAGGGATCTGTTCCGTTTCCTCCCGGACAGCCTCGCAGTCCGCTTTTTCCAGTTCCTTCGCACAGTCCAGAAGCCTGAGAATGTAATTGAAGACCTGAAAATAAGGCCCGATCACACCCTTTTCCTTAAAATAGGTGACCAGGTTAAAGGCCAGGACCGCGATCATCACAATGATACCGATTCCTGTATGCACAAACATAAGACCGAAGGCGGCAAAAGGCAGGACAGCGGCAATATAATGCTTTGCGTTGCTGCGCTCCCCCAGGGCATTTGTAAAATCGATATAATCATACAGTGAATAGCGCCCGGCGTGTCCGAGGTCTGAGAGGATTTCCTGGAGACGGATTCTCTCCTCTTCATGGGCCATGTCACTGAACCAGTCGTACTGTTCCTGTGAAAAAGCAATGTCCTCGGCCGCCATGGACGGAGTCCGGAGAAGATAGTAAAGATATTCTTCTCCGGAAGCACTGCAGGTGTTGTCGATCACGCGGAACAACTCATCCAAGTCCAGGTCATTCCACGTGATGTCGTCGATTTGCACGCCCGGGTGATGATGCAGAAAATATTGCGGGATCTGGGCATAACGCTCCGGCTGTGTCTTCTTTGAAGAAGGTTTTCCAAAACCTTCGCGAAGAGAACTGCGGAGCTTTTCCCGATTCTTCCTGCGTTCCTGTATTCCGAGGAACAAGGTGATCAGGATCAGTAAAACGAGAAGACCCGCAAATGAAAATAAAGACTGTAATTCACCCATCTTTATTGCTTATTCCTCTACAATCTTCTCCACGATATGATCCTTGTCTTTGTAGACATGCCATGCAGGAACAACCCCGCGGATCATGGACAGGGGATAGATGTTGGTGTGAGGGCCGACAACGCTGCCGGGATTGAGAACGGAATTGCATCCGACATCTACCCAGTCTCCGAGGATGGCGCCGATCTTGCGAAGTCCAGTCGCTGTATGTGTACCGTCGCAGTGAATCATGATATTTTTCTTGTCCGCCTTGACATTGGATGTGATGGACCCGGCGCCCATATGGGCATGGAAACCAAGTACACTGTCGCCGACATAATTGTAATGAGGGACTTCAACCTTGTTGAAAAGGATAACGTTCTTGAGCTCAGTGGAGTTACCTACAGTCGTGCCCTTACCGACAATGGCGCTTCCGCGGATGAATGCGCACTGACGGACAGTCGCGTCCTCGTCGATGATGCAGGGCCCGCCGATATAAGCGCTGTCAAAAACTGTGGCACTCTTTGCCACCCAGATGTCCTCTCCCCTCTGTTCGAAACGATCTGCCGGAAGGGTGGGACCGATCTTACGGATGAAGTCACTGATCATGGGAAGCACTTCCCATGCATAGGTGGTCTTTGTGAAGAGCTCCGCAGCAATGGTTTCGTTGAGATCAAAAATCTTGTCATTTGTAAAATCTGTGAGCTGCATAGTTATCTCCTTTTTTCTGTGTGGCAATATTATCAATATCATAAACATGCCGGCAGCATCCGCCTGCAGCAGATGCTTCGCAGCTTTACGAGGTACTATTTAATCGGCATTTTTGCCGGAAGAACTCTTCCGGGCGCTGCCTTTGGAGGCGGCGGCAGCCTTCTTTTTCCGGGAGGTACGTCTCTTGCCGGAAGGCTTTTTTTCGGGATACAGAGCTGCGTCATGCTCGTATTGAGGGATCAGTATCCGGTGAAAGTCGGTATCCTTGATATAATTGGTCCTCCTTGAGATAAAGCTGTTGAGCTTATCAGTGTATTCCTGGCTCGTTACAGACCCTTCCGCAACCTGGGTAAGTCCCAGCTCCCAGCTGGCAGTCAGGCGAGGATCCAGCAGAGGCTTCAGAGCACAGCTGCAGGTATCGAAGATCATCTCTCCGGTCTGTGACGGTGTAATGATCTGTGTCCTGCTGTTCAGGCGCAGATAATCATTGTTGAAGAGTTTTTTGAGGATCTCGGCGCGCGTGGCGCTTGTGCCGATCCCGCTGCCCCTGATCTGCTCACGAAGTTCCTCTTCTTCGATCAGCTGGCCGGCGTTCTCCATAGCAAGGATCATACTGCCGGAAGTATAGCGTTTTGGGGGCGCTGTCTCCCCCTCGCGTATAGAAAAAGGCCCTGCCTGCAGTTTTGAGCCACTGCGTGCCGTCTTGAGGAAGTCCGGCATGGCTGCATCATCCGAATTACCGCTGTCTTCGGAGGTGTCTGTCTTTTCTATAAAAGAATACTCCAGTGCATCCAGATACCCGCGCTCCAGGCAGGTGCGAAGGGAAGCTGTGAAGGCTTCGGTCCGTATCCTTACGGTCATTGAAACCTTGTCATAGACAGCCGGCGGATAAAAGATGGCAATAAAGCGCCGGACGATCAGCTCATATACATCCCTGGAACGTTTTGAAAGGGAAGGCAGTGCCTTCAGCCCTTCTCCGGTAGGGATGATAGCGTAATGGTCAGTGACAGCCTTGTCGTTGGTATAGCGTGTTTTTCCGATTTTTTTCCATGATCCGCTCTGCAATACCGGAAGCAGCAGATCCCGGTACATCTGGATCGTCGAGATTCCCCGCAGGTTTCTGCCGATCTCCTTGGCGACCGCCGTAGTCAGGACACGTGCGTCCGTTCGGGGATAGGTGGTCAGTTTTTTTTCATACAGTTCCTGTGCAACTGCAAGAGTCTGATCCGGGCTGATCTTGAAAAATCTCGAACAATCATTTTGCAATTCCGCAAGATTATAAAGAAGCGGCGGGTTTTTCTTTTCTTTCCTGCGCTGGATCTTTTCCAGCACGGCGGGAAGACGGCTGTTTGCCGCATCCTCCAGAACATCAGCCGGTACGGAACTGTTTTTTTTCACCTCTGCGCTCTGAACCGAAGGGTCACCTTCTTTTTTGGAAAAAATATCTGCCTCTGCTTTTCCGGCAAGGTAAAGGAGCATCTTCTCGGCGTCTTCTCTGCACAGAAAGCCGGTATCCTTATACAGACGCGGCGAGCCGTAACAAATGCTCTGCTCGTCAGCCTGCCACTGGGCAGTAAAAGAGGGAGAGCCCTCCGGAGCGCCAGCCTGTGTGATCACTGCCAGTATGCGGAAAAAGGGTGTTTTAACAAAGGAACGGATCTCCCGCTCACGCTTGACGACCATTCCCAGAACGCAGGTCATGACGCGGCCTACCGCAATCGTCGTATGTTCTGTTCCGAGCGCCCGGCTCATAGCATCGCTGTAGCGGAGTGTCAGCGCCCTGGAAAAATTGATACCCATGAGGTAATCTTCCTGGGCACGCAGATAAGCAGCTGCACCCAGATTGTCATAGGCAGAGGAAGGCTTGGCCTCGCGGATCCCGCGCAAAATCTCCGCCTCTGTCTGGGAATCGATCCAGACCCGGAGTTCCTCTTTGCCTTTTACTCCTGCCTGAGCGGCAACAAGACGATAAATGTATTCGCCTTCCCGTCCGGAGTCCGTACAGATATATATTTTACCTACCTCAGGGTCCGTCAGGATTCTTTTGACGATCCCGAACTGTTTTTTGACTCCGTCGATCACCTGATATTTATATTTTGAGGGGATGAAAGGAATCGTCGACATAGACCACTTCTTCAGTGAAGGGTCATAGGCATCCGGGTAGGACATGGAGACAAGATGTCCCACGCACCAGGTGACGATCGTGTCATCTGCCTCCATATATCCGTCAGAGCTGCGGAAATTCCTGCCCAGCGCAGCGGCAAATGCCCGCGCTACGCTGGGTTTCTCCGCAATATAAACTGTCTTCGTATCGCACCTCCTGCCGGCGGCCGTACCGATGTCACATCCCTGCCTGTTCATTCCGGGAGCATCAGATCGTGTGAATCAGCGACAGTCGTATCATAGGTCTCACAGCTTATTTATGAGTAATATATCCTGTCGCTTTGAGGAGCTCGGCACAGAGAACACCGCCGCCTGCAGCGCCGCGGATCGTGTTGTGGGACAGACCTACGAATTTCCAGTCAAAGATGGTGTCGGGACGGAGTCTGCCGATGGAAACGCCGAAGCCGCGCTCATAGTTGACGTCCAGCTGTACCTGGGGACGGTTGTCCTCTTCGAGATACTGGATGAAGTTTGCAGGAGCACTGGGAAGACCGAGCTTCTGGGGCGCTCCCTGGAATTCACGGAGTTTCTCGATCAGCTGTTCTTTTTCAACCTGTTTTCTGAAGTTGACAAAGGCAGTGGCAGTGTGACCGTAGAGAACGGGAACACGGATGCACTGGCTGGTGATGGTGAGTCCTTCCGCGGGGCGGATCACACCATTTTCAATACTTCCGAATACACGCAGAGGCTCCTTCTCGCTCTTCTCCTCTTCACCGCCGATATAAGGGATAATATTTCCATCCATCTCCGGCCAGTCACGGAAAGTCTTGCCGGCTCCGGAAATCGCCTGGTAGGTGGAGACGAGAACCTGATAGGGCTCAAATTCTTTCCAGGCAGCAAGAGCAGGTGTGTAGCTCTGAATGGAGCAATTGGGTTTAACAGCGATAAAACCACGGCTGGTGCCCAGGCGCTTTCTCTGGAATACGATGACATTTGAGTGATCGGGATTGATCTCAGGAATGATCATGGGGACATCGGGGGTCCAACGATGAGCACTGTTATTGGACACAATAGGTGTCTCTGCTCTGGCATACTCTTCCTCGATGGCTTTGATCTCATCCTTAGACATATCGACAGCACTGAAGCAGAAATCGACCTCGGAGGCGACATCTTCTACATCCCTGACGTTCTTGACCACAATATTGCGGACCGACTCGGGCATGGGGACTTCCAGTTTCCAGCGGCCATCGACACATTCGCCGTATGTTTTGCCTGCGCTGCGGGGGCTGGCTGCAATCGTGGTCACCTCAAACCAGGGGTGATTTTCCAGAAGAGCAATAAATCTCTGACCGACCATTCCTGTTCCGCCGAGGATACCTACGCGTAATTTCTCACTCATTTTCACATTCTCCTTGTCAATATACAAATTGCATTATATGATGATCTGTCTTTGATACGGCAGATGATCGCAAATTCAAACCATTAGAAATGATTGCAATACAGTTCCTTTATGCCATGTCTGCTGCTCTTCGTCAATACTGCAATGACGGCAGGCAGAAAGTTCTTTTTAATTTTGCGAAGAGAGCCAGCTGCGGCAGGCGGCAATTTCTTCAGCCATCGCAGCCTCACCGGGGGCTCCTGCAGTAAGTCTGCGGTTTACGCAGGCTCGCAGAGAGATGGCCTCGAAGACGTCCTCATCGAACTGATCGGAAAACTCCTTCAGTTCGGAAACAGACAGTTCTTCGATCCCCTTGCCTGCATCGATGCAATGGAGTACCAGGCGGCCGATGATCCCGTGTGCATCGCGGAAAGGAACGCCCTTGCCGACAAGGTAATCCGCCGCGTCCGTAGCATTTGTAAAACCCCGCATGGCACTCTTTTCCATGACATCCCTGTTGAATTTCATGGTGCTGAGCATACCTGTAAAAAGCATAATACAGGACAGGGCTGTGTCTATGGCATCAAACGCGGGTTCCTTGTCCTCCTGCATATCTTTGTTATAAGCAAGCGGAAGTCCCTTCATTGCAGTCAGAAGTGACATCAGGTCTCCGTAGACACGACCCACTTTGCCGCGGACAAGTTCGCAGATGTCGGGATTCTTCTTCTGGGGCATGATACTGCTTCCTGTAGAGAAGGCGTCGTCCATCTCCACAAAGCGGTATTCGTTGGAATTCCAGATGATCAGTTCCTCTGAGAAACGGGACAAATGCATCATCAGGATGGACAGATCCGAAAGGAATTCCAGCAGGTAATCACGGTCGGAAACACTGTCCATGGAATTGCGTGTCGGGCAGTCAAAGCCCAGTTCCTCTGCAACATAGGCGCGGTCCAGAGGATAGGTTGTTCCGGCCATGGCGCCGGCACCCAGAGGACACTCGTTCATACGGATGCGGCAGTCTGCAAATCTGGTGCAGTCTCTGCGCAGCATTTCGAAATAGGCACCCAGGTGATGGGCCAGAGTGGTTGGCTGGGCTTTCTGCAGATGGGTGAATCCGGGCATATAGGTGTCTGTGTTTTTCTCCATCAGATCAAGGATCACCTGCAGAAGCTGCAGAGTCTGCGCGCGGACCTTATCCACTGCTTCCCTGGTATACAGACGCATATCCAGAGCGACCTGATCGTTGCGGCTGCGCCCGGTGTGCAGGCGTTTTCCGGCGTCACCGATACGGTCGATGAGATTTGCCTCCACAAAACTGTGGATATCTTCATATTCCGAAGTGATCGGCATTTTACCGCTTTCTATATCTTCCAGGATCCCCTGGAGTCCGGCCACAACAGCCTCACAGTCCCCGGGAGTCAGGATCCCCTGTTTTCCCAGCATCCTGGCATGAACCATACTTCCCTGGATATCCTGTCTGTAGAGGCGCTTGTCAAAACCGATTGAATCGTTAAAGGCCTTGACCGCTTCGTCTGTCTGCTTTGTAAATCTGCCGCCCCATAACTGCGCCATATTTTTCTCCTTTAATCAAAGTCCGATGTGCTGCATAAAAACTGCAGAACCGCTGCCTGTTAAAAAATATGCGCGGACATGCTCCACCTCTCTCCGGTCATGCATATCCGCGCAATAAAGAGCTGGAAAAGGGACTCGAACCCTCGACCTACTGATTACGAATCAGTTGCGCTACCGACTGCGCTATTCCAGCATACCATACACACGCCGCCCTATCGATAGGCGACTAACTTATTATATAGACTCGGTACAGATTTGGCAAGAATCTTTTTTAAATTATTTCCCGTGCTGAAAAAGCGAAAAGCTGCGTGTTTACGTCGTTTTCACACCTTCGACCTCAGGTGGACAGAACAATAATTTATTATACATTAAATACATGTACTTGTCTTGTTTTGACTTTTTGACTCAGAGACTATAATATTTTTGTTACGGTTCTGTCCATGCAGATGGCAGAACAGGAACTTTCACTGTGCAGAATAGGTAGTTGCAAAACTCGTTCCACGAGTGAACGCTCCTGACTAAAAGGATCAAAAAACGATTATATCGACTTTGTCCAGTCAGG
>JBGUPU010000041.1:0-77212 GCA_045130475.1 Lachnospiraceae bacterium
AGTCGGTATGCCAGATCTCAAAGGTAAAATTGCAATTGTAACCGGGGCGAATTCAGGAATGGGCCTCAGTACAGTGGAGGCGCTCAGCGACAGAGGCGCCACGGTTATCATGCTCTGCAGGAATGAGGAAAGAGGCAGAGCAACACTTGCAAAACTTACTGAGCAGAAGGAACGCGATCTGGACCTTCTCATATGTGATCTTGGAGACTATGCCTCCATCAGGAGCTTTGTCAGGCGCGTGAAGGAAAAATACCCGAGGGTGGATATTCTTGTTAATAATGCGGATTTTATTTCCCTCGACCGGCAGGAGACGAAAGAAGGGATAGAAAGACAGTTTGGCGTAAATTATCTCGGACATTTCCTGCTTACAATGCAGCTGCTTGATTGGATGGGCGCCGGCTCAAGGATCGTGAATGTCGCTTCGGGGGCCCATAAGGTCGGGAAGATCCATTTTGAGGATATCAACCTGACCAAAGGCTACAATGTGGTAAAAGCCTATTCCCAGAGAAAGCTTGCCAATGTACTCTTTACGAGAGAACTTGCCAGGCGTTTAAAGAAGAGGAAAATTACCGTGAACTGCTGTCATCCCGGGGCAGTGGCGACCAATATGGGAGTAGACAGAGAAACGGGATTTGGCAAAACGATAACGGGGATGCTGAAACCGTTTTTCCAGACACCTGCAGAAGGTGCTGAAACTGCTGTTTTTCTTGCAGCAGATCCATCGGTCGAAAATGTGACCGGAGAGTTTTCTACAGATGTAAACTAGCAAAATCTTCCAGGAGGTCAAAAGACAGGAAACTGGCAAGGAGATTGTTTTCATTCAGCAAAGAACTGGTATCAAAATAAAATCAAACGCATCCGCAGCAGCGGACAAACCGGAGTGGACAGGGCTGCCCTGGATACTGTTTGTTTTGGAAGGAGCCGTTAATAGTCATGGATTGGACAGTGAAGAGAATACAGGAAGATGATTTTGGCTGTGAGGAGCGTCCGGAAAATGAGAAAGTGACTGTGTTTGTAACACTCATGGACGAAAACGGGCAGGAAAGAATCTTGCGTGTCGAGGACGAATGGCTGTATGCAAATGGAATCAACGAAGGAGACCGGTGGCCGGTTGACTTCATGGAAAAGCCGGAGGAGGCGGGATCGGCAGGACGGCAAAAAAACTGAAGCCTTATGTGAAAGGAGCCGATGTGGTAGATGCCCGACTGTTGAACGGAGCTGGAACCGATGTTAGGAAAACATGGGTAGCAGGATTGTGATTCTATGAAAACATGGGTGGCAGGACTGTGATCTCTGGAATAGATTCAGGGTGAACCCGGATTACGGATGAATAGAACAAGGGCGGATGCCTCTGCTGAATACTCAGCGGAAGCAGCCGCCCTTGTTTTTGACTCTATTGAATTTTACCCGGCTTCCCGGGACAGGCAGATTATCCGCGGCCGAATTCGGAGACTCCGGACAGCATCTTCAGTAAAATGGCAATCAGAATAAAGGAAAGATTGGATGAAAAGTTGACTACAGTTCCTCCGTCAACAGACACCCCGCCGAAGATATAGACTGAATAGATGCTTATGGCAATACCGATCAGTCCGCTGATGACTTCCAGGATCGCAGCGGTATTAAGCGCCTTGCTGCATTGGACTGAGAATGGCTCTCCGCGGCCGACCTCTCTTAAAGCAGTGCGGATATTCGCGATTGTAAAAAGTCCGATCAGCAGGAAGACAATAGTTGCTCCGAGTAAGATGAGGCAAGGAATCCTGAACCCCGTCAGAATCTCCATTGTGACCGGCTGTCCATTGATCGTAAGTGATGTGAGTGATTCAAGCAGATCCTCGGGAATGAGGTCCGGCTTAATGCCGACGACCGCGGCTGCCGCGCAGGCACCGAGGAAAGCAATTAATATGATCAGGAACACAAGAAATCCAATAAAATTAAGAAATTTAGCACAACCTTTCATATTTTTTCTCCTCTCTCGTATGATGAGCGTGCCGCCCCCGTCAGGGAGCGTAACACCTTCTTATATTATCACAGATCTCCGTCATGAGGAAGAAGGGGATGTAATTTCTCCATCCGGTGTGTGACAGTATTGTGATAAAACCCTTGCTAAAATATCGACAGATAAAAACAAGTATCCCTGGCAGGGCAAAAGCCTTTTACTTTTTTAAGGCCGAAGCCATTTGGAGAAGGAGCCAAGAATCATGAAGAAAGAAATGAGCAGATTCACAGCAGCTATGGCAGCAATCGGTGCAGCAGCAATCATGGCATTCCCTGCATTCGCGGCAGCTCCTGCAGCAGCTCCCGCAGCAGCCCCTGTTACTGAGGAGCAGGCAAAGGCAATCGCCCTTGAGAAAGCGGGATTCACTGAGGATCAGGTCAAATCCATGAAAGTTGACAAGGATTACGATGATGGCCGCCTGGAGTACGAGGTCGAGTTTTATGTCAACAATGTTGAGTATGACTGTGATGTCGACATGAAAACCGGCGAGATCACGGACTTCGATGTGGATCTTGGCTATTTCGGAATATAAAAAACAGTAAACAGCCTGACGATCCTTTTTTATGAAAATAGAACAGAGCGCTTGCATCTGCTAAATCATTCGTTCAGTGGATGCAAGCGCTCTGTTTGTCTGTAATGAGCATATTTTTAGAGACTGATAACGGGTCTAAGTGGTACAATTTAGATGATGTGTTTTGTTTAGACAGCGGGCAGGAGGAAAAACTTATCTCTGCCCGGAAGTGGATTTGGGGAGAAACTCTATGGCAGCTGGATCAGAGAGGCGAACTCTCTGTATGCGCATTGATCAACCGGCAAAACAGAGCATGGAAATAACCGCTGAGCGCTGGACAAAGAACATATTTTAGCAAGCAAACCTTTCCTTGTACCCTTGAGGCAAAGATGCTATAATTGGGGAAATTAGCCGTACGGCTAAATGCTATGACGGTGACACGATATTGAGCCGTACGACGAAAATTTTTCTAAAGGTCATTGTTATGAGCCGTACGGCGAAATTCACGCGAAAGCGTGCATTTCCGTGCGGCTTTTTTGGGATGGAGGAGATGATGATGCGGATAACAAGTGCGGTGTCTTTTGGAGAAGCAATCCGGGCAAGGCGTAAGGCGTTACATTATACGCAGGGTTTTCTGTCTGAATTCAGCGGTCTGAGTGTGAGTTTTATATCTGATCTTGAGAATGGGAAGAAAACGGCCGAACTTGAGAAGGCGATCTATCTGGCCAATCTTCTCGGTCTGGATCTTTACCTGGAAGGACGTGAACATGGGGCATGAGAAGTATCAAATCAGCATCGAAAGAAACGGGCGAATGGTTCCTGTTGGTGTAATCAGCGGAGAGAACTATCAAACAGCGCAGTTTTCATATATTGACGAATATCTGGAAGATGTAAATGCTGTGCCTGTTTCTATCAGCCTCCCATTGCGGAGGGAAAGTTATTCAGCGGAAAAAACCAGGCAGTTTTTTGAAGGACTTTTGCCGGAAGGATTCACCAGAAGATCCGTAGCACAGTGGCTTCATCTGGATGAGAATGATTACCTTTCAATCCTTCATCAATTGGGAAGAGAATGTCTCGGTGCGATTCGAATCATGACTGAAGGTGAGATGCAGACAGCGGCTTACGAAATGATCACCGAACAACAGGTGAAAGCACTTGCTGCTGAAGGAGCGCAGAAATCTGCAGAGATAGTCACCAAATCTCATCTTTCCCTGACAGGTGCCTCCGGCAAAGTCGGCCTGTATTATGATACGGCAGGAAACCATTGGTATCTTCCCCGGGGAACTGCACCGAGTACACATATTGTGAAGCAGAGTCATGTTCGTCTGGAAGGTATAGTGACAAATGAGCAGCTGTCTATGATGACAGCTTCGAAATGCGGGATTGAGGTTCCGGATAGTTTTATCATTGATCTTGGAAGTGGAGAGGACAAAGAGGTTTTATATGCAACCAGACGCTATGACCGCACATTCGAAGGGACGGTAGATACGATAGCAGGACTCCCGTGTCCCCTCCGTCTTCATCAGGAGGACTTTTCTCAGGCATTAGGAATACCTTCTGCCAAAAAAAATGAGAAAGAGCATGCAGGATACATGCGCAGGATGTTTGAATTGCTGAGACAGTTTTCCGCTAATCCTATTGTGGATCAGCAAAAACTGTGGGATATGATTGTGTTCTGCTATCTTTTAGGAAATACAGATGCACATATCAAGAATTTTTCCCTTCTGTATGGAAAAGATCTTCGCAGCATACGTCTTGCTCCGGCATATGATCTTGTCAGCACAACAGCTTATGAAAGCAGTACAAGAGAAATGTCATTTTCGATTGGAGATGCTCTTTTGATAGACGAGATTACGGAGACTTCTTTTAGGGAAGCAGCTGCCGAAATTCACATCGGTGAAAGGTTTGCTGTTGGAAGATACAATTTCATCTGCAATCATTTCAGAGAAGCACTAAAGCAAGCAGCTTCCGAGCTTCTGGAAGCAGGCTTTTCAAAAGCAGCAGAAATGGAAGAGAGAATATTGCGAACGGGAGGCTATGCGAAGCTGTAATAACTGATACTATTGACAGATGAAGGACTTGAAAAATCGGGACAAAAGAAAGGAAGAATGATGTACCTGCTTCTGGCTGCATCATCGGGGTATTGCTATGTATAGAGTCACAGTCGGAAATATGCTGCATTTATATGGGAGATTCGGGCAGAAGGCAGACTATGCGGTCAGGCTGAGTCTGAGGATGACGGAAGAGGTGGACAGGGAGATCCTGTCTCATGCGCTGGAAAAGACGCAGGAGCGCTACCCCTACTTCCGGGTCAGGATCAAAAGAAATGAACAGGAATATTACTTTGAGGAGAATCCGCTTCCGGTAGTCCTTCTGTGCACAAATGAGAAGATCAGCCTGAACACAGAGCAGACCAACTACCATGTCTGGGCGGTGTGCTATTGCGGTGACATGATCCATCTGGATTTTTATCATGGCATTACAGACGGAACCGGCATGTATATGGTCCTGTCGACGCTTCTTTACTATTATTGCAGCGAGCGTTACGGAATCACCGATCACGAGGGGATTCTCACACTGGAGGATCCGATCAGGCCGGAAGAGAACATGGATCCGCAGGAAGCGCTGCCTGTCATTGATCCTCCTGCAGCACCGCCGGCAGAATTCTTCCAGGCGGGCGATTACGGGAATCTGACGCCTTCAGTGCAGAGGGTGTGGGATATAGAACTTCCGGAAGAGACTTTTATGCGGTTTTCCTCCGCCAATGATGCAAGCCCGGGAACCATGATCGCCCTGCTGCTGGCCCGCGCGATCGACGGTCTTTTCCCCAACCGGAAGGAAGAGATCACCAATTCCTATCTGGTCAATGCCCGGCCCATGCTTGGAATAGAGAGGACCAGTCACAACTGTTTCAGCACGGCCTATCTGAAATACAGCGATCGTGTCAAGGCGATGCCTTTTGACCATCAGTGCACTGCTTACCGCGGAATGACCTTTATCCAGAGTGACGAGGACTATGTAGTCCGCGCCCTGACAGTCGGAGCGGCGCGTAACCGGAAAGCTTTCAATGGAGCCCCTCTTCTGGAGGATAAAAAAGAGGCCTTTACCGAACTGCTGAACAGCCGCAGAAAAGCGGCGACCTTTGTGGTCAGCTATGTGGGAAAATGGCGCTTCCCCGAAATCGGAAAGTATATCCGCGAATTCTGGACACATGTGCCTTACCCCAAGGGGATCATTGCTCAGATCGCTGCCGTGAACGGCAGGATTTTCATGAGCCTGAGCCAGACATATGTAGAAGACTTCATTGTGGAGGCTTTTCTGCAGGAGCTGGAGGATAACGACATCCCTTACGAAATCCGCAGAACCATGGACAATGATGACGCCCACTTCCCGGAACCCGTATGAGAGACATGCGTGAAAGGCCTGGGTGAAAGGCATATGTGAGAGGCACATGTGTGAGACCTGTGTGAGAAACATGTTTGAGAAACATGTAAAACTGCTCAGACAAAAAAATAGACACCGCCGCAGGCTGCTGCGACGGTGTCGTTTTTTTACGGAATGATCATCGGATTTCTCTCAGGCCGTGGTCTCGAGGACGAAGCGGAAGTATTCCTCCATCTCTTCTTTCTCTTTGAACTTTGCCATGTAGACGTATCTGCCCATTGACGGCCAGTCGATGGGCGGCATTTCTTCCTGCATCACGATAGCACTGCCGTAGCGTTCCATGATCTCTTCTGGAGTGTGCGCGTAGCTGCAGCCGTCCTTGCGTGCCGCATAGGCACAGATATAGCGCTCCGCGGCTTCGGGGATGTCTGCGCTGTCGGTGGTGACCATCTGCGCATAGATGTCGAAGACGTCGATTGACTGCGCGTAGTTCATCATATCGGGATCATGCCCGCCGGCCGGCCGCATATTGACTTCCATGATCGCGTAGCCGCCGGCTTTTCCAATGCCCTCGTAATCTTTTGTGATGTTGATGAACTCGAAATGGACAAAGCGCCGGTCCGCGCCGAATGCTTTGGCGGCCTTCCTGCCGAAATCGCGCAGGTCCACAGGCACCTGGGGAACTGTATAGAAATGGATGCTCTCGTCATTCTGCACGGAATCGATCACAGGCGGATAGGTGCACATGGACTCAAACAGCGGCTCGCAGTCAGCGTCGAGAACAGCGTCATAGGTGCAGATATCACCGCACAGAAACTCCTCCATAACATAGGGAACCTGGGGAAGATCACTGTAAAAGGCCAGAAGTTCGTCTTCGGAGTTGATCTTCATGGTGCCGTTTGCCCCGACGCCGATATCCGGTTTGACGATCACGGGATAACCGACCTTTTTCACGAAATCCTGCCCGGCTTCCAGGTCCGAAACGATGTGCTGGCGTGCGGTCGGAATTCCGGCTTCGATAAAGATGTTCTTCATGAGGGATTTCCTGACCAGGCCGCCGATCTTGTCCTCTCTTGTGCCGACTGCAATGTTAAAGTCCGTGCGCAGCCTTGCGTCCACCGGAAGCCAGTATTCATTCAGAGATTCCAGCCAGTCGATCCTGCCGTATTTGTGGATGAAAAAAGCGACCGCGCGGTAAACCTGGTCATAGTCCTCAAGCGTATCCACGAAATAGTATTCCGTCAGGGCCTGTTTCAGCTGGTCGTTCAGTGTGTCGTAGGGCACGTCACCGATTCCAAGTACATTCACGCCATGCCTGTGCAGGCGGTCGCAGAACTGTGTGCAGGTGACAGGGTATGCCGGTGAGATAAATACATAATTCAAAGGGCATCCTCCTTTATCTTCCTGGCTACATGATTAAGCCGCAAACAAATGAAATATAATATGTATATTATGGCAGATTTGGGAAGGGATTTCTATAAAAAGTGTTTACATAAAAAATGTATGATGGAATACCGCGTTGGGAAGAATGCTGTTATAATAGGAACAGCCCGTTTATGTGATTGAAAAGCAACAGACCCGCAGAGGTGCAAAAACGATAAAGAAAGGAAATATGTTATGGAATTAAAAGTCGGGATGAAGAACACAATTACCATTAATGTCACTGCTGAGATGTGTGCGGATCATCTTGATAGCCAGCTCCCGCAGATTGACCTGCCTCATGTCTTCTCCACTCCCAGTATGATTAATCTGATGGAACTGACCTCTGCAGCTCTCCTGGCAGAGAACCTTGAGGAAGGAAAAGGTTCTGTCGGTATGGCTGTGGAAGTCAAGCATTTCGCCGCGACACCGGAAGGCGGAAAGGTCACCTGTGAAGTGGAGATCGTGGAGATCGACGGTAAGAGAGTCCTCTTCAATGTAGCCGCCTTCGATGAGAAGGGACCGATTGGAAAAGGTACCCATAAGAGAGCGATCATCACCAAAAAATAATTTCAATCAAGAATAAAAAGGTTCCCTGTTTCACGGCTTTTGGCCGGAGACAGGGAACGCTTTTTTTGTTTTACTTGTATTGTATTGTTTTGCAGGTATTAGATGTTTTTACAGGTATTTCCTGATCAGATACACAGGTGTGCAGCTCCATGCGTGGCAGTAACTGTTGACGATGGGAGAACCGTAAGGGGAATAGCCCGGTCTGTCGGGATCGAATGCTTCCCAGAAGGTGTCTGCGCCCAGGGAGATCATTTTGCCCCAGTACTCTTTCATCAGCCTGACGGCCTCTTCCTGCAGGCCGGCTTCAAAAAGAGCTTCCACGATGTGGTGATACATGTAAGGGGTGGCGATGTTCTTCACAGGGAAGAGGTTATTGATCGTGCTCTGCATGATCTTTTTGTTTTCCTCGTCTGTCATCACATGGGCCAGGACCATCCAGACCTGGCTGCCCAGATTGTATTCGCCGCCGGTGGTCACGAAGAGATTCTTTTCACTGTTGTAAAGGTGCTCCTTTGCGTAGAGGGAGATCTTGTCCAGTGCTTTTTCGTAGCTTGCGATGTCCTCTTCTCCGACCAGTTTTGCAAGGGCGATGAACTGCTTCAGGCAGTAGATCACTTCCGCCTGGCCTGCGGTGTCCTTGTTGAAATCGTTGGACCAGTCGACAAATACGGGATAGTTTTCATCAGTGATGAGCTTTCCGTTTTCATCGATCATTTTCAGTGTGATGTCCATCTGTCCTTTTGCCACGGGATACAGCTCCTTTACCAGCTCCGGGTCAGGATGGGCCTGATGAAGGTCATAGAGCGTCGAGATGAAAAAGAGGCTGTATTCGAAGAGGAAAGTGTCATCGGGAACGTTCTTGGGCTTTACAAATACATTGGCGGAGATCTTGCCTTCCTCTGTTGTCATGGCGGCGAAGAGGTAGAGGCAGCGCTTCACCAGATCTGTCCGGTCAAAGGTGGCGTAGTTTGCCAGTGCCTGCAGGCGCAGGTCGCCCAGCCACAGGCGGCGGTCTCTCTTGGGGCCGTCTTCAAAGACATCCTGCATGCAGTCTGCAAGGGTCTTTACACCAACATCGTAGATCTTCTGCAGTTCGGGGTCTTCCAGCTGCAGGGGCTCGAAGGAGGAAAGATCAGCGGAGGATTCCGTTGTCACGACCGGATCGGAAAAGACAGCCTGCCACTTGGGGGATGTATCGATGACCTTCAGCTCCACATAGCGGAAGCTGTAGCGTCTGGGCAGTTCCAGGTCGGCGGGGAGCTCATCCAGATGGACGAATTCCTCCTGGATCCAGGAACGGGAGAGCCAGCCGTCGTAATCAGCGGATTCCGCCTTGATCTCCTCGGGCATTTCAGCAAACTTCAGACGCAGGAAGAGAGGGGCGTCCATGGGAGAACCTGTCTGATCGATATGGATCTTGAAGGTACCGACCATGTGGTCTCCGAAATCAAGGACCAGGGTATCGTCTCTCCTGCATCCGCAGGAGGAAAGCTCATCAATCTTCTTTTCACTCTCTGCGGGTCCCCAGCCGCCCAGCCAGGCGGGATCTTCGACGATGTCGACGATCCTCACGGGCCTGTGCTTCGTCTTTATGATCTGCGGCCTGTTGGCTTCGGCCTTGGCCAGGAGCTTTTCGTCATGTTTGAATTTAAGGCTGTTATTGATCTGAAATGTGAATGCCATTGTATTTTCCTCCCGATAGCACTTCTGAAAGCGGGTCCATCCCACATTATTCAAGGCTCGCCTGCGAGTCATTACATCTGATGATTGAAATTAGTATTACATCTGGGCTACGCCGTGTTTTTTCTGAAGACGGATCATAGCGGTGCCTGCGACTGCGCTGATGAGAACGATTCCTGCAAAGCCGTACATGGTCATCTGGATCCTCTCGGGTGCGACCAGGTAAGGTGTGATCAGTGCGAAGAGTCCGCAGCAGAATCTGGAGAAGCCGTTGATGAAGCCCTGCATGGAAGCTCTTGCGCTGGCGGGGAAGGATTCCTGTGTCCAGACTTTGTAGATGGACTCGCCGGCAAACTGGTTGCCGATGTTGTAGCATGCGATCATGGCTACGATCATGAAGATGGCGCCGCCGCCGAGGGCGATACCGATCATGGCTGCTGCCTGGATGACAATGCCGAGGTAGAAGAGTTTATTTCTGTTGCCGCTGCCTGCCAGGGAAGCGAAGAGGATACCGCAGATCAGACCGACGATGTTGAGGACGATACCGCAGCCGGTTGCCAGGGACTGGGAAGCGTTTGCCTTGACCAGGATGAAGGTCTGGAACTGACCGAAAGTGTTTGCCAGCAGGTTCCAGCAGACGTAGAAGATCAGGATGCAGAGGAAGAAGGAAGTGTACTTGGAGGAATCTTTACCTTTGAACAGGGTGGTGAAAGAGACTTCTGATTTTTCCTGCATGCCTTCTGCTGCGCGATAGCGGTCGCCGGCTTCATGGAATTCTTTGAATTTTGCGGAGAATGTTCTCCAGAGGAATGCGATCGCGGCGAATGCGGCCAGAAGGGCGAAGACCATTCTTGCGCCTGCAGCGCCTTCTACGCGGGAAACGATGAAGGCCATTGCGTAGGAGCCCAGGACACCGATCTGCCAGAAGACCTGGGTGGATGCGACCAGTTCGGCAGAGGTCTTTTCATCGGGGGCGTCGTGGGAAATGACTGTCAGGCTGATGGGCAGATCCGCACCGGAGGCGAAACCGGCGATGATCAGGCCGGCCAGCAGCATGGGAAAGTTTCCGGAAAGGATGCAGATGGCTGCACCGACCAGGTAGAGCAGGTTCATATAGTTAAAGGAACGGATCAGGCCGATGGCCTTTGTGATATTGCCGGCCAAAAGTGACCCTGCTGCGATGGCAAAGGTCAGGGCGCCTGAAAGGATACCGACCTGGCCGTCTGTCAGTCCCAGACCTGACTGCCATACTGCGATGGTCGCGGACAGTCCGATGATGATGCCGGATCCCAGCATGGATCCGATGCCGGCTGCTCCGACAAGAGGCATGTATTTTTTGGTACCTGTATTCTGCTTCATGATATTCTCCTTATGATTTCCTTTGCGGGCTTTCTTCTGTGCCCGTGTGTATTCTCTTGATGGCTGATTTATTGATTGATCTGTATTCTTATGCTCTGGCTGCTCTTCTTTCCTCCAGTTCCTTCTGGATCTGCGGGAACTGTTTGTCCAGATTGTAGAAGGACATGGTGATGATGGAGCAGATCAGCAGGATCACAGGTGCGTAGATGTACATGACCCGGATGGCGGTCAGGGCGTTGGCCGGCTGGATGGCTGCCGCGGAATCATAGGCGCCCCATGCCAGGAGTGCGCCGGAGATGCCGCCTGCGGCTGCTTGGGCGACTTTGCCCAGGAATCCGTTCACAGAGGACAGGGTTCCTGCCGCCTGAACTCCGGTCTTCCATTCGCCGTAGTCGACGGGGTCCGCCTGCATGGAGAAATAGATGCTCTCCTTGATGCCGTATCCGCATGCTGAGATAAAGGCGCCGGCGATGATGATATTGTTGTTCAGGCCGCCCAGCCAGATGATCAGAAGACCGGCAAGCTGTACGATGGCTGCTGTGCAGTAAAGGTTTCGTTTTCCAAGTCTCTTTGCCAGGAAAGGAACGGTCAGGTTGGCGACCATGGGGACCATGGTCATGATAGTTGCGACCAGGGATGCCATTGCTGTGCTTCCGACATAATATTTGTAGTAATAAACAAGCGCGGAGGACTGCATGAAGAAGCCGGTCCACATGAAGAGGATGTTGAGAGCGAACAGCTTCCAGGGGGTGTTCTGCGCCAGGGATTTGACGGTTTCCTTCAGGGTTGCCTGTTTGGCGGTTTCCTGCAGATTGTTCTCACGCACAAGTGCAAAAGTGAGGAAGAAGCAGAGGCAGCCGACGATTCCGAAGATACCCATGACGACCCGGAAGCCCAGTGCTTCGTTGCCGTGTCCTACCAGCTGGACCAGAGTCAGCGCTGTGGCGGAGACGATGGTGGAACCCATGAAGGCCAGGAACTTGCGCCATGTGGCAAGAACTGTGCGCTCATTCATGTCATCGGTCAGAGCGGGAAGGATCGATGCCAGCGGGATATTGACGACCGTGTACATGAAGGAAAGGAAGATGTAAGTGGCATATGCGTAAACAAGTTTGCCGCTAGGGGAAATATCCGGGACGCTGAAGGCCAGGAATGCGGAAAGTGCAAACGGGACTGCGCCGAACAGGAACCAGGGACGGCTCTTTCCCCATCGGGTTTTGGTCTTGTCGATTGCAAATCCGACCAGCACGTCTGTAATTCCATCAATCACACGGCAGACAACAAACATTGTCGCGATGGCTGCTGCGTTCAGTTTCATGACATCTGTGTAAAAATAAAGCAGATACAGCGAGATAACCTGCCAGATCAGGTTGCAGGCGAAATCGCCCATGCCGTATCCGAACCTCTGCCGGTACAGAAATCTTTTTTCCGATGACATTTCATTTCCTCCCTATCGAACATGCCGCCATGCTCCGGATTCGAAGCCCTCCAGAAGCGGCTTGATTATTACTCCTTTTGTATCATTCCTGCCGGCCGGACAGCGGCAGCCTTTTGCAATGGAAGCTGTTTTCTGCTTCCCGCTGCCTGATGAATATACTATACTACCATTTTTTGCACATTCTTATTGGCAGTCTTGCTATAAAAATTGACATTTTTTGCTCTGCTGTGTCATAATACCCATAGTATTGGCTTATAAATTGACAAAATCATCTGAATTGGCCAGATAAAAATTGACTTTTTTTGATGCGTAAACAGTCCTTCTTTTCCAGGAGAAGATAAATGACTATGAATGCGGCAGCAGGCGCCACTCTCCTCAAGGAGATGCAGAAAATGGCGGCAGAGGACATGGACAGCTCCTTTGAGAAAGATTTACATGAAAAGAAAGCTTCCGATACCAAGGGCGGTTTTGAAGATATCACCCGGCCGCTGGATCTGAACGAAGACGAGATTTTTTATAAAAACTATTATAAAGCCGCTAAAGATCCGATGAGGCTGAAGACATTTCTGCAGTCGGTCGATCTTGATGACGCCGCAGCCCGTCATCTGATCATCCCGGAACTTCTGCCGGACATTATTTCCTATGAAATGGATGACAGTGAATATTTCAAGGAAGGTGTCAACAGAAATGTGATGCTGATCAGGCATAACCGCTACACACCTCCTTTCCTGCACCGGCATGATTTCTATGAGATCATTTATGTATATCATGGTCACTGCGTGCAGAATATAGGACTTGACCGGAAACAGTTTCTGGAAGGTGACCTGATCTTCATTGCTCCGGGTATCTATCATACGATGGAGGTCTTTGACGACGAGTCGATTGTTCTGAACATCCTGCTCCGCAAGGGGACCTTTTATCAGATGTTCCGCCCCCTGATGGACGGCCATAATCTGATCAGTGAGTTCTTTTCCGGAGGCATGTACCATTCCGAGAAGATCAGATACCTGGTCTTTCACAAAGCGCAGAAAAACCTTGCCGAGACCCGGCGCAGGATCGATTATCTGTGGCAGGAGCAGATGCACAATGATATGTTTTCCGATCAGATCCTGGTCGGCATACTGATCTTTCTCATCTCCATGATTATGCGCAATGACCAGGATGTGATGGAGTCCTCCCTGTCTGAAGCACACTCCGACAGGAGAGAGGATTTTCAGGTCCTGCGCTATATTGAGGATCATTTATCGGAAGTGACTCTCAATGACATAGCGGATCATTTCGGTTTTTCGGTTTCCCACTGCTCACGTCTGATCAAATCAAGTACGGGGCAGAGTTTCAATGACTGGAAACGCGCCCTGCGCATCCGCAGGGCGGAGCAGCTCCTTCTGGGAAGCAAAACACCGGTATCGGAGATCAGCGCGGAGCTGGGCTTTGAAAATCCGGAGTCCTTTATCCGTGCCTTTAAAAAAGAGCTGCATATCACGCCCGCCAAATACAGAAAACAGGCTGCCGGCAGCCTGCATGAGAACGGAGGAATAAAGAGGTAAAGTAAAAATGACGGCTATAACGAAAAAAAGAATCGTTCTGTTTCTTACTGCCGCAACCTTGCTGCTGGCACGCTTCGCCCTTATGAAGCGCAGATCATCCGTGTGAAAAAGGAGGAATAAAAAATGGCTGCTGCACCTGAAATTGCAAATTCAACTGTCGAGGAGCGGAGAGAATTTATTAAAAAGAAATATCCCTGCATTGCGGACTGCGATATGTGCGGATTGTGCAAAGTTTTTCGCGGCCGGGATGCAGAGCATGCCTTTGAAGACTATATTAAGGGAAACCGTTCCTTTATGGATGTTTCAGCAGATTATAAGAGATAATGCGAAGAATGGAATATAGTACAGGTCTATTCTTCATCGCGCAGGATTTCAGGGAGAATCTTAAAACGTTTGAATATTATGATAAGCACGCAGAAAGTGAGACTGGCTGCACATTGACAGAAGAAAGGGAGCCAAAAAGATGAAAGCATTACGAATCGGAGTGATCGGTCTGGGAGATATCTGCCACGCCTATTTGTCAAATCTGCAGAAGTATCCGGATGCAGTGGAGCTGTACGCCTGTGCCTGCCGTACGCCGGCCAAGGCAGAGGCTAAAAAGGAGCAGTACGGATTCCGAAAGGCCTATGCGACCGGCGATGAGCTGCTGCAGGATCCCGAGGTGGATCTGGTGCTGAACCTGACAACGCCTGCGGCGCATTATTCCTACAATATTGCGGCCCTGCGCGCAGGAAAACATGTCTATTCCGAAAAGCCCCTGGCAGCGACATTTGCGGAAGGGCAGGAGATCATGGAACTGGCGGCGGAGAAAGGCCTGTACGTGGGCTGTGCGCCGGATACCTTTATGGGTGCCCGCCTGCAGACCTTCCGCAGGCTGATGGACGAGGGCGTCACCGGTCAGATCGTCGCGGGAACGGCCAACTGTATTTCGCACGGCTGGGAGTGGTACCACCCGAGCCCGGCTTTCTTTTACCAGAAAGGGGCAGGTCCCGTGCTGGATATCGGTCCCTATTATATGACTGCGCTTCTTTCCCTGCTGGGGCCGGTTGAATCTGTCTGTGCCATGGGCATTCAGCCGCAGAAGGAGCGCATGATCTATTCCGAAGCCATGAAGGGGCAGATGCTGCAGGTGGATCCGGATATCATGACCTCCCTGTCCGCAGTGCTGAAATTCAGGTGCGGCGCCGTCATCAGCTACAATATGATCTGGGATGCCTGGGATTCTGTCATGCCGCGCATGGAGCTTTATGGCACCAAATCAACCCTGGTCATGGCGGATGAGGATCCCAACCAGGGACCCAACATTTTCGGCGGAGATACTCTGGTAAAGAATGCGGAGACCTATCGCTGGAAAAATATGCCGCGCCATGAAGGCGACGAGGACATTCCCTGGGAGATAACGGAGGTAAAGCATGACTTTGGCGCGACCAGCTTTGTTACCAATGACCGCGGGATCGGCCTGATCGACATCGTGCATGCGATCGAGGAAGGACGCCCCTGCCGCGCCAGCGGAGCCATGGCTCTGCATATGCTCGAGGTCAGTGAAGCTATCCTGATCTCCGCCAGGGAAAACCGCTATGTAAAGGTAAATACCACGTTTGATCTTCCTGAAGCGATGCCGCAGAAATGAGATGCCGGAACAGAATGTTCATACATGTTTGAGAACAGGAGGTCATACATGGCTTGCAGTACAACGCCATGGAGCTGAAGAATGAAATATGGAGAATCTGCTTTTGACATCTTATACCTGTTATTTGCAATCATCAGTGGCTGTATGATACTGTACAGGGCAGAAAACAGGACCCAAAAGTACATGGGGCTTGCGGCGCTGATCCTGGGCTGCGGAGATGCCTTTCATCTCATTCCCCGCGTGATGAACTATTTTTCGGAGGCGGATTTTACGGCCGCCCTGGGAATCGGCAAGCTGATCACGTCCATCAGCATGACAGTTTTTTACCTGCTCCTGTATTATATCTGGCTGGGCCTTTTCCGGATGCGGGAAAAACAGAGCCTTACAGCTTCCCTTCGGATATTGGTGATCATTCGAATTGTCCTGTGTCTGCTCCCGCAGAACGGGTGGATGGAAAACAGCACAGACCTGGTCTGGGGGACGATCCGCAATATTCCCTTCGTCCTCATCGGCGCCGCAGTCTGCCTGTTATATTTTCAGAAGAGAGGGGAGGACCAGGGATTTAGGAACTTCTGGCTCTATATCCTTTTGTCATTTCTGTTTTATATTCCGGTTGCAGTGGGGGCGGGACTGCTCCCCATGCTGGGGATGCTCATGCTCCCCAAGACCATTTGTTATATATGTATGATCGTGGCTTTCCTGCGCTCTGTTATGAGTGCTGCTCAGGGGCGATAAAACGAATGCACGGAGAGGACAAACTATGAACTTTGAGATAAAGACTTATGGAGAACTGACTGCGGATACACTTCTGATTCAGATGGTCGATGACCATGATCTGGAAATGATCGAGAAGGAAGCTGCTTTGATTCGGGATTTTTCCGGAGGACAGGATTTCTGCCTGAAAGCAGTTAAGGTGAAAAGCTGGAATCATGATCTTTCCCCCTGGCCGGCACCGGCTGTTTTCGGGGATGAAGATTTTGGGGATGGCGCAGCCCGGACACTAATTTTTCTTCTGGACGAAATTCTTGCGGATTTTTCTAAAGATCCTGCACAGACCTTTAAAAGAATCTATATCGGAGGCTACTCGCTGGCAGGATTATTTGCTCTTTGGGCAGGATATCAGACAGATCGTTTTGATGGGATTGCCGCTGCATCGCCGTCAATATGGTTTCCGGGTTTCCTGGAATATATGAGAAATAACAGGATCCTCACAGAGGCTGTTTATCTGAGCCTCGGTGACCGCGAGGAAAAGACCAAAAATCCGCTTATGTCCCAGGTGGGAAATGCGGTCAGGGAGGCAGAAACCCTCTTGCAAAAAGAAGGGAAAGAATGCATTCTGGAGTGGAATAAAGGAAATCACTTTAAGCAGCCGGATCTTCGGACTGCAAAGGCTTTTGCCTGGCTGATGAACCGCGGGAGAAAGGAACAAAATGGAAGTATATGAGGCACTGACATTGCTGCGGGAAAAGGCAGTCAAAGACCCCGCTTTAAAAGATCATCTTCTGGAAACCAGAAACAGCAGTACACCGCTGTCGGATTTCTGCAGACTGAGCACACAGGCCGGCATAGAGCTCTATGAAATGGATCTGCTGTCTGCCGGAGAGGACTATTATGCCGCCATGCGAAGATCTACAAATGGCGGCGGTGAGAATTCCCCCCTGCTTGTCGGCGAGGATGATTACTATGAACTGTTTATGGAGGAATTGGAAGGGCTATGAGTTGGACAGAAAAACAGATTCAGGAAGATGACTGCGGGTGCAAAGAAGGCCCGAAAAAAAGGAAAATTGGAAAAAAGGGATTTCTGCTTATAGGTCTGGTCCTGGCTGGACTGGTATTTTTCGGAACTGTGCAGCAGGGGGTATATGCGGAGAAATCAAATCCTGCAGAACCCGCTGACGGGAAGACGGCGGAACAGACAGTTTCCGGGCAGCAAAAGACGGATTCTAAAGTTCCGGAGAAAACTGATACCTCAAAGGGAGCAGGCTCTCAAGCTTCGGAGAAAACCGATGCTTCCGGGGAAGCCGCTCCTAAAATCCCGGCGAAGACCGATGCCCCGAAGGCTGCTGAGGAGACGGAGCGCAATTACGATTTTACCCTGGGCTTTGCCGGGGACATCTGCCTGGCAGACAACTATATTCCTATGCAGCATCTGGCAGCGATCGGCTCGGAGGATATCTCTGACGGTATTGATCCCCGTTTTATTGAAATCATGAAGAGCATGGACCAGATGTGGATCAACAACGAATTCGTTTACAGCCGCCGGGGGGAGCCGCTCCCCACCAAAGCCTGGACTTTCTGCGGAGATCCGGACAATGTATCCTATTTAAAGGATCTGGGGGTGGATATCGTCGGACTTGCCAACAACCATACCTTCGATTTTGGTGAAGTTTCCTTCCTGGACACCCTGGAAACTCTGGAGAAAGCAGAGATTCCCTACGTCGGTGCCGGACGGACCATGAAGGAGGCCGGCGCGCCGGTCTATCTGGAGGTGGATGGATTCAAGATCGCCTATGTCGCCGCCTCCCGTGCGGAATATACCATCTATACACCGGAAGCGACCGATACGGAACCGGGAATTCTCTGGTGCTATGACTATACCCGTTTCCTGGAGTCCATTAAGACAGCGGCGGAAAATGCCGATTATGTCATTGCTCTTCCCCACTGGGGTGTGGAGCACAGCACAGTGCTGGAAGAGGAACAGATCTACGGGGCGCATGCACTTATTGATGCCGGCGCAGATGCTGTAATCGGTGCCCATCCGCACATCCTGCAGGGCATTGAATACTATGAGGGAAAACCTATCCTCTACAGCCTGGGCAACTTCTGGTTTGATGATTATGATATCGATACGCTTGTCGCCGAGCTGCATATCAAGGGCAAAACAAAGGACAAGGATGCATCCTTGAAGAAAGCAGAGGTCGAGCTCAAGCTGTATCCGGGCACCCAGAGCGGCGTCTATACTGCATTTGCAGACACAGAGGAATGGAAAACCCGGATCCTGCAGTACCTGGAGGGAATCTCCGTAAACGTAAACATTGATGAAGACGGCGTGGTACATCCTGATTCGGATTGATCTGGATTGTCACCAGTCTCGACCGGCAGCCCGTCTGCCATCAGAACGGTAAGATGATTTCACTTGAGAAAACAATCAGGACCATCGGCACTGCCGGTGGTCCTGTCTACAGTTAAGAGGAGACAGGGGACGTGTCTGCGTCTCCTGTCTCTTTGACTTATATTTATGTTTAATGTCTTTTATAGAATTTACCGATTGCAATTCCTGTCAGCAGTAAAGCGGTGCATCCTCCGAGGATACCCCATGTCCTGGCATCAAGCGGTTCTGCCGTCGATTGTGCTTCGTCTTCCTGATCTTCTTCTTCCTGTGACTGCTCCTGCTGCTGCATGAACCCCCCGGGCTTTCCGTACTGCGCCATATCAGAAGGTATTTGGTCTGCGTTGACATCGGTTGAGCCGTCCTGACTCATGTCAGACATATCCGGAGGTGCCTGTTCTGCGCTGGCATCAGTAGAGCCGTCCTGTCTCATGCCGGGCATATCAGAAGGTGTTGTTCCAGTATCTGTGCTGCCTGTAGAAGAGTTTTCTCCGCGTCCGCCTCTGGGCTGCATGCCTCCCCGGTGCATATTTCCGCCGAACATACTGCTCTGAGAGTCGCCATAGGATGCGGAGACCTCTTCCAGGGTGATTGTCTCCTCATTTTCCCCGATTACAACCGTATAGGTTTCGCCGGTTTCCATCTGCGGACAACTCACCAGTGCTGACGAGAAACTGCAGGGGACTTCCCAGGACAGCAGGACATTACCGTCGGTATCTTCGATTGCGAGTGCAGTGCCTGCTTCAGCTGCGGTACTGGTATTGTACAGGATGGAAGCCTGTGTGGAGGTGGAATCAAATGCTTCTGCCATGGAAGACGCTCCGCAGGCGATGATCGTGCCGCCGGATATCTCTGCGACACCGCCGCTCTCGCTGCCATAGTCAACAGCGCTGTTGCTTCCGGATCCCTGCAGACTTACATAAATCGTTCCGCCGCTGATGATGATATCGCCGTTGGAATCAAGACCGTCTGCGTCATTACCTGTTTCATTGATGATAGTGATCGTTCCGCCGCTGATATTGATGTAGGTTTCCTCATCGTTTGAAGACGTGGACGATTGAGTGTCCGTGTTTTCTCCCTTGGAACCCATATCTGGAGGAGTCGGCATTTCACCGGCAGAATCTCCGGAACTCATATCTGGAGGAGTCGGCATTTCATTGGTGGAATCTCCGGAACCCATATCTGGAGGAGTCGGCATCTCATCGGTCGATTCTGAGGAACTCATATCTTGAGTAGCCGCCGTGCTGTCCGCCGCGGCACCCATGTGACCGCCGCCCATACCGCCGGCACCGATCTGACTGTCGCTGTTGCCGTTGGCATTGAATCCGTCGTCCTTCGGGTAGATCGTGATGTCTCCGCCCGAAACATCGATGGTTAATGCTTCAATTCCTTCATAGCACTCCTCGATGAGAAGCGTTCCATCCAGGATGGATACGGAAGCGTCGGAATGAATACCGTCATCTCCTGAGGAAACGGTGAGGCTTCCGCCTGCGATCGTGATCTCTCCGGTTGTATGGATGCCGTCATCGGCTGCCTTTATATTCAGGCTGCCGGATTCTATGTACAGATATCCGTTTTCCTCCTCATTGGAGGTGACCATGCCGTCATCTCCCGCATCCACTGTGATGGAGGCTTCCTTGATGCGGAGGCTGTCATTGGCGTGAATGCCATCCGCCGCCGCAGTTACAGTGATGGTTCCCCCGGTTATGACCAGGTCATCGTTGGCGGCTATACCGTGTCTGTATTCCGCATTCACAGTGAGGCTGCCGCTTCCGTTGATCGTCAGATCGTCGTGTGCGAAAACTGCGCCGTCCGTCCCGTCATCCAGCGCCTGATCCGAATATGCCGAACCGCTGGTCAGTGTATTCTGACTGCCTTCAGCGAGTGTCAGGAAGACTTTGTCTGCCTGTTCCACCCGGATACATGCATCGTCGCTGCAATTGATCTCTACTCCGTTCAGCAGGATGAATACTTTGGAGGAATCATAGGCGTCTACCGAGAGATAACCGTCAGTAAGCGATCCGGAGACAACATAGTAACCCGCGTTTGTGATCACAACGTTTCCGTCATTGGTATAGGCTCCGTTTCCGGAAATTTCGGCTCCGTCTCCCGTCAGCGTGATGACGGTTGAATCCGAGGTGTCCCAGTCTCCGTCCTGATCATTTGCAGTAAAGTATTCAGAATCAGAATTCTGTTCTGCGTCTTCATCTACGATTTTTGTGATTCCCAGAGATTCACCTTTAATAAACAGTGCTGTCAGGACAAGACAGCATACGACGATGGCAACGCAGATCTTATCCAGTTTATTATGCGTTGACATTGCTGTTATCTCCCCGGGATCAGCCCATGTAGTCGCCGTTGTAGCTCACGAGAACCGCGCTGCCCACGCCCTCGAGCTCCGACAGTTCGTTGACGAAATCGGTGTTATCATCCTTGAGCCTGATCTCCAGATTCAGTTCCACACTGCCTTTGCGGGCGGTTTTGCTCTTGACAGTGCATTTGCCGGTTTTTTCTTTCAGGAAAGCCATTGCTCTCTGTTCGCTGTCATGATTGATGCAGTCAAGGACGACGATATAAGGATTGGTGTTTTCCTTGCGGTTTGCAAAAAACAGAATAATGAGGCCGATCAGCACGCTGCCGAAAACAGCCAGCGGGATCATTCCTGCCGCAAGGACAATGCCTGCGGCGATAGCCCAGAACAGGAAAGCAATGTCGAGGGGCTCTTTAATAGCAGTTCTGAAACGGACGATGGACAGAGCACCGACCATACCGAGGGAAAGAACGACGTTGCTGGTCACTGCCAGGATCACGAGTGTTGTGATCATTGTGAGTGCTACTAAAGTCACTCCGAAAGAGGACGAGTACATGACACCCGCATAGGTCTTTTTATAGATCAGATAGATAAATACACCCATGCCGAATGCCAGGACAAGGGCGACCACCATATCAAACATGCTTATTGCTGTAACATTGGAAAGGAAACTGGATTTGAAAATATCCGAAAATGTCATTTTACTTACCTCTTTCTTCTTTATTGGTCCTTTTTTATTTTTTCTGTTTGTTCTCGAAAATGTTTATTTAAAAAATGTTTATTCTTTAAATGTTTATTCTTTGAAAAACTGTTAATGAAAAACAGTTAATTCTTTAAAAAATGTCACTGTCAGGCTGATTGGAATAGAATCGCAAGCCTAATCATAAATCCTGCACTGTGCATATTTGGAAAAGGCGCAGACTCGTCTTCCAGGTGTCTGCACTGCGTCTCTGATGATAGAGGGCAGGTAGGCGTCCCATTTAACTTCCAGGATGATCCCCGCATCACCCGCCGGGATCGTCACACAATCGGGATTGAGGAAGTCTGTACACCGCATTCCTGTCCGGATGTCATAATCAAATGTGACTCTGACATTGCCCGGCCTGTATATAAAGGGCTCTCTGGTGTAGTCGACGATCGTCATCGGCCGCATTCCCTGGTACCGCATCTTGCAGTACAGCTCCTGGATCAGGGAGTGGGGGGAATGCAGCATCCAGTCAATGTCTCCGTCCACGATCTTTTGTGCCTGATCCACTGTCAGCGGCGCTGAGTACTTGGTCCCGAGTCCGTTTAGTTTGCTTTTTTTCTCGAGATGGATCACGGAGGAAGGATCGCCGTTGTAGTAGCGGATCCTGAATTTTTCCCTTCTGTTCACCCCGTCGACCTTTTCCCGAAGCGCTTTGTCGTTCAGATTGTCAAAGTACAGGCTCCTGATCAGGTACCTGCCGTCCACTGCGTGGGGATCGGTCTCGGCGACCGCTCTTAACCTCTGTCTGATGGAAAGCAGATCTGACCGGGAAATCTCATGTTTCCACTCATGTCGATAATGGATTTCTTTTTTTGCTGCCATGCCGGATGTCACTTCTGTGATCACCTCTCTTTCAAATTCACCTCTGATGCCGGGCGTTCTTACGCTGCCGCAGCGCTTACTGAGGAATTGTCGGAAGTGTTTTTTGTTTCTGTTTATCTTTTGTACATGTGATATTATTCATCATGAAACTTAGACCAGCCTTAGAAAAGAAAGGTATATTTGCTGAAAGACAAACAAAAAACAGGAGCCCTGCCCGAAAGAGCAGGATGCCTGTCTGATGCATAATTTACGGTATCCTGTTATAATAGTCTTCGACAAGAAAGAGAAATTCTTTCTGAGAACAGTGAAGGAGATGATTTTTATGGAAAAACTGACGATTGATGAGGCAAAGAGACTGAATGATACCATGGTGACGGAGGACCATCTCAAGCTCCACGCGGCCAATGTTGCCGCATGTATGGGAGCTATGGCGGAGCACTTTGGTTCAGATAAGGAGCACTGGGAGGCAGTCGGATATCTGCACGACTATGATTATGAGAAGTATCCGGAGGAGCATCTGGCCCATACCGAGGAACCTCTGCGCGCGGCAGGTGTTCCCGAGGAAGATATCCGGGCGATCCTCAGCCACGGATATTCCATCTGCACAGATGTGGAACCTGTCTCCGAGATGGAGAAAAGTCTTTTTACAGTAGATGAACTGAGCGGGATCATCCAGGCCGCAGCGAGGATGCGTCCCAATGGCATCGAGGACATGAGTCTGAAGAGCTTTATGAAGAAATGGAAGGACAAGCGTTTCGCCGCAGGCTGTAACCGGGAAATAATCCTGCGCGGCTGCGGGATGCTGGGCATGGAGATCAGGGATGTCGCGGAGATCTGCATCCGGGGTATGCAGGAACATGCTCAGGAGCTGGGACTGGCCAGGCCGGAGTAAAAAATACAGAGCATTGTTAACGGTGTCATGACAATCTGCGGGAGGTTTTATGGAAAAAAGACTATGTTATTGCAGGTCGTGTGCAAGCTGCTTTATCATAACACCCGACAAAGCATGCCCTAAATGCCGTGGAAAACTGATTTCCTCTGTGGTCACGGAGGAAGAGTGGAACCGGAGCAGCGCAGAACAGAAGGCCGCATACAAGGCCAGTCTGTCCGCCTTGGGCAGTACAGCCGGCGGCGGCCAGAGCAGTCAGACTTCCCAAAACAAATATTCCCAAAACAGCAATTCCCAAAAGGATCATTCCGCGAATGCTGATGCCCGTAATAAAAATACTCAAAATGCAGATACCGCAAATAAGAAGACGGCGCAGGGTACCAAGTCCTCCCGTGAAAAGAAGGGCAGTGATCAGGCGAAAAAGTCGGGCTGGAAATCCGTATTGGGAAAGCTCCTGCTTGTCCTTGCAGCAGGATATGTGATTTTTCTGATATTCAGGCCCTATGACGGAGCCTGCACGAGCTATGAGTCTGCGGGAAAAAAGGTCTACAAGCAGATCAGTAAATACGATTCTGAAGTTTATGTCTCTTATCACTCTGATCATTTTAACCGCATCATAGGCATTAATGATGATATTAATAATATCCTGAAGGAAGCCTGCAAAAATAATGGGAATCCCCGGGAGGGAGATCACCTGGCCATGAACGCAGGCTGGGCCGGAGGGGAATACACGGCGGTTGAACAAAGAGACAAAACGCATAACCTGAACATTACACTGACTATGTCTTACGGGACAAGCAAGGAACAGGAAGACGAGTTAAAAAACAAGGCGGATTCCATTCTGGCCGGGCTCAACATCAGCGGAGCTTCCGATTATGAAAAGGTAAGGGCGATCTATAATTATATCTGCTCGAATGTCGTCTATGACTATGACCATTTGGATGATGACAGCTACCGCCTGCAATATACTGCTTATGCCGCTGCGATCAACGGGACTGCTGTCTGCTCCGGCATCGCCGATCTGTTTTATTATCTGGCCACTGCTGCCGGACTTGAAGCCCGGATCACGATCAACGATATCCATGCGTGGAATATTGTCAAGGTTGACGGGAAGTATTATTACCTGGATCCCACCTGGGACCTGGGCCTGAGCGAGAGCGAATATCGGTATTTCCTGCGCGGCTCCGGGGATTTCGTCAGTATTTTGAACGGACCTGAACACGCTGCGCACAGAGAGGATCTGATGGCAGGTTTTCTCATCGGACCCAAGCATCCCTTAAGCAATGTGGAACAGGAATATACAATAAGTGAAAATGCCTATGTCAGATGACAGGGTCAGCCTGTCCTCTGTTCCGGCTGCCGGACGTAAAAAAGTCCCCTGTCTGAAGTGGTTTGAAGTCATTTCAGGCAGAGGACTCTTTTCTTTTTATGATCTTTATTACCTATGGTATTATCCTATGATTTTCATTATCCCATGATCGCGAGTGCGGTCTGCCCGACGTAGAGCATGCACATGAGGGCACCTTCTGCCCGGTTCAGACGCTTTCCGGTAGCGATAAAGACAAAACTCACCATGCTGATCAGGATCAGGAAAAGAAGGTTGACAGTGAGTTCATAGGTGACAGGCAGGGGATTGAGGACAGCGGTTGTGCCGAGGATGAACATGATATTGAACAGGTTGGATCCCACGACATTGCCCACGGCAAGACCGTTTTCATGCTTGCGGGATGCCACAATGGAGGTCACAAGCTCGGGGAGGGATGTGCCGACAGCCACGATCGTAAGGCCCACCAGTGTCTCAGACATTCCGAAAAAGTAAGCGATGCTCTTTGCCGAATTGACTACTGCCTGTCCGCCGCCGACAATGAGGGCGACCCCGACGACCATGAGGAGGATGCACTTTTTGAGAGAAATATCTTCATAGACGGTTTCTTCCTCTGTCTGGCCGTGCATTGCGTCGCGCACCAGAAGGAACATATAGACTGCGAAGATGATCAGAAGGGCAAGGCCTTCCGGTCTGCTGATCATCCCGACAGTGCCGCCTGCTGCCTTGCCGGCCATGAGACCGCCGCCGAAGATAAGGACAAGGACTGTCATCAGGATAGAGAAGGGGAAATCTCTTTTGATGATCTCCGAGGAGACCGGCACAGGAGAGAAGAGGGCGCAGAAGCCCAGAACACAGAGCAGGTTAAACATATTGGAACCGACCACATTGCTGAGGGCGAGTTCATTGGAATGATTCAGAGCAGCAGTCGTGCTCACGGCAAGCTCCGGGGCGCTGGTGCCCAAGGCCACAATGGTGAGGCCGATGATCAGACTGGGCACATTGAATTTTTTTGCCAAGGAGGCACTGCCGTCCACGAACAGATCCGCGCCTTTGATCAGAGCGGCAAAACCAATGATCAGTACCAGAATGTTTACGAATATCATGATCCTCTTCAAACCTCCTATAACAGGTGAAAAAAAAAGAGACTTTTACCGCATTCAACATGCAGTAAAAGTCTCGCTTCTTGCCAACATATACCGGGGATTTTATTTCCCGTATTGACGAATATATGTCACACGAAATCGTGCAAGCTACTCCCGATTACTTTCGAGATGGATATTACACTGATTTCTCTGAGATGTCTATCCGTTTTTTGCTGAAAAAAGTGTATTAATTTTAAGCCATTCAGACCGCATCGGCCGACAAGTCTTTCGGGTCCCGGAAGGTGTGCCCGGTCACACAAACTCGTACAGGTTCAGTCCTGTGACAGCCTCGTCATGACGGCGCCCCACCGTTCCGTCTATCCTGCGGACAAACATCTCGCAGGTTGCGGACAGACGGCATTCTGCCAGGTGTCCTCCGACCACCGAGAGATCCTCGCGGGCCAGATTGATGTGCAGGTGCAGATAGATCTCCCCGTCCTTTGTGGAGATGTTCCCGTGGAGAGAGGAGATTTCCAGGGGTTCATCAAAGGTCTTTTTATGAAACTCCCTTGATGAGACGTCATAAAGGCCCACTACAGCGTGATCCGCTGCCCCGAGGGCATCCACGGAACCCAGTTTCATATTTTCTTTTTTGCAGAAAGCTGTCAGAGTGCTGACGATCTCTTCGCCCCTGTCCATGCGGATAACATAAGTGTCCCCGAATTTTCGATAATCCATTTTATACTCCTTTGCCGCTTCCCCGGAAGCGCATTCTCCCGGTACCACATCAAAAATATTCCTGTAACAATAGTATAGCATTTAATGAAAAGAATACGGAAGGGATATGAAGCTCCCCGTCCCATTGAAATCTTATCCGGGAAGGGATCGGGATCTCTTATCTCTTCAGCACTTCCTGATCCAGCATGCCTGACTTTCCGGAGCCATATGCAACTCATTATATATTACCCTCTTTGATTCTTCCATCTTTTATCCGGACAATATGGTATAATGTTTAACGGATTTACATTACGCCATCATTGGATGAAGTAACTGGATTACTGACAGGATGGGAGGAGAGAATGAAAAAAGTATCGTCATTTTTGGCATTTCTGCTGATCCTGTGTCTGCTGGCAGGATGTTCCGGGGGAGCAGGGCAGGGAGCCGGAAGCACTCCTGCAGCCGGAGATGCCTCTCAGGATGCAGGAACGGAGGCGTCCGCATCGGAAACAATTGAACAGATCCCTGGAACGTATGTCAGCAGTGACGGATGGATCGTAGACTATGATCCGGAACTCATAGAGATCGGGGAAGAAGACGAACACCGCGTAGAATTTCTCTACACCGGTGAGCAGGTAGGCGACAATTTCCTGTACATCGAATATATTCCCGACAAACAGCCCCAGGAAGTCCTCACGGAACAGATCGAGGACTTCGACGAAGACGCCATAGAGCGGGAAGAAGGCTTTATCGGTCCCGATCGCTGGTACTTTGGGGCATCCGTCGACGACAGTGATGACCTGCAGGTGACCATCGACTACAAGTCCATGGAATACAAGGACGGAGTGCTTCTGAGTGTCATCCAGACCAGTCTGGCAACGGAAGGTGCTCTGGAATATCTCATGGATGATAGTTTTCATGATATAGTCAACTCCATGACGTTTAAAGACGCGGAGCCCCAGACCATGTTCTCCTATTATCCCGGTACCTACAAAAGGACTGCCGATGCAGAGGATGCTCCCGACACGGTCGTTTTGTACGAAGACCGTTCCGGATCCCTGCTGAGTGAAGACGGGGAAGATGAGACCATTGTGATCTGGACCAGCAATGAACTTCTGGGCAGAAATGAAGCCGTATCCTGGGAGTATACGATTGAAGGCAATTATCTCTACCTCAATCTGGACGACGACTGGGTGGAATATGAAAAAGATGCGTCCATAGCACCGGAATTCGGCGGCAAGGCAGAAAGCTCCTCCGTAAAGGAGATGCTGGATCAGCAGTCCGAAAAAGCCCGGAATGATGCGGCAGCTTCTGTACAGGGGACACCCGCAGCTGACGCGGCTGTACAGGCTGCACCTGCAGCTGACGCGGCTGCAGAGGGAGCAACAGCAGCAGAGACAGCAGCTGCTGCTCAGGAAATCTCTGAAGAGGATGCGGAGAAATACGAAAAGGAAATCGAAGAGCTCTACACCAAGGACGGTCCCGGTACTCTCGGCCGCATCCACAAGATGCAGGCTTTCCTGATGGAGCTCGCCCTCCATGCCAAGACCAGGAATCCTGATTTCAAGATTGTCGTACAGGGCGCGGAATATCTGGGCTTCAAGGACGGCAATATCAAAAACGAACTGGATCCGTCCATGATGGCGCTGATTGACGGCTGGGGAATTGAGAGCATGGTCGGCAAAGACTCCTCCATCCCGCCTAATTCCCTGCAAAGACCCTATATTGCTCTTTCCCAGGCAGGAAAATATATCTCCGATACGACCGTTATTACATCTGAAGAAGATCTGGAAAACTATATTGCCAAGGCAAAAAGCTGGGGCGTTGTCCCCTTCCCCCGCATTGGCGGCGACCTGGCGCAGGAGCTCTATCCCGGAGAGCGCTGGGCTGACAATTTTGACTATTTCTGGGTAGAGGATCCCGAAAAGATCGGTCTGTCCGAGTATGTCGACGGCTCCCGCGATGTGGACAATCTCAAGGACGCGGGCACCTATCTCTACAATATCAACGGACGACCCTATGATAACTGGGATCTGTGGGATCAGGAGGAAGCGGTATTTGAAGAAGGAAGCGGAGACCGGACCCGGATCACGGATTCCTATGCCTGCGGCCTGCTGGTGCCCTCCGAAAACGGCTGCTATAAACCTGTCGGTGAAGATCCCGATGATGAAACCATCGCCGAGATCACCGATGAATACGGCGACCGCTGGGACTGGTGGTGGAGAAAAGAGGGTCTGTGCGAACATAACGGCAGGGAAACCTGGCTCGATGCCATCCGCAATTCAGACTATGATGTCGTCTATATCGATTCCTGTTACAACCACCGGGCAGGCCCGGACCAGCTGACTCCTCTGACCAGAGAGGAGGTGGAGAGCCTCAAGACAAAGCCGGACGGCGGACGCCGGCAGGTCCTTTCCTACCTCGCGATCGGGACTGCAGAGCAGAATCGCTGGTACTGCCAGGATGACTGGAAATGGCACGATCCGACCAATCTCAACTCCTCTTACAGCATGAAGACCGGCGAGGTCCAGTGGATCGGAAACCGCTCCTATTACATTCCTTTCGAAGCGACCGAGACAGGCGGGGAGGCAGAAGGAGACCCCATCCCCACATGGCTGGCTTTCAGCTTCGGCTATGATTATCCCGAGGAATCCGTTGTACAGTGGTGGCACAAGGACTGGCGCGACATCATTATCAACGGCGGCGGGAAATATTCCAATATCGCCACCGGAGACAATACCTCCTCTATTGACAGGATCCTGGACCAGGGATTCGACGGCGTCTATCTGGACAACGCGGATTCCAGCTGGGACGATGCGTGGTTCTGCTATGAAGATTACTGGGAGGAGCGCGGAGGCATCCCGACCGAATAAAAATCACGCATATACGGCTATATGTCTAAACGTGTGTACGTCTATACGGCAAAGATCCCTGAAAAAATGCGGCAGGTCAGTCATCTGTCCTTCCTGCGCGGAAAATGCATAATTTGTTTGCAATAAACATTGTTATGGCTATAATAAAACTATGTAGTATGCAAACTATACACGAAATATTGCAGCAACAATTAGTTTTCGCGCGCACTAAAGGACAAGGGGGATAATTATGCTCGTTACTCTGAAGGAACTACTGGCTATCGCTGAGGCTGAGAACAAGGCCATCGGCTCTTTTACCTGCCCCAATATGGAAATCGCAATGGGAACCATCAAGGCGGCAGAGGAGATGAATTCTCCTATCATCATTCAGATCGCTGAGGGACGTCTGAAACATACTCCTCTGGATATGATCGGACCCCTGATGGTACAGGCTGCCAAGGATGCAAGCGTGAAGATCGCCGTTCATCTGGATCACGGTCTTACCGCGGAAAAAGCGGCAGAAGCTCTGGGATATGGTTTTACCTCCATTATGTTTGACGGATCCCACTATTCCCTGCAGGGAAACATTGACAAGACCAACGAGGTCGCCCGCCTGGCGCGCGCAGCCGGCGCCTCTGTGGAAGCTGAGCTGGGAACCATCGGCGGCAAGGAAGCTACCGAGCGCGAGGAGGTCTCCAAGTATACAGATGTTGAAGAGGCCAGGACCTTTGCGGCCAACGCCGACATCGATGCACTGGCAGTGGCCATCGGCAACGCCCACGGCCATTACAAGGGAATCCCCAAGCTGAACTTCGAGCGCCTGACAGAGCTGAAAGAGGCAGTGGGACTTCCTCTGGTCCTTCACGGCGGTTCCGGCATCTCCGATGAGGACTTCCGCAAGGCCATCACTCTCGGCGTCCGCAAGATCAACATTGCGACCGCCAGCATGGATGCATGCATTAACTGTGCAGGTGCCTACATGGCCCAGCCCGGTGAGCACGACTACTACGGCTTCAATGAAGCGATCGTCCAGGGCGTCTATGAGAACGTCAAGCACTGCATCAAGGTCTTCAACAACAAAGAGCCCCTGTAAACCATACACAAACCCAATTTCATTTGATACTGCCGCATAATACCGCCCGGAATGGCTGCTTCCCGAATCAGTCATTCCGGGCGTCTGTTTTGCCTGAGGGGCAGGCGGTATTTCGGCATTTCAAGAGAATTACAGACTCTCAATACGCTGTTTCAGCAGTTTCTTTTATTCTTCATGTAGAGTATAGTTTAAGTAGAACTGAGCAATTTATCCACGGCCGGTGCAGTATTAATAATATGTAGTATGTGTATTATCGGGAAGGAGTCGGATAATTTATGAAGCAGAATGCGAATCGTATTTATATTGCTGTGACGGCAGCTGCCCTGGTGATTGCCGCGGTCCTGCTCCTGAGCTATGGGATCAGCAGGAGGGCGGAAAAGGAAGAAGCAGCGCAGACCGTCACATCTGTCACGGAAAAAGAAAAAAAGGATAAGGTGCTGATCTCCACCAGCTCCGAGACGATCCGGTCCGGCCTTGCCAACATGGGAGTCCTGATCACGCAGGAGTACTATTTTACCCAATTAGAGACCTACACCAAGGAGAAGAATATTTTCATCATCATTCCTTCTTCCTCAGGTTTTATGTACAGCTATGACGGGGCTGTGATGGCGGGAGTGGACTTTGAGAAGATCGGCGTTGAAACCGATGAAGACAGGAAGATCGTCAAAGTAGACATGCCTCCTTCGGAGATCCAGGCGGTCACGATCGACAGAGATACCTTCAAGATCTATTCCGAAAAAGAATCCATCTGGAACCCTCTGAAGCTGGAGGATTACAATATCTCGCTCGCCGAGTTTGAGGACGCGGCCAGAGAGAAGGCTCTTGAGAGCGGTATTCTGGAGAGGTCGGATCAGCAGGCACAGAAGCTGGTGAGTGAATTTATTGTCAGTCTTCCGAACACATCCGGATACGCTGTTGAGTTTCAGTAAAGGGAGGGAAACACAGTGAATTACAAAAAAGCGATGAAAGTTGCCTTGATTGTTCTGCTGGCTGTTCTGTCCATCACCATCATCGCGCCGTGGGCAGCAAATCCGAAGAATCATAAGCACTCCATAGAGCAGACAGAGGACAAGATCTCGTCGGTCATGACTCTCTCGGGAGGCGCCGCAGCCACGTCGGCGACACTGTCTCTCCTTCCGGGAGACATGTGCACACCACTGGCGGATCAGCTGGCGGATCTGGCCAAATATTTCCTCCTGATCCTGAGTGCCCTCTACCTTGAGAAATTCCTGATCAGCCTTTCGGGCTACATCACTTTTTCCTGCCTGATACCCATTGCCTGTCTGTTTGTATGTTATGCTATTATCTCGGGAAAACAAAGATTTAAAGGAACAGCGGCAAAAATCGCGATCATAGGGATCATTCTTTTCATGATCGTTCCGGCAAGTGTCATGCTCTCCGATAAGGTCTACCAGACCCAGGCTGCAACGGTCAACGAGACAATCGAAGAGTACAATGCACTGGAGATCGAGGGAGATTCCGGCGGCGGATTTTTCAATGAGATCACGAGCATCACGACGGAGACCATCGACAACATTACTTCCTTTTTGGATAATCTGCTCGAGTCCCTCGCGGTGATGATTGTGACGGCCTGTGTGATCCCGCTTCTGGTATTCTTCTTCCTGGTCTGGCTGGTCAAGGTGATTTTCTCGGCCAATATCCTGGTCCTTGACAACTCTTCGATCGAAGCGATCGCGGACAAGCTGCAATAATTGGGACTGTGCGAATTTAGTTCATTGTTGTATACTTAAAGGTAATGCAGATACAGCAGTGATTGATCAACAGGCGGCGTATGGAGGTAAGGTTATGAACGGGCTGGCAGCTTTTGTGGATGCGATATTGGAATATGAGAATAAAGCGAAAGCCATTCATGTTTTTGAAGAGGATCAGAAACTGCCTTCAGGGGAGATCCTGGAAGAGGTGTGTCAGATCCTCCTCAACGTCAGCTGCATGCGCGAGGAGGGAAGATTTCCTTCCCTCAGAGTATGTTTCGTAGATCCGGATTCAGACCTGCTCCATGCCTATCTCTATTCGCATGTCCTTCTGTTCAACAATCCGATGGAATTTAATACCAGGAATCTCCACAGGCTCGCCCCTGCTCTGAATCCGGTAATGAGTTATCTGGTCCTGGACGTCAGTGAGAGGCCTTTTAAGGCGATCGGCATCATAGCCTCCTACACGACCTGGGAAAAAATCCTGACAAGGGAGCTTACAACCGGTAACCGGATGCCCAGAATTCCCAACATTCTGGTGAGCGGTCCGGGGGAACTGGATGCATGTTACGGAGAAACGTCCATTGTCAATTATTTTGCCGGCCGGTGCAATTTCTTCCGCACAAATACTTTCTCCTCGACACTGATCGCCGAGGCACTCTCTAAGGATACGCATGTGCCTGAGAAAGAGCGGCTGCAGCTGCTGCATATGATCCTGTGGCGCGTGTCCAACTACGCGCACGGAGCTGCGATCCTGATCGTTCCTGATTCAGATGCCTGTAAGGAATTTATTGACCTGAAATATCAATTGACCAGTCCCTATCTGTTCGACGATGAATACGGACTGGATATCCATTCCCTGAAGGCCCGCGAAAAAGATCTCGTCACTTATGCGGATTTTATCGCAAAGCTCACATCCGTTGACGGCTCGGTCCTTCTCACAAAGGACTACGACCTTCTGGGCTTCGGCGCCGAGACCCTGGTGGATAAGATGGACAGCAAGCATCCAGAGCTCTGCTTTGTGGGTTATGACGATACAGTAGACAGGTTCAGACAGTTCAAGGATCATGGAATGCGGCACAGAGCTGCCTACCGCTTCTGCAGCGCCGTGGAGGGAAGTGTAGCCATCGTCGTATCCCAGGATCGTTCGATCGAAGCCTGTACAAAACACAACGGCAAGGTCTATGTCTACGACAATGTCTCACTGCCGATGAGTTAAGGCCTTCCCGGATCAAAAAAGAGGAGGAACATCATGGTAGACAGCATCATTACGATCAGCAGAGAATATGGTTCCGGAGGACGTGAGGTCGGAGAGAAGCTGGCCGAACGCCTGGGGATCCCCTTTTATGACAGGGAGATCATCACGATGCTGGCAAAGGAGAGCGGTCTGAGCGAGGATGTGGTCCGCAACTGGGCGGAGAAGGATATCTCCGGCCTGCTCTACGGCATCAATGCTGCCAGAGGGATCATTCCGATTCCTGACAGGATCTTCGGAGCCAGGAGAACAGTCCTCAATGAGATCGCCGACAAGGGAAGCTGTGTCATCGTGGGAACCTGCAGTGATTACATCCTGAAAGACCGTAAAAACCTGAAGAGCTTTTTCATCTACGCGCCCAGGGCACTGCGCGAAAAACGGTGTACGGAAGTGTACGGGGATGACCTCAAGGCCTATCCCAACCTGATCAAGCGCAAAGATGAAGAAAGAAGGGAGTACTACAGTCACTTCACAAGTTATAAGTTCGGTGACCACACCAACTATGATGCCTGCTTCAACACTGCCATGGGTATAGACCGCGTTGTCGACATCATGGAATTTATAGTAAAAAGTGATAAATCAGGGGAATGAAACGAGATCAGGGGAGTCAGAGGGATAAAACCCGGGACACCCCGGCAATAGAATCGAAAAAAAACACCGCACCCGGGGCCGCTGACAGGCCGTACGGATGCGGTGTTTTCAATAGTCGTTAATAGCAGGGTAAATAGTACGTAAATAGTACAAAAACCTATGCACTTCAGCTATATGCATTTGTGCTAAAATAGTAGTTTGAACAAACGATGTGCCCTGCTCATAGAAGCGGAAAGGAGAAAGGTGAAAACTACATGAAAACAGTCAAATTCTTTTACGCACATACAACACAGGACCTGCAGGTTCCGGACGATACACCTGTCCTGACCAGCAAAGTGGATCAGCTTACCAGTGACCGGACAGGAATTGAAATCGTCCGGGAGGCGATGGAGAACCCCATCGACAGCCCGCGTCTGAGTGAGCTCGCGAAAGGAAAGGATGACTGCGTTATCATTATCAGTGACCACACCAGACCTGTCCCCAGCAGGGACATTCTCCCCAATATGATCCGCGAGCTGCGCGAAGGCAGCCCCGATATCAAGATCACTCTGCTGGTCTCCACCGGCTTCCACCGTCCCACGACGATCGAGGAGTTCAGAAACAAGCTCGGCGATGAACTCTTTGAAGAATTCAAGGACAATATTGTCGTCCATGACGCACATGATCCTTCCAGAAACGTCAAAGTGGGTTCCCTGCCCAGCGGTCCCGACTGCATCATTGATAAAGTGGCCATGGAAACACAGCTTCTGGTTTCGGAAGGCTTCATCGAGCCCCATTTCTTCGCAGGCTTCTCCGGCGGACGCAAGAGTATCCTTCCCGGAGTGGCGGACGCGGTCACGGTCATGGGCAACCACTGCTCCAAGTTCATCGACAGCCCCTATTCCCGCACCGGAATCCTGGACCACAACCCTATGCACGAGGATATGCTGGCGGCCGCAAGGATGGCAAAGCTGGCCTATATCGTCAATGTTGTCATCGATGAGGAAAAGAAGACTGTGGCGGCCTTTGCAGGAAACTTTGAGACCGCGCACCGCAGGGGCTGCGATTTCATCGCGGATTATGTGTGCGTAAAGCCCGCCTATGCGGATATCGTCATCACCACCAACGGCGGTTATCCGCTGGATCAGAACGCCTATCAGTCGCCCAAAGGCATGACCGCAGGCGAGGCGACCGCAAAGGACGGCGCCGTCATCATCATGCTTGCTTCCTGCTCGGACGGCACAGGCGGTGATTTCTTCTATCACATCATCGCGGATGAGCCCGATATCGAGACCGCTTATCAGAAATTCCTGGCGACGCCCCAGGAAGAGACCGCTCCCGACCAGTGGTGCAGCCAGATCCTTGCCAGGATCGTGCGCAAATACAAAGTCATCTTTGTTGCCAACGAGGATCAGAAGGAGATGATCGAGGGCCTGAAAATGGAGTATGCTCCCAGCCTCGAAGCCGCTTACAAGCGCGCCAGAGAGATCAAAGGAGAGGATGCCTCTCTGACCTGCATCCCCAACGGCATCTCTGTCGTCGTCAGGGAATGATCTTCCGCGGCCGGGCCAGTCTCTGCTGCAGTTCCTCTGAAAAACACGGGACTTAAAAATGATTCCGTGATACAATGGGAAGAACATTTTTTTCACGGGAGATGGTGATATGGCCAGAGTGTCGACAAAAGAAAACAAAAATATTTATTTTAGGAGCAGAGAGGAGCGCGGTCTTACCCGCGAAGAGGCCAGTGAGGTGCTGGGCGGCCTGACTGCGGACCGGATTGAAAAGATAGAAAATGAGCGGTCGCTTCCGCATCCGGATGAGGTCCTGGTGATGGCGGAAGGCTACAAAGCCCCTCATCTGTGCAATTACTATTGTGCCAATGAGTGCCCGATCGGGCAGCAGTATGTGCCCGAGATCCAGGTCAAGGACCTGTCCAGGATCGTTCTGGAGATGCTGGCTTCGCTCAACACGGCTCATAAGCTGAAAGACCGTCTGATCGAAATCACTGCGGACGGTGAGATCCAAGAGGAAGAGATAGAGGATTTCGTGCAGATCCAGGATACACTGGAGAAGATCTCTATCACGGTGGAGACGCTTCAGCTGTGGTCGGAGCAGATGCTCGCCGACGGGAAGATCGATCGTGCGCTCTACGAAAAGCACAGAGCAAGGTCTTAAAGACAATAGTGCCCCTGGCGGGCATGGATTTGCAGGAACAGACCGGGCGGCGGGAAGCTGCCCGGTCTTTTTTGCCTTTTTCGCTGTTTTTGCAAAGATAAGGGGTGGTTTTTCTCCAATCCTGCGGTTTCGTAAACCGTCCCGGAGTATTAAGATGTCTTCAGTACAGAAAAACGCGGGTTTGCATGAAACAGCTGCAGAAACAGACAGCTGAGGGAAGGATCATGACAGTTAAAAACAGAATCCTTGCGATCCGGCTTTCGGAGAAGCTCGATAAAAACACTGCCTACTCACAGCAGCTCGGAGTAAAGACGCAGCTGCGGAAATGCAGATCTATACAAGGCGGAAATACGGGTCAACCGTTGAAGAAAGGTGAAAGACAATGATTACACTGTTTGCAATTTTACTTTTTGTTTTGTTTATGAAGGTGGTCGGTTTTATTTTTGGAATCGGCTTCAGGGCTCTTGGCTGGCTGATCAGCGGCCTGGGATTTATCCTGTCGGTGATCCTGGCAGTTACCGTATTCGGAGTTGTATTCTATCTGCTGCCGGTCGCCCTGATCATCGGAGTAATCATGATCGCCTGCAGGCCTGTATAAAGCCCGCTCTGGAATGTGTACAACAATCTCGCATATAAATTCTCCTTTACTGTCAATTTACAACCAACCATCAAGAAGAGCGGCAGCCCGGCTGAAACGATCGGCCGGGCTGCTGCTCTTCTTGACTATGCAGCTTTCCCTATCTATAATTTTGATTCGGCAATTGAATTAAGAATCCGTCGGGAGGCAGACATGAAAACGATACGAGTGACGGCCGCAGTGATCCGCAGGGACGGCTGTGTATTTGCGACAGCCAGGGGATACGGCGAGTACAAAGGCGGCTGGGAATTTCCCGGCGGCAAGATCGAACCGGGTGAGACGCCGCAGCAGGCGCTGGCGCGGGAGATCCGCGAAGAGCTGGATACTGAGATTCTGGTGGGGGATCTCATTGATACAATAGAATATGATTATCCGACCTTTCATCTTTCGATGGACTGTTTCTGGTGCACCATCCGCAAAGGGAGCCTCACACTGAGGGAGGCGGAAGCGGCCGGATGGCTCACGGCAGAGACCCTGGACAGCGTGGACTGGCTGCCCGCGGACCGGGGCCTGATCGGGAAGATAAAAAGGGAACTGCTGTCTTTAGATGCTTAGAAGGCAGGCAGGAAAGGACGGGAGTAAAATGCGTATATCAGTAACAGATATTCTGATAGGGATCAATATTCTTGTTTTCGCGGCGGAGAGTCTGGCAGGAGGGTCGCTGAACAAGGAGACGGCACTGAAGTTCGGTGCCATGTATACTCCTTACATTCAGAAGGGGGAGTGGTACAGGATGTTTACATCCATGTTCCTGCACTTCGGATTCCTGCATCTTATCTGCAATATGTATTCTCTCTACAATCTGGGGCCCGGGCTGGAGCATTTTCTGGGCCTGCCCCTGTTTCTCGTGCTGTATGTCGTTTCCGGTCTCTCGGGAAATATTCTCAGCTATGTGATGGAGATCCGGAGCGGCCGCAGAAACCTTTCAGCAGGTGCTTCCGGTGCGATCTTCGGTCTGCTGGGAGCTTATCTGCTCTTTGCCGTCCTGCCCGGATACGGCGGAGTCTCCCTGTACGGGATCCTGCGTGTCCTTGCGATCAATGCCGTCTATACCATGTCCAATCGCAGCATCAATGCCATGGCCCATCTGGGCGGTCTGATCGGCGGAATCCTCACTACTTTGATTTTCCTGCTGATCCTATGATGATCCTATGATGATCAGCAGGCTGCTGCCGGCCCGCCCGGTTTCCTATTGGATGAGTACGGCCTGCTTGTAGAGGGCGTTATATCTGCTGCGGAAGAGGTCCAGATCGTACAGGCGGATCTTGCCGCCGTTGGGATCGGCAGCCTTTACCTTGCCGTTGACAAATCCCAGCAGGACCAGGCAGTGTTCCGGGGAAATCCAGGTGAGTTTTTTGCCGTTGACGGTCCATGTTGCGCTGTTATAGGGCTTCTTGCAGTCCACGGTGCTCCAGACCAGGACCGGGATATTGGCGTTGGTGAAGGCGGAAAGTGCAGTGAGCTCTCTGCCGGAAATATCGACAGCCTGCATTTTGGATTTCTGAGCGCTCAGATATTTGTTTGCGGTCTTCACGATGACGGGGGCATAGCAGCCGCGGGACCAGCTGTTGCGGGGGTCTCCCACAAAGGCTTTGCGGAAATCCGTGCTGCCTACAGGACCCTTGGGCAGGTAATTGTTGGAGAGATCAAGCTTGTCTGCGGGAAAACCGTAGTAATTGAGCACCATGGTCAGCGAAGTGACCTCACAGCCTGTGGGGAGATCGGGGAGCTGATTGAGGACTTTAAAATCTGCCAGTTTCCGTGCGGGGGTCTGTTTTGCGGTGTCTTTCACCGTCCCGACAAGCTTCCCCTTGGAATCGAACTTGTAAGTCTTGCTTCCGATCTTCTGGATTCCTGTTAACAGTGCACCGTATTTTTTCTTCTTGTTGCAGCTGGCGTAATATTTGCTGCCGCCGGCTTTGAACCAGCCGGTGACCATATGGCCCTTCTTGTCAAAATAGTAGCGGTTTCCGGAATATTTCTGAAAGCCTGTGGAAACAGCACCGGGGCAGCGTTTGGATGCCGGATCGAGAAAATAATAGAATCCTTTGATATTGACGATGCCGGTCAGGATCTGTCCGCAGCCTTTGGCTCCCTTGACATAGCTGGCAAACCAGGTCTTGCCTTTGACAGTGAAAAATCCCAGCTTCAGGTTTCCCTTGTGATTAAAATAGTAGTATTTTCCCTGATATTTGACGAAACCGGTCTTGTATTTGCCGTTTGATCCTTTGAGGCGGAGATGGCTGCCGACTTTTTTCCAGGAGGCAGCGGATGCGCCGGTCTGAACAGGCGCCGTGCGGCTTTCATCGATGAGTGAACTCTCTGCCCCTGTGACGCCGGTGCGTTCCGCGGCCGCGGCGGAGACAGGCAGTATACCTGTCACAAGCAGGAAAATCAGCAGGAAGGCGAGCTTTTTCATGATCCGGTTGGCGGGAATGATTTTTTTAGTATAATACATATTGATTCTATTCTCTTGATCTCGTGTTTGGGGGATGGGTACTTACAAATCTATTCTATCAGACTATTTTACCAGAAACGGGGACGAACGGATATGGAATATTTGTTTTATGGAAACGAAAATGCGTGTATCACGGCGGTCAGTCAGGAATATCCCGGGGTCCGCACGCCGAAAGATCTCTATGATGTGCTCTCCGGTGTCTGGTGTGAATATACCTGCGCCCCCCGGCTGCGCGACGGGTACAGCAAAAGTCACAGAACCAGCGGCCAGTGCTCGATCACGGCCTTCCTGGTGCAGGATATATTCGGCGGCAGGGTGTACGGCGTTCCCAGAGAGGGAGGAACCTTCCACTGTTACAATGATGTTGACGGACATGTCTTTGATATTACGAGTGAACAGTTCGGCGACGAGAAGCTCTGCTACGAAGGAAATCCCGAGCAGTTCAGGGAAGTGCATTTTGCAAAGAGGGAAAAGTTCGAGAGATATACCTATCTCTGCAGAGCCCTTAAACGCGCCTGCGGCGTAAAGCCCGACTACAGACATATCTTTTTCGACCTGGACGGGACCCTGACGCAGTCGGAGTTCGGCATTGTGGATTCAGTCATCTATGCGCTGAAAAAATTCGGCATTGAGGGGCAGGACCGCGACGAACTGAAAAAATTCATCGGGCCCGCCCTGTTTGAATCCTTTCAGAAATTTTATCATTTCAATAAGGAAGATGCGGACCGGGCAGTGGTCTATTACCGGGAAAACTACGAGCAGGAGGGAATCTACAGGGCGCCTCTCTACGACGGGGTCGAAAAGATGCTGCAGGACCTGAAGGAAAAGGGCAGAAAGCTCTATGTCGTCACGGCAAAGCCCCAGGAAATGGCGGAGAAGGTTCTGCGCCACAACGGCATAGACAGTTATTTTGAGACGGTTGTCGGTCCGGACCGTTCCGCCAGGCAGACAGACAAGGCTTCTCTCATCCGACGCGCCATGCAGTATATCGCGGAGGCGGAAGAAGGGGAGGCCCCGCAGCCCAAGGTAGCAGCCTGTACACAAGGGCAGGCCTGTCAGACTGCGGATCAGGGGAGAATACAGGAGATTGCAGCCCATTCTCTCATGGTCGGCGACAGGCACTATGATATGGAGGGAGCCATGCAGGCCGGCGTGGATTCCCTGGGAGTCCTCTACGGATACGGAGACCGGCAGGAGCTGTGCCGGGCCGGCGCAGCATTTATGGCCGGATCCCCTGCGGAGGCCGCGGAACTGATCGGTAGAATGTGATGGAAACAAACAGGAGGATGGATGTGAGTACACAGTGCAGGATCGCGGGTACGGTCCGCCATTCCAGTGTGGACGGCCCCGGTGTACGTTATGTAGTGTTTTTTCAGGGATGCCCCCATCATTGTCCCGGCTGTCAGAACCCGGAGACCTGGGATCCGGCAGGGGGAGAGGAGACCACCGCGGAGGAACTGGCGCAGGAAATGCGCGCAACACGCTATCTTGACGGCATCACGCTCTCGGGAGGCGATCCGCTCCTGCAGCCCGCTGCAGTGATCACCATGGCCGACGCTGCGCACGAGAAGGGCCTTTCCGTCTGGTGTTACACGGGCTGGACCTTCGAGGCTCTTTTGCAGGGGGCGGCCGGAGAGACTGCCCTGGAGGCGCTGCGTCATATCGATGTCCTGGTAGACGGCCCCTTTGTGCAGGAACTGCTTTCCAAAGAGCATATTTTCCGCGGCAGCAGCAACCAGCGCCTGATCGATGTGCCGGCAAGCCTTGCGGCCGGGGCGGCTGTCGAGGCAGGAATCTGATCCCTGAGGGGCCGGAGAGAGGCCCTCATGGATGTTAGTATTTCAAAACTGTCAAACAAATCTGTCAAAAGGCAGGGAAGTATCAGAGAGAAAAGGACTTCTTTGATACTTTCCTGTTTTTTTGCGCTCACAAACTACATACAATATATTGTATTTTGGTATTGCATTCTGACCTAAATATGGGTATAGTAGTAGTGCACGCGAAAAAGGGGCTCTTTTTTGCCCTGTCTTTGGCCTTCCGGTGGCAGCGAAAATGCCGGCAGGTCCCCGCAGATGCAGTAAAGAACATAGACTGCAGGATTTCTATTTTCACATAGCTGATATAGATTGAGTGTTTTGATTACAGATTCAAAATGATTACAGATCCAAAATATTGTACAGACTGTACGGACAGAAAGGGAGAGAGATGAGTATCACAAAGATCAGGAAGCGCGACGGGCGCATCGTGGAATTTGACATAACAAAGATCGAGAATGCGATCGCGAAGGCATTTATTGCGTCCGGTGAAGTGGATGCAAGGGATGTGTCGGCTGTTTCGCGCGCCATCGGTCTGCTGCTGATGAGCGGCCGCGAGGATGCGGACAAGATGCCCGAAGTCGAGGAGATCCAGGACCGCGTCGAGAGCGCTCTGATGAAGGCGGGCTACCCCAAGACCGCAAAGAGCTACATCCTCTACCGCAGCCAGCACCAGAAGGTCCGCGAGACCAAGCAGACCCTGCTTGACTACAAGAAGCTGGTGGACGGCTATATCGGCGCGGAGAAAGACTGGCGTGTAAAAGAGAATTCCACTGTCACCCTCAGTGTCGGCGGCCTGATCCTGTCCAACTCGGGCGCCATCACAGCAAACTACTGGCTGACAGAGGTCTATGACGATGAGATCGCGCAGGCACACCGCAAGTGCTTTATCCATCTGCACGATCTGTCCATGCTGACCGGCTACTGCGCAGGCTGGAGCCTGAAGCAGCTGATCCAGGAAGGTCTGGGCGGGATTCCCGGCAGGATCACTTCCGCACCCGCCAAGCATCTGTGCACACTGTGCAACCAGATGGTCAACTTCCTCGGCATCATGCAGAACGAGTGGGCAGGCGCGCAGGCTTTTTCCTCCTTCGACACCTATCTTGCGCCCTTTGTCAAGGCAGACAACCTTTCCTACAATGAGGTCCTGCAGTGTGTGCAGTCTTTCATCTACGGTGTAAATACACCTTCCAGATGGGGCACGCAGGCTCCCTTCACCAACGTCACTCTGGACTGGACTGTCCCTGCCGACATGAAGGATATGCCCGCCATCGTCGGCGGCAAGCCCCAGGACTTCACCTACGGCGACTGCAAGAAGGAAATGGATATGGTCAACAGAGCATTCATTGAGACCATGATCCAGGGCGATGCCAACGGCCGCGGCTTCCAGTATCCGATCCCCACCTATTCCATCACAAAGGATTTCGACTGGAGCGAGACGGAGAACAACAAGCTTCTCTTTGAGATGACCGCGAAATACGGCACACCTTACTTCTCCAATTATGTAAACTCCGACATGGAACCCTCGGATGTCCGTTCCATGTGCTGCCGTCTCCGCCTCGACCTGCGTGAGCTGCGCAAAAAGGGCGGCGGTTACTTCGGTTCCGGCGAGAGCACCGGCTCCATCGGTGTTGTCACTCTGAACCTGCCCCGTATGGCTTACATGTCCAACAACGTGGATGAGTTCTATGCCATGCTGGACCGCTACATGGACATCGCTGCCAGATCCCTGCGCGTCAAGCGCCAGGTCATCACCCGCCTGATGAATGAGGGTCTGTATCCCTATACCAAGCGCTACCTCGGCTCCTTCGAGAACCACTTCTCCACCATCGGCATTGTGGGCATGAACGAAGCGATCGAGAACGCGTCCTGGGTTCCCGGCGATATCACAGGCCGTCAGGGCCATGCCTTTGCCATGGAAGTCCTGCAGCACATGCGCGACCGTCTCTCCGACTATCAGGAGAGGTACGGCGATCTCTACAACCTGGAGGCGACACCCGCTGAGTCCACGACTTATCGTTTCGCAAAGCATGACACTGAGGAATTCCCCAGGATCATCACTGCGGAGAAGAACGGCGGTGCTCCCTACTATACCAACAGCACCCACCTTCCCGTCGGTTATACAGACGACATCTTCGATGCCCTGGAGATGGAGGACGACATGCAGACCATGTACACCTCCGGCACCGTGTTCCACGGCTTCCTGGGGCAGGAGCTTCCGGACTGGCGCGCCGCGGGCGCTCTGGTCAAAAAGATCGCCGAGAACTTCCGTCTGCCTTACTACACGCTGTCCCCGACTTACTCGGTCTGCGTGAACCACGGCTACATTTCCGGGAAGCATTTCCAGTGCCCTTACTGCGGAAAAGATGCGGAGGTCTACTCCCGTATCACCGGCTACTACCGTCCGGTCCGCAACTGGAACGACGGCAAGGTCTCCGAATTCAAGAACCGCCGCACCTATGCAGAGAAGAAGATGTCCAAGCCCATCCGCGGTCTTGCCGGAAAGGGCGGGATCAGCGGCCAGGCATGGGCTGCCCAGGAGCGCCGGATGGCACAGTCCTTTGCCGCAGCTCCCGTGACAGGCGCTGAGGCAGCGAAAGCTTCCATCGAGGCGGCTGCAGCCGCAACAGTGCCCGGAAGTGTTCTGGGAGAAATGGCTGTCCTGGTGGCGACCAAAACCTGCCCTAACTGCGGTATGGCCAAGAAGATGCTCGACAAGGCAGGAATCACCTATCAGGTGATCTACGCGGATGACGCCAAGGGCGCGGCATTTGCCGAGAAGAACAATATCCTGCAGGCACCCACACTGCTGATCCCCGAAGACGACGGCTATCGCAAGTACACCAACATCGGAGAGATCTCTGCTTTCACAAAGAAGAGAGCCCTGATGATGGCCTGACCGCAGGAATCCGGACGGGCGGCAGACTTCCCCGGGACATCCCGCAGGCCGCTGCCGTCAAAACGGTCAGAATGAAAAAAGAATACAGCAAGAGGCCGGAGAGCGATTGATTTCTGCTCTCCGGCCTCTTTTTACATGTGTTCGATATAAATTGAAATCGGACCGCTTTAAACAGCCCTGCAGAAAATGGTTCTGCCGAATGAATCTTTTTAAAGAACGTTTTCCTTAATGGATCTCCATGTAAAGCGTGCCCATGGTCACGGAGAGGATAATATCTCCCTGGTCCCTGACAAATTGTTTGAGCGTATTGTAATCGAGGTCTTTCTTGCGGCGGATGATTATGTCATATTCTGTTGTTCCGTCTCTTTTATTGATCTTGATCCTGCTCTGTGTTACCTGTGCGTTCCATTTTTTGATCTGTTTTTCCAGAATGTCATCAAAATCGGAGTCGCTCTTGACAAGGAAGAGGAGATGGTTTCCTCCGTTGGTATCGGAATAGATGGGGGAGCGGGCAATCAAATACTGAAGGACATACAGCAGGAACAGCATGCAGAGGGTGGGAATATACATTCCCGCTCCGATTGCAAGCCCCAGACCGGATGTCAGCCAGATTCCTGCGGCGGTGGTCAGGCCCTTGATACTGCTTCCCACTTTGAAAATGACACCTGCGCACAGAAAGCTGATGCCGCTGACGACCTGGGCCGCGACACGGGCGGAGTCAGCGTCGCGCGCGCCGAAGCGGGCAGCTCCCTCACCCCAGGTCAGGTCTGCGAAGCCGTATTTGGAGATCAGCATGATCAGTGCCGCTGTGCAGCAGACGATGACATGCGTCCGGATACCGGCCTCTTTCAGACGGTGGCTCCGCTCAATACCGATCAGAGCTCCGACAATGAAGGCAGCGATGAGCCGCACACAGAAGTCAAGGTTCATGCCCAGGGTGATCTGCTGGTGATAAAACTGTGTCAGTATAAAGGGATTCATAGACTACCTCACATTTCGGAAAGAAAGGATGAATGGTACCGGAAAATGTCTACAGCTCGTGTTCACTCCAGTCGTCGTTCAGGACGAGTTCATGCCAGCTGACACTTTTGTCCGCCGCTTTCTGCCGGTGAAGTTCACCGACCATATGCCTGATAAGCTTTTTCTGATCCTCTGTGTGAAAACGCCTCAGGTAGGGGACGTCACCCCGGATGTCGGTGAAATAATAGAGGACATCCGCGCGTTGGACAGAAGTGTAAACCGCCAGCTTGCCCATCAGGTCATCTTTCTGATAGATATTGTAGCCCCGTACAAGCTGTGACGCATCCGCCTGTAGGAGGATCTCGGCCTTTTTCCCCTCCACTTCCTCGGCACTTGTATCCATCCGGTCAAGGTTGAAATTCAGATTTTCCGCGATGAGGGCGTTGATCTCTGTTCGTCCGCCCGCAGCTGCCCTGATGGCCTGCATAGTGACACGCTCACCGTTTTTACGGCAGAGGATCTGCCGGACGGACGGGCTGACTTCCATGCCTTCAGCGGCTAGGGAAAGACAGTAGCCCAGAAGATGCTCGTCGTGTTCGGAATATACCAGATTGAGGAGTGTTCCGCCTTCCCTCAGATTCTTTCGCAGGATACCTGCGTTTTTTTCGAAATACTCCATGAAAAGGGATGCGCGGTGAAGATAAAAGGCACCTCTGTTGAACTGCGGGCAGGGCAGGTCTGCCTGCAGGCTGTTCTGCCCGGAGCCGGAAGCACTGTTCCCCGCTGCATCGGGGGGACAGAGGGGTTGGGGCGTAAGGGCGACCACCGTGTCAAACAGACCTCCGTCATAGTCCTTGAGTTCGGTCCGGATCACAAGAGGCTGAACCAGGCCGCCTTCTGCCTCGGGCGCAGGACTCTCGCTGGTCAGGAGTACGATTGAAGCTTCGGGAAAAACATGGGCGATATGCCTTGCAGCCTGTATATCGAGACAGACACAGAGGATCTTTCGTCCGAAAGCATCCCGGTTTTTATCCAGCCAGTTTATGATCTTTTCGTTGGCGTTGTCCATGTGCGGGTTTTCAGAAGTCATTCCATTCCTTTCCTGATCGTGAGACACAGATATGGGGATGGCCTCGCGTTCATAAGCCTGTATGAATAAACAATGTCTGCCGCCGTGCATATATGCGCCGGGCTTTCTGTTTGTTTATTCTTACCTATTCAAATATAGCACAGACTGTTTTGTCTGTCACCTGAAGCGCGATGGAAATACAGGGCCGAGCGCCTGCAGCAGGCGAAGTGAGAATTCTGTTTAAGTTAGTTATTGATAATTGGCAATAGTTGTACAAATTTCCGCACATTATATCAAAAAAACGAAAAACAAGGGTAAAAGTACACAAAACCCATGTCGCAAGAATTGAAGCAATTGTAAAAAAGTAATATAATTTTCATAAGTATATACTGTTGTTAACCGTCGGGGAATTCGGTGAATTATGTATTTATAAAAGAAGAAACAGTAATCGCCGGAGGAGGTAGTGGTAACAGAAAGGAGTGAGCTGTATGAGTACAACGGATGCGCTGTATGAACGTTTCAAGGCGAACCTGGAAGCGGTCAACGGAGAATGTTCATTGGCAGCCAAAGCAGACGCAGGAAAAGTGGTAGCAGATCTTTTCCAGGCAAAAGGCATCAAGACAGCCTGCGTGGCAGAGACTGATTTTCTCCGTGAGATTGGAATCGTTCCCGCACTGAGAGATGCAGGTGTTGAGGTCTTCACGGATCACATCCGTCTTCATGCGGAGACTGCGCAGGGAGGAATCTCGGAAGCGCAGTACGGCGTTGCAGATCTGGGAAGCATTCTGCAGGTTGGAGATGAGATCGATGCGAGGATCGTTGCGACCATGTCTGCAGATTATATCGGCATCCTCAAGGAGTCAACGATCGTCGATGATTATGACGCCATGTTTGATGTAATCTGCGCGCTGCCCGAAATGCCGAATTTTGTCGGATTTGTAACCGGACCCAGCAGAACTGCAGATATCGAGTGTGTCAGTACAGTCGGTGTCCACGGTCCCCTCAGACTCAGCATCGTAATCATTCAGGATGCCTGATGACGGGTACGGACAGAGAATGCAGTGCATGAGTTCATCGCACTGCTGACTGCGCACCGGTTTTTAGGAAAGGAGAGAATCAATCATGGCTAGTCTGGAGCTGAAGCAGGAAATTCAGGAAGCTTTGAAGAATCAGACTCTCAGCAGAACACTGGGAACATTCTGTGCGACATATCCTGCGAAGAGAGAAAAATCATATGCCGGTGTCGATTTCGAGTCGACACGCGACAGCATTAAAGAAGTTAAGAGCTATGCAGCCGACCACATCGATGAGATGATCGATGATTTCACAAAGAACTGCACAGCCCGCGGCGGACATGTTTTCCACGCGAAGAGCGGCGAAGAGGCTATGGAGTATATCCGTAATCTCGTAAAGGAAAAAGGCGTCAAGACCATCGTCAAGTCCAAATCCATGGCTTCTGAGGAAATCCACATGAACCATGTCCTGGGCGATGACGGCGTACAGGTACAGGAGACCGACCTCGGTGAGTTCATCATCGCTCTCGAGGGCAATACTCCCGTCCACATGGTCATGCCCGCTCTGCACCTGAACAAGGAGCAGGTCGCCGACTATTTCACTGAGTATACAAAAGAAAAGAACGAGCCCATCATCGCCGAGGAGGTCAAGACCGCCAGAAAGATCATGCGCGACAAGTTCATCCATGCTGACATGGGTGTTTCCGGCGCAAACGTGGCTGTCGCTGATACGGGCACCGTTTTCACAATGAGTAACGAAGGCAACGGCCGTATGGTCGGCACACTGCCGAAGATCCATCTGTATGTCTTCGGTATTGAGAAGTTCGTCAAGAGCCTCTCCGATGCCCGTTATATCTTTAAGGCCCTTCCCCGCAACGGCACGGGCCAGCGTATTACTTCTTATATTTCCATGTACACAGGCGCCGCCGAGGTCACCGTGGACAAGGATACCGATGAGAAGGCAAAGAAAGAATTCTACGCAGTCATTCTGGACGATCCGGGACGCCGCGCCATCCTTGCGGATCCTGATTTCAGGGAAGTCTACAACTGCATCCGCTGCGGCGCATGTCTTGACGTATGTCCTGCATTCGCTCTGCTGGGCGGCCATGTATACGGCTCCAAGGTCTATACCGGCGGTATCGGCACCATCCTGACCCACTTCCTCGTCTCCGAGGAGAGAGCGGATGAGATCCAGAATATCTGCCTGCAGTGCGGACGCTGCAAAGAGGTCTGCGGCGGCGGACTTCACATCCCTGAGATGATCATGAAACTGCGTGAGCGCAGCTATGAGGCAAATCCGAATCCCGTTTATAAATTCGCTCTGGACGCGGTCAGCGACAGAAAGCTGTTCCACTCCATGCTGCGTATCGCCTCTGTGGCGCAGGCTCCGTTCACCAAGGGAACCAATTTCATCCGTCATCTGCCTATGTTCCTGTCCGGCATGACAGAGGGCAGAAGCCTGATGAGCATCGCTCCCGTGCCTTTCCGCGACATCTTCCCGACCATCCAGCAGAAGGTCGAGAATCCCAAGGGCAAGATCGCTATGTTCACCGGATGTCTGCTTGACTTCGCTTATGTAGACATCGCAAAGGCCGTCATCGCGGATCTGAATTCCATCGGCTACATCGTTGATATGCCTATGGGTCAGTCCTGCTGCGGCGCTCCCGCCACCTTCATGGGTGACCGTGAGAACGCGAAGAAGACAGCAGAGCTCAACGTCGAGGCAATGCACGCGGAAGATTACGATTATGTCGTATCCGCATGCCCGACCTGCACACACCAGCTGCGCATCTATAAGGACTTCTTCGAGGAAGGCTCCGAGATGTACAAGAGAGCAGAGGAACTGGGCAGCAAGTCCTTCGACTTCTGCAAGCTCTTCTATGATCTGGGCGGACTGGCAGAGGCAGGCGATGAGACACCTCTTACCATCACCTACCATGATTCCTGCCACCTCAAGAGAGAGCTGGGCGTCTTCCAGGAGCAGAGAGAACTCCTCAAGGCAACCAAGGGCATCAACCTGGTCGAGATGGAAGAGTCCGATGTCTGCTGCGGTTTCGGCGGCACATACAGCATCAAGCTTCCTGAGGTCGCTGCACCCATCCTTGCCAAGAAGATCGGACACATCCAGGATACCGGTGCTTCTGTCGTCGCTGTCGACTGCCCCGGCTGCCTGATGCAGATCCGCGGCGGTATGGACGCTCATGGTCTTCCGACCGAAGTCAAGCACACAGCGGTGATCCTCGCTGAAAAACGCGGCCTGATCTGATGATACAGAGCATTCGGAACCTGTCAATCTCAGATTGACGGAACTGTCGGATCGCTTACAGAAAAAAACATTAAACATAAAACGAGTTGTAATCATGACAGCAAGCATGAATGTCAAGACAGGGACATCGAAAAAAGGGCAGGCGGCGCCTGACCCGGTCAAATATGAACGGATGACGGCCAAGATGGCTTTCCAGCTTGCCATGATCCATACCTGGCCGGCGTCTGTATGCCCGGCGCTGTTCGGCATTTTCTGGTGCCTGTTCAGGGGGATCTCCCTTACACCGGCCCAGTGCATTCTGCTGGCAGCAGCATGTATCCTGTCACAGTCTTCGGTGAACACACTGAATGACTATGTGGACTATGTCAACGGAACCGACAGCGAAGAGGACAATGTGGAAGTCAGCGACGCGGTACTGGTCTACAACCACGTGAATCCGCGGCACGCCCTGATCCTGGGACTTGTCTACCTGGCAGGTGCCGCGTTCTGCGGCGTGGCTGCCGCCTGGCACTCGGGCCCTGCGCCCTATATTGTCGGGATCATCGGCGGCCTGACGGTACTGGCCTACAGTATCAGTCCGGTATCTGTGGCTTCCCTCCCCCTGGGAGAACTTGTTTCCGGATTTGTCATGGGAGGCCTGATCCCCCTGGGGACCGCGGCCGTTGCAGACGGGGCCTTCCACTGGGAGATCCTTCCGGAATGTCTTCCGCTGATCATCGGAATTGCGCTGATCATGCTTAGTAATAACGGAAGCGATATAGAAAAAGATCTTATCGCAGGGCGCATGACCCTCCCGGTCGTGCTGGGGCGTCCCCGTTCCCTGATCCTGTATCGGGTGCTGCTGGGGATATGGATCGCGCTTTTGATCCTCCAGCCCCTCCTGCAGGTCGGTGGGATTGCCCTTGCGGGCATCCTGCTCACGATCGTTCTGGGCCATAAGCCCTTCGGATTCCTCATCCGGGCAAAACTGGATCCTGCGGACAGGATCCGCCAGATGAAGAGCGTCGCGGCGTCCAATATGATCGGAAACGGTCTTTTGGCACTGACCTACGGGGCCGCATGGCTTCTGCGGTTTCTCAAAGTCCTTTGAGATGTCTGAGGCTGCTGGAAGCTTTCCGTCTTTGAATTGTTTCACAAAACTATGAAAAAACAGCAGGAGCGCGCCCCAGTCTATGAGATATTCGAGACCCTGGCTCCGCGCTATGACAGGGCGAATGCCCGCATCAGTCTCGGCCTTGAAAAAGGCTGGAAGAGACTGTTGGTAAAAAGAATGCTGGCACAGGCCGGCAGCGGAGGAGAACTTCTGGATGTCTGCTGCGGCACGGGAGACATCGCGATCGCTCTCGCACAGAGAGGTCCGGGCTTTTGTGTCACGGGACTTGATTTTTCCCCCGCCATGCTGGAAGTCGCCGGGAAGAAAGGAGAAGACTTCTCCAACCTGCAGCTGCTGCAGGGAGATGCCATGAAGCTTCCCTTCGCGGACGGAACGTTTGATGCCGCCTGCATCTCTTTCGGCCTCAGGAACACGCCGGATTACCGCCGTGTCCTCAGGGAGATGAGACGCGTTGTGCGGACGGGCGGTAAGGTCTACTGCCTGGATTCCTTCGTTCCCGACATCCCGGTCATTCTGCCGGCATACCGTCTCTATTTCCGGTATTTGATGCCGGTCCTGGGAGGCGGACGTAAATACAGAAAACAATATACATGGCTTTACCAGTCGACAGAACAATTTCCCAGGCGAAAGGAACTGATGAAACAGTTCGCCCGCACAGGTCTTGAGCAGGTGCAGAGCCGCAGCAGAATGCTGGGCGCCTGTGTTCTGATCGAAGGGACCAAAGCCTGACAGATTACAACAGGAGAAAACTATGAGCGAAGAAAAATTTGACGCCATAATCGTAGGAGGAGGACTGGCAGGCGCTACAGCCGCATATATTCTTGCCAATGCCGGAATGGAAGTCCTTCTGGCAGACCGCGGTGACTTCTGCGGCTCCAAGAACGTGACCGGCGGCCGCCTCTATGCGCACAGCCTGGAAAAGGTTTTCCCCGGCTTCGCGGAGGAGGCTCCCATTGAGCGCAAAGTCACGCACGAGAAGATCTCCCTGATGACCCCCAAGAGCTCGCTGGATATCGGATTCAGTTCCGAGAAACTCGGCGAGGATCCTGAGAGTGCATCCTACACGATCCTGCATTCCAAATTTGATCCCTGGCTCGCGGAAAAATGCGAGGAGGCAGGCGTTATGCTTGTCCCCGGCATCCGCGTTGACAGCTGTGTCGTCGAGGACGGCAAGGTCGTCGGAATTGATGCCGGCGGCGAGATCATGTATTCCGATGTCGTCATTATCGCGGACGGTGTCAACTCCCTGCTTGCCCAGAAGCTGGGCATGAAGAAGGAACTGACCCCGCACGAAGTCGCGGTCGGTGTCAAGGAAGTCATCAAACTGGATGAGGAAGTCATCAACCAGCGCTTCGGCGTCCGCGGCAACGAAGGTGTCGCATGGCTGTCCGCAGGCGACGCAACTGCCGGAGCATTCGGCGGCGGTCTTCTTTACACCAACAAAGACACTATTTCCATCGGTATTGTCGCAACCCTTGCAGATATCGGCTACACCGATATTTCCATTCCGGATCTGCTCGACCGCTATAAAGAGCATCCCGCTATCAAGCCTTATATCGAAGGCGGCGAGACCATCGAGTACAGCGCACACCTTGTTCCCGAGGCAGGCGTTCACATGATCCCTGAACTCGTACGCGACGGCGTTCTGGTCACCGGCGACGCAGCGGGCTTCGTTGTAAACCTTGGCTTCACTGTCCGCGGTATGGACTTCGCAGTAGAGTCCGGCCGTCTCGCTGCAGAGGCAGTCATCCGCGCGAAAGAAGCGGGCGACTTCAGCAAGGAAGGCCTCTCTTCCTATGTGGATGCCCTGAACGAGAGCTTCATCATGAAAGATATGAAGGCCCTCAAGGGATTCCCCGCCATCCTCTCCCGCAGAGAAGTCTTCAAGGATCTCCCGGAGATGGTGGACGACATCTGCACGAAGCTTTTCACGGTCAGCGGAAAACCCAGCATGGACTTCATCATGTATGTGATCAATTCCATGGCTTCGCACCTGAGCGTTGCACAGCTCACAAGCCTGGTAGGAGACATCATGGACGCATTCTGATCTTCGCGGATCTATGCGCGTAAGACCTGAGCGGTACCATGAAAATACTGTTTCTGTATACTGACTGATGAATTGTGAAAAGAGGATAAAAAAATGGCTAAAATGAGTGTAGATGATAAATTGGGACTGGATCTGTTCCACACCGACGAACATAATCCCCACATCACGGTCAATGAAGATTATGATGATATGGAAGAGATCCGCAAAGTTCTCCTTGCTTGCCCTGCCGGCCTTTATCACTATGAGAACGGCAAGGTGACCTTCAGCCACGAGGGCTGCCTGGAGTGCGGCACCTGCCGCGTGCTCTCCATCGACAAGGTAGTCAAGAGCTGGGATCACCCCATGGGCGGCGCAGGTGTTCAGTTCCGTCAGGGCTGATGCTTTTGCAAAAACACCTCGTAAGTGCTGTAAATAATTGAAACACACGGGCTCTTATGCCGCTCTTTGTACGGCGCGGCATAAGAGCCCTTTGCTGTAGAGCAGAGAGGAAAAGCCGGGGGAGCATGGTGCCCGTGCAGACGCTTCTCCATAAGAGGTAACCATGAGCAGAATCTACATCATCACAGGCAAGGGCGGTGTCGGCAAGACCAGCCTTGCGGCGGCGCATGCCGTGCGCAGCGCGCGGGAAGGACACAATACACTCCTTGTCAGCGCGGATATGGCCCATAATCTGGGCGATATTTTCCAGACAAAGGCAGGAGGGTATGTGCAGGAGATCGCTCCCTGTCTGTCTGTGCTGGAGCTGGATCCCTATATGCTGATGAGGGAGGAGTATCCCAATATCAACAAGACCATCGCAAATCTGTCCGGGACTGTGGGTGCCGCCATTGATTCGATCGGGGAGACCTATATGATCCCGGGACTGGAGAATCTTTTTTCCCTGCTGAAGATCCGGGATCTGTATCTGAGTGGTGCCTACGACAGGATCATTGTGGACTGTGCGCCGACGGGCGAGACCCTCTCCCTCTTAAAGCTCCCGGAACTGCTCTCCTGGTATGTGGAGAAGTTTTCGCCGGTGGGAAGAACCATGACCAGAGTGCTGACACCGGTCGCGAAGCTCCGCTACCGGATGGAACTGCCTGACAAGGCAGCTATGGATGAGTTCGGACAGCTCTACACGAAACTTGTAAAGCTCCAGGATCTGCTCAAAAACCCGGACAGCAGCCGCGTGCGTCTGGTCTGCATCCCCGAAAGGATGGTCGTCGAGGAGACGCGGCGCAGCTATATGTATCTGAACCTGTATCATTATCCAGTGGACGGAGTCTTTATCAACCGCATTCTGCCCGACCACACCGGCAGCCGCTTTATGGAAAACTGGCAGAAGATTCAGAAAGGCTATCTTGAGGAGCTGGAAAGTGTTTTCACAGAGCTTCCGATCACCCGGATTCCCTGGTTCCCTGCGGAGATCCGGGGCATGGAAGCCGTGGAGAGGCTGAGCCGGGAAGCTCTGTCGGAGGAGAATCTGTTCGACAGGCCGGTCCGGACGGACAACGAGATCTACGCCCCGATCGAGGGGGGATACAGTCTCAAGATCCGTGTTCCCGGTGCCTCGCAAAAGGATGTGGAGGTCTTTATGCGGGATATGGATGTGGATATCCGGATCCGGAACTTTATGCGCAGCATACCTCTCCCGGGCGTTCTGCGCGGGGCGAAGATGACCTCTGCAATTGTGGAGGACGGCACACTCACTATCTGCTTTGAGGTGAAAGAAGTCGATGAATGAGTAAAGTTCAGACCTTTCTGAAACGAGATGTGTTTTTGCGGGTTGAAGCGTACAGAGACCGGAGTTTAACGGATGATCATTACCGGACGATAGATAGTCGGTAAGAGGAAAACGGGACAGATGAGGATTTTGATTTATACCGGAAAGGGCGGCGTCGGCAAGACAAGCATTGCGGCGTCGACGGCAGTGAAGATCGCGAAGGCGGGGAGAAAGGTGCTGGTCATGAGTACAGACCAGGCGCACAGCCTGGGGGATTCCCTGTGCATGGAATTAGGAACGGAGCCGGGGGAGGTCTTTCCCGGTCTGGATGCCATGGAGATCGATCCCACCAGGGAGAGCCGCAGGGCCTGGGGTACTCTGCAGGATTATCTGCGTCAGATCATCTCGCAGAAGGCCAACGGAGGCATCGAGGCTGATGAAGTGCTGCTCTTCCCCGGCCTTGAGGAATTGTGTTCGTTGATCCGTATTCTGGAGCTCTATGAAGAGGGAGACTATGATGTACTTGTCGTGGACTGCGCGCCCACAGGAGAGACCTTATCCCTTTTGCGCTATCCTGAGCGTCTGTCGGTCCTGGCGGACCGCCTGCTGCCCATGGTCCGCGGCGTGACCAGCATATTCGGCGGGCTGATCTCCAGGAAAACGACGGTCCCCAAACCAAGGGACATGGTCTTTGCCGAGTTTGATTCGCTGGTGAAGCGCCTCAATGCCCTTCAGAAGATCCTGAGGGACAGATCTTTGACCAGTATGAGGATCGTGACGACGCCGGAGAGGATCGTCCTGGAGGAGGCCAGAAGGAGCTTCACATGGATCAATGAGTATGACTTCGGTGTGGACGCCGTCTGCATCAATAAAATCTATCCGGAAGAGGCGATGAAGGGCTACTTTGAGGGATGGCAGCAGATGCAGCGGGAGAGTCTGCAGCTTGCTGCTGAGAGCTTTCCCGGACGGAAACAGTTCTCACTGCTTTTACAGGATGCGGAGATCAGAGGTATTCCGGCCCTGGAAAAGGCGGCGGAGGAGCTCTACGGGGAGGACGACCCCGCGCAGATCTTCTGCAGACAAGAGGCTTTCCGAATGGAGTATGACCTGAAGACCGGAATCAGGAGTCTGATCATTTCGCTGCCCTATGCGGATGCGGAAGAGATCAGGACGGAAAAAGAGGGCGATGACCTCATCCTCTTTGTCCGCAACGAGGTGCGGCGCCTGCGCCTGCCGGATATCCTTTGCCGGCGCGACCTGGACGGTCAGAGCTTTGAGAAGGGGGAGCTGACCATCCGATTCGGATATCCCTACCAGAGGCAGAATAATTAAAATAACATAATAAAAAAACGCAGATAAAAACACGGCAGGAGATCGTTCAATCCTGCCGTGTTTTCTATAGTTCGGATCCGATAATTGTTAAACCAGGTACTCCGATACAGCGGATGCTGCCGCGATCACTCGTCTTCGAGGGAGTGGGATTTGCGGACAAGGACCCTCTGTTCGTATACAGAGAAGACGTCGTCGACGAACTTTCTGTCGGGAGGAGGGGTGAGTGCGCTGACGATCGGGACGATGATGAGGCCTGCGATCATGGCGAAAGCACCGGCGTTGATGGGGGACTTGATGAAGTGCAGGAACATGTTGGAAACGGTGATTCCTACACCTGCGATGTAGCTAGCCCAGACAGCGGCAGAGCTGATCCGTTTGGAGTACAGACCGTACATGAACGGAGCCAGGAATGCGCCTGCCAGTGCGCCCCAGGAAATACCCATCAGCTGTGCGATGAAGGTGGGCGGATTGAGGGCGATGACGACGGAGAGGATGATGAAGAAAGCGACCAGTGCACGCATGACGACGAGCTGGGTCTTCTCAGTCATATCCTTCACGACAGTCTCTTTGAGGAAGTCCAGGGTCAGCGTGGAGCTCGAAGTGAGGACCAGCGAAGACAGTGTGGACATGGAAGCCGAGAGCACCAGGACAATGACGATACCGATCAGGAGATCAGGCAGGGTGGAGAGCATCTGGGGAACGATGGAGTCGTATGCGATGCTTCCGTCAGCCTTGTAGATCTCGGGGCAGTCGAAGAGGCGTCCGAAGCCGCCGAGGAAGTAGCAGCCGCCTGCTACGATCACTGCGAAGAAAGTGGAGACGATCGTACCGGTCTGAACGGCTTTCTCATCTCGGATGGCGTAGAATTTGTGCACCATCTGGGGAAGTCCCCAGGTACCCAGGGAGGTCAGGATGACGACACCCAGGAGGTTGAGAGGATCGGGGCCGAAGAAGCTTGCCAGAAGGCCCTGGCTTCCCTGAAGGGCAGGGACCGCCACATCGTCCGCGGGGATCAGGGACAGCTCGTGAATGGCGTTCAGGAAGCCGCCGTTGCTCTTGAGGACGGCCAGGATGACTGCTGTGATACCGAAGAGCATGATGATGCCCTGAATGAAGTCATTGAGCGCTGTGGCCATGTATCCGCCGACGATGACGTATACGCCGGTCAGGACTGCCATGACGATCAGGCAGACTTCGTAGGGGACATCAAAGGCCATTCCGAAAAGACGGGAAAGACCATTGTAGATCGAAGCAGTGTAAGGGACCAGGAAAATGAAAGCGATGACGCTGCCTGCGATCTGCAGAGGCTTGGACTGGAAGCGCTTGCCGAAGAAATCGGGCATTGTGCGGGAGTCCAGTTTCTGGGTCATGACACGGGTGCGTCTGCCCAGGATCAGCCAGGCCAGAAGAGATCCGATAAAGGCATTTCCAAGTCCGATCCAGGTTGAAGAAAGACCGTATTTCCATCCAAACTGTCCTGCGTAGCCTACGAATACGACAGATGAAAAATAGGAAGTGCCGTACGCGAAAGCGGTGATCCAGGGTCCGACCTCGCGGCCGCCCAGGACGTAATCAGTGACGTTGCCGGCTTTTTGGCGGCTATAGAAGCCGACGCCGACCATGACACTGAAAAAGATCAGGAGCAGCAGGATTTTAAGAAACATAACTAATTCCTCCGAAAAAATATTATAATATAAATGTTACAGTGGTGCGGACCTGCATCGATACTGTTTTTCAATGCGGCCGCGGTGTTTGGATGGCTGCGATGAGCTTGCTGACAGCGCCGGCGGAAAGTGTCTGCCGAAGAGCAGCTGCGGAATGTCCTGTAAGCATTGTACTGAACATTTTCTGAAGCACTTTTACACTTAAACGCTTAAACGCTTTAAAGCTCTGAAGCAGATTAAAACATAAAGCATCTGCCTTGTCAACAAAAAAATAAAAAAAATATAAACGCTCCGTGTGACCGGGCAGGGGAGATTCTTTGCCGCAGCAGCCTGCAACTTCCTAATAATTCTGTGAAAAATGCGGAAGAGGGTTGAGAAATGGGCATTTTCTCGTTATAATCCTTTTCACTTGTATATTGAATACAGTACAAAGTATTGAAAAGTGTATGGGAAAAAGTACACTGGAGCTGAGGCGGATCTCGACCCATGACCGGGCACACCGCAAGGTTTTACTTTCGGCTTTACAGTTCTGAGCGAAGGTCGGTTCAGGGATTCGGTTCAAAATATAGAATTTCATAATAAAGAGTAAAAATAAAAAATACTATGGATGATAATAGAATGAACAACACAAACAGAAGAGGAAGGCGCGGTCCGGTACAGGATGACCGGACGGATTACAGAGGCAGCAATTCCTACCCGCAGGATTATGATTCCTACTGGGAAGACGAAGAGGATTATGAGGAATATGCCCGCGCCATGGACCGTGAATACGGATATGATACCGCGGAAAGCGATTATGATGTCTATGAGGACGGCCGGCGGGCAGGCTCCCGGAGCAGAAGCGGGCGTTCTCAGGGCGGCCGATCAGGCGGCAGCAGACAGAATGCGGCGCGCGGCAGCGGCCGGCAGGCGTCCGCGGGCAAAGGAAAGTCAGGGACTTCCGCTCCGAAGAAGAGGCGCCGGAAAAAGGGAGGTGCTCTCGGCATCATTCTGAGGATCATCGTGATCCTGCTTCTCATTGCGGTGATCGTGGCGGGCGTGGCCGCCTATAAGCTCAAAGATGTCCTGGATGTTCTGGACATGCAGAGGGTCAATTCCGTTGACCTCGAGGAAGAGCTTCGCCAGAACATGAATTATCAGGCCATGAACGACCAGATGATGGACGGATACCGGAACATCGCACTCTTCGGTGTGGACTCTCGTTCCGGAGACCTTCTGGACGGAGACAACCGCAGTGATACCATCATGATCGCCTCCATCAATGAGAAGACCGGTGAGATCCGGCTGGTCTCGGTCTTCCGTGACACGGTCCTGGATGTGGGCGGCGGCTACTATACCAAAGCCAATACAGCCTATGCGCTGGGCGGTCCCGCGCAGGCGATCAATATGCTCAATCAGAACCTGGACCTGAACATTCTTGATTTCCTGACGGTCGGATTCGAGGGACTTGCGCACACGATCGATGCCCTCGGCGGTATCGAGATCGAAATCGATGAAGAGGAGAGAGAATATCTCAACCAGTATGTACATGATATGCACATAGAACTGGGGACAGATGAGACGCCTGTTGAAAAGTCCGGTCTGGTCACACTCACCGGTATTCAGGCGACTGCCTACAGCAGGATCCGTTATACTGCCGGCGATGATTTCCGCCGTGCGGAGCGTCAGCGGACGGTCCTCATGAAAACACTTCAGAAAGCAAAGGAAGCATCCCCGACGACACTGGTGAATGTTGCGAACAATGTTGTCGGAGATATGGCGACTTCCCTGTCATCTGGTGAGATCGTCAATCTGATCCTCATGGCTTCAAAGCTGGAGCTTAAAGATACGGGCGGCATCCCTCAGGAGGAATACAGAAGTTTCACAGACATAGAAGCAGGCTCTGCAGTAATGCCCGACACACTTGAGGACAATGCAGTGTGGCTTCATCAATTCCTCTTCAATGACGAAAATTACAGCATTTCGGAGGAAGTATCGGAAAGAAATACTTGGATGATCAACAATCTTCAGCCGAACATGTACTGATCTGTGTATTCAGTCTTTGTGCATTCAGGCGGATTGTCAGCACCTTGGGAGACAGGCAGAATGAATATCAGAGAGTTTTATCAGACGACGGGAGGAGACTATACAGATGCTTTACAGCGGTTAATGAAAGAGAGCCGTGTGGAAAAATTTACGCGCATGTTTCCGGATGACTCCTGTTACAGAGATCTGGAATCCAGCCTTGCCGAGAAAGATGTCGCCGGGGCATTCCGTGCGGTACATACGCTGAAAGGAGTCTGTCTGAATCTCAGCTATACCAGGCTCTATGAAGCAGTCTTCGAAGTCACGGAGGCTCTGCGGAATGCAGATCCGGACAATGAGGAGGATATGGCAAATGTCGAAGCCTGTATGGAGCCGCTGCGCAGCAGTTACAGGCAGATCATAGAGGCTGCCCGGAGTCTTGATTCCTGAACTCTTTATCTTTTTTCGCTAAATCTAAAAAAAGTATAAAATCCCGGTTGTGGTTTTTGAAGAATCTGCTACAATAGGATGCGGATGCAGAAAGCACCGGTAACGTTGTAGGTTACAGAAAAGAGGTAGGTAGATGAAGAGTTTTATGAATGAATTCAAAGAGTTTATCAGCCGTGGTAATGTTATGGACATGGCAGTAGGTATCATGATCGGCGGAGCTTTCACCGCGATCGTTACCTCTCTTGTTGAAGACATTATCAGCCCGATCCTGGGACTGTTCGGCGGACTGAATTTTGACAAGCTCAGTGTTACACTTCTCGGTGAAGTTACCCTGAACTATGGCAAATTTATCACCGCAGTGATCAACTTCCTGATCATGGCTTTCATCCTGTTCTCCATCATCAAGGCGATGAACAAGGCAGCCGGAAAGCTTAAGAAAGAGGAAGAGGAAGCAGCTCCCACAACAAAGATGTGCCCTTATTGCAGAAGCGAGGATGTTCCGATCGAGGCAACAAGGTGCCCTCACTGCACTTCTCAGCTTGAGTCCGAGGAGAAGACAGCCTGATCGGGAGCCTGACCCATATATGAACGTCTGATCAGAAGAATGACAGGTGGAAAAAGATTTTGAAAAAACACGAAGGCGGAGGCGGATGTCTCCGCCTTTACGTATGCCGCTGCTCTTTCAGCACTTTTATTAATTTTATAAAATTTATAAGAGCTGAAGGCATGATGCTGATACAGGCCGGGTGCTGCCCGATCGATACGCCTTTTCATGGACGGGACCGGGGGGAGCAGGAGAGTAAAGGAAGGAACTACAGATGCAGAAGAGACCGGAAAGACTCAATGGACTTGAAGCGGAAGGGGAGAGCCTTCCGGCGGGCGGCTCAGTGAAGAAGCATTCTGCGCACATTCTGCAGTCGCAATTGGAAGAGTACACGGCAGAGGGGCTGTATCCCTTTCACATGCCGGGACATAAGAGACGCTTTATTCCTGCGCCCGGACTTCCTGCCGGCTGGGATGTGACAGAGGTTCCCGGGACGGATGACCTGCATGACGCTTCCGGCATCCTTCGGGAGGCGATGATCCGCACGGCTTCACTGTGCGGTGCGGACAGGACCTGGTATCTGGTCAATGGCAGCACATGCGGCCTGCTGGCCGGTATTCGCGCCCTGGCGCGCAGGGGGAGTCAGGTGCTCTGTGCCAGAAACTGTCACAAAGCGGTCTATCACGCTCTCGAACTGACCGGCTGCCGGGTGCACTGGATCATGCCCCCGGTCGATCCCCGGTGGGGGATCTGCGGCGGGATCACTTCCTCACAGATCGCGTCCGCGATCCGCAGACACCCTTCCGTGTGCGCGGTCATTCTGACAAGCCCCACCTATGAAGGTGTGCTTTCGGAGATTGAGGATATCTGCCAAGTCTGCCATGCGCGGAACATTCCGGTCCTGGTCGATGAAGCCCATGGCGCACACCTCCTCCCTGTGTCGCAGGAGGCCGGGTTCCCGGCGGGCGCACTCGCCTGCGGTGCTGATATTGTTGTCCAGAGTCCCCACAAGACGCTGCCCAGTCTCACGCAGACAGCCCTCTTGCATATGCAGGGCGGTCTCGTGGATCCCGCCCGCATTGAAAGGGAGCTGGATATTTTTGAGACCAGTTCCCCGTCCTATCCCCTGCTGGCATCTCTGGACGGGTGTACAGGTATTCTGAATGAGCGGGGCAGGGAACTCTTTTCGCTTTGGGCAGACCGGATCGGGCGGTTCGATACTCTGGTGAAGGACCTGCGCAGAATCCGGATCCTGTATCACACCCGGACTCCGGCGGGAGAGGACCCGGAGCTTGCCTCCATCCCGCCGGCTCTTTTTGATGCCGGAAAAATACTGATCGATGCCTCTCCGGCCGGAATGAAGGGTCCGGAACTGGCAGAAATCCTGCGGGAGCGCTGGAAGATGGAGACGGAGATGGCCAGGGGGAACCTGGTACTAGCCATGACAAGTATCTGCGACGACGAAGACGCTCTGGACAGGCTGGCACTGGCCCTCCGGGAGATTGACAAGTCTGCCGGGGGGCTCCCGGAGGCGGAGAAGGAGACGCCGGATCCTGCCGGTGCGGACGCAGGGGTTGAGATCAGCCCTGCGCCGGCTGCCATATATCCTGTCACTGTCTGCAGCCTCTCGGAGGCATGTGAACAGGAAGCGGAAGAGGTGCCCGCAGCGGCGGCGGAGGGCAGGATCTGCGCGCAGTACCTGTATTTTTATCCGCCCGGGATCCCTTTCCTCGCGCCGGGCGAACTGGTCACACCCCAAATCCTGGACCTGCTTGAGACCTCGCGGCGGAGTGGGGAAAATGTTTACAGGGGGATTGGGGATAAGATCCTCTGCCTGCGCGAATAGAGAGTTCCTGCGGCCTGCCCCCCTGGAAAGAAGCTTTCAATGGCTTTCATTGGCTGTGATCAGGGGCGTTGACTTTTATGCGCGTAGTCCATATAATAAACCAAGGTGAAAGTCCGTTTTACACGAAAGAGCGACAGGGATCCGTCCTGCGCACACGTGTTTCAGAAACAAAAGAAACGATAATTACCGTACTTAAATTGCATTTCAGAAAGGATTTGATCATGAAACATATCGTGACCCTGAATACCCGTGATATGGCAAAGAGCGCTGTCAAGGGCGGCTGCGGCGAGTGCCAGACTTCCTGCCAGAGCGCATGCAAGACCAGCTGCGGTGTTGCAAACCAGCCCTGCGAGAACAAGGACGCTGAATGATCCTGCGCTATGCGATGCGGTCATTCCGGCATGCTGATGTATTTTGAACAAACGCATACTATGGGCCATGCACTCGTTGAGCGCATGGCTCATTGCGCGTGAGGAGACTGATTAAAACAGATAGACAACTCAGAAACGAATAAAGAACTGTATGATCCACCAATATAAACTTAATGGTTATAATATTGTCCTCGATGTAAACAGCGGCAGTATCCATGTACCGGATGCGCTGGCATACGAGGCCATCCGCCTGATCGATGAGAGTGCCGGGCAAAAGAGCAGCGAACAGATCGGACGGGAACTGATGCAGATGTTTTCCGGACAGGGCGTCACAGAGGAAGAGATCCGGGAGACACTGGACGACATCGGGGAGCTGCGAAAAGAGGGAAAGCTTTTTTCCGAAGAGACATTTGCGGACAAGGCTTTCGACCTCAAAAAACGAAATACCGTCATCAAAGCGCTCTGTCTCCTGGTCGCCCATACCTGCAACCTCAATTGCAGCTACTGTTTTGCCGCTCAGGGCAATTTCCATGGGCAGCACGGACTGATGTCCTTTGAGACAGGAAAGCGCGCTCTGGATTTCCTGGTGGAAAATTCCGGCATGCGCAGAAATCTGGAAGTCGACTTTTTCGGCGGAGAGCCTCTGATGAATTTCCAGGTCTGCAAAGATCTGGTTGCCTACGCGCGCTCGATCGAGAAGGAAAAAAAGAAAAACTTCCGCTTTACCCTGACAACCAACGGCGTGGGCGTGACGGATGAAGTCATTGAATGGGCAAATAAGGAATGCCATAACGTTGTCCTGAGCCTTGACGGACGAAAAGAGGTCAATGACCGTTTCCGCAGGGATTATGCCGGCCGCGGCAGTTACGACAGGATCGTTCCCAATTTCAAAAGGTTTGTTGAAAAGCGCGGGGGGAAGGGCTATTACATGCGCGGGACCTTCACACATTTCAATACGGACTTTACAGAGGATATCTTCCATATGGCGGATGATCTGGGATTTGCGGAACTGTCCATGGAACCGGTGGTCGCTGATCCCGACAGCCCTTCCGCGCTGAAGCCGGAGGACCTCCCTGTGGTCTTTGAACAGTACGAGATCCTGGCCAGGGATATGCTCCGCAGGGAGCGCGAAGGCAGGCCGATCACTTTTTACCACTATATGCTGGATCTGGAGCACGGACCCTGCATCTACAAGCGCATTTCGGGCTGCGGTTCCGGCACGGAATATCTGGCTGTGACGGCATCCGGTGATCTGTATCCCTGCCATCAGTTTGTCAATGACCCGGAATACAAAATGGGTGATATCTGGAAGGGTGTGACCAATACGGAGCTGAGGGATTCCTTCAAGCTCTGCAATGTCTACTCCCGTCCCGAGTGTGTAGACTGCTGGGCCAGACTCTACTGCGCGGGAGGCTGCGCCGCAAACGCGTATCACGCCGCGGGCGACATTCACGGCACCTATCAGATGGGCTGTGATATTTTTAAAAAACGTATCGAATGCGCCCTGATGATCAAAGTGGCTCAGGCCATGGAAGAACATTGAGGGCGGAGCGGGCAGCAGAACGGGAGACGGAGTAATAGTCTATGCGAAACCGGGAAGATGAGTCCCTGCTTGCCGGAAGGATCAGGGATCTGGCAAGGCAGGCAGAACAAAACGGATATGTGACGCACACTGGTTTTCTGTCCCTTTCAGAGCAGTCACTTGCCTTGTCGGTGCTGGCGGGTCCGGATATTCCCCAGAGCGGAAAGAGAGCTGTCTTTTTCGGCGGAACACAGGAGGCGGACAGAAAAGTCCTCTTTTTTCTCCCCTCTTACCTGGAAGAGGAGGATCTGTGCACGCAGGAGAAAGCGGGAGAAGGGATCCTGTCCTGCCTGAAAATTCAAGTGCGGGGTGCCCGTTTCACCAAGGAGATCGGTCACCGGGACTGCCTCGGAGCTCTGATGCATCTGGGAATCGGGCGTGAACAGATCGGCGATATCCTGCTGGAAAAAGACGGATCCTGTGCCTGGGTTTATGTCCTCGCCGGTATGGCGGAACATATCTGCCGGGAACTGGTCACCATCGGGCGTGCCCATGTGGATATTCAGATCACGGCGCCGGCGGCCTGCACGGCCTGTCCGGTACTCGTGTCCCGCAGCGGCAGTATTGCTTCTGTCCGGGTTGACAGCCTGATCGCCATGGTCTTTCACATTTCCCGTTCCGCGGCGCAGGAGCTGGTTTCCCGCGAGGAGGTCTTTGCCGACGGCAGGATCGTGACTTCCTCTTCCTTTTCGCCGGCCGCCGGAAGCAGGATTTCTGTGCGCGGCCACGGCAAATTTATTTATGAGGGAGAGGAGAAGACAACAAAGAAAGGACGTATTTTTGTCCGGACAAGTGTTTTTTCCTGAATAGCCATCTGCCGTTTCGGTCCGGAGCCGATAAACGGGACCAGTGAATCATTAAAAAGAAAACCGAAAGATTATTTAAAAGAAAACAGAAAGATCATTAAAAGGAAAACAGAAAATAGAAAAGAAATAAGAAAAACGAAAGGAGGAAGGCACCGGCTCGAAAATGCCGGCCGCCGAAAACATCATGACCTATCAGGATGCTTATAAAAAGCTGGAGGAGTACGGACAGCTTCATGTACTGAAGTACTATGACGAGCTCGATGATGCCGCAAAGGCCCAGCTGTTGCAGCAGGTGGATGAGACAGATTTCTCTGTTCTGCAGTATATAGACCACAAGGATGCAGCCCTGGAGATCAAGGAGATCTCTCCCATTGCGGCGATGGAGCTGGATGAGATCAACAGGCGGAAAGATGAGTTTATGAAGATCGGCCTGGACGCAGTCCGCCAGGGAAAGGTCGCGGCCGTTCTTCTGGCCGGCGGCATGGGGACCCGCCTGGGATCTGACGACCCCAAGTGCATGTATGATATCGGGATCACCCACCCCGTCTATATCATGCAGAGACTGGTGGAAAACCTGATGGAAGTCGTCGATGCGGCGGGAGTCTTTGTTCCTTTCTTTATCATGACCAGCGACAAGAACCACGACAAGACAGTCGCATTCATGAAGGAGAAGAACTATTTCGGCTATGATCCTTCCATGATCTGGTTTTTCAAGCAGGAGATGGCTCCGGCAGCAGATTACAGCGGCAAGGTGTATATGGAGGCGAAGAACAGGATCTCTACTTCCCCCAACGGCAACGGCGGCTGGTTCCTCTCCATGAAGCGCTGCGGTCTGATCGACAAGGTCCATGAACTCGGCATTGAATGGCTCAACACCTTCGCAGTCGACAACGTACTGCAGCGGATCGCAGACCCGATTTTTGTAGGTGCTACGATCGCTTCCGGCTGTGCTTCGGGTGCCAAGACGGTCCGCAAGGCACACAGGGATGAGCGCGTCGGTGCCATCTGCCTCGCCGACGGAAAGCCTTCCGTCATCGAATACTACGAGATGACTCCGGAACTTCTGGATGCCAAAAACGAAAACGGCGATCCCGCCTACAATTTCGGCGTCATCATGAACTATCTCTTCCGGGAAAAAGATCTCGAGCGCATCGTAGATGAGGTGCTTCCGGTACATATCGTTGAGAAAAAGATCCCCTGCCTGGATGAGAACGGCAATCCCGTCTCTCCGGAAGAACCCAACGGCTATAAATTTGAACAGCTCGTTCTGGACATGGTCCGAGAGCTTGATACATGCCTTCCCGTGGAAGTGGAACGCTCCAGGGAATTCGCGCCGATCAAAAACAAGACCGGTATCGATTCTGTTGAGAGCGCACGGGAGCTCTGCAAGGCGAACGGTATTGACCTGTAATTTCAAAAGTCCGCTGCAGTTCAGGATCCGCCGGATCCTGAACTGCAGCAGCGGTTCTGCATCCGCAGAAGAGGTGCTGCATGTTTCGTTTATGGGTAAGAGAATGGAAGGATAACCATCTCATCAAAGATACAGTGATCGAAGATGGCTCCGACGATACCAGGACGCATAAGGTCTTCCGCACGCTCGAAGCGGCCTGTGTGGAGTTTGACCTGGCTGTTCCGGTCTGGCTCGACGCAACAGTACGCGATTTTCAAAGACATGCCAGGGCCCGGTTTACCAGGGATGCCTTTGTGGAAGATATTGATTTTGATTACCTGGAGATTTACGTGATCGAAGAGGATGATCTGTACTGAAAAAATCGTCTGTATTTTTACAATTTGATTCTTAAAAACACACAAAAACAACACATTTCAAGCCTACACTACATTTCATAAGAGATCATCAAATGATTGAAAAATGAATCGGCAGTACAGATTTCCGTACAGAGCAAGCGGACATGAAACGGGAATGGCTGCAGTGTTAAAGAAAGGGCAAAAGAAATGGCAGACGAAAAATTCAATTTTGATAATACTTCTGAGGAGAACCATTCTGAGACTCCTGCAGGCTCACAAGAGCATGACCTGCAGCAGGATACGGCTGCAGAAACCGGACATTATGATTCCGGCCGCTACTACAGCTACAACAACACCTACAACGACACCGGAAGCCAGGACACAGAATACGGGACCTACAGACCGGTTTCACCTGTGTCCGAGTCTCCCCAAAAAGATAAACGCAAAAAAAAGCACGGACCTCTCGCTGTGGCACTTGCAGTCATCCTCGTCTTTGTGATCGGAGCCGGAGCAGGTGCAATGGCATCCGGCCGCGCTTCAACGGCCTCCCTGTCCAGGAGCTCTTCCTCTGCGCAGAGCCGGGTTGAAAGCTCTGTCAGCGAAAACGAAAATGAAGATGCGGATTCTGCCTCCGCCGACAGCTCATCCGGGATCGGATCCGCCGGTACAATCCCTACTGTAAAGGATGCAATGGGACAGAGTTCACTGGAGGATACTACCGTTGCCGATGTCGCCGAGAATGTGATGCCTGCAATCGTCTCTGTCTACAATAAATTCACTGAGGAAAGTGAATTTTTCGGCAGGACATATACACAGGAAGGCGAATCTGCAGGGTCCGGTATCATTATTGAGGAGAACGGCAGTGAGCTTCTGATCGTCACCAACAATCATGTCGTTGAGGGCGCGGACAGCCTGAGCGTACAGTTTATCGATGAGTCAAACTGCGAAGCTTCCCTCAAGGGAACAGATGCCAGCTCTGATCTGGCAGTGATCGCTGTCTCTCTTGACGCTCTCTCCCAGGAGACCAAAGAGAAGATCGCCATCGCCGAGCTCGGAGATTCCGATTCCCTGCGCATCGGAGAACATGCGATCGCCATCGGAAATGCGCTTGGATACGGCCAGTCCCTCACAGTCGGATACATCAGTGCTCTGAACCGTGAGATCACCAGTGAAGATGGTATTACAGGAACCTTTATCCAGACAGATGCAGCGATCAATCCCGGCAACTCCGGCGGCGCTCTTCTGAATTCCATCGGACAGGTTATCGGCATCAACTCCAACAAGATCGGCGGCAGCGCTGTTGAGGGCATGGGCTTTGCGATCCCGATCTCCAAAGCGATCCCCATCATCGACGGACTCAAGACCCAGGAGAGCAAGACGAAGGTCGCGGAAGAGGAACAGGGTGTCCTGGGAATCTACGGTATTTCCGTCACATCTGATGTGGCAAGTGCTTACGGCCTGCCTGTCGGAGCTTATGTCGAGGAGATCATCGAAGGCAGCGGCGCCGCACAGAGCGATCTGAAGCAGGGAGATATTGTTACGGCGATCAACGGACAGACGATCACCGGTATGGAGGATCTTCAGAATCAGCTGGCCTACTATAGTGCCGGTGAGGAAGTGACCCTGACTGTGCAGCACCCCATGGAGGGCGGCGAATATGAAGAGCGCGAGATCAAGGTGACACTCACCAGGAAGCTGGATGTCAGCAGCTCTTCTGAAGGAAACGGCGGTCAGCAGAGACGCGGACAGGAATCCTGGCCTTCCCAGGAAGAGGATGAATCCAACATCTTCTCATTCCCGTTCGGATTCTGATGGTTCCGCAATACATGAATCAACATAGTACATGAATTCATAGAGTGCATGAATGCGCAGAGTACTGGAAATCACATTATGTTGTAATAAAGTAAGCAGCCCCGCCCTGCATTTTTGCAGGACGGGGCATCATGGCATATAGAGAATACAGGGACGGTATTTATATGGCAAATAGCAATAGTAATGACAATGGAAATCCGCATGTGACAGAGTATTGTGTCATGTGCAGACGGCCGGATACCGCTGCCGGAAAAATGATCCATATGCCCGGTAATATGTGCGTCTGCAGCGACTGTATGCAGAAGATGATGGACTTTGCCGGCAATATGGACTTTTCAAAAATGACAGGTGATCCCTCCATGACACAGAACCTCTTCAACATGTTCTACGGAGGCCCCTCCTATGGAAACAGCCCGGACAGCAGCAGGAAAAACAGCTCTTCCGAAAAGCCGTCTGCCGGAAAAGATACCGCTTCTGCAGTGACCGGAGAGAAGGAGGACACAGAGAAGACTCTTTCCGCAGATCCCGATGTGATCGTTGAGGACGCCGCGGATAAAAATGAGACGGCGGAGGATCCGGCCGGGAGCAGCGTCAGCTTTGAAAATGTTTCGGATATTTCCGGCACGATCCTGCGGGCTCTGGGAGCCGGAGCAGGTGAAGACGGCGACGAGGGCGATGACGAAGAGAGTTCCGGCGGCAAAGGCCGGAAGGGCCCGTCCATCAGCTTCCTCAACCTGGGCGACCTTTTCGGAAACGGAGGAGGTTTCGGCCAGGCGGGTCCGAAAGTCAAAAAGAAGAAAAAAAGTACAAGAAAACCTGTGTTTTCCATCGACAGTATACCGGCTCCCCACAAGATCAAAGAGGAGCTTGACCGCTATGTGATCGGGCAGGACCGCGCCAAGAAGTTTATCTCCGTCGCTGCTTATAATCACTACAAGCGTGTCAAAACAGGAACGATGGATGAGATTGAGATCGAAAAATCCAACATCCTCCTGATCGGCCCCACCGGCTGCGGCAAGACCTATCTTGTGCGCACACTGGCGGAGCTTCTGGATGTGCCCCTCGCGATCTCCGACGCGACGGCCCTCACCGAGGCAGGCTATATCGGAGATGACATTGAGAGTGTTATCTCCAAGCTTCTCGCCGCCGCCGACAACGATGTGGAGAAGGCGGAGAAGGGAATCGTCTTCATAGACGAGATCGACAAGATCGCCAAAAAGCGCAATACCAACTCCCGCGATGTCAGCGGTGAGTCTGTCCAGCAGGGTCTTTTGAAACTTCTGGAAGGGGCGGAAATAGAGGTGCCGGTCGGCGCCAGCAGCAAAAATGCCATGGTCCCGCTGGCAACCGTGAACACCCGCAATATTCTTTTTATCTGCGGCGGTGCTTTTCCCAACCTCGAGACCATTATCAGGGAGCGTCTGCAGAAACAGACTTCCATGGGCTTCGGCGCACAGCTCAAAGACCATTTTGACAACGACAAAAATATCCTGGACCATGTGACAAACGAAGACCTGCGGCGGTTCGGCATGATTCCCGAGTTCATCGGACGTCTCCCGATCACCTGTGTTCTGCAGGGACTTGACACGGACATGCTGGTCCGGATTCTTCGGGAACCCAAAAATGCCATCCTCAAGCAGTATCAGAAACTCCTTTCTCTTGATGAGGTAGACCTGCAGTTCGAAGACGATGCCCTGGAGGCCATTGCGGCAAAGGCCCTGGAGAGGGATACCGGTGCCCGTGCGCTTCGCTCTGTCATCGAGGAATTCATGATGGATATCATGTATGAGATTCCCAAGGATGAGAATATCGGAAAAGTGACAATCACCCGGGCGTTTGTAGAGGGAAAGGGCGGTCCCCTCATCGAGATCCGCACCGATACACCCAGACAGATCGCCATGAATCCGTCTGCTCCTCCGGCTGTGGACCCTGTCTGATCGTTCCTGCAGGCTCAAAAGGGGTCCGCCCTCTGAAGAGCTTTTATATCCGGCAATGGGTGTGCTATACTGTAAAAGATTATTTTTACAAACTGTTTTTCCCTGATCGCGCTGTTGAGAAGGGTGTGAATGTTGTTCATGAAACGGGAAGGGCGAGATATGATCGAGTATGAAAAAAGGATATATAAGTCCGGAACCGGCAGAGTGAACTCTGTGCAATGCAGAACGGCAGACAGACGAAAATGGTTTCTGATCGCAGTTTTTTTCCTGGCAGTGCTTGTGCTGACAGCCGGTTTTGGCTGTATGCGGGCTTATGCGGGCACTTCGAAAAAAAAGACAAAGACCGTTGTGATCACGGCGGATACGGATGATCAGTTTGCGGCAGAGTCCGCAAAGCTTGCAAAAAAAAGCCGCGGCATGCTGGAGCACAGCACAGGAAAGGCAAAGAAATATTCCTCAGGACGTCTGATCGTCTGCCTTGAAGACGGAAAGTCGGTGGACTTCTCCAAATATAAGGCGACAACCGTCATCAACAGCAGCTTCGGCGTGTCTCTCGTTCAGTTCTCTTCAAGAAGCGCGGCAAAGAAGGCAGCCGGGAAAATCGCAGCTCTTCCTGCTGTCTCTTACGTGGAGCCGGATGATTGTTCGGTGAATATAGACGATACAAAAGTCGGTCATATCTCGCTGGAAGGCAGTACACCGCAAGGCGGTTCCGATGATTCACAAAACACCAAGCCCGAGATCACCGCGATCGAAGAGGACAGCTCTCCAAAACATAATGTGGGGCTTACAGGGGATCTGGTGTATCAGGATACTGTGAAAACCGAGGCTGCCGCTGTCTCATCGAATGCCATGTCCTGGGGTGCGTCTTATATCCAGGCGGATAAGTATGCCGCTTTTGTCAAATCACACACCAAGAGAACGATCAAAGTCGCTGTTATTGACAGCGGTGTGTCCTACCATAATAAACTGAAGGGCAGGATCCTTACCGGTAAGGACTATGTGGACAATGACAGCAATCCTTCTGATAAAAACGGCCACGGGACCCATGTGGCCGGCGTTATCGTGGACTGCACGCCGGGGATCAATGTCAAGATCCTTCCGGTACGAGTCATCAATGCGTCCGGAAACGGAAATCCTTCCTCCGTCGGAAACGGGATCCGTTATGCAGTGAACAAGGGGGCAAAGGTCATCAATCTGAGCCTGGGCGCCTATCAGCACTATAAATATATTGAGAGCTGCATCAATTACGCGAATAAAAAGGGTGCTACCGTGGTTGTGGCAGCAGGAAATGAATGCAGCAACACCAAGTATGTCTGCCCCGCGCACATGTCTGCTCCCATTGTCGTCGGTGCGATCAATGCAAACGGAAAAAGAGCAAGTTTCTCAAACTATGGCTCTTCACTGGATATCTCAGCGCCCGGAGTCAACATCAGAAGCTGCTGGCTCCATGGGAAATATGCGACGGCCAGCGGTACCTCCATGGCAGTACCCCACATTTCGGCTGCGGCGGCAATGTACAGGCTCATGAATCCCTCTGCCAAGGCCTCCAGGATACAGAATCTCGTCAGATCTTATGCAAAGGATCTCGGTGGCAAAGGAACGGATAAATATTACGGCCGCGGTGTTCCGCGCATGGCGGGCGCCATCACTCCCAGCAAGGTTACCCTTCCTAAAAAAGCCTTGTCAATTCAGGTCAAAAGTTCCGTGACTCTGAAGGCAGCGATCACACCATCCTATGCAGGCAAGAAAAAGCTCACATGGACATCGAGCAACAAAAAAGTTGCTACGGTTTCCGGCGGCAAGATCACAGCCAGGAAGAAAGGGACAACTGTAATTACAGTAAAGACAGTAAATGGGAAAAAAGCCACCTGTAAAGTAACTGTGACTGCAGCTGCCGTGAAGACAGCCAGTGTCAAAACGACGCAGACTGCCGCAAATAAAACAGCCGCTGCCAATCCTGCCCCGGTTGAGAGTGCTCCTTTGAAATCTGCCCGCGTAGAGGAATCTGCCCGCGCTTCAGCCGCCCCGGAAGAAGTGAAGATCTATATTTATCCTTCCGATCGGGCCGGCAATACCCCGGTTCAGGACGGCAGTATTGTTGCAGGTTCACGCCTTGCGCTTGACGCGGAGATCGTCCCCGCCCAGGGGGAGCTGGCTTCGCTGAAATGGAGCAGCAGCGATCCCGAGACAGCTTCGGTGGATGAAAACGGCATTGTGACAGCTGTCTCAGCCGGTGAAGCACAGATTACGGCAGTTCTCTCCTCCGGGGATAGCGGGGAGAGCAGCCCTCCTTCTTCGACCTATACGGTGAACGTTGTCAAGCCCGCTGTTCTGACACGTAATGCCTCCTACAGCGCAGATGAAGACAGGGAAGTGAACCTTGAAGCCGTTCTGCGCGTTCCGGCTTCTCTGAGTGAGAGGGTCACAGAAGAGGCGGACAGGATCAATCCACGACAGGACTATGTCCTTGCGGTCCTGACTAAAGAAGACAAAGACCTCACCCTTTTGGGCGCTGTGAATCTCGGCGGAGACGACAGCGGTTCGATTCACCTGCATGATCCCGACGGCAAAAAGGAGCGAACGGATCTTAAGGAGATCCGGGAAGCAGCAGAGGATACCCTGGCGGATTTATCTTCCGGAAAAGGGGCTTTTGAAACAGGCATCCTTTATCTGCGCTCAATGAGTCCGGACGGCTGCAAGGCGGATGTGAGTCTCACAGCAAATATTGATGCCCTGCGGGCCGCTTCCGGTCAAGGTCACACGGAGAGTGAAATGAAGACAGACTGCGTTCTTGCAGTCTATACCGATGCAGCGTTTGAAGAAAGGGAAGCTGCTGCGGAGAAAAAGGATGCAGAAACAGTCCGGCAGATCGATGAGGAAGCCGTCTGCAAATGCAGTTTCGACCTCTCCTATACCCTTCCAGAGAAGGAAGAGGAAGAGCCTGCCGCTTCCCCGGGCAGTATCGGAAATCCTGAACAGCCGCGGGACGGATCCGGGACAGAAAGCAGCAGTGACAAGGCTGAACCTGTAAAATCCCCGGAGGATAATCCTGACCGGAGTACAGATTCCTATGAAGAGGACAGTTCTCAGGCCGGTGAAGATACAGCTTCAGAGAAGATTCCGGATGTGCCTGAAGAAACTGCTCCGGCTGTCGAGCAAGAGGAGACAGAAGAGGGCGGTAGTGCCGATACGGAAAATGAAGCTGCAGTATCGGAGGATAAATCCGGCGAAGAAGAGAGCCATCCTGCAGCAGAGAGCGGAGAGCGGTCTGTTCAGGAGGAAACCAAAACAGATCCTGTCAACGACGCTGCCGGCAGTCAGGAGCAGGAGCCTTCTGCAGCAGCAGAAACAGAGTAGTCTGACATGAAAAACAGGCATCCCCTCGGGATGCCTGTTTTTTAAGATATTTATTTTTGCAATATATATCTGTATTTATTCGGATGCCTTTGCCGTATTCATCATATCTTTATAAAAGGCGGCGACACAGGCGTATTGGCAGCAGGAAGTCCATATATTGGCGATGCCGAAGGAAAAGATTCCCAGCAGATGCAGGGGCACAAGTCGAATGTACAGTTTCAGCAGCCGGATCCTGTTCCCATTCATCATAGTGCGTGCGGCATGCAGGATCCTCTCTGCACTCATGTCGGGAAAATCAAGCAGCAGGAAGTTGGCCATGGAGAAGGTGAGAGACCAGTACATATAACCTGCCAGGCAGAACAAAGCCAATCCGGCGGCCGCCGGCAGAAGATTTGAAAGAGTCTGCGGGGGAACCAGAGCCAGAAAGAGCTGTATAGGCATCAGACAGATAAATTCACCGACAGTGATGTAAAAACGGACACGGATGCAGGTGTCCTGATTTTCAAAAAAGCAAGTCAAAAGACCGCGTGGGGATGCGGGCTGGCCATACAGCAGATTCAGGAAAATCGAAGAGAGTCCGATTCCGAACAAACTGATCAGCAGTGTTGAGACAAAACGGGAAGCCAGACTGATCAGCAGATTCAGGTAAACATTGGAAAGGTTGAAAGAAGAGGAGAATTGCGCCAGAAAAACTGTGAGGGCCAGAAAAAGCAGCATGCTCCATACTGCTGCGCTGAGATGTCCGAGCAGCGCCCTTCTCGCATCCGCAAAAAGCTCTGCATTTGATCTGTGATATTTCATTTGGATCACTCCTGGTATTTTGTTACATTTCTGCAGTCATGGCTGCAGACTGCAGGGAGACCGGGGGCTGCGCCGGCTCTTCCTGCGGATTTATTCTTTTGAAATGGCTTTACCGGAACAAAGGGATGACTGACAGCTGCGGCAGCAGTTCATCCAGCGTGATGCCGTATTGCCGGTAGAGCATGTCGCTCAGCTGCTGGCGGCCTGCGGGATCCGCGAGCATCTCTTTTAATGTGCTCAAAGTGATCACAAGGAATACTGCGTTGATGATGATCGCGGCTGCTCCCAGGATTGCCGCGACCAGGCCACGCCTGGAGAAACGCAGATTCCTTCCCTTTGACAGGACGGCGAAGATGATCGCCATTGACCCCAGCAGAAAGGGCGCTGCGACAGGCGAGATAAAAGTGCAGAAGATACCTGCCACGCCCATGAAAAAGGCGAGCTTTTCCAGACGATTCATATAATACACTTCAAAGCTGATGGATTTTGAATTCGGATTCATATCTCACCTCGAAAATCAAGCAGTATCATGATCTGTCTGCTGAAACAAATAAGTCTGCTCCTGATAATCTAATAATAAAGTACATCTTTTGTTTTCGCAACGGAAAGAACAGCGGCGCCGGTAAGCAGGAGGCAGCCAGCCTGCACGCCGAAAAGGGAAGGAGGAGAAGTTAATGACTGAAGATAAAGGAGTAAGAAAAGCCGATGTCTGAATATTTCATGAAAGAACGGTCAAAAAGGCAGGTTTCTTTGTCGGTTTTTTCTGTTGACAGGCACATGCCCATGCTCTATTATACTAATACTCGTTTCTGTATAGGACAAAACGTGGCGTGAAGCCGTAAAAAAGACGGATTTCCGCCCGGAATTTCATATTGTTTTTCTCTTATTCAGAGTGGTGGAGGTACATAGGACCTGTGAAGCCACGGCAACCCCTGCGACAGACGCTGGATACTGCGCTGCCAAGGAAGGTGCCTCCCTGAGCGAGAACCGTAAACGGTGTTTCGAACAATAAGGGTATGTTGTATTTCCACATGCCCGCCATGTGGTTTTTTTATGCCGGAAATGATTTCGGAAGAGCAATTTGCCCGACGGGCATCATTTCCCGGAAGAGTATTTTACTTGAGGATTTACAGAAGGAAAGGTGAATATGGACAAGTATATTTTTACATCGGAATCTGTTACTGAGGGACATCCCGACAAAGTGTGCGACGCAATTTCCGATTCTATTCTTGATGCCTGCCTGGAACAGGATCCCATGAGCCGTGTTGCCTGCGAGACGATGGCCTCTACCGGCTTTGTTGTGGTCTGCGGCGAGATCACGACCAATGCAGTCGTCAACTATCAGGAGGTGGTGCGCAAGGCCATCCGCGAAATCGGATATACCAGCTCGGATATCGGGTTCGATGCCGATACCTGTGCAGTTATGGTCGCGCTTGACAAACAGTCCCCCGACATCGCGATGGGTGTCAACAATGCTCTGGAAAAGCGCTTCGAATCCGATATGGAGACCGGCGCAGGCGATCAGGGCATGATGTTCGGCTATGCCTCCAATGAGACGGAGGAGTATCTGCCCATGCCCATCTCCCTGGCCCATGCGCTGACCCGCAGACTTGCCAAAGTCCGCAAAGACAGGATCCTGCCTTATCTGCGTCCCGACGGCAAGGCACAGGTGTCCGTTGAGTACGACGAAAACGGAAAGGCTTTCCGCGTGGAGGCGGTCGTCCTCTCCACCCAGCACGACCCTCATATCACACAGGAACGCATTCACGAGGACATGAGGAAATTTGTCATTGATCCTGTGATCCCTGCCGGCATGGCCGACGAGAAGACAAAGTATTACATCAATCCGACCGGCCGTTTTGTTGTCGGCGGCCCCAACGGTGATGCAGGTCTGACAGGACGCAAGATCATTGTCGACACCTACGGCGGATATGCCCGTCACGGCGGCGGTGCTTTCTCCGGCAAGGACTGCACCAAGGTCGACCGCAGTGCTGCCTACGCGGCGCGCTACGTCGCCAAGAACCTCGTTGCTGCCGGTTTTGCGGACAAAATGGAGATCGAGCTCGCATATGCCATCGGTGTTGCACGCCCTATGTCCATTATGGTTGACACCTTCGGAACAGGCAGGATCTCCGATGAGAAAATCGTCAGGATCATCGAACAGGAATTTGATCTCCGCCCGGACGGTATCATCAAGATGCTCGACCTGCGCAGACCGATCTATCGCCAGACATCAGCCTATGGACATTTCGGCCGTCTGGACCTCGACCTTCCCTGGGAGAGACTTGACCGCGTCGAGAGCCTCCGCGCTCTTCTTGAAAAGTGATCATTTCATAAAAAGTGATCCTCTCTTGAAAAGTGACTGTCCAGAGTAATGGCTATACTGCAGATCCAACGGGACAGACATCCGGCGGGTGCCTGTCCCGTTTCTCTATTGCTGTGAATCCGTACTCTATTTTGTTCTTAATCCGCATACCTTATTGTTATGACCCGCACCCTTTTTCAGACCGCGCCGATCCGGTTTCAAGGCGTTTTCAGACAGAGCAGCAGTCCGAAAAACTAACTATAAAACGATATAAAATTAACGCAAATAAAAATGGAAAATTTCTTGAAAAATCATTGACACGGACAAACCTTTTTGCTAATATATCATTTGTTCGCGCGAGACACCAACTTGTCTCGTGAGAGTAAAAACCGATACGGAGAGGTATCGAAGCGGTCATAACGAGGCGGTCTTGAAAACCGTTTGTCCTAACGGGCACATGGGTTCGAATCCCATCCT
>JBGUPU010000042.1:0-16207 GCA_045130475.1 Lachnospiraceae bacterium
TATAAAGGAATATATTCAGGGTTGCATTTCTGTCTTGTTCTCATATAAGATTGGAAATGTTTTTCGAAGCCTGCAGGGCAGGTCTTCTTTTCTCGCCCCTCTTTTTTGAGGTGAGATACCATATCATCATAACATGGTATTTCCAGCTTGTCAACAACTTTTTTTATTTTCTTTTCTGTTCATCACGTGAACTCAGTTGAAAACGTCTTGTTGTTGTGCCGCTCTTTTTCAGCGGCGAGTGCTATATTAACACAGTAAAAATGTCTTTTCAAGCACTTTTTTCAATATTTTTTATTTCCGCACACCTTGTACAAGTGTTGAGATTTGTCTGATTTCTTTTCATCATCTTTTTCTTTTTTGCGATATCTCACTGCCGTCACTTTCTGTCCAAGATCACGCCGCATCTTCGTATTGATCATGTCAATTCCTTGTTCTGGGCTTTTTCCCTCTGTTTTGCGATCCGCTCCTGCAGTTCCTCAGAGATTGAGCTTGCACCGCTCTTAAAGAGTCTGATCACTGTTTCATGGAAGGTATGTTTTTCTTCCGGACTCAGTTCCCTGTAGGCACGCACAAGGTCGGGAATACTTTTCAAGTGTTCAGAGGAAATCTCGGAAACATTCTCAAACCCGGTATCCGCCAGAAGTGTAAAAATAATATCAACGGTTTCTCTGCGCTCCTCCAGGCTCATCCCGTAAACCCAGGACTCAATGACCTTTTTAAGGGCCAGGCTGTTCTCGGAAACACCGTCAGCCTCTTCAAATTGATTGCGTTTGATCTGCCAGCTCAGGGCGTCGTGCTGCCAAAGACCCTTCTGATTGCTCTTTGTCACTTTATAGTAGTAACCGCTGTCCAGCAGTATACCGAAAAGCGATTCCTCCGGCACGACATTGTGAACTCTGGGAAGGATCTCCCTGTATCCGTCCGTCTGTGTGATCTCCTCCAGCAGGCCGGGGCCGTCATTGTTATAAATCTGTATGATCCTTTTTTTAATGTCTGCTTCGCAGAAAGCGGAAGCGTAGACAGAAAAATTACCGCCCTTGGAATGGCCGCCGACACGGATGGGGTAATCCTTCCACTCCTCCTGCCCTTTTCCGTCTGTGTCTGTGATCCGATTGTTTGCGGTTCGATCAGGATCATTATGCTTTCCGTATATTTTGTTGAGGTAATCCACAGCGCTTTTCTGACCGGCAGTCTCTTTCATAAAGCTGAAGGTAAAATCTTCTTTCCAGCCGATCAGAGTATCGTCAGTTCCTCGAAAAGCTGTAAAGGAAGAGCCGTCAGACAAAAAATATGTGATCGCGGACATCTGCTCGTTCTTTTCGGAAGAAATTTGATTGACATATCCGCCCAGATACATTTCTCCAAAACGTGCACCGCTGCAAAGCTTGTCCAGCACATACGGTGCTCTTTTATATAGAGTGTTGCTGCTCTCGATCTCCGCTTCCGAGTGAAGATTCCAGAACCGTTTGACTGCATACGCAACAGACACCACAGGAACTGCATCGATCTTCAGCATATCGGCGTCAAATTCTTCTTCAGGACCCGGCACGATCCCCCCAAAATCCACATAGGAAACTTCCGAGAGGATCAGAGCGTCCACTTCATTAAATGGATCTGTCGAGAACGGAATATCTCCTCTCCAGTCCAGATAATCCAGCATATCTGCCATTTTTTACACCTTTCTCCTGCAATGTTTTTGAAACAGGATTCTGCCGTTTTTCCAACAGCAGAAAGAATCAAAAAAATGTGCACTCAGTTAAGATAACACTTCTGTACAATGTTATGCAAGGAATCGGTTGTGCAAGGAGGTGAAAACGATTCCGCCCGGGGCATCAGCCCTCAGGCAGCTGTTCGGATGAGACAAAAAAACCGCCAGCCGTTTATCCCGGCTGGCGTTGACAATTCCTTTCATGACCGGCTGTCCGTTAAAACGGCAAAACTGCCGTCCGATCCCGGACTACTGCCTGCTCCTTACTTGAAATATCTGTCCAGAAGGCCTTTGAAGCCCTGGCCGTGACGAGCTTCGTCGCGTGCCATCTCGTGGATGCTGTCATGAAGGGCATCCAGACCCATCTCTTTGCACTTCTTGGCAAATTTGGTCTTGCCGGCACATGCGCCGTTCTCAGCTGCTACACGAGCTTCAAGATTCGCCTTGGTGGAAGCGGAAACTACCTCGCCGAGCATCTCAGCATAACGGGCAGCATGATCAGCTTCCTCGAAAGCTGCCTGACGATAGAAAGCACCGGCTTCGGGATAGCCCTCGCGGATCGCTGCTCTGGACATAGCAAGATACATGCCGACTTCTGAGCACTCGCCTGCAAACTCTGCACGCAGGAACTCTTTCATCTCGTCATCGAGATCGGATGCGATGCCGATCTTGTGCTCGGAAGCCCATGTCAGCTCTGCTGTCTCATCGAGGGGCTCAAATTTGGCTTTCGGCTGCTTGCAGATAGGACATTTCCAATCCGCAGGAAGATCCGCAAACTTTACGCCTTCTTTTTCCTCGTCATAAATGTGACCGCAGATCGTGCATTTGTATTTCATTCTCAAGCTCCTTTCCGAAAATCTATAAAAATATTGCATTATGTTTCCGACATTTGTCTATAAATAATTATGCCTTTCAGTCTAGATATTAGTCAATGCTAACAAGCCTCAGCTTATTCATCTGACGCGTTTGGATCCGGAATGGATTCGATGGCCTCAACGTAGCCCATCAGCCTGTTTCTGCGGTCTTTGCCCATGTTGTTGTAGGCGTTGATCAGATGGCCGAGTTCCGTCTTTTTTCCGACCACATACCAGTCTGCACGGCTCTTGCGGGAACCGTTCTTTTCAATTCCGGATAAGAGCCATTCTGGTGTGACATCGAGCACTTTGCAGATCACCATGATCTTTTCAGATGTCGGATTGGTCTTTTTCTTCTTCCACTCACTGATGGTACTCTGAAGAATGCCTGTCTCTTCAGAAAACTGTTTCTGCGTCATGTGCATCTGTGCAAGTCTTTCAAAAATTCTCTCACTGATTGTCATTTTCATTCCTCCATCAGCTATTGCAGCCGCAAAATATCCCGGCATCCGTGTTCCCTATTTTGAATCATATTCATTTACATGAATTATACACTATTCTGTACTACTGTCAAGCGATAATTCCTGTTCAGTCAACCGCAAAGCACCAGGTGACAGAGCAATACAGCATGCATCCGCCTGCCTGTGCGGGAATGCGCACGGATTTTATTTGAGCTCTGTCAATATTTCAGATAGCAATTAATTCGCGTCTGCTATATAATTATAGTAATGAAACCAAAACCAGGATTGCTGGATGGTATGCAATCCGTGTAAGACGAAACAGGAGGATGTTACTATGGGTTGTTTCTACTGTGATGAGCACCATGAAGGCCGCGAGGCTATTATGTTCAAAGTCGGCGAAATGAAGGCCGGCGTTCTGTATCTGTTCAAGGATCAGGCACACAAGGGCCGCTGCGCACTTGCTCTGAAAGCACACAAGAAAGAGCTCTGCGAGTGCACCGAGCAGGAAAGAAATGATTATTGCGCAGATCTTGCCGCTGCATCCGGCGCAGTCAAGAAGCTCTGGGGATGCACCAAGATCAATCTTGGTTCCTTCGGCGATTCCAACCCTCACCTTCATTTCCATATCGTTCCCAAATATGAGGGTGGTTTTGAATTCGGCGGCAGCTTCGCAATCACCAATCCCGATCCTGTATTCCTGAAAGACGAGGAGTATCAGGAAATGATCGCCGCTCTGCAGAAAGAGCTCGGCATCTGATAATTCAGATCATTTCTGCAGCCAAATGAGGTCAGCGGTCCGTGTGACGGGACGGGACGTTATGAGCCGGCAGAAATCCTTACTCTAAAAAAGAAAAACAAATCCCGCTGCGGCATCTCAAAAAGTGCTTCAGCGGGATTTTTAGTACATATAAGACAGTAATACAGGGATTTCAGCTTACGCCTTTTCTGTTGGAAGTGCGGCAGCCAAATCTGCACATCCTTTTTCAGACGAGTTCGATCTCACGTCTGAGCAGGCCGCGCAGAGCCGTCTGCAGGATGTCGGCACGGCGGATCCGGCCGGAATCAGCGGCGGTGATCTCCACAGACCTTCCGTCCTTGAAGGAAAGGACGGCTTTCTGCAAGACAAGCTCCACACTCATCGGAAAGAGAGCGTGCATCACATCCGGAGTGAAGACCCGGTCCGCCTGGTCCATCAATGCTGCAGACAGACCGTCTGCATCAGCAGCAGCCGTGCACTCCAGAAGACTCCCCAGCCAGGCAGTCTCTGTGTCTGATAGGATTCCTTCAAATTCGACATCTTCTCCGAAGAAGGCATTTCCGATCGTATCATCCCGGTGCAGCAGAAGGTTCTCCTGCCCGGATTGTCTGAATACGTACAAATATTCCTTCTCTTTGGCAGGGTAGGCGGAAGGTGCACGTAAAAAGGATACGGATGAGATATCGGCAAGGAAATCCCGCGCCGTATTTTCAGTGTCTTTCTGCACCTGTTCTGCCACCGGGATGCGTACGACATCCGCCTCCGGCAGAAGCAGTCTCTGCATGCGGTTGTCGATCGCTTCCTTCCAGCCGGGAAGTTTTTCGACTTCATTTACCCAGTCTTCACAGGGCAGTTTTTCAAACACCTCATATTCTTCCGGCGTGGCGACGAAGCCGTGGTTTCTCGCCAGCCGCAGGTAGCGGTGGACAAAAAAGCGGCTCACTTTTTTACTCGACATGTCGTAATAATACGACAGGCCGCCGCTGGTGGCGTTATCCACACAGTAATAGACAAAGCCTGTAAACAGATCCAGCTCCAGGCTCCTGACATACTCGCCCTCTTTCTGGTCGAGGATCATCAGGCATTTTCTGCTGCGTCTGCCGACCGGAATCCTGTAGGATCCCTTTTCGTCATGTACTTCGAGATGTCCCCTGCTGACTTTCGCTTCCATAACCGCCTCCTGTTTTTTGATATGAAAAGCGCCATTCCTTAGAATCTGTTTGTACATGTTTGCACAAAGATGGCTGCTGTTTTTATTCTTCATCGCGCAAGACTCGCAAGCGAGTCTTGAAATTTCCGCATTTCCGGGATCTTCATCAAGTTCACTTAAGGATTTACGACCAGCTGATAATTTTCATCGATTTCAGGAAGAGTGACAGGAACCTTTCCGCCGGGCTCACCCATACCAAAGCAGGCACAAAGCGCAGCCGGCAGGTTGGGCATATAAGCGCTGCCTTCTCCGGAGGCAGGCGGAACTTCTCTCATAATGTAAGAGCCATAGGCCAGAAGGATCGCATCCGCTTCAGGGAAGCGATTGGCGTCGTAGGGGAGCTGGGCGGAAATCAGAATCGACTGTTTTCCCGCGTCATGTCTCTCTTTGATGATGCGTTCAAAGACTGCAGAGGATAAGCCGTCTTCATGTTCGGGATCGAGGTTTCCGGCATCATACATGCTGTGGACCAGGATCACATGGTCTGCATCTGCAGCGGCCTGTACACACTCCTCTGTATTTTCCGCAGAATTGACCATAACGGAATATTCAATATCCCCCGAAAGGAAGCCTTTTTCCGTCAGGATCTGCCTGGCAAATTCTCCCGTACCTGCACGGCTTGCGCAGCTGTCTGCAAAAAGGACCAGAGCGCTCTGCCCGGCCTCTGTTTTCAGCGGGAAGGCTTCATTGTCATTTTTTGCCAGTGTGAGGGCTTGCTCAGTAATATCCCAGGCTGTCTGTCTGTTTTCGTCGCTTCCGATTCCGTTCACTGCAGCACTTACCTGTTCATCCGTCACTGTAAAATCCGTCTTGTCCAGAAGGCCGTATTTTTCTTTAAGTGCCAGAATGCGGCGGACGGAATCATCAATGCGCCTGCTGTCGATTTTCCCGTCTTCAGCCAGCTGAACAGCCAGATCCATCATCTCCTCCAGCTTATGGAACTTTTCCGCGCTCAGGACCGTCGGAGGGATCAGAATATCAGCGCCTGCGTTAATGGTCATGCAGATCGTATCCTCTACAGAGAAATTTTCGGAGATCGCTGCCATATCCAGGGCATCGGTGACCACGACCCCCTCAAAGCCCATCTCACCGCGGAGAATATCGGTCAGGATGGCGTCGCTCATGGTGGCGGGAAGGTAGACCTGCTCTCCTGTCGAGATCGACGTGTAGGTATCCGTCTCAATCTTCGGGTACTGGATATGGGCTGTCATGATCATATCCGCACCGGCATCGATGGCAGCCTGGAAAGGAACCAGTTCAAAATTCTTCAACTCTTCATAGCTGCTCTCAATGCAGGGAAATCCTGTGTGGCTGTCCGTGTCAGTATTTCCGTGTCCGGGGAAATGCTTGAGTGTGACGATCATTCCCTGATCGTGGAGTCCCTCCATAAAGGGAAGACCATACTCGGCCGCAGTATCAGGGGTATCCCCGAAAGAGCGCACTCCGATGACCGGGTTGTTGGGATTATTGTTGATATCCATCACGGGCGCATAGTCTGTGTTGACCCCCGCCAGGCTCAGCTCTTTTCCATAGATGGAAGCCATCGTCCTGGCATTTTCCGGATTCCCGGTCGCTGCCAGAGCCATATTTCCGGGGCCTCTGGTCCCGTAGGTCAGCCGGGTGATGTAGCCGCCTTCCTGGTCGGCCGCCACAAGAAGCGGAAGGCCTCCGGCTTCCTGATTGGTCTGCTGCATATCCGCAGTCAGACGCAGGGTCTGCTCCGCATCCCTGAAGTTTTCGGCAAACAGGAGCATACCTCCGAAATGATATTTTGCGATACATTTGCGGATCCGGTCATTGAGTTCCGTGACATTGACTTCCTGTCCGGCGTCTTCCGCATCCTGAACCGTCAGATCCATTTCCCCCGTATCCGCCTCTTTCTGCCAGACCCGGAAAGAGGCCATGAACATCTGGCCGATCTTTTCTTCCAGAGTCATCTCTGACAATAGTTTTTCGATCCGGGCATCCCGGTCAGGAGCCGCAGTCATGGCAGTATCCTCCGCCGCCGCAGTTTCCGCAGCCTGCTCCGCTGCAGCAGCCGTTCCCTCAGCAGCTTCCGTCTGCGCAAGATCCGGATCTTCTCCCGTCTCCTGTACAGCTGCGCTGTCACTCGCGCTGACGCTGCTCCCGGCTCTGTCTGCTGTATTCTGTCCGCCTTCTCCCGTTCCCGTACTGCAGGCTGACAGGACTCCGATCAGTAAAGTACAGGCAAGAAGCACTCCGACTTTACTGCAGATGGGTTTTCTTGTCGTAAAAATCTTTTTCATCCGTGCACTCTCCTTTCTGAATTCCTTTTGTCGACGCCTCTTCCCGTTTTTTCATCGGAAAAGACATCTCCTGATGTCCCTGATAAGAATGCGGATCCAGGCCCGGTTTAAGACCTGTCTGTAAGTCTGTAAGGAGAAATCTCATTCAGTCTGCTTCCCATATCTACCCACCCATTATAGCATAAAAAACCGCACAGATAAGCGTGGGAAGCCATTTCTGTGCGGTGCTGATACCGTCTACCATATAAAGTTGGATTTGAGCTGCTCGCCGTTATCAATCAGGAGATCCTGGCCGGTCATGCTTTGATTTATATTGGTCAGGAAATAGCAGTACTCCGCGATTTCCTCCGGCTGCGCCCATTTGTGCAGAAGGGTCTCGTCCAGGCACTGCTGCATGAGACGGGGGCTTTCTATGATATGCCGGTTCAGCTCTGTCAGCACGCCGCCCGCGGAGATGCTGTTGCAGGTGGCGCCATACTTCGCGATTCGCAGGGCGACATTTTTCATATAGGACAGGACGCCTCCCTTGCTGGCGGCATAGAGGGGAAATTCCGCGCCGTTGGAGGCACTGGAGGATGCCATGAAAACAACAGAATGGATCTGCGGTGTAAAGGCATATTTTTCTGTCACGGCGATCGTCCCCATCAGATTCACATCGATCTCGTTACCGCCTTCCTGCACCCCGGCGTTATTGACTAAGATCTCTACGCCTTGGATCTCCGGAAGTTTCTTGGTGATATCAATAATATAATGCCTATATCTGTCCGAGGAAATGGTGCTCTCCCTAAGATCAAAGCCGATGACCTCATGCCCCGCTTCCAGATACCGCAGAGCGCAGGCGCGCCCGATGCCGCGGGCTGTCCCGGTGATCAGAACTCTCATGGATCTTTTTCTCCTTTGGCTGGTCTGCTTTTATGAATCAGTTTTCCTTCCGATATAGATCGGAAGGGATCACACGGAGCAGATAAGAGACGACGACCAGTGAGAGCAGTCTGTCCAGATAATCTGTGAGGATCTGCACGATGAAAACACTGGCAGTGAGACCCAGGCCGGCTTTGCTGAGCACCTGCACGATCACTGTGGAGCCCGAGGAAGTGATCCCGCCGAAAAGAACCGCTGTGATGATGGAGCTCACGATGGTGCCGGGGATAGTGATCAGCATTGCACCGGGGATCATTCTCCATTTTTTCAGGGAAAAATACTTAGAGACAAGACCTGTCATGAGACCCAGCATCAGACCGACAGGCATAAAATACAGAGAATAAATATCAAGAGTAAATCCCATGACAAGGCCGTAGAGCAGAGGCGGAAGCATGCCGTAGACCGGTCCGTAGAGTATGGCGATCATGATCGTGCCCATGCTGTCCAGATAGATCGGCAGATGGAACAGCAGCGCGATCTGTCCGCCGATCACATTGAGTACGATAGCCAGTGCGATCACGCACATCTTTCGGATAGAAATCATGCTGGTCTCTTCTCTTCTTACAGCTGCGAAATTGGTTTTGGTATTGCTCATTTTCCTTCTCCTTTTCGAACGGAATGGATTATTTATTGGATGTGCTTTCCTGGTTAAAAACATGGATTAACAATAATGAAATCCTGTGAATCTGATGCTCTCATTTTCCTGACTGCAAATGCCGGTTTTCACTCACCGGCACAGGTCCGCAAGAAGGTCCGGCTCCTCCTCCATCTGCAGAAGGCAGGTGAAGAAAATCCTGAAAAAGCGCAGGGTGTCCACTTCGGTGAGGACGACCGCATTAGGGGCATGCCTGTAAAAATGCATGGAGTCCACCACGGTCTGCCCGATGCTGATCCCCTGCGTCTCGACCTGCACATAAGATTCAAAGCCGCGGCAGAGATCCCTTCTGGCAAAATAGGCGACTGCGAGCGGATCATTGATGACGCATCCGATCAGGTGCTCCCACTCCCAGTGGAAGTCAAAATAAAACTTGGTGATCTTCTCTGTAAAAGCGCCTGTACGAGAGTCCAGTCTCTTCATATAATTCAAAAGATCCGGCGTCAGAACGATCCGGCGCGTGACATCAAGTCCCACCATATGGATCCTCTTTCCCAGCCGGTCCATTTCGCGGTATACCATGGCGGCTGCGTCCGGATCGCACCAGTAGTTGTATTCGGCAACGGGGGAACAATTTCCGTGGCTTCTGAAAGACCCTCCCATGGAAACAATTTCACGGATTCTGCCAAAGGCAAAAGGATCCTTTTCTATAAGAAGGGCCAGATTTGTCATGGGACCGAGGGCAATAATGCTGACTGTCTCCCTCTGCAGTGTTTCCTGCATAAACTGTACTGCGTCCATCTCCTGACGCTCATACTCTTCCGACGGGACTTCCGGCAGAAAGCTCTCCCCGAGTCCGTCGGCGCCGTGTGTGTCCAGAGCGTTGACAAATTCCCGCTTCAGAGGTCTGTCGGCCCCCATAAAAACAGGCACGTCCAGGCGGTCCATAAACCGCAGAACTTTCAGGGTATTTCCATACCCCATTTCAACCGGGGCATTTCCTGCCGCGACCGTGATGCCGACAACTTCCATTTCTTCCGGCATCGACAGGGCCAGCATGATCGCCAGACTGTCGTCGATCCCGGGATCACAATCTATGATAACTTTTTGGGGCATTGTGTTTTGTCTTCCTAATAACAACAGAAGCCGCAGGGGCGGACCCTGCGGCTTGAAATCTGCAATCTACCTGTTTTTTATCCTGGGTGGTCCACGACCAGCATCGACCCGGGGAATGTTCTCCGAAGCGACTAAAGAACTGTATCACACTTTCAGGGATTGCACAAGTATAAAATTTTAAAGCCTGGAAGATTAAGCGGTATCCGGCCTGCGGGGAGTTTCCGTCCCCGTGCAAAGGCTGTTCTTTTGAAATATTATTGTGCTTTCCGTGCTTTTTTGTTTCCATCAGAACTTCTTACAGAGATTCTGATCGGGACAATTTTTCAATCCAGGATCTTCATAGGCTTCCACTTTAAGAAATCTCCGGAGGTAAGGCAGTAGTGAACGCCGTTCATGGTCCCCAGGATGCTGTCATTAAAACGGGACTCTCCGTGGGAATGGGCGTATATGACCTGTTCCGCACCGTATTCCTCGGCCATGCGGGTGAAGACACTCTCCGTCTGCAGAATATTAGTCGGGGGATAGTGGAGAAACATGACATACCTGGTGTATCCGTCTGCTCTTGCGGCCTCGAAGGATTTTCTCAGACGCACGGCCTCCCGCTCCACCAGCTTTCGGGCACGGGCTTCTTCCTCCTCGTCCCAGTCAATGATCCGTCTGCGATGGTCCAGATAAAAGGGGCCCTCGAAGGTATATCCCTTGGTCCCGACGATGGCATAGTCCTGATAGGCTGCGTAATTGTCCTGGAGAAAAAAGAGATCCGGAGCGAACTGCACGTTGAGCTTCGCCGTCTTTTTAACATCCCAGAACATATCGTGGTTTCCTCGCAGGAGGATCTTACGTCCGGGGAGATCCATGATGTACTGCAGGTCAGCCTCGCACTGGGCGAGATTTTTCCCCCAGCTGTGATCTCCGACCAGAACAAGGGTGTCCTCCGGCCGGATCATCTTCGCACAGTTTCTGCGGAACTTTTCTTCATGATTTTTCCAGGCCTTGCTGTAGAGCTGACCGGGCGCTTTGAGCTCGGACTGAAAATGCAGGTGAAGATCGCCGATCGCGTACAGGCTCATGCTTACCTCGATTGCTTAAGTCTATTATTTAGGTCAATTATCTTTCAGGATAAATTTCAGAACGACAGGATTGTGGTCCGTGTAGCGGAATCCCTCGTCGAAATTCTGCACGAATGTGTGCTCAATATTATCTGACACAATAAAGCCGTCCAGGATGACCACAAAGTTGTCTTCAGAATAGGGAATATCTGTATTGCGTGTCGAAGGCACCATCCCCTCCGCGTAGTCCGCACACTTCACGAAACCGTCCGGAATGATCTCATCGGGGAAGGGAGCGCACCAGCTGAAGCTCTCCCCTGAGCCCGGATTGAAATATTGAATGGAATCGCGTGTAAAATCATGATTGAAATCGCCGGCACACAGAACATAGTTGCCCGCCTCATATTCCCTCTGCATGTCTTCAAACAGCATCTGCAGCTGCGAATTACCCTGGGAAGCATCTGTTCCGTAGGCGGACAGGTGTGTATTGAAGACCACCAGTTCTTTTCCGTTTTCCACAGGGATCCTGGAATAATTGTAGCAGCGGTCCAGATCGACAATCTTTTTAAAGCCAGTGGCAATGGGAAGACTTCTGCGGAGCGAGGATGTAATATCCATTTTGCTCAGGGTAAGGATACCGGAATTGGATTTCCCGTGAGGCTTATTCAAAGGATACATCAAGTAGGCGGAGTGATAGTTGGGAGCAAACACACTGTCCCAGTTCCCCTTTTCATTAAAGGCAGTCCGGATGATCTCCTTCTGGTCCACATGCCAGCTGCGCGTGGAATCCGTATCCACTTCCTGAAAGAGGACAAGGTCCGGTTCAAAGGAGAGCGCTGTCTGCGCGGTTCCGTTCACACATTCGAGGACACTCTCTTTCGAACGCGCCCGGCTTTCCTTTCCTCCATCCATGAAAAAGGTAAAATCAGCAGTGTAGGCACCGAATCCGATATTATAAGAGACCGCCGTGTATTCCTTCCCGGTCTTTGCCGGCTCCTGACCGGTCCCTTCCACGGTCAGGTCAACCTTGTCCTCGATCCGGCTGTAGGTGAGAAATACATAGGCAACATATCCGCCCACCACCAAAAGTACTGCAATTAACAATATAAGCAAAATTTTCCACCAGGCCAATCTGTGACTGTTCATTTTCGACTCCTGTTCTCTGATGTCCTTTTCCAAAGACCTCTATTTCCTGTTTTCCCGGATAAAATAATACTCCTTTTCTGAGGACCTTTCCGGATCAAATCTGTATCCGCTCCTGTCAAATCCCTGAAGCTGCTCCGGCCGGCCTGCATTGATGGAAGCCATGTAGCGGACCATCTCGCCGCGTGCCATCTTGGCATACACGCCTTTCTGGACGACCTTTCCCTTTTCAAGTTCTCCGAAAATGCAGGTTATGTACCGGTCTTCCGGCCGCAGGTATTTTTCGATGCATTTCGAATACTCTTTGGAGGCGAGATTGATCAGGACCCTGCCCTCATCCAAGGCCTCACCGTCCATTTCTTCACCGCCCATCACCTCACGGTAAAGATCCTCTCCCCAGAACTCATAGAGACTGCGGGTCCCGCCCACAGCTGCCCTGGCCTGCATCTCCAGGCGGTAGGGAACGACGCCTTCCATGGGCTTTACGACGCCATAGAAGCCGGAAAGAATGCGGAGATGTTCCTGCACATATTCGTACTGTCCGTCTTCAAAAACGGCGGGAGCCATATAAGTGTATTGAATCCCGTCATAGGCCAGGATGGCAGGCGTCAGATTTCTATAGAGATCCATCTGCGCAAAGCGCTCCGCGTTCTGCTGTGCGATCCTGTCATTGCATTTCCAAAGAGCTTTCTGCTCCGCGTAGGACAGACTGCAGATCCAGTCCCTGAGGATCTGCGTCTTTTCCATAAAACAGGGAACTTCTTTACAGGTGAAGGTATCTGTGTCCTCGACCATCTTTTTGGCGGGAGAAATAATAATCCTCAAATCTTCTGCCTCCTGTCCCAGGAGTATCGCGGGCCGGTTTCGGAATGGACTCGCTCTTTACGGCAGCGATCAATCCTCATCAGAATCCGCAGGGGAAGGGAACCTCTTGATATCGTCCTCATCATCCCATTCCTGGCGGATGAAACGGGCCATTCTTTTCATCAGGGGAATATAGGTCAGCAAAAAGACGGATACTGCCCCTAACAATACAGGTTTGCGGTGCTCTTTCCTGACAAACATGCCGACAATAATGCCGAAAGCCATCACGCAGAATTTAACCGCCGCGATGATCTTCCAGTCGCTGGTCTTGATATAGCGGTCTGCAGCCTGAAACAGTTTTTTCATATTTTACCTCCTGCTATTATTGTTAACACAGAATAATAGTACATATTCATCGAACCATAGGAGAGATGATCAGCTGATCTTTCCCTCGGCTTTCTCTTCTAAAGTGCGGATCGCATGGTAGGCAAAAGTGGTATAGGGCACCTCGATCCCAGCCGCCTCTGCCTTTCTCATCAGGGCACCTGCAAACATGTCAATCTCTGTGGGGCGGCCGGCATCGATATCCTGCAGTGTGGAAAACCGGGCGTCAGGCCTGACACGTCCGGGTTTGTTCTCTTCATACTCTAAGGTGATCCCATAGGCAGCAGCTACGCGGATAGCCTCGTCAAAGAGACGGTCATGGATAAAGCGCACATGAGGACTGTCAATATAAGCCTCGAAACCGACATTCAAAATAGCCTGCGGGAGGTTGTTGCTGATATTGATGGCGAATTTATGCCACTGCTCCGTATAGATATCCTCAGAAAAGCGATGGGCAATCCCGGCCTTAGTCAGAAGCCTGTCCAGCGCCTCCGCCTGCGGCGTTTTCTCAGGAGTATTTTTGTCTCCGAAAATCAAACCCTTCGCGCTTGTTTCATAATCAATAGTATTTCCCACCCTGGTGGACTGGACGTACATAAAGGCATTGAGCAGATGTTCCTCTCCGATCAGTTCCGCCAGTGTCTCTTCGCTGTCAATGCCGTTGAGGGCACTGACGACCACGGTATGCGGGGCTGTCATGAGCTTGACGCTGTCCAGGATCTGGCGGAAGCCATTGTACTTGGTCGTGATCAGGATCAGGTCCGCGCCTGCTGCCTCTTGGGGCGTACATACATTGGGAAAGACCTTTTCTCCGTTGATCACAAGCCCTTTTTCACGCAGGCGCTGCGCCCGCTCCCCCTCTGCGATAACGCATAAGTTATCGCCAAGCGCATCTCTGAGTCCTCTGATAAAAAATGCGCCGACTGCACCGGCACCGATCAGCGCAACTGTCCTGAATTCCATGTTTCCTTTGTACCTTTCTTCCAGACTCAGGCACTCCTGTGCCCTCTATTACTCTATCACAGAGGGAAAGCTTTTGCCACGAGCTCTTATAACAAAATGAAGGGGCGAAAAAGACGCGAAAAAGACATTTCAGCTTCTGTTGTAAGTCCCGCTCGAAATATGATATGATGGCAGACAAAGCTGTAAGCAGCGACTTCGAGTGAATCAGAAAGGACTCAAAATGGCTAAAACGAAAGTATATATCGACGGACAGGCCGGGACGACCGGCCTGCAGATCTTTGACAGGATTGGATCCAGGGAGGACCTGGAACTGATGCGGATCGATGAAGATAAAAGACATGACAATGAAGAGCGCCGAAAGTTTCTCAATGCAGCGGATATCGTTTTTCTGTGCCTGCCGGATGACGGGGCAAGGGAGGCGGTCTCTCTGATCGACAATCCCGACGTCCGTGTGATTGACGCCTCTACAGCTCATCGCACAAACAACGACTGGACCTACGGATATCCGGAATTATCCCCGGAACAGCGCAATGCGATCGCCGGGAGCAAAAGGGTCGCGAATCCCGGCTGTCACGCAACCGGCTTTATCTCCTGTGCGGCTCCGCTTGTCCGCATGGGGATCGTCCCGGCGGATTATCCCTTCACCTGCTTCTCCCTGACCGGTTATTCGGGCGGCGGCAAGAAGATGATCGCGAATTATGAGGCCGCGGACAAGGCAAAGGCACTCTATGCGCCCGGCATCTACGGACTGACTCTGCACCACAAACATATCCCGGAAATGCAGAAGGTCTGTGCGCTGGATAAGGCTCCGGTTTTTCTTCCTGTCGTTGATGATTATTACAAGGGTATGGCCACGACCATCATGCTCCATAATGCTCTTCTGCCCGGCGCTCCCACTGCCGCACAGATCTGCCAAAAGCTGCAGGAGTACTACAGCGGCCAGCACTTTGTGAGCGTTCTTCCTTTCGGTGAAAATGCGTCCACCATCTATGCAGCGGAGCTTGCCGGCACCAATCATCTCAAGATCGTTGTCTGCGGCCACGAGGACCAGACCTCCGTCACTGCCCTCTTCGACAACCTGGGCAAGGGAGCTTCCGGCGCAGCTGTTCAGAACATGAATATCATGCTCGGCATCGATGAAGCGACCGGACTGGAGTAAAAGAGCAATCTCCGCAAGCGGAATATTTATCAGGATCATAAGACTGCCCCGGCCTTTTACAGACCGGGGCAGTGTATTTTCTGGTGTTTTCCAGTATTTCCTGGTATTCAAGTATTTTCTGCTATTATCAAGTATTCCTGCTGTTTTCTTATATTTCCCTGTGATCTCTTATTTCTTTTTCACCGGATAGCAGACCTCCGTCACGAACTCATCAGGGTTCTGTGTCTCGTGAGGACTGACGTGGTAGATATTGAACATGGGCTCTGCGGGTTTATAGCCGTTTGCGTCCATCCAGGCGATGACTGCCGAGTAGACATCTATGATCTGGGTGTAGCTGCCCTGGTAGGTGCAGCTCGCGACCGTTACCTCCGGAAGTGTTCGGAACTTCACATGTTCTGTATCCGGATAGCTTCCTCTGACGGTCTTCCATGCCATCATTTCTACGTTTTCTTCCTTGTACTCGCCGTCAAGATAAGTCACCGCGCACAGGCAGGGGTCATCCTCCACGAGATTCATGCGGCAGGTTTCTTCTGTCATCCGCCCCCAGATGATTCCTTCGTCCTCATAACGGGGAATAGTCATCCGGACAGTAGCGGCATAACGCTCGGGAAAGGTCTTGAGGGTAACGTTATAACTCATGTCTTCTTCCTTTCTCAGCCTTTTTCTGGCTGCGTCCAGAAGCGTCAGCTTGTTTGCCGTATCTTTTGACAAGGCCTCCAGTTCTTCCTGCCGGGCAGAAAAGAACTGTTCCAGTTTCTCCCTGTCATCATAGACTTCAAGGATCCTGACGATATCCGCAAGCGGAAAGCCCATATC
>JBGUPU010000043.1:0-2053 GCA_045130475.1 Lachnospiraceae bacterium
CCAGATATCCACTTGATCCGGCCTTGAAAAGGCATACCTTATTAAGCCATTCAGCTTTTTCAGCTGCGGGCATAATGGTTCCCTGAAGATCATTCGGGCGATATGTATTGCGTGAATTGAATGTATGTATCTGCAGCATTGCCTTTCCTTTCCGAACCTGCGGTTCTATTTTTTCTGACTTTCACTATAACACCATTTAAAAACCTTGTCATTATACTCGTAGTATAATTTCAGGGCTTTGTTACATGTTTTCAGGAAAAAGCCAGGAAAATCAGTTGCTCTCTGGATGAGCGCCGCTCCCGGGTCCCGACCCCGGATGCCGGATCAACCGACCCCTGCTTAGCGGGCAGGTGCATTTGCCAATTCTGCCAAAGCGGCTTATAAGCGAAGACGGGGGGATTTGAACCCCCAAACCCTTTCGGATCACCTGTGTTCGGGACAGGCTGCCTGCCAGTTAGCACACGTCTCCATATATGATAACGCCGCAGACAGGACTTGAACCTGCAAGCCGGTATTACCGGCCGGCTGTCTTCCAAACAGCTCCTCCACCAGCTGAGGGACTGCGGCATATAGTCGGCAGAGCAGGATTTGAACCTACAACGCCCGAAGGCAACGGTTTTACAGACCGCCTGCTTCGCCAGTTTGCATATCTGCCGATATTAATAAGCGCCGTGAGAGGGATTCGAACCCCCAGTCCGTTTTCACGAATCACCGGTTTTCAAGACCGGCCCAGTAGCCATTGTGGCATCACGGCATAGTACCCGGAGCGGGATTTGAACCCGCAAGCTCGTAAGAGCACATGATCCTTAGTCATGCTCGTTTCCCATTTTCGCATCCGGGCTTATTTTTCAGTACGGGAGAAGGGATTCGAACCCTCAAAAACCTGTGACTGAGACAGGCACGTATCTGTGATTACGGCTGGGTCCTGAATACACACATCCAATGCGTGGAATACGGCGTCCCCTTCCATTTTCACCAGACAGGCGCCAGGCTCCGCAGATCTGTCCCGGACGGACATGGCGGTCACATTCAGAAAATCTACGAGATCCCGCGGGAATACCAGCATACACAGGCAGAAAAAGCAGGGCTGGACTATGGCGGAGGAATTGAGATCCCTGCCTGCCTTTCAGCAGACACTCCCTCTGTATGTAAAGAGCCTGACGACGAAAGCAGTTGAAAAATCACCATTCAGGTATCCTGATACTGATCAGTTTCCTTTTGCGATCAAACAGCATATGATTATAAGTGTTAATAACACTGTCTTCATCTGTTGGAAAAGTTGCAGAAGAACAGATTGCGTTGATTGATTCGGATTACAAACGAACAATCAAAAGGATTATGGACAGACAATCGGGATTTATAGAGGTAAGCATAATGATGGAATTACTGAAAGCGAGATTTTCAGAACATAAGGAACTTCATCCGGATTTGGAATGGTCCGAGGTTGAGCATAGGCTGCGCGAGTTTCCCGCTGCCATCGCGGTTTTGCAAAAGATGGAGGAAAGCGGTGGTGAGCCGGACACCATCGGCTATGACGAACAAACGGGAAAGCTCATTTTCTGTGACTGCGCAAAGGAATCCCCTTCCGGGCGTAGAAGCTTGTGCTATGACGAAAAGGCTTTGCAAGGGCGCACCAAAAACCCCCCGTCAGGCAGTACCGAACGGATAGCGAAAGAGATCGGCGTTTCAATGATGACGGAGGAACTCTATCGACGACTGCAAAGCCTCGGCTATTTTGATCTGAAAACGTCAAGCTGGATCGCTACGCCGGATGATATCCGCAGCAAGGGCGGAGCGCTGTTCTGTGAACGGCGCTATGATACCGTGTTCACTTTTCACAACAGCGCGGATTCCTACTATTCTGTGCGCGGATTCAGAGGGTATATTCTTGTCTGAGTACGGATTCAATAGTAACATCGCTGCGGTTTCTTGGACTGTGAAATTGACAAATTCCAGTTGAACAAAATCGAAGTTTGTAAGGGTGAAGAAAATGAATTATAAAGTAATTGACAAAGAGACATATTATCGTAAAGGCGTATTTCGCCACTTTACG
>JBGUPU010000044.1:0-241468 GCA_045130475.1 Lachnospiraceae bacterium
GCGAAACATCTGATTCGATCTGACAATACCAAATCTGTCCTTATCGGACCGGATTTAGTGCCACATTTGTTGTCAAACTGTTGTCAAAAAGACGGTGAAGGCTCAAAAACCCGCGTAGTTATGCGGTTTAATCCTTCAATGTTTTCATTGTGGGAAAGAGCAGGACATCGCGGATTGCCGCGCTGTCGGTCAGGAGCATGGTCAGACGGTCGATGCCGTAGCCGATGCCGCCGGTGGGGGGCATGCCGATCTCCATGGCGTAGAGGAAGTCCTCGTCGGTGTGCTGGGCCTCTTCATCGCCCTGCTCGGACAGAGCATCCTGGGCGGCGAAGCGCTCGCGCTGGTCGATGGGATCGTTGAGCTCGGAGTAGGCGTTGCACATCTCCCAGCCGTTGATGTAGAGCTCGAAGCGCTCGACCTTGGTCGGGTCATCGGGCTTTTTCTTGGTCAGCGGGCTGATCTCGATGGGATGGTCCATGATGAAGGTGGGCTGGATCATCTTATCTTCGCAGAACTCATCGAAGAAGAGGTTGACGATATCGCCCTTCTTGTGACGGTCCTCATACTCGATGTGACGCTCGTCGGCCAGCTTCTTGGCCTCTTCATCGGTGGTGACCTGGTCGAAGTCGATGCCGGTCTCTTCCTTGATGGCGTCGACCATGGTCAGGCGGCGGAAAGGCTTGCCGAGGTCGATCTCGGTGCCGTTGTAGGTGATGGTGGTGGAGCCGCAGACTTCCTGGGCCAGGAAGCGGTACATTTCCTCGGTCAGGTCCATCATGCCGTGGTAGTCGGTGTAGGCCTGGTAGAGCTCCATGAGGGTGAACTCGGGGTTGTGGCGGGTGTCAAGGCCCTCGTTGCGGAAGACGCGGCCGATCTCATAGACTCGCTCGAGACCGCCGATGATCAGGCGCTTGAGGTAGAGCTCCAGGGAAATGCGGAGCTTGAAGTCTTCGTCGAGCGCATTGAAATGAGTCTCGAAGGGGCGGGCAGCAGCGCCGCCGGCGTTGGAAACCAGCATGGGAGTCTCGACTTCCATGAAGTCGCGCTCTGCCAGGAAGCGGCGGATGCCGGCGATGATCTTTGAACGCTTGATGAAGACATCGCGGGAAGTGTCGCTCATGATCAGGTCGACATAGCGCTGACGATAGCGTGTGTCGGTGTCCTGCAGGCCGTGGAATTTCTCCGGCAGGGGAGTCAGAGACTTGGACAGCAGGGTCAGCTCTTTGGCATGAACGGAGATCTCGCCGGTCTTGGTCTTGAAAACAAAGCCCTTGACGCCGATGATATCGCCGATATCCATCTTCTTGAAGCCCTTGTAGGGATCCTCACCGATCTCGTCGCGCGCGACGTAAATCTGGATGCGGCCGTCTCTGTCCTGGATGTTGCAGAAAGAGGCCTTGCCCATGACGCGCTTGAACATCATGCGGCCCGCGATGGAGACATCTTTTCCCTCAAGTTCCTCGAAGTTGTCTCTGATCTGGGCGGTGTGGTGGGTCTGGTCGTATTTTACGATCACGAAAGGGTCATTGCCTGCAGCCTGCAGCTCTGCCAGCTTGTCGCGGCGGACCTTCTGCAGCTGCGAGACATCCTGGGTCTTCTGCTGATTCTTCTGCTGATTCTTCTCTGCCATTTATAAAACTCCTTTGGTTATATGCGTGCTGTCATCCGCAGTAAGAAGGACTGCGGACAGTCACATATGTACATATGTACTGCCTGCACGCTGTGTTTGAAAGACGTTAATTTCCCGGTCAGCCCTGGCTGGTCTTGCGGATCTCGCGTACCTCGTACTTGAACTCGCCGTCAGGAGTCGCAACAGTAACGATATCTCCGACAGCGGCACCGATCAGGGCTTTGCCGACAGGGGACTCATTGGAGATCTTGCCCGCCAGGCTGTTGGACTCGGTTGAACCGACGATGCTGTACTCTTCCAGCTCGTCTTCTTCCAGGTCTTTGATGACAACCGTGCAGCCGATATTGATGGTATCGGAAGTGACATCCTCATCCGCGATGACTTCGACATTTTTGAGGATTTTCTCGAGGACCTCGATGCGGGCCTCAATGTCGCGCTGCTCATCTTTCGCAGCATCGTACTCGGCGTTCTCGGACAGGTCGCCCTGCTCTCTCGCTTCTTTGATCTTCTGTGCGACTTCCTTACGGCGCACAACCTTCAGCTCATGCAGTTCATCCTCATATCTCTTGAGGCCTTCGTAAGTCAGAATATTTTTCTTTTCTTCCATCATCGCCTTACCCCGCTTTCGTCTTTATATAGTAATTCAGCGTTTTTATGTTCCAATAAAATACCGGAAGCTTCCGGAATGCCGCATCAGGCCATGGCTGTATAGACATGCGGCACAATATTATATACAGTTTCGGGCTTTTCTGTCAATCAGAAAGTCTGTCAGGCATAGGGATACTCTTTTTTCATCAGCTGTTCGAGTTCCTCGAGGGTATTGACTTTTACGACCATGTTCCGGACACGGGCTGCAGAAGGAAAACCGGCGAGATACTTGGCTGCGTGGGCGCGCATTTCACGGATGCCGATCCTCTCCCCCTTGCAGTCACAGAGCATGCGGGCATGGCGCATGAGCATCTGGATGACGGCGCGTCGGGACGGGCGCTCCGGTGTGGTCCGGTCGGTCAGATAGGCATTGACTTCCCGGAAAATCCAAGGATTTCCCCTGGCGGCACGGGCGATCATGACAGCATCGCACCCTGTCTCCTCCATCATGCGGAGGGCAGAGGGTCCGTCCACGATATCCCCGTTTCCAATGACAGGAATATCCAGGGCTTCCTTGACGCGGGCGATACAGGTCCAGTCCGCTTTTCCGGAGTACATCTGGGCACGGGTCCTGCCGTGGACCGCGACTGCACAGGCGCCTCCCTGCTGTGCCGCAAGGGCACACTCAACAGCATTCTCGCTTCCTTCTTCAAATCCGCGTCGGATCTTGACGGTGACGGGACGGCTCGTTCCGGAAACAGCCGAGGCCACAAGCCTTTCGATCAGGGCGGGATTTTTCATCAGGGCGGAGCCTTCTCCGTTTGATACGACCTTGTGTACGGGACATCCCATATTGATGTCCAGAATATCAAAAGGCCTGTCCTCGATCATTTCACAGGCGCGGGCCATGATCTCCGGCTCGCAGCCAAAGAGCTGAAGAGAAACAGGCGCTTCCTCAGGGCTGGTCTCCATTAGTTCCGCAGTGCGGACATTTTTATAGGTAATCGCTTTCGCGCTGATCATCTCCATGCATACAAGCGAGGCTCCCTGCTCCCGGCACAAAAGCCGGAAAGGCAGGTCGGAGACGCCGGCCATGGGAGCAAAGATCACTCTTCCGGGGATCTTTGCCTTACCGATCTGAAAAGGGGTATTTCTGTTTTCTGTCATGAATCTGCTTCTTCCTCGTAGTCCTCGATCAGGTCCGCCGGGTTCTGGTGCAGGAAGGTCACACGGAAATAAATGGAGAGTGCTTCCAGCATCTCACTCTTTCTGCGGCGGATTTCCTTGATCAGGAGGCGGGCGCTAATCTCATCATAAAAGAGATCGCTCTCCTCGTGCCGTGTGTCAAACTCGATATGCCCGAAGGGTGTGAAGGAGATGGAAAAAACACCTCCGCACTCCTCCGTAAAGAGCACACAGATGATATTGAGTTCCTCCTTGATGTTGGTGGGAAGATTATCAAATTTTTTATTAAAATAATACTTTTTGTCGTAGGAATTCGCGCCGCAGATCACAATGCGGTACTTGTCCTGTCCGGCGAATTCTTCGTTGTTTTCATTAAAATCAAATGATTCCATAGAATGCTTTCCTGTTGATCAGACTGATTTGCTGTTTACCGGACCGCTATGGCTTACCGGGCCCCTGTGGCTTACCGGACCCCTGTGGCTTGCCGGGCTGCTGTGGTTTCAGGCCGGGCGCAGTGATGCCTGTTTCGATCATACATAGCCCTGAACGCCCCGGACAGAAACTTCGCCGGAGGCGATGGTGCGGACGGGTGATCCGTCGTCAGGCTGCACAAGGAGCTCTCCCTGCGGATTGATCCCGACAGCAGTTCCCGTAAAGGGGGTGCGGGGGTCTAGAACATGCACGGAGCGGCCTTTGTTGACGAGGCCTTCTTCGTAAGCATCATGCAGCTTTGAAAAATCCCGGGTCTGTGCAAACAGACCATAGTTTTCTTCAAAGTGGTTCCATGTATAGGCGGTCAGGGCGGCGCGGTTGATCTTCCTGCCCAGGGCCAGACTGTAGGAAGTCGCGTTGTCTGCGATCTCGGGTGCGAACTCGGTCTGATTGACGTTCAGACCGATGCCGATCGTGATCGCGCTGATCTCCCGGTCCTCCATGCGCATCTCTGTGAGGATCCCGCACAGTTTCCTGTAGGGGCCGTCGTTGACAGAGACGACGATATCATTGGGCCACTTGATACCGAAGCGGCAGCGGGCAGAGTCAGCTTCAGGCTGTGCGGCTGCAATGTCCAGAGAAGCCTGATAGACGGACAGAGCCATGACGACCGTCAGCATGGGGGTGACATCCGGCGGCAGATCCGGTTTGAGGAGAATACTCATGTAGACATTGCCCTCCGCGGGGGAAATCCATGTCCTGCCGCGGCGGCCCTTGCCGGCAGTCTGGCGGGATGCGGCGATGAGCGTACCATGATGGTAACCCTCTGCGGCAAGCGCAAAAATATCGTCGTTGGTGGATCCTGTCTCCTCCCGGTAAATAAGGGGACGGCCCGCCCAGGCTGTCGTGAGTTTCGACGAGATCTGTTCCCTGTCAAGGATATCCGCTTCCTCCACCGAAAGGAGGCGGTAGCCCTTATTGGTCACCGCCTCGATGGGATATCCTTCTTCTTTTAATTTCTGGATATTTTTCCAGACGGCTGTGCGCGACACGCCGAGTATTTCACACAGCTCCTGACCGGAGACATAGTCTCCGCTCCCGCTCAGCCGCCTGAGTATTTCCTGTTTTCTGTTCAATGCTGTCATCCTGTACTATGTTCCTGCAGAAGGGATACATCTGTCAGGCAAGGGTTGCCGCGAGCACAGCCTTGATGGTATGCATGCGGTTCTCCGCCTCCTCAAAGACGCGGGACTGAGGTCCCTCAAAGACCGCGTCGGTCACTTCCAGTTCGCTCATGCCGAATTTCTCGTGGATCTCCCGGCCGATCGAAGTGCCGAGGTCATGGAATGCGGGGAGGCAGTGCATGAAGATAGCGTCTTCCGCAGCAAGTCCCATGAGCTCCTCCGTGACCTGGTAGGGTTTCATCTGCTCAATGCGCTCTGCCCATGCTTCCATGGGCTCGCCCATGGATACCCAGACATCCGTGTAGAGGACATCCGCCCCCTCTGCGCCGGCTTTTGCATCCGGCTCAAGGCTGATGCTGCCGCCGGTCTGCGCGGCGATCTCTTTGCACTGCTTTACAAGGTCCGCATCCGGGAAATAAGCAGGATTCGCGCACAGTGTGATGTGCATGCCGCACTTGGCGCCGGCGACCATCCAGGAATTGGCCATGTTGTAACGGCAGTCGCCGAAAAAGCTCAGTTTGATCCCTCTGATCCTGCCGAAATGCTCCTGAATGGTCAGAAGATCCGCCAGCATCTGTGTGGGATGGAATTCATTGGTCAGACCGTTCCAGACAGGGACTTTCGAATACTTTGCCAGATCCTCCACGATCTCCTGTCCGTATCCGCGGTACTCGATGCCGTCGTACATGCCGGCCAGAACACGTGCGGTGTCCGCGATACTCTCCTTTTTGCCGATCTGGGATCCGCTGGGGTCCAGATAGGTGGCGGACATGCCCAGGTCGTGTGCCGCGACCTCAAAAGAGCAGCGGGTGCGGGTACTGGTCTTCTCAAAGATCAGGGCTATGTTTTTTCCCTCGCAATAGCGATGGGGAATCCCCTGTTTCTTCTTTGCTTTGAGATCGGCAGCGAGTTCAACAAGGCTGAAGATCTCTTCGGGAGTAAAATCAAGCAGTTTCAGGAAGTCTCTGTTTTTCAGGTCGATCATTGCAGCGTCCTTTCTATCAGTCTAAGGGCGGGTTGTGTCTTGTTGTCATGCCAGGGTCGTGGGATCTCCGACAGACAGGTTTCCGCGGGCGGGCCTGTTCTGTGCCGGAGCATTTTTCCCGTCGGCTGCCGGTGCAGGTATGCTCTTCTCCACCGCAGCGGATCCTTCCGCGATTCCCTTAAGGGATGCGGCAAGTCCGGCGATTCCCTGGATCTCGGAAGGGATGATGATCTTGGTCGCCTTGCCGTCCGCCGCCTGGGCAAAGGCCTCGAGGCTCTTGATGGTAAGGACAGCGTCGTCGGCACCCGCTTCACGGATCATGCGGATACCGTCCGCATTGGCTTCCTGGACCTTGCGGATCGCTTCTGCGCGGCCTTCGGCTTCCTTGAGCATGCGCTCCTTCTGCGCCTCCGCTGCAAGGATGGTGGCCTGCTTGTCAGCCTCGGCCTGCAGGATCATGGATTCCTTGCGGCCCTCTGCAACGAGGACGGCGGATTTCTTCTCACCTTCCGCCTTCAGGATGGATTCACGTCTCTCACGCTCCGCCTTCATCTGCTTCTCCATTGCCTCGCGGATGGCAGCAGGCGGTGTGATGTTCTTGAGCTCGACGCGGGTGACCTTGATGCCCCAGGGATCGGTGGCAACGTCCAGGGATGAACGCATCCTGGTATTGATGATCTCACGGGAAGTCAGGGTCTCATCCAGTTCCATATCGCCGATGATATTACGAAGGGTAGTTGCAGTCAGATTCTCGATCGCCATGATAGGGCTCTCTACGCCATAGGTGTAGAGCTTGGCGTCCGTGATGCGGAAGAAGACGATGGAGTCGATCTGCATAGTGACATTATCCTTTGTGATCACAGGCTGGGGCGGGAAGTCCACGACCTGCTCTTTGAGGTTGACCCTGCGCACAACGCGGTCGATAAAGGGCACCTTGAAGTGCAGACCCGCCGGCCAGGTATCCATGTAGGTTCCCAGTCTCTCAAGAACATAGGCATGTTCCTGCGGAACGATCTTGATGCAGGAAGTTACAATGATCAGCAGAATAAGAACAAGCAAGATAATAAGAATGAATCCCATAATTAATCCTCCTTATAATTGTTTCCTTCTGTCTGTTAGAGACAGTGCTGTAACAAGTCACGCAATGCCGGCTGGCAGCCGGCCTGTTTCAGGCAATCTTTTTCCCGACGATCAGTTTGACGCCCTGGATGGAGCGGATCATGGCGATCTCACCCTCTTCAATGATCTGGTCATTGTCAACAGATCTCGCAGTCCAGTACTGACCGCCCACCTGTACCTCGCCGGTTCCCCGCAGGTTGTCGATCTTTTCCGTCACGAGCACTTCCTGCCCGATCATCCGGTCCAGGCTTGTCGCGCCGCGTCCTTTTTTCATATATTTGAGGACAAGCGGTCTGGTGACAAGCAGAAGGATCAGCGATACGGCGGCAAAGACACCCGTCTGCAGCCAGACCGGCGCACCCAGGAATGCCAGGATCAGGGCGGCAACCGCACCCCCTGCAAACCAGATCGTCGTCAGCCCTGCAGTCAGAGCCTCGATCGCCAGTAAAGCGGCCGTCAACAGCAGCCATGTATAAATAGCATTCATGTTCTGCCTCCTATCTGAGGAGAAATTTTCAGATAACTGCCCGCTTTCGCGAACGACTAAATAGTAGCACAGGTTTTACTGCGCCTCAATGAACAATTCATTAAACAATTGTGAATTACGCTCGTGCAATGATCCATGCACAGACATATCAAAAGGCGGGCGCTCCGAACTTGTCCGTAAGCAAGGGGCAGAAGCTAGCGCGCCCTGCGCTGCCGGGCGGCTTCAAACAGCAGGATCCCCGCTGCCATTGCGGCGTTCAGGGACTCAGCGCCGCCCGCCATGGGAATGATGATCTTTTCGTCGGCCTGTGCAGTCAGATTTTCGGAGAGGCCGTTGCCCTCGTTGCCGATCAGGAAGGCGCAGCCTTGTGTGAGCGGAAGCTGGTCATAGGCACGTTTTCCCCCGAGATGCGCAGCATAGCTGCGGATCCCCTCGTCGCGGAGCGCGGAAATCTCCCCGCAGAGGTCACTGCTTATATAAAAGGGCATGCGGAAGATGGCGCTCATGGTAGCCCGGACCACCTTGGGATGAAACAGATCCACTGTGCCGCGGCTCATCAGGATCCCGGTCGCGCCGGCCGCCTCCGCCGTCCTGAAAATGGTCCCCAGATTGCCGGGGTCCTGAATATCCTCCAGAACCAGAAGAAGGGGCTCTCCTTTCTCATCGCGGATCTCCCCGGAGCTTTTCATGTCGCGGGCATCCCGAAGGTCCGGAACATCCCGGGCTCCCCGGCCTCGTCCCAGCAGAGAGGCGCGGCTGTAGACAGGCATTTTTGCAAGGCACAGGATTCCCTGCGGTGTCGCTGTATCTGCGGCCTTTGCCATCACCTCTTCCGTAACGATTGTTACAGGATGCTCCTGCAGGAGCCTTTTTTCTTTCTCCGTTGCGTTCCGCATCCTGTTCTCTGTCACGTAAACTTCTTGGATATATTGTTCCGGTGTGTCCACACAGAGCCTTGTGCCCTCGATGACAAAAAGTCCGGTCTCCCTGCGGGCTTTTCCCTTTTTCTGCAGTTCGACAAGTTTCCGGATCCGTGGATTCGAACCGGAGGAAATAACATCAGGCATGCCAGTCCTTTCCCCTTAGATCATTTGATGCATTTTTCTGTTGGAAAACGAAAAGAGGACGAGCTATGCCCGCCCTCTTGCTGATTTCCTCGATGTAACTATTCTCAGGTACGGGGAACAGTTCCTCTCCGCCCGGATTCCGGCCTCTTGGGCCGCACGGACAGATTTCGCTTTTCCCGGATCCCGGAGAAGACTTGTGCCGAAGCATCAGAGGTTCTGACTGATCCTGTATTCGTACTCCGGGAAGTCCTTTGTCATCGCCAGTGCTTCCTCGATGTCAAGATCGACAAACTTGCCGTCGCGGTAGCAGACAACACGGTTCGATTTGCCCTGGAGAAGTATATCAGTCGCATATGCACCCATAATGGAAGCATAGTAACGGTCTTTGCAGGTGGGAGCGCCGCCGCGCTGCATGTAACCCAGAATGGTCGCGCGGGTCTCGATGCCGGTCGCGGCCTCAATGCGCTTGGCCATCGATGTGGAGTGGCCGATGCCCTCCGCATTGATGATCAGGTGATGCTTTTTGCCTCTGCGGCGGTTCTCGATGATATGGTCGACGAGCGCCTGCTCGTTGTAGTCGTATTTTTCGGGGATCAGGATATCTTCTGCGCCGTTTGCAACACCGCACCAGAGCGCGATATAGCCGGCATGGCGTCCCATAACCTCGATGATGGAGCAGCGTTCATGGGAGGAGGAAGTGTCCTTGACTTTGTCGATTGCATCCATGGCCGTATTGACCGCGGTATCAAAGCCGATGGTATATTCCGTACATGTGATGTCCAGGTCAATCGTGCCGGGCAGGCCAATCGTGTTGATTCCCTGTCTGGCCAGTGCCTGCGCGCCGCGGTAGGATCCGTCGCCGCCGATGACGACGATGCCGTCGATGCCGTGCTTGCGGCAGATATCTGCGGCCTTCGCCTGTACTTCAGGCTCCTTGAACTCGAGGCATCTCGCCGTTCCGAGAATCGTGCCGCCGCGCTGGATGATGTTCGCCACATCGACCGACTTCATCTCGAAAATCTCTTCATTGAGAAGTCCCTTATATCCACGCATGATACCTTTGACTTTGACCTTATTGGCCAGAGCCTCACGCACAACTGCTCGAATGGCGGCATTCATACCGGGAGCGTCGCCTCCGCTCGTCAGCACACCGATTGCATTGAACTCTTTCTTTGCTTCCATAAATCCCTCCTCTGCCGGAGCCCGGGTGCATACATCTCAGGTATCCGCCGCACATATAGCATGATTCAGCGCAGCAGCCTGTCAGCATTTGTGTCAAAAAAAGAACACTTAGATAGAATAATTTTAGACCATTCACACAATGAATGCAACAAAAACATGCGGGGATGTCGGGGGAGGACATCGACGGAGGCCGCTTTCTTTGATGCTTTGGCTGTTTCGGGCCTGAACAGCACTGCCCTGTCGGAGGCTGTTCAGGCCCGGTTTCATTCTGTCCCGTTTACTGCAGCACCACATTTTTCGGACCGCAGATCCCGCCCAGGATGCCGATCACGGCCTCGCTGGCGCGCACACCCTGGCCCGGAGGCAGGGTCTTTCTGGCCTTGCGGTCTTCGATGTAGATGATGACCTGGTCGCGGCCGCCGTGCTGCGCAACGGCCTCGAGGACGGTCTGCTCTTTTTGCTTCCAGGCCTGGTAGGAAGGGAAGCGGAGCCAGACCCTGCGGGGGACATCGTCGAAGGCGACGATCTGTTCCGCGATAAGTTTCCCGTCCTTTTCCTCTTCAAGGGAGACGCGGCCTTTGATAAAGACCTTGGCATCCTCATTGAGAAAATCGGCGGCGGTTTCATAGGTGCGGGGAAAGACGATGACTTCAACCGTGCCCGTCATGTCCTCAATGGTCAGAAAAGCCATGACCTGATCGTTTTTAGTATACTTGATCTTCTTTTCTGAGATGATCCCGCCGATTACGGCAGTCTGGCGATCCTGCAGTCCGGAGGCATTTTCGGTCCCGGCTGCGCCGGCGGGGGCGGGAGCGGCAGAACCTGCCGAAACAGCGGCAGCGTCGATTATGCTGTTCATGCCGTCCGCATCCTCATCCAGAATAAAATCGGCGGCAGTGGCGGTGACGCGGCTCTTCCAGAGCCCTTCGTAGGCCTGCAGAGGGTGGCCGCTGACATAGATGCCCAGCACTTCTTTTTCAAATGAGAGGCGCAGTTCATCGGGGTATTCGCCCACGTCGGGCATGCGGATCTCGTAGTCTTTTTTGTCCTCTTCGTCCGCGATGTCGAACAGGGACATCTGACCCGCCATATCGTTTTTGCGGGAGGCCTGCAGGTCGTCGAGAATGCGCATGTAAACACTCATCATCTGTTTTCTGGTGGCGCCCAGGCAGTCCAGAGCACCGGCCTTGATGAAGTTCTCGACAGTGCGGCGGTTGACATCTTTTTCCTGTCCTGCCATGCGGGTCAGGAAATCGCGCAGATCGCGGAAGGGACCGCGCAGGCGTCGTTCTTTGATCACCGCGTCGATGACGGGGCGTCCGACTCCCTTGATGGCGGTCAGCGCATAGCGGATGCCTCCTGGAGAGACAGAGAAACCGGCTTCTCCCTCGTTTATATCAGGGGGAAGGATGCGGATCTTCATGGACCGGCAGGCGAGGATATAGGAGGCAACCTTGGTCGGATGGTCGATGACCGAGGTCATCAGGGCCGCCATGAATTCCATGGGATAGTAATACTTCAGCCAGGCCGTCTGGTAGGCAACGACGGCGTAGCAGGCAGCGTGGGACTTGTTGAAGGCGTACTTGGCGAAGTCCATCATGGTGTCGTAGATGCCGGAAGCCACCTTCTCGTCGATCCCGCGGGCAGTACAGCCGGGAACATGTTCCTCAGGATTTCCGTAGACGAAATTGCGGCGCTCCTGTTCCATGACGGACTGTTTCTTTTTGCTCATAGCGCGCCGGACCAGATCGCTCCTGCCCAGGGTGTACCCGCCCAGGTCCCGTACGATCTGCATGACCTGCTCCTGGTAGACGATACAGCCGTAAGTGGGTCTGAGGATGGGCTCCAGCTCCGGGCAGGCGTAATGGACCGAACCGCGGTTGTTTTTGCCCTCAATGTACTGGGGGATGAAATCCATTGGCCCGGGACGGTAGAGGGAGATGCCCGCAATGATATCCTCGAAGTTTTCGGGCCGCAGTTCCTTCATGAAGCTCTGCATACCGCCGGATTCCAGCTGAAAGATCCCGTCGGTCTTTCCGGAGGAAATATAGCGGTAGATATTGGAATCGGAGTAATCGAGGCCTTCCATGGAGACATGGGGTCCCAGAGGATTCTGTGCCGGGCGCACTGCACCCAAAGCGGGCTCGGAGGGCGGATAAGCGCCTCCTGCCATCTCGATCGAATGGTTGGCCATCTCGACGGCATTCTGGATGACGGTGAGCGTCCTGAGGCCCAGAAAGTCCATCTTGAGAAGTCCCAGCTCCTCGATCGTGGTCATGGGAAACTGGGTGGTCGTCGAGCCGTCCTGGGCGCGCGCAAGGGGAACCAGCTCCTCAGCCGGCTCCGAGCAGATGACGACGCCCGCCGCGTGGACAGAGGCATGCCTTGGCAGGCCCTCCAGGCGCAGGCTCATATCGATCAGCTTGCGGACGCGCTCATCACCCTCGTAGGACTTGCGCAGATCCGGGCTCTGTTTGAGGGCCTTCTGCAGGGTGATACCCAGCTCCTGGGGTACCATCTTGGATATGGAATCGACATAGCCGTAGGGAAGGTCCATGACACGGCCGACATCGCGGATGACACCGCGGGCCGCCATGGTGCCGAAAGTGATGATCTGCATCACGCGGTCTTTGCCGTATTTTTTCGTGACATAGTCGATGACCTCGCCCCGGCGCTCGAATCCGAAGTCCACATCGATATCGGGCATGGACACACGCTCGGGATTGAGGAATCGCTCAAAGAGCAGGTTGTAGCGGATGGGGTCTATGTCGGTGATTCCCAGCGAATAAGAGACTATGGAACCGGCGGCGCTCCCTCGGCCGGGACCTACCATGATCCCGTTTTCCCGGGAAAAATTGATGTAATCCCAGACGATGAGGAAATAGTCGACATAGCCCATCTGACGGATGGTGTTCAGTTCATACTCCAGCCTTGCCCGCAGGTCTGCGGCGGAAGCGCCGGAATAGTCCGCAGAGGTATTTTTTTCGTCGAAAACGCCGGGATAGCGCTTCTCCATACCGTCCCTGCAGAGTTTGTTGAGATAGGTCCAGGAATCATATCCCTCGGGCACATCGAAGTGAGGGAGCCTGGTGACTCCGAACTCGATTTCCACATGGCAGCGGTCCGCAATGCGCTGCGTGTTGTCCAGGGCCTCCCGGGCGTAGGGAAAGAGACGGCGCATTTCCTCCTCGCTCTTAACGTAGAACTGACCGCCGGGATAGCGCATGCGGTTTTCATCCGCCAGCTTTTTGCCCGTCTGTACGCACAGAAGGATATCGTGGGCCTCCGCGTCCTCCGCGTAGGTGTAGTGGCAGTCGTTGGTAGCGATCAGCGGAATGCCCATCTCACGGCTCATGCGCAGAAGTTCCGCGTTGACCGTCTGCTGGTCCTGATAGCCGTGGTCCTGCAGCTCAAGGAAAAAATTGCCCTCTCCGAAAATGTCCAGATAGCGTTTTGCCGCTTCCCGGGCGCCCGCAGTATTTCCCCGGACGATCTCGCGCGCCACTTCGCCGGCCAGGCAGGCGGAGCAGGCAATGAGTCCCTCGTGAAATTCACGCAGGAGCTCCAGATCCACGCGGGGCTTGTAATAAAACCCTTCCGTGAAGGAACGGCTGATGATCTTCATCAGGTTGGCGTAACCGGTATTGTTTTCCGCCAGCAGAATCAGGTGATAATACCTGTCGTCCCCGTGGCTCTGCTCCCGGTCAAAACGCGATCCGGGCGCCACATAGACCTCACATCCTATGACGGGATTGATTCCCTCTTTTTTTGCCGCCTTATAAAAATCGATCACGCCGTACATGACGCCGTGATCGGTAATGGCCGCCGCCGTCATGCCCAGTTCTTTGACCCGGCTGACGTACTCGGTGATCTTATTGGAACCGTCCAGGAGTGAGTACTCAGTGTGGACGTGCAGATGCGTAAAGGCCATAAAATCTCCTTATCCGGAAGAATCTCCTGAACTGAAAAACTCCGGATCCGTACCTGAAAATAAGGATAATATAGTTACCGCTGCATGCTCTTTAAAGCTGCGTGTGACGATTTTCCGCGCGTAAATCGTTTCCTAATCGGTGCTCAATTGTGCAGGAAGGCATCTCCGATGACCAGGTCTTCGGGCGTAGTGATCTTGATGTTGCGATAGGTTGCCATGACCATGCGCACCTTGCAGTTTCCTGCCAGCTCCGCCACCATCGCGTCATCCGTCAGGACAATTCCCCTGGATCGCAGGTGTTCCTCCCGGGCGAGTGCCTTTCGGTAGGCATTGCGGATGAGTTCGAAAGAGAACACCTGGGGTGTCTGTACGATCCAGACATCCGCACGGTTGGGGGTGGTTTTCACATCGCAGTTCTCGTCGACGACCTTGACCGTATCCTTTGAAGGAACACCGGCACAGCAGGCATTCGTCCTCTGCACTGTCTCAAAAAGACGGAGAAGAGTTTCCTGGTCCAGGAAAGGTCTGGCACAGTCGTGAATAAAAACATAGTCACAGGGCCAGTCGATCGCCTCGAGGCCGTTCGCGACGGAGTTGACACGCTCCTTCCCCCCGACCTCGATTTTGCGGACTTTCTCTGTAAGTTTGTATTCTTCGAGAAGTTCGCGGACCATTTCCACATCGTCCTTGTGGGACATCACGATAATATCCGTGATGTACTCGCTCTCCTGCATGGTGCGTATGGAATGCAGAAAAATAGGCATATCACCCAGCATGAGATATTGCTTTCTGACATCTGTGCCCATGCGCAGGCCCATACCTGCCGCCAGCATTACTGCGGTGCATTTATACATACCGTTTTCCATAAGATTGATTTCCTGTCGATTAACATGTACAGAATATTGCATGATGGTGAGGGCAAAAGCAGTTAAGAGAACACCGTCTCGTCAAGCTGCACAAACGCCTTGGGCACGCTCTCGCTCTACCCTCGCTGGCAGCGGTACTAAGGCCGCTGAAATTCAGCGGCCAAGTACCGGCCGCTCGCCAAGGCCCTTCGGCTGTTTGTGCAGCTTGACGAGACTCAGTGCCATCAGATATCTTTTTACCTTTACATCATTGCATGTTTCCGGATCCTGTTTCACCTCTGGCCCAGACGGAGTCCGGGGACAGCATTGAGATCAAGTCCTGAAAAGTTTCCCTTCACGTATTCAAAATAGGCTGCGCTTCCGATCATGGCTGCATTGTCTGTGCACAGGATCGGCGGGGGGCAGAAAAACTCCGCGCCCTTTTCGGCACACATGTCCTTCATTCCCGCGCGCAGTGCTGTATTGGATGCCACGCCTCCGGCAAGGGCGAACTTCTTGAGTCCGTACTGGTCGATCGCATCGCCCGCGTGGGAGACCAGCACATCGACGACCGCCTGCTGGAAGGAAGCTGCAACATCGGGGACATTGACGGAGATACCTTTCATGCGGCTGGTGTTGAGGTAATTGAGGACGGCGGATTTCATGCCGCTGAAGCTGAAGTCATAGCGGGAACCGGCAACCTTGCCCCGGGGAAAAACAATGGCGTGAGGATCGCCTTCCCTGGACGCCTTGTCGATCTTGGGGCCTCCGGGATAACCAAGTCCTATCTCTCTCGCCACCTTGTCAAAGGCTTCGCCGGCAGCATCGTCCTGGGTCCTGCCGAGGATCTCATACTCCCCGTAATCCTTTACCAGAACCAGATGCGTGTGACCGCCTGAAACGACCAGACAGGCAAAGGGAGGTTCCAGAGTCGGCTCCGCAATATAGTTTGCACTGATATGTCCCTCGATATGATGAACCCCTATCAGCGGGATCCCTGTCGCAAAGCTCAGTCCCTTGGCGGCCGAGACGCCGATGAGCAGGGGACCGACCAGGCCGGGACCGTAAGTCACGGCGATCGCGTCCATCTCCTCAAGCTTCCGGTCCGCCTCCTGCAGGGCCCCGCGGATCACCTGTGTGACCCGTTCGGTGTGCTTTCTGGAGGCAATCTCGGGCACCACCCCGCCGTAGAGTGTGTGAATATCGATCTGGGAGGAGATCACGTTGGAGAGGACCCGGCGCCCGTTTACAACGACCGAGGCCGCCGTCTCGTCACAGCTGGATTCAATTGCCAGGATGGTTATGTCTTTTTTCATATCACTCATATTCTTACTTACATCCTGCAGCCTTTTTCAGACACAGGCCGCATACACATATTATACACTATGGGCAGCTTTTCAGAACAGCAAGCCGCAGGAAGAGCTTTTTCGCGGGCTTTTCTCGTTACTATACATATCTCCGGCCGTTCCCCGCCCGGGCTGCCGCCATGAAATGCTCACTCCTTTTTTTCGTCGTTATCGAAGGCCAGCGTGATGGTCTTGCCGTCCTTGCCGGGAAAGCTGTCAGGGAAGATTTTGCGGACCGCGGGCATGAAGTCGTCGGGCTTGATCAGGGACGGGCTGTAATGGGTCAGCCACATCTGTTTCGGGGACGCCTTTCTGGCAAGGCCTGCCGCCTCGGTAAAGGTCATGTGCTTTTTCTCACGTGCCTTGGCGGCATTTTCCGGCTCGCCGTACATGCCCTCACAGATCAGAAGATCCGCATCTGCGGCGTATTTGACGATATTTTCACAGGGCCGTGTATCAGTGGAATAGACGAGTTTCAGACCCTTGCGGGGCGGTCCCAGGACCATGTCCGGTGTCAGAACGGTTCCGTCATCGGTCTCGATCGTCTCTCCCTTCTGCAGGCGGCTCCAGAGCTTTACCGGGATTCCCTGTGCCTTTGCGCGCTCTGCATCGAACCGCCCCTTCCGGTCAAGGGAAAAGGCGTATCCGTAACAGGGAACATTGTGATTGACACGGAATGCGTGAATATGAAAATCCGTCTCACCGGGCAGGGAAATCTCCTGCTCCCGCTCCGTCAGCTCCAGAAACCGGATTTCAAAAGGAAGCTCTGGGGCGATCACCCGAAGGCTGTTCACGACACGCGAAAGTCCTTTAGGTCCCACCATGAGAACGGGCTCCGTGCGCTCCGCGTTGCCCATTGTAAGCAGCATTCCGGGCAGTCCCGAAATATGATCTGCATGAAAATGGGTAAACAGGATCATATCGATCGGTTTGGGGCTCCAGCCCCTTCTCCGGAGAGCAACCTGTGTGCCTTCCCCGCAGTCCACCAGCATTCCTTTTCCGTTGTATCGGAGCATGAGCGAAGTGAGGTACCGATAAGGAAGCGGCATCATCCCCCCTGTTCCGAGCAGACAGACATCTATCATAAAAACTCTTCTCTTTCTTTTTCCGAAGCACAGACCTTTGGTCTCTGCCACATGATCAGGCCGTCCTCCACAGGATCGTCATAAAAGCGGGGACGGACCCCCTCCGTACAAAAGCCAAGGCTTTCATACAGGTTTACAGCGATTTCGTTGCCTGCGCGCACTTCCAGGGTAAAAGCCTGTACTCCGTCCTCACGCGCCTCCCGCATCAGGACCTCCAGCATCTTTCGTGAAATACCCCTGCCGCGGTAAGCAGGATGCACGGCAACATTGCTGATATCACCTTCTTCAAATATTTTTTTCACACCGCACATGCCCACGATCTTTTCGGGTGCATTCTGCCCGGGATCCGGTACCGGCTGCCCGGTGTCCTCCATGGGCCCGGCATCTTCCACCGCTACATAATATGCGGCGTAAGGCAGCAGCAGTACAGCCTTGAAGATACTTTTGGTCCAGGGACGGGAAAAGGCGATCTTTTCAATTTCAACCACCTGCGGGATATCCTCCTCCCGCATTCGTCTTATGGTATAGGACATTTTTCCGCACTCTTTTCTGAGCATAGTTTACATCGTACAGGCGGGAGAAGATCATTTCTCCAGAAGCAGCGAAAAGCTGCGGCGCTCGCTGTGTTCCTGTTCCGCCTGGGCAAGACGCAGGTACTCGGGGCGGAAATCATCTGCAGAGACCATGCATGCATCGCCCTGCTCCTGATAATAACTCCATGCCAGAGCCGCAACTGCGGCCGCGCGCTGTCGGTCAAGATGGGCGGGCGCAAATGTATAGGGCACCTTCATCAGCTGTGCAAGTGCTTCTCTGCTGACAGGCACGCCGTCCCCCAGGAAAATCACGGAACGGCCCAGGGCATTGAGCTCCTCTGCGGCCGCGGACACGGGGATGACGCACTGGGGGCGGACAACGCTGAAGCAGAGATCCTGTCCGGTCTCCCCGCCGCGGGTCCACTCATAGATTCCCGTGTATACCTGCTGACGGCGCGCGTCCATCAGCGGGCAGATCAGACTTTCGGTCCCGTAGAGGTTATAGGCTATGGAGTCCACTGTGGGGACCGGGATCACCGGCCTGTCCATGGCCAGCGCAGCTCCCTTGGCAGTCGCGGCGCCGATCCGCAGGCCCGTAAAGGAACCGGGACCCTTGGCGATAGCGATCGCATCCACTGTCTGCAGATCCAGTTCCAGCATGCGTTTCACTTCGTCCATCATGGGTACCAGACTCTGGGCGTGTTTCTTCTTATATTGCACGTTGTAATCCGCGATCAGGCGGCCGTCCTCAAGGACAGCGCAGCCCGCGACCGGGCCTGAGGCTTCTATTGCCAGTATTTTCATAGTATTCTCCATTCCGGAGCGCTTTGCGCTTATTCAAAAGATACCGCTCTTTCGGACGGTCACCAGTCCGCAGGGAAAAGCTATCATCATCCTCTCCCCTTGTCAAGCTTGCAGCCGTCACCGCCGGCGCACAGTGATCCTGCGGTAATCCAGGCCTTTTTCCAGATCCTTTTCGATAAAAACAACAATGACGTCCTCCGGGAGAAGCTCTTCAATCCTGCCTGCCCACTCGATCAGACAGACACCGTCGCCGTCGATGTATTCATCAAATCCGATCTCTTCCATCTCCTCCGCTTCCTCGATCCTGTAGACGTCAAAGTGGTAGAGGGGAATCCTGCCCTCTTCGTAGATCTGCAGGATCGTAAAGGTCGGACTGTTCACAGGTTCTGTGATTCCCAGCCCCTGCGCAAATCCCTTGGTAAAGACTGTTTTGCCCACGCCCAGGTCTCCGATCAGGGCATAGACCTCTCCTGCAGCGGCCGATTTCCCCAGCATTTTTCCTGTCTGCAGGGTCTCTTCCGGCCCCCTTGTCTCATACACTTTCCTGATATCCGCCATGGCAGAATAGTCCCTTCTTCAGAATTCGTCAGAACACATACTTACGTTTATGTTATGGTGAGAGCCTCTTTGCGGCAGTCCCGCGCATTTCAAGACTCGCTTGCGAGCCTTGCGCTCCGGATGCGGGTGTCTTCCCCATTGAGAAAAAAAGCCTCCTTCCACTGCCGCACCCTGCAGCTGTAGAGAGGAGGCACTTTGCTCTGATCCGGTCCCGCGGACCGCAGCCCGCGGCTCAGAAAATCCGGCAGATCAGCACAGATTTTCTATCTTGTCGATCCTTCTCTGATGACGCTCGCCGTGAGAAAACTCCGTGGACAGGAATGTATCTACAATGTCCATGGCGAGAACATCGCCGACCATGCCTGCGCCGATGGCGAGTACATTTGCGTCGTTGTGCTCACGGGTCAGCCTTGCAGTGGTCGAATTGTGGCAGAGTGCGCAGCGGATGCCGGGAACCTTGTTGGCAGTGATGGAAATGCCGATGCCGGTGGTGCAGATCACGATGCCCTTCTCACACTCGCCGGAGGCAACTGCCTCCGCCGCAGCGCGGCCGAATTCGGGATAATCACAGGAATCGAGACTGTAGGTTCCGAAGTCTTTGCATTCCATTCCTTTTTCTTTCAGATGCTCGATCACCTTTGCCTTGAGCTCAAATCCGCCGTGGTCAGATCCGATTGCAATCATTTTTATTTCCTCCCTTTCTTTTTCCTTTTTTTGTACCGATCCTATTTCCTTTTTTCCGGACTATCTCCGTGCCGTTTCCCCTGCGGGATCACTGAAAAAAACAGCCCCGGAGCGGCTTATCGCACAGCCGCGCCGGGGATCATCCTCATAATGCAGGGTAGCGTTCACTGTTCTCAGTCCAAGAACAAACTACCATCATCTTTTGTCCTTGTCAACCTTTCCGAAAAGCACTAAAACCAGTACTCTCAACGGGCGCTTGTGCCCTCAGACATGGTGCGGCCGTATTTGATGATGGGGCTCACCTTCTTGTAGATCAGCATGGTGAGAATGGAAATGCCCACACCCTTGATGATATTGATAGGTGCGACCATAAAGATCACGAAGGTCGTAAGATCCGTCACCTTTGCGTTGATCGCGCTGCCCATGCCCAGGATCACGTCCAGAGGCATGCCGAACAGCCTGGAGAAAGCAGGGAGCAGATAGACTGCGTTAAACCATGTTCCGAAGACGGTCATGACCAGTGTACCGACGATACAGCCCAGGATGGCGGTCTTTCTGGATTTTTTGAACTGGTAGACGATGGAGGCCGGCAGGACGAGCATGCAGCCGATCAGGAAGTTTGCCAGATCACCGACAAAGGCAGTCGAAGTACCTTTGATGACCAGCTTGACCAGTTCCTTGATAAATTCCACAAGGACACCGGCCACAGGACCGAATGCAAATCCGGCGATCATGGCGGGGAGCTCTGAGAAGTCCAGCTTATAAAACTCGGGCGCGATCACAGGAATGGAAAAATCGAAGCAGTAGAGAATACCGGAGATTGCCGAAAACATGCCGATCATGACGATCTTTCGTGTCGCGAGGATCCTCTCCGTACCGCCGCTGCGGGCACGCGCCGCGCGTTCAAAAAGATATGCCACAAGGACAAGTCCTACGACCGCAAGCAGGCATACACCCACAAAACTGCCGTTCTGCTTTACTGCATCCAATAATCCGTTTCCCATGACTGTCACATCTCCTTCCGGGCGGGTGATCGGACCGGTTCAGTTAACAGGAGAAACCGTCTCCTTTCCTTCATCCGATCTTAAACTTAAACTTTCTTTTCTCCGCCTCTGTATCAATAGTCTCAATCTCTGCGCCGAGTCTGCGGAGCTTCTCCGGGAAATCCTCATATCCGCGCTCGATGTAGTGGATATCGTAGATTTCGGAGATACCTTCGGCGGCCAGAGCGGCGATCACAAGTGCCGCGCCTGCACGCAGATCGGGCGAACTGAGGTTGGCACCGGTATATTTCTCGACGCCGTTGACGATTGCAGTATTGCCTTCAACACGGATCTGCGCTCCCATCTTGGTGAGCTCATCCACGTACTTGAAGCGGTTTTCAAAAATACTCTCCGTGATGATGCTGACGCCGCGGGAAAGGCCCAGAAGAACCGTGATCTGCGGCTGCATATCCGTGGGGAATCCGGGGTAGGGGAAAGTCTTTGCATTGGTCGGTCCCAGGCGCCTGGTAGCGACGACACGGACCTCATCGTCGGACTCGTGAATCTGACAGCCGATCTCCAGAAGCTTTGCGGAGAGAGATTCAAGATGCTTGGGAATGACATTCTTGATCACGACATCGCCCCTTGTGGCAGCCGCCGCAAACATAAATGTACCCGCCTCGATCTGGTCAGGGATGATGGAGTAGTTGGTCCCGTGCAGCTTCTGAACGCCCTTGATACGGATTACATCCGTGCCCGCGCCCTTGATGCTGGCACCCATACTGTTGAGGAAGTTCGCCGTATCAACGACATGCGGTTCCTTGGCGGCGTTTTCGATGATCGTTACACCCTGCGCCATGACCGAAGCCATCATGATATTGATCGTTGCGCCCACAGAGACGACGTCCATGTAAATATGGGATCCGCGCAGCTCCTCAGCCTCCGCGATGACCATTCCGGGAGGTGCAAGGCGGACATCCGCGCCCAGCGCCCTGAAACCCTTGATATGCTGGTCGATCGGACGCAGGCCGATATTACATCCTCCGGGAAGCGCCACGGAAGCGCGGCGGTGCTTGCCCAGAAGCGACCCGATCAGGTAATAGGATCCTCTGATCTTGCGCACATAGTCATTGTCGACGATCGCGCCGCTGTTGATGCCGGATCCGTTGATCCGGTAGCAGTGGCGGTCAATCTTCTCGACGTGGGCGCCGATCGACTGGATCGCGCGAAGAATCGCGCGGATATCACTGACATCAGGGATATTTTCAATTGTAACTGTCTCGTTCGTCATCACAGAAGCTGCCAGAATGCCCAGAGCCGCATTTTTGGCACCTGCAATTTCTACTTCACCGCTCAGGGGATTTCCCCCGTTCACAATATAATGTTCCATTTAAGCCCCTTTGACCGGCCATCTGCCGGCTCCGCAGGACACCCCTTTGTGCCCTGTTCTCTCCGGCGTATGTACCGCGCTCATTCAATGCTTTTTCTTCCGTCCTGCGGATGTGGCTGACGCTTGGACGGGCGCTGTTTTTTCCGCCTTGCGGCGGTGACTGCCTGCCCTGCAGGTTTTTCTTTTTTACGCCCTGCAGGCAACTCCTTTTTACGCCCGGAGGCGGTGTCTGTATCGCGCCTGACTGCTTTCCTTCCCTTGCTGCCGTCCTTTTTTCTGACGGAAAAACCGAAGCTGCCGATCTTTTGCCCCAGAGAAAGATAGGAACCGTGCACATAGGCCACCAGACCGGCATCCTCAAGCAGAAAGCGTCCTTTCTCGTCCAGGTACCGTTCATCCACCGAGACCTGCACGACCTTTGCTAAAAACAGATCATGCGTTCCCAGCTTTTCAATCCCTGTGACAACGCACTCGAGGCAGACCGGACTCTCGCCGATCGACGGTGCGCTCACTTTCTGTGAAGGAAGTTTTGTCAGATGCAGATATTCGAACTTGTCTACGTCCCTTCCGGAACGTACACCGCAGAAGTCCGCCGCATAGGTCAGATCCTCTGTGGTAAGGTTAATCACAAACTCTCCCGTCCTGGCAATCACATCATGTGAGTACCTCTCAGGACGGATGGAAACGGAAACCATCACCGGATCACTGCAGATCGTGCCGGCCCAGGCCGCCGTCATAATATTGCTTCTCCCCTCCTCGTCCGCGCAGCTGATCATGACCGCCGGCACGGGATAAAGCATATTGGAGGGGCGCCAGTATTGTCTAGCCATAGTTTCATTCAAGACCCGTAAGCGGGTATTGTTCGATGAAAAGGAATCAAAGACACAAAAAACATCAGTGCATACTCAGGAACATACTGAGGAGTCCCACGCCTTCCAGGAGCTGGATTGCGAGCACTGCGATCATTATGCCGAAAGTGATCTTCCGCATAAACTGCTCCGTGGGGTCCGGTTTTACAGCCTCCTGCATGGCATCCAGCTTTGCGCCGAGCTCCTGCGTCTGTTTGCTGAGTTCTGCGATCATGGACGCCTGAATATTCCTGTATACCCTGACGTTTTCCTTATGGTTGAAATCATCAGACTGCTGCTGCAGCTGCGAGGCGTGATCCTGCGTCTTCTGCAGAGCGGTCAGAACTGTCTGCTGTGAATCGGCGACCGCGGCGGAGATTCCGTCCTTCATCGCCTGTACATCATAGTCCTGCAGCGATGAAAGCTTCTCCGTGATCCTGTCATTGTTCTCCTGAAGGAGCCTGCGGATCTCGTCTGTCTGACTGCGGTTCATAAACTGGAGCTTCTGCACCAGTTCATTATTGCGGTCATACAGGTCCCGGAGCTGTTCGATCACCTGTGTATAATCACTGACTTCCTCCCTGAGCCTGTTCGTGCGGGCAGCTTCCGCCGCACCGTTTGCGCGAATCATCTCATCGGGATTATTCAGATCCATAATGGGGATCGTGTTACGCATCACTGCCCTCCGATTGTTATCAGCTGCGTTACCCGCCGGTATACAACAGACGGACCAGGCAAAGTCCTCTTCTGTAAATTGTATCCGAACCGGTAAACACCATCAATATCTAGTAGAAAGATATGGGGATTACCCATATGATACCATCATCCGCTCCCATTTACAATTGAGAATGGACCGCCTCGCCATTTTCAGACTTTAGGCTTAAAAAGCATAAGTTTTTGTACGCGTTTCCGATAATACTCTATCTATTTCAGGTTTGTACCTGCCATTTACCGTTCAGTTCACGCCCCGACCCAAATCCGCTGTCTCCTATCAGACAAGAAGGCGGATCCATTCCGTAAATCCGGCTGCCAGCATGCCCTGTATGTACAGATACCGCCCGAGTAAGGAAAGAGTGTCCGGCTCTTTTTCCGCAAGGAAAAGAGGATAGATCTTCTCCGCGGACTCTTCCATACCGAGGAAGGATGCATCCGACAGATTTTCCGGCCATATGCCTGCCCCGTCCTCAAGAGCAGCGCGCCGCTCTTTCTCCATGCTGCACAGGGCACGTCCGCGCTCCACAGCCATCCTGTAGGCGCCGAATTCGCCATGCCGCACGAAAGAAGCGATCTGCACGGCGTCTGCCGCGGCATACAGGGGCAGGCCCAGCACGCGCACCGGTCCGGGAATATTTTTATAAAAGACATACATTGCATTTCCCGCAGCGAGCTGCCGGCGGAAGGTATCGGACCTCCCGGTCCCATGTCCGCCTGTCCTGCCATCCTCCTGACCTTCGGAAGACCGCAGTACATAAGCGCCGGGCACAGCCGCGGTTTTCCAGCCCCTGAGCGAGGCGCGCAGGCTCAGGTCAAAAGCCTCGAGACCGTCGAAATGGCGCTCGTCCAGCCACCCGATCTCCTCCAGCGCCCGCATGCGGTACATAGCGCATCCGTCCGGCACTGCGATCATCCCGGCCCTCTTCGGGGAAAGGCTTTTTTTCGATTGTCTCCGCAATGTCTCCGGGAAAAAGGCTTCCCGGCCAAACCGTCTTCCTCTGTGTTTTCTGACGGATTGTCTGTTCCCGGCCCGGGAGGACAGGGTATCCGCCGTCCGGATCTCCGGGACTGCACAGAAGACATCCTCGTCTTCCATTGCCCGCAGAAGCCTCCCGATACAATTCTTACCCGTTTTGAAATCAGGCCGGATCAGAAAAGCATACTCCGTGCGCACCAGACGAAGCCCCGCATTGGCCGCATGGGCATACCCGGTATGCGCGGAAAGGGAAAGACAGGTGACAGAAGGCCAGTGTTTCCGGATCATCTGACGGGTTCCGTCATCAGAACCGTCATCCACTACGATTATTTCGGGGACATAATTACTCCTGCCCAGAACAGACAGGCATTTGAAAAGCTCCTGCCGGCAGTTTCGGGCAGGCATAACTGCTGTGACTGTTTTCATTCATTTTCCTGTATCAGCTGTACAACGATTTAAATCCGGCCTTCCGGTCAGGTGCGCAGGATACGCTTGAGCTGGGGATTCCAGACAATCGTATAACCCATTTCCCGCACGCGGGCGCAGAACTCGCGGCTCAGTGTCCCCAGATTCTCATCGGCATACATGACGTGGCCCTCATAGGAACAGCCGAAGACCTCCTCATAGAGGCTGTAGAGCTCCTCGCGGATCTTCATGCACCTGACGTCCACGGCCCAGGCATTCTGCACCGTCTGCGCGATCATGCGGGGGCCCTCTTCGACTTCATCCCATCCTTCAAAAAGGATATTGCCCCGCTCATCCTGCATACCGCCGACGATCCGGTGCTTTTCGTCGAGGACCTTGCCCCCGACAGCGCCGACCATCTTTCTGGCGGAAAAAATATCCGGAATATATTCAATCTCCATGAAGCCTGCCGACCGCGAGGGGCGCACAGCGGCGCGGACCTTGCGGAGGCGGAAATATTCCTCCAGAGACCGCTTTCTGGCATCCATCACCTCCAGAGGCGGATTCCCCTTCCGGTAGACATGGCAGAGCACCCTGGAAATATGGTGAATCCCCGATTTGGGGGCACGAAGAACGAAATCATATTCCGCCGCCTCATCGTACTCCTCCCGGAAACGGAGCGCCAGGAAAAGAGCACGCCGGACAACCAGAACTCTCGAAATATAATCCGCCGCGTACAAATAGTCAATACTAAAATCCGGTTTAAACCACGGATCCGTGAAATGTTTTCCTCTGAGGTCCCGCCGGTCTTCGTCCGTATACAGGATTTCGGCATCCGTCTGCATGATAGCAAGCGCCATCTCAAAGAGGGCGTCGCGCGTCAGAAGGTCGCCGCACTCCAGCCGGAAAATATAATCTCCTACTGCCTGCGAGGCTGCCTTATTGATCGCACCGGCCATTCCCGCCTCACCGGACATATCCAGATAATGAAGGCGGTCCTCACGGTACCAGGCGATCACATCCCGCACCTGGTCCGAGATTCCCCGGTCAAGGACATAAATCTCATATTCGCCGTAAGTCTGCTCCAAAAGCGAAGTCAGCGTCGCGCGGAACAGGCGCAGATCCGGTTCGCGCACCGCAAGAAAAACAGAAAAAAGAGGAGGTCTCGCATCATTGTGGAGGTAGAAGGAGGATCCCAGCACCGATTGGGGCGGTTCTCCCTCACGCAGTCTCTCGGAGACCGTCTCCTGCATCAGCAGGATATCCTCCTGCGGCTCTTCATATTCATAAGAAGTACGTCCGTTTCTGGCTGTTGCGCGCACGGCAGCGGCGCGGATCTGCTCCGCGCTTTTTATGCCCGCTGATGCTATTTTATTTCGAATCGTACCAATCGGGGCCATGCCAGTACCTCTAGGGAATCATCGTTTATGCGTCAGACGGCAGCTGCAGTACGGTGTCTTTATTCGTCCAGAATGAGTGAAGGCAAAAAGCGCGGCTCATTGCCGTCCTGTGTCAGATATTTGTGATAGAAAGGATCTGTCCCGTCCAGCGCGGGGTGGAGTCTGCGCAGGGCTGCAAGCTCAGCAGGCCTGTTTTTCTCGCGCTCCTCCAGTGTCTCCAGGTTTTCCTGTGAGACCGGATCATAATAAAACAGATACATGTTGTTGCGGACCACATTGTAGTAGCCTTTTTCATAGACACGATAGCAGAAGTCCACATTTGAGAAACAATCCGGGAAATTCTCTTCGTCGAATCCTCCGACCTCTGCAAACACGTCCGCGCGGATCATGATGCAGGCACCCGAGAGCGCCAGGACATTGCGGACACCCTTGTTGAAGCCAAAGTACCAGACCTCGTCGTTGCGTCTGTACTGAAGCTTGTAGACCGGCCCGTCCGCCACGGAGACCATGCCGGCATGCTGGATTACGTTTGAACTGGGATAGAGAAGCTTTACGCCGACCGCGCCCACATAGGGGAGCTTTGCTTTCTCTGAAATATGGGAAAGCCAGGCGTCTTTGCGCACAACAACATCGTCATGCATAAACAGCAGCATCTCTCCGTTGGCGCACGCCGCGCCCATATTGTTCATCCGCGACATGTTGAAGGGCATTTCCTGATATATATAATTTGCTGACAAACCCCTGTCATTGAGATCGTCGACAAACTCCTGTGTCTTTTTCCGGTTCTCATCATTGCTGCCGTTATCCACGATGATGAGCTCGTAGGGCACACGGGTGTGCTCAATGATAGAGCTGACACAGCGTGTGAGCACTTCGAGATTGTCCTTGCTGGGGATGATGATACTGATCAGGCGGGTATGCGCCTTGGCCGCATTGTATTTTCCGGTCAGGGAGTCACCGATCAGATCCGCGTCCCAGTCCTCCGGTCTGGTGTCGGCGTGGAAGAGGATCTCGGGAATATGTCCGACGGGCATCCTTCCGCCGCGGCGCTTTGAGAATCCTTCATCCGCCTGCGCAATCTTGAGGCAGAGCTTGCCGTAGATCCATGAGCGGAGCGAAATATCCGGCTCCGAGCGCCGGGCCTCCTGCTCCTCGACGGCATCCTCCAGAATCCTGGACTCGGACTCAAACTCCTGCGCCGTGCGCTTTCCGGGATTGATCAGGGCCAGTGCCGCTGAGCGCAGCGCAAAAACACTTCCGAAATAGAAGGTGCATAAAAACGTATCCGGCGACCAGTCCGCCTTGAACCAGGGACTGATATAAGCCCCCTCCGAAAACTGATCCTCATCTCCATAGAGCATATTCATGTTCGGATGTTCCGCAAAGTAGTCGCGGATCAGCCTGAGGGCGTTTTCAGACAGCTCTCCGTCGTCATCGCAGGCGACCAGAATATCCGGTTTATTTTCGTCGGACAGGATATAATTTTTCAAATGCGAATAACGCACAACTTCGACAGAGAGTCCGGCTCCGGGCCCTTCTCCCTGTGCAGCAAGCTCCGCACTGAGTTTTTTCTGATGATGTACGTACCAGTCGTGATATGATTTCGCCTTCATGGCATACAGCTCCCTGCCGGTTCAGGCCTTCCTGACAGCCTGCGGCTATTCCAAAATGATAATTCAAGACCCGCAGCATTGCTCCCGTGCATGTCCGTGCACAGGCTCAGCCGCCGGCCGGTTAAATGATGACAGTTACATATAGAGTAGCATTTTTTGCCATCTTGCACAACCGCTTTCCCCAAATCCCCGGGCACGGATGTATGCATAGAACTGCCTGACTGAAGCACTTTTCATTGACATGGTGACAAAAAACCTATATAGTTCTATTTAGGAATATTGTCCGATTCCCACGCGGTTTTTCGCCAAAACTATAGCAATTTGACCATAAAAAACAACGACCCCGGTTGATCTGCAGGAAGATTGACGAAATATCATCTGCCGGACGAAGGCCTTTTCCGCCGCCCCCTGCAGGCACTTCCGGACACCTGGTCTGTACGGCGGATCCGCATGGCACCTCGGCAATGAACAGAGTTATCCAAGCAGGGCGGACAGCTCTGCGGCAACAAGCAATATCATTATAAAAAAGAAAGCAGGTGCAAAGTATGTATCAGGATGAGTACAAACGCTGGCTGGAAGCTGATCTGATTGACTGTGACCTCAAGACCGAACTGCAGAACATTGCAGGGGATGATGACGCCATCAAAGAGCGCTTTGCAATCGCGCTGTCCTTCGGTACCGCAGGTCTCCGCGGCACTCTCGGCGCAGGCACAAACCGAATGAATATCTGGGTCGTCCGTCAGGCGACACAGGGCGTTGCAGAGTGGGTCAAGACCCAGGGCGGCAATCAGACCGTCGCCATCAGCTATGACAGCCGTCTCAAGGGCTGGAACTTCGCGCGCGACGCCGCGGGTGTTCTGGCTGCAAACGGCATCAATGTCCGTATCTATGACGAGCTGATGCCCGTCCCGGCGCTGAGCTTCGCGACCCGCTACTACAACTGCAATGCGGGCATCATGATCACCGCCTCTCACAACCCTGCACAGTATAACGGCTTCAAGGCCTACGGCCCCGACGGCTGCCAGATGACCGATGACGCGGCAGCAGTTGTCTATGATGCCATCCAGAAGACAGATGTCCTGACCGGTGCCAAGTATATGTCCTTTGCAGAGGGCGTGGAAAAGGGCTTCATCAAGTTTGTCGGCGACGACTGCAAGGAAGCTCTGTATGAAGCGATCGAGGCGCGCCAGGTCCGTCCGGGTCTCTGCAAGACTGCAGGCCTCAAGCTTGTTTATTCCCCGCTCAACGGCACAGGACTTGTGCCCGTCACCCGCATCCTGAAGGATATGGGCATCACCGATGTCACCATCGTTCCCGAGCAGGAATATCCCAACGGCTATTTCACCACCTGCTCCTATCCCAACCCCGAGATCTTCGCCGCTCTTGAAAAGGGCCTGAATCTGGCTAAGGAAGTCGGCGCAGACCTTATGCTGGCGACCGACCCTGACGCAGACCGCGTCGGTATCGCCATGAAATGCCCGGACGGCTCCTATGAGCTGGTATCCGGTAACGAGATGGGCGCCCTGCTGCTCGACTACATCTGCGCAGGCCGCATTGAGAAGGGCACAATGCCCAAGAACCCCGTCGCTGTCATGTCCATCGTATCCACTCCTCTGGCAGAGAAGATCGCCGAGAACTACGGCGTTGAGCTTCGTCAGACCCTGACCGGATTCAAGTGGATCGGCGACCAGATCGCCCAGCTCGAGGCAGCAGGCGAAGTCGACCGCTTCATCTTCGGTTTCGAAGAGAGCTACGGCTACCTGGCAGGCCCTTATGTCCGTGACAAAGACGCCATCATCGGCTCCATGCTCATCTGTGAGATGGCTGCATACTATCGCAGCATCGGCTCCAGCATCAAGCAGCGTCTGGAAGAGATCTATGCCAAGTACGGCCGTTATCTCAACAAAATCGATACTGTCGAGTTCCCCGGCCTCTCCGGCATGGACAAGATGGCAGGCATCATGGCAGGCCTCCGCGAGAATCCTCCCGCAGCATTCGGAGATCTCAAGGTTGCATCTGTGACTGACTACGCGAAGCCCGAGGAGACCGGCCTTCCCAAGGCAAACGTCCTCTCCTACGTCCTCGAAGACGGCGCGAAAGTCATGGTCCGTCCTTCCGGTACAGAGCCCAAGATCAAAGCTTACTACACTACTCTGGGCAAAGACCTCGCGGCCGCACAGGCTGAGAAGGATGCCCTCTCCGAAGCGATCAAGCCCATCTTCTCCTGATGTGTGCCTGATGGAGAAAGATCGTTACTCCTGTCCGCAGCCTGCAAAAGCCGGGCAAGGATGTATTGATCGGTCTCGTCCCGTGAGCATAGCGATCAGCTGAAATATGAAGAACACAGCGCCCCCTGCACAATATTCTGTGCAGGGGGCCTTTTTTGTCTTTCCGACCGTAAATTGAGAAGGGGCGCTTTCGGGCTCCTCTCCAGGGCAATGAGAGCAGGACAACAAAAAAGCCGGTATAAACCGGCTTTTTTGCGGGGCGTCTCTGTACCTCCGGGTCCAGAGACAAATATGGGGATAATTTAGAAGAAAGAGGTTTTTAACCTTCTAAAAGGTTTCGTTGCTATTTACCTGCTTATCCCTTTACAGCGCCGCTGGTAACACCTTCGACGATGTACTTCTGCAGGAAGACATACAGGATCAGGATGGGAGCCATTGCCAGCAGGAGGGCTGCCATGACAAGGCCGATATCTGTCGAGTAAGTTCCGTAGAATGCCTGTGTGGCAATCGGAATCGTATAGAGATTCTTCTTGGTCAGTACGAGGCTGGGCAGAAGGTAGTCGTTCCAGAACGCCATTGCGTCGATGATCGCAACAGTAGCGATCGTGGGCTTGAGCAGCGGGAAGACGATCTTCCAGAATGTCTGCCAGCGTGTGCAGCCGTCAATGTAAGCGGCCTCTTCAAGTTCGAGCGGGATATTGGTGTGGATCGCGCCGTGGAACATGAAAGTCGCCATGGAGACGGAGAAACCGACGTGCATCAGGATCAGGGTCAGTCTGTGGTTGAGGACGCCCAGAGATCCGCCGTAGACGGATACCAGGGGTACCATCAGAACCTGGAAGGGAATGACCATGGATGCAACCATCGCTGCAAACAGGAGCGCGCATGCTTTCCATTTCTGATTTCGGACAATGACAAAGGAAGCCATTGCAGAGACCAGGATGGTAAGGATCGTCGCGCTGATGGTGATGATCGCCGAGTTCATGAACACAAGCCAGAAGTTCATCTTCTTCATGGCTTCAGGGAAGTTTTTGAGGGTAAATCCGTGTTCACCGACAAGCGACAGCGGATTGGAAGTGATATCGCCCTTGGTCTTGAAAACGTTGATCACGACCAGGATGAAGGGGGCGACAAAGCAGATAAACAGGATCAGCAGCACGACCCACATAATGGCGTGCATGATCTTTTTCTTTCTTGCGGCTTTTTCGTTCTGTGTCATGCTGCCACCTCCCCTTTCTTACCGATGTAGACCTGCGTGATACCGACAACCGCGCATACCACGAAGAGGATGAGTGCCTCTGCCTGGCCGAGACCGTACTTCTTATAGGTGAATGCCGTGTTGTACACGTGCATAGCTGCCATGACAGAAGTGTTGAAGGGCTCGCCCTTGGTCAGGGACAGGTTCACATCGTAAATGACGAAGCATCTGGTGATGCTCAGGAAGATGCACTGTACGAAGGACGCGCGCATCAGAGGAATTGTGACATTCCACATGGCCTGTGAAGGCGTGCAGCCGTCGATCATAGCTGCTTCCTTGAGGGCGTCGGAGACACTCATGAAGCCTGCCACATAGATCAGCATCATATAGCCGGCGAACTGCCAGACGGACACGAGGACCAGGCAGAACATTGCGCCGCTTGTCGTAGACAGAAGCGAAGGGACCTGCTGATTCGCGATCTTTGAAGCAATTGCCACGAACGCACGGTTAAAGACGAATTTCCAGACATAACCGAGAACGATACCGCCGATCAGGTTGGGTACGAAGAATCCCGCGCGGAAGAAGTTCTGTCCCTTGATACCGCTGGTTACCAGATATGCCAGAGCAAAGGCAACCACATTAATGAGTACAACTGCGAAAATTGAGTAAATCGCGGTGCGGCCCAGAGCCTGCCAGTAGGCGACATCCTTAAATGCCTCCACATAGTTTGCAAGACCGACAAAAGGTTTTGTCTTGGCAATACCGTCCCAGCTGGTCAGTGTCAGATAAATACCGTAAACGAACGGAATAACAACAACTGCACAAAAGAGAACTGCCGCGACGCCTGCAAACATGAGGAACTGCTGCACCTTGTAAGACATGGTATTTCGTTTCATAATGTTCCCCCTGCTTTTTTAAGCGATCAGTGCGCACCTACCTCTGCAGTTGCCCAGTATGTTGTAACTTCATCGGCAAGGCCTGCGCGGTCGATCTCGCCTGCCAGATACTTCTGCATGGAAGCGCCGACGATGGAGTAGTGATCATCGGGAAGGTAATTGTAGTTGGGAATCAGAGCGTCTGCATCCGCATACTTCTTGACGGATTTGCCGAGAGGATCGGAGACTTCCAGAGTATTGTTGGAGTAAGCAGGAACCAGTGCACACTCGTTAACGATGAATTCCTGACCTTCGGGATCGTTTGCCAGCCAGTTGAGGAAATCCTTGGCAGCCTGCTGCTGCTCAGCAGAGGTATTCTCGGAGTTGTCGATGAAGAAATACTTGGAGCCGCCGCCGACAAGCTTAGAGTCGGAGCCGTCGCCGCTGTTGTTGGGAACAGGCATCATGCCCATGTTCTCGGAGTAATCATATGCATTGATTACGGACCAGTCCCAGTTGCCGCCGTACATGAAAGCGATCTCGCCTTCAGCCAGCTTCTGCTCTGTGACTTCACGCTCTGCGGAGATAGCAGCATCCTTTGCGTAGTTGTTGTCACGGAGAACATCAAAAGTATCCATCATCTCGTTAAACTTCTTGTCATCGGCCAGCTTGATGGAGCCGTCCTTAATGCCTGCGATGAAGGCATCGGGATCTGCCTGCTGCTCATAAATTTCTGCAAAGAAATGAGCTGCCAGAGACCAGTCTTCCTTCATGACGCCGACAGGGCTTTCCATACCGCCTGCCTTGCACTTCTCGATGATAGCCTTGAAATCATCGGTAGTCTTGATGGACTCGGGATCGAAGTCCTCGCCGGTCGCATTCTTGATGGCATCAGCATTGTAGATAATGCCGCGGGCCTCGACACATACAGGGAAGCCGTAGACTTTGTCGCCGATGGAGATTGCCTGTGTGGTGTTGCCGACCCATTCCTGATCGCTGAGATCAAGTGCGTGCTCTTCTGCCAGTGAATAGACATCCTTGGCGTCAACCATGGAAATAGTATAAGGCTCGTTGGAGGAATACCTGGTTGCAAGGTGTGCTGCAACCGTGTCGCTGGAATAGTAGACCTCAACGCCTACACCCTTCTCTTCGGAATACTCAGCAGCCTTTTCCTCGAGCTGGCTCTGGATTTCCATCTTGGAGTTGAAGATGGTAATCGCTGTGCCGCCGCCGGATCCGCCGTCCGAAGATGCCGCACCGCCGCCGCCACAGCCTGCGAGGAGTCCCGCTGCAAGAATTCCGGCGAATAACGCCGCTGCAGCTCTCTTAAAATATTTTTTCATAAAGTTCTCCCTTTCCGGGCTTATCGCCCTGAAAATGTCCGGCCCCATAATTAAGTAACATCATGCAGTCCGGTACATTAATGGTACCTGTTTTAAAGCTTGATCTCTCTCTTCGCCACATCGATGATTGCCTTGCCTCCGGCGCGGAAGGAGATCTTCGCCGCGCCGGGATCCGTGTAGATCACGGCGCTCATGGCATATCTGCCGTCATTGATGAAAATCTCAAAGCTGTATCTGTCAAGGAGTATGCGAACAGACAGATTGCCGTCCATGCTTTCCGGCACCAGGCAGTTCCGCTGATGCAGGACCCCCTTCCTGGTTCCTGAATTTTCCCTGCTGATCATAAAGATTCCCGTATCCGGGCTGTACATGGCTTCGGAATAATATTCCTCATTCATGGCAAAGCGGATGACAAAATACCTGTAGAGCGGTTCATCCTGCACAGGACTGATCTTAATGTCGAGGTCGATGATCCTGCCATCCACCCCGTACAGGTTGATTTCATCCGAGACCGGGACTTTCCTGTAGAAAACAGTGTTGCTGTAATACCGGGAGATTTCCCTCACGGGCTGCTGATAGAGCCGCCCGTCACGGAAGGACAGTTCTCTCGGCACAGTCATCTGTCCTGCCCATTTCATATCCCCGGGAATCATTTCTCTCGTTTCCCAGTTCTGCATCCAGCCGACCATGATCCGACGGCCATCGGGTGCGCACATGGTCTGGGCAGCATAGAAATCGATTCCGTAATCCACACACTGGTCATAGTCCGGTTTGAATTCCAGAGATTCTTCATCAAAGATCCCGCCAAACACCATGGACTCGTATCCGTTGTGATATTCAAAGCCCCTGCAGATCATATCCATGGGGCTGACCAGCAGGAACCATTTGCCGTCCAGTTCAAAGAAATCCGGGCATTCCCACATCAATCCGAAACGACCGTCGTTGCGGTAGAGTTCCCTGAGAAACCGCCATGAAAAGCCGTCTTCGCTCCGGAACAGGAGGACATGTCCGAGTCCGCCCTCTCCCATGCTCACGGTCAGCACTCCATAGCTTCCATCTTTTAGAGGAATCATTTTGGGATCCCGGAATTGACAAAGATCCAGGCCTTCAGGCAGCATGTCGCTCCCAATAACAGGATTCCCTTCATACTTCGCATAATCTCTGCCGTCGCCGACCGCGAGATTCTGCACCTGATAGTATTCCGGTGCGCTCTGTACATCCGGATCCCCGCAGTTCTTCGGTGCAGGAGTGAGACCCGTATACATCAGAAGCTGACGGCCGTCCTCCAGTTCGATCGCACTTCCCGAAAAGCATCCTCCCTCATCCAGAACCGAATCCGGGGCAAGTACCGCCGGGAGGTAGATCCATTTCAGCAGGTCATCGGTGACCGCATGTCCCCAATGCATTTTGTCCCAATGAGCAGCATAGGGATTGTATTGAAAAAACAGATGATACTTTCCGCCGTAAAAAGAAAAACCATTGGGGTCGTTCAGCCATCCTGTCGGCGGTGTCAGGTGAAAAGCCGGACGCTCTTCAGGAGAAATCCTCTCCATCCCCTCAGCCTCAGCCCTGCGGGCGGACAGCAGCATAGGACTGCAGTTTTTGTTCATATATATTTATCTCTGCCGCTTCTTTCCAGTGATTATTATTAACATTTTTGTAACATTATGCATAAATCATTAGCGCACTAAGTAATTTTACATTTGCACAAGTCTTTTTACGCACACAAACATTATAATTGTCCTATCGTCCACTGTCAACACGTTTTTTGTCACTATTGTTACATATTGTTACACAAATTCGCTAATAGTGATACATATGCACAAATATAAATTTTACATTTTATGGTGCATATGTTTATTTTACATTAATGTTTACAGAATTTGACGAACCCTTTTTACTTTTGTATAATCGATTTATATTCACTGCAGCCTGCCGGTCTGACCCGGTACGCAGATCATCTCCAACATCCGGTGTGGGCTAAAATGGATAGCAGACAACACAGCAAATCAGACAGGAGAACACCATGTCCACGAGAGTCACCATGCAGGATATTGCCGATGCCCTCGGCCTTTCCAGAAACACTGTTTCAAAAGCAATCAATAACACAGGCATCATCGCCCAGAGCACCAGGGAGCTCATCCTGCGCAAGGCCGTGGAAATGGGCTACCGCCAGTTCTCTGACGCAAGCTTCTCCGGTATTTCCATCTCAGGAGTAAACCCGACCGGATTTTCTCAGGCTATTACCAGCGGTGTTTCCCCCGTGCAGTCCGCATCAACGGACAGGAGGGAAATCGCCCTGATTACCGCATCCAGACCCGGCAATTCCCATTTCGGGGTGACGACCCTGGACCGGATGCAGCAGATTTTTTCCTCCTACGGTTACTCCCTGACAATCTACACGATTCTTCCGGGAGATTTGGACCTCCTGCGTCTTCCGGGGAATCTGAACACTTCCAATCTCGCCGGCATTTTCAGCATCGAACTTTTCCATTACGAATACTGCCGTATGCTCTCTTCCCTGGGACTTCCCTTTCTGATGATCGACGGTCCCGCCGAATTTCACCGCGACGATATCTCTGCGGATCTTCTGCTCATGGAAAACAAAAAAGGAATCTACACCTTCCTGCAGCAGATGGCAGAAAAGGGCAGAAAAACAGTGGGTTTTATCGGGAATATGAAGCACTGCCGGTCCTTTTTTGAACGGGGCGCCGCCTGTATCTCCGCCGCCGGCTATTACGGGTATGAACCTGTCCGGCCTTATTCCATCCTCGACTATCCTCCGAGAAAAACGCCTGCGCGTGTCGTTGATTCCGCCGAAGAGCTGTATACAATGCTGAGGAAAATTCCTGTCCTGCCGGAGATCATGATCTGCGCCAACGATTTTATCGCGATCAATCTGATCAGTTCCCTGCGCCGTATGGGTATCCGCTGCCCGGAAGATATCCTGATCCTGGGTTTTGACGATTCGCCTGAATCCCGCTTCCATTCTCCCTCCCTTTCGACTGTGCATATTCATACACAGGGCATGGGGCGGATCGCGGCAGAGCTTCTGCTGGGAAGGATCACTGACATAAGCCGTGAGTATCGGATCACCTACATGCCGACCGAACTGATCCTGCGGGAATCCACCGGAGCAGGACAGCACCCGGCCATCCTCTGACCGGATTTGTTAAAACACAAAAAACCCGTATGTTTTCCTGCGCTCTGATCCGAGCCCGGAAAACATACGGGTTTTTATTCGTTTTTTATTAGGATGAGGACACAAACGGGCATTTGCGGACTTACCCGAATTGCACAAGCTGAAGCGCGATGCCGGTCAGAAAGAGGAGCACACCGCCTATTCCGAAGGCCCTGCTGCAGGGTTCCGCCCCCCAGATCTGACCGGAAATGTATCCTCCCACTGCAGAGATGACAGAGATGGCAAAAGCGCAGATGAGCAGAACGGGAAGACTGTACTGCAGAAGCCCGCAGGCAATGCCGGCAAAGAATCCGTGCACGCACATGCGAAGTGCCAGCAGGAAGTCCTGGCGGATATCCAGCTGTTCCATGCGGTGTTCCAGAAATGTTTTCTTCTGCAGCGCTTTGATCAGCATGCGGATCCCGATGCATGCCAGGATCAGTCCCGCCAGGAGATTGACCCAGAAAATACTGCCTTCTCTCCCCATCTCAAAATTCAGGATCCACCGTCCTGTTCCGTATCCGGCAAGCGACGCACACAGGTGGATCGCTCCCCAGATCAGGCCCATGGCGGCAGTCCGCACATCCATTCTGACCAGATTTGCGCCCTGCTGTATCACAACGCCGTATATCCCCAGGGCCAGTCCTGCGGATATTAAAATAATAAACAATATATGTATTCCCATAATAATTCTGTCGTCCGACAGCTCCTGTCAGATCTTGTCTGAAAAAATGATATCAGCATGTGTGTGTCCGTACAGCTGCCGCGGACATCACACATGCATGTTGATACGTGATCGGCAAGAATCAGTCTGTTACAATCAATCCTCGTCCGTCTCGATACTGTCGGTTTTGATAATAAATTTGACGTTGTTATCGCCATTCTCAAGCGCGCCGCTGAAGGATTTGTATACCTTTGCCGCCTCTTTGATCTCCATCAGGCTGTCGTCCAGAGACTTGATGTTGGTCCTGTAGATATCCGCAAGTTTTCTGATTCCGTCTTCACGGAATTCGATGACGCCGTCGTTGAGTTCGATGCAGCCGTCCAGCATTTCCTGCATGCCGTCCACAAATTCGCTCACACCGTCGACCAGCTCCCCGGTGCCGTCATTGAGTTTTCCGGAGTTTTCGCTCAGTTCCGAAGTGCCTTCCGCGAGTTTGTCAACGCCATCCTGTATCTCTTCGGTTCCGTTGAGATACTTTTTGATGCCGTCGGAAAGATCGGAAGCGCCTGATTTGGCAGCAGAAGCTCCATCAGAGAGTTTCTGTGCGCCGTCATCGACAGCGGCGACACCCTCTGTGTAGGCCTTGAGTCCCTGCTGAAGCCTGACCGATCCCGCATTGGCATCGGCAATGCCTTCCGCCAGCAGATCCGCGCCGGTCTGAAGGGCCAGTATGCCATTGTTCAGAATCTCGTTTTTGGAACTCAGTTTGGCAAGTCCCGCGTTGAGGCCCTCTTCTCCGTAAAGAGACTCATAGAGCGCCTGCATGCCTGTGTTGACAGAAGAGATCCCGGCCTCAACAGCTGCGCCGCTCCCCTTCAGGGTCTGCAGCCGGGTCTGCATCTCTTCAGAAGACAGGGCGCCTGACATCTGCTGCAGTCCTCCGCTGACCGCGGCAGCGCCGTCCTGCAGTTCTTTCATCTTCTCAGCTGCGGTCTTTCCGTCCTCGTCGGGAGCGGACATGGCCTGGCCGATCCCGGCTATGGTCTGTGCGTCTTCCGCAATGGTCTTCGCGTCGCCCGCCAGGGTCTCCTCCGCATCCTTCTTCAGGTCTGCCACAGCACCGGCCATGCTGTCCAGCGAGAGGGTGTCTGCAGCGGAAGCAGCATCCTGCAGTTTTTCCGCTTTTTCTGAGGTTTCCTTTGCCTTTGAAGAGGCGGTTCCTACAGCTTCTGCCATGCTGTCTGCGGCACCGGCCGCATTATCTGCGGCGTCTGAAACCGCTGCTCCGGCTTTCTCTGCCGCTTCCTTTGCCTCCGAGAGACCGCTTTTGGCGGAATCAATCTCATCCGCGGCTTTCCCTGCCTGTTCGTAGGCCGAGGCAAGCGCCTCGTTTTTCTTTTCTATGGTCTCGTTTGCCTCTTTGGCTTTCTCTCCGGCCTTCTCTTTTACTTCGCTGCTGGCCTTGCTGCCGATCTCCTCTTTGATCTTCTCCAGAAGCTCTTTTTTCTGGCCGTCGTCCAATCCGTCGACATCATTGACCGCCTCTTTGACCGCAGCATAGATCTCGTCATCAATATCGGTGGAAACGTCTGTCCCGACTTTGCCGTCGTCAGTATCGTGATCTTTTGCCGCTTCCTTCGCCGCGCCGATGGGATCTCCGATATGGGAGAGGGCATCCTGTGCGTCCCCGATCGCATCTGCTCCCGCCGTCTTCGCTTTGTCCGCAGCGTCCTTTGCCTCAGAAGCCTTATTCTTTGCTTCCTCCGCCGCGGTTTTGGCATTGTCCGCAGCTGTCTCTGTCTCGCCGGCAGCCCCGATCACTTCCTGTGCGGAAGCGGATGCAGAGGAAATCGTAGATTTGGCAGTCTTTGCTTCCTCGATAAATGCCGCGGCATGCTTTGCCGCATCACCCGCGTGACCGGCTGCCGTCCCGGTATCCTGGGCAGCCTGTCCGGCCGCCCTGGCTGCGGCTTCGATGCTGCCGCTGAGCTGTCCGACAGTGGTAACAAGCTGGTCCACACCGCCTTTGACCGCTGAAGCTCCTGCGGAAAGCTTTGCAGCGGAAACCGCTATGTTAGAATCATCTTCCGTTCCGCCGTTTTCCGGCAGAAGCAGGCTGCCTGCAAGGGTATCCGCGCCGTTGACATAGGCAGGGACGCCGCTCTCTTCATTCGCCAGCTGCGCAGTGCCGTCCGCCAGCGCTTTGACATTGTCCGATGCGCTGCTGAGGCTGCTGCCTGCAGCCGCCACTCCGCTGGTGTAAGCACTCACGCCGTCACCGACTACCTTCAGTCCGGACTGCATGCTCTTTGCGCCGTTTCCAAGGGTCTTTTCGCCGTCACTTCCGGTGCCCGCCGCAAGCTGTGCGATTCCGTCATTGAGTGTTTTATTGTTATCTTTCAGCTTTTTGGTGCCGTCGGCCAGCGTCTTCGCGCCGTCGGACAGCTCCCCGGCTCCTTTGGAAAGTGTCTTGGTGCCGTCCCTGAGGGTGTCGTTGTTGTCCGTCAGAGTCCTGGTGCCGTCCGCCAGTTCCTGAACGCCATCATCCACCTTATCGACGCCGTCCGTGTATTCCTGGATGCCGTCGGCCAGTTCCTGCACGCCGTCGTACAGTTCGTCCGTACCGTCTTTGGCTTCCTCCACGCCGTCCACCAGCTCCTGGGTTCCGTCTGCCAGGTCATCTCCGTCCTTCTCCAGATCGGCGACCTTCTCGTCCATCTCGTCAAAGGCATCCTTGTGATCATCATCAAAATCCTTCTCGTCCTCTTCATCCAGTTCGAAAAGATTGGAGAAGACCATGGTCAGGCAGGTGCTCATCTTGAAGTTTTCGGCATCCATGGTGATCTCGACACTGCCGGGAATATCCAGATCGTCAATTCTGTCGAGTGTCTTCTGCTTGTCCTCGTCGTCGAGCTTGTTGACGATCTCCTTTGATTCGCTGCGGACTGTCTTGAGACTGTCCTCCAGTCCCGGGAATGCCATACCGACGATCATGGTATTCTTTCCCTCAGAGACAACGGAGCCGTTGTCGACCTTGACATTGGATGCGGTGTCATTGGCAAATGCCATACCGGTCACAGCAGCAAACGGAACGTACACATTTTTGTACTTCATATTGTTGGTGTAATCGATATGGATCTTCACCTTGCCGCTCTTGCCGGCCAGGTCCTCCGCGGCGATTTCTTTCCCGTCCAGATAATAAGTGATCTTTTCCGATACAGGAGGCTGCTTAGACGTAGTTCCCTGATAGTAGATATCATTGCCGCCGGCATTCCAGACGATCTTATCGCCCTTGTGTTCAAAGGTTTCGTCGCCCTTTACATTCTCGATGTCCTGCAGGGAGGACTCATCTTCGAGGGTGCTCTTTTTATCCGGGTTCTTGAGCCAGTTGGAGACAGTGATGTCCCGCTGTTTTCCGTAGGCGTCTGTAAAAATATAAACCGTCTCTTCTTTTGAAGCTCCGGTGGATACCTGACCGACTGCGTCCGTGATGGCCTTTTCCAGGGCGGCACTGTCCGAGCCGTCCTCAGAATCTCCCTCTTCCGCCTGCCTGCCTGCGCCTGTCCTGCCGCTCTGCTCTGTGACTGCAGAGCCGCTCAGCACCGCCGCGCGGGAAGCTGCCAGCGATGTGATCGCCGTCATGTTGGAGCCCGCCATAAGCGTCACCGTCAACATCAATGCCAGGAACTGTTTTCTCTTCATTATTGTAAACCTCTCCTTACTTCCTCTTCTCTTTCAGAATTTTTGTCCGGAGCGGACTTTTCCATCAAACGTTTATAAATATAAAAAAAAGGACCGGATATGAAAATATCCAATCCAAAATCCGTGTTGAAAATCAATATACAAACCCGCACATTTGTATATCCTCAGAACTCATTGAGCATGTCCCACATTGTCCTTGTTCCTATGTACTCATAAATCGCAGCCATCTCCTCCGGAGGTATCATCATTCCCGTCCGGATCCATTCCAGGATGATATAGCTCATGGAATTGGCGTAATATTTTGCCATGTTTTCCACGGTCAGCCATTCGTATTTTGTGTGCACAGCGGATGCGCCCCTCTCCCGGAAAATATCCATCACCATACGGAAGGCACAGTCATTCACGATCTCCGTAAAAGAATTCTGCCCTTCAATCTTGGCCGCCCGCATATAAAAATCCTTGTCCCGCAGCAGATTGGAGAAGATCAGGACCAGTGTCTCGCGGTACATCTGATTGGAAACAAGGATCCGCACGGGATCGAGGATCTCACTGCGCACGATCCAGGCAAGAAGGTCATACTTATCCTGAAAATGATTATAAAAAGTCACGCGGATGACACCCGCGCCGTCCGCAATCTGCTTAATGGTTATTTTTTCAAAAGGCACCCTGACAACCAGTTCCTTGAGGCTGCCCGCCAGCGCCTTCTCAATATCTTTTTTTCCCTCCAAATATACAACCTCCGTAACGGTTGTCCGCCGCGGTCCGGGCAGATACGGCCTGCTGTAAAAGCGGTATAAACCGTTCCCGTGTATTTACAAAGCCCGCAGGTTAGTCATCTCTTACCAGATTCATTCATCTTATTATACACTTTTTTTGAAAAAGTGCACCCCAAAATTCCCGCAGGGAAGGGAGTTCAGGTGAGCCATTTCAGGAGCAGGTCCCGCTGCCACAGCATCAGTCCCAGCACAAGCCACTGGACGACGATCACAAGAATACCGGACAGGACACTGCCCCGGATCAGGAAGTTACCGGCAACACACGAACACAGGATCTGCAGCCAGCTTCCGAAAGCTGTCCCTATGAAAAACCGCTCCGGTTTCATGTTTCTTTTTACCGCGATATAGGGGACGATCCCGTTGGGTACCCCGGGGACCATATACACCACGATGACCACGAGCATAGCAGGTGTGCCTCTCAGATACTCCAGGATCTTCTTTCCCGTGACACCGGGATTGATCTTAATGGATCTGCCCTCTTCCCGCATATGCCGGGCGAACAAAAAGACAGTCATATTCCCGATAATAAATCCGGTATAACACAAGAGAAAGGCCTTCCACCAGCTGTAGAGGACACCGGCGGCGACATGGATGGCAATTCCGGGCAGCACAATACTGGCCACCTGCAGTCCCGACAGCAGCATGACACAGATCATGCCGGGAATCTCATCCTCTTCGGACAGATAGGTGACGATTCCATGTTTGTCCCCCCTGCGGACCATGGGCAGAAGGTCTTTAAAACTGTTCCCGAAAGCCGCCCAGATCAGCAGAAGTGTAAGTGCCAGCAGAACCATCGCGGGCAGCCGTCTCCTGATTTTCGGCCAGAGCGTATGTAAAAGAGTCATCAGCCTGTTCTCCCTGCGGCCTCAAATACCCGGCACATATCCTTTCCGGATTCGCATCAAAGAAAGATATCAATTGCTCTATGTCTCTATGATATTGAGGTCAAAAGGGGGGTTAAGGGAACACCGTCTCGTCAAGCTGCACAAACGCCTTGGGCACGCTCCCGCTCTACCCTCGTTGGCAGCGGTACTAAGGCCGCTCGCCAAGGCCCTTCGGCTGTTTGTGCAGCTTAACGAGCCTCAGAGCCATCAAAGACCTTTTGACCTTTACATCATTCTATTTTACTCCTTTTTTTCTGAATTCTGAAACCCAAAACCACGTTTGAGAAAAAATTCGTTCAGAAAATAATCATTGTCAGCAAATACAGGAGGGGCTGATGGATCAGATAGACAAAAAGGGAGTGCCTGCCGATCAGATTGAAAAAGGGGAGACAAAGATGAAAGAAGGTGCTGTCAAACAGCCTGCCTGTACGGGATCCCTGTCCGGCGGCGGCAAGCAGCCGATGAAAAAACAGACCCGTCCAAAACAGAAAGATCCAGGGCAGGAATGAAAAATAGTCTGTGGAAAAAAAGCCCTTCATGGTAAACCCCAGGCCTGTCATGATATATCCCCAAAGGGTCCCGCTGCCAAAAGTATACAGACCGGGAGGCAGGTCCATCCGGATCCGGGGTCCGATCCGCAGATAGCCGAGATTGATCCAGCGCGTCAGATGAAATAAAAAAAGGCAGACCGCAAGTCCTGCCGCCGACGCTCTCACAGCAGCTGCGGAGTTCCCGGAGGGTCTAGAGGAGCTGTCTGCAAAAGCCCTCTGCAGGGCGCCCGTCGCGAGCATAGCCGCACCCAGAAAGGTCAGGACGCCGAACAGGATCCGGTCTTCGTAGAGGGCGATGACCGTCACCGCGCTCACGGCGATACCGCCGGCGCTGACTTCAAGCCCGCGGCGGAAAATATGGCGGGAAAAGGGTATGCAGAACCCGGAGAGCAGGATAAAAGTGCGGCAGATGCTCTGCTGCCACAGATGCCCGCCGGCTCCCTCATACCAGGTCCGCAGCGCCTCCATTGACGCGCCCCTCTCCGACAGATACAGAAAATCCCACATTCCGTGATAGAGGATCATGCTGACCAGAGTCACTCCGCGCACCAGATCCAGTGTTTCCAGCCGGCCGCCCGGCCGCCCGGAAACGGACTCTTTTTTATACATATCGGTGGTTATGACCTCCTGTTCACAAACATCTATGAATAAACTGCGCATTGCCCGTCGGGGCAGGCGCTCCCGCAGCACTCCGGCCATTCGCACCCGGGCCCTCTGCTGCTCTCCCGCGCGCCGGCTTGTTTACTCCGCAGTTGTCTCCCCGCAGAGCGGATGGTAAACTAAACTATAGGCGTAAATCTGAACAGGAGGGCATGATCACAATTATGGAAATCGAACGCAAATGGATGGTAAAAGACTGGCCGCCAGAGTCTGCTTCTCTCCCGCTGGTACGCGAACAGCTCATGCGCCAGGGATACGTCACGGTCTATCCCACCGTGCGGATCCGCGAAGAATCGGAAAAAGACGGAGACACCGAATACATCCTCTGCTTTAAATCCGCGGCATCCGGCGGCGGGCTTTCCCGCAAGGAAATAGAATTTCCAATCACGCCGGAACAGTTTGCCCAGCTGGAGGACCTGATCGGCTTCCCCCTCATCCCCAAGCTCCGCCGCTCCTATCGTCTGGCGGACGGACTTATTCTGGAAGTAAATATCGTCGACCAGGGAATGAAGACAGAATTCATGTATGCCGAGATCGAGTATGACTCCGAAGAACAGGCCCGCAGCTGGAATCCCGCCGATTTCGGTCTCGCCGAATACCTGTGTGACGACGTGACCGGCGAGCCCGGCCAGACAATGGGCGCCTACTGGCAGGCCACCCGTCTGCAATGACCGCAATGAGCCTTCCGCTTCCGGTCAGCGATACCTGGCTTTCTCCAGGATCAGCTCCATGTTGTCAAAGGCAACGGGGATCTTGAGCTCATTGCCGGTGCCGCCCGAAGTTTCATTGGTCACAGAACCATGCAGAATGTAATAGCCGCGCTTGACGTCCACACTCCGAAGCTGGGTCACGGAGTAGACGTTATAGCGCGGTTTACTCATTACGAGCTTTTCCGCCTTGTGATACACGATTTTCTTTTTGTAGAGGTCGATCGTGCTGTTTTTATAAAGCCGTGTCCTGCCTGTGGACAAAAACCATGCCGTCGGAAATGCAAAAACCGACGGGATGATATAGACCACGGAAAAAAGCGCCACCAGCCTGGGCACGATCTGGGGCATATTGCCCGTCTGAAACATTCCCGTATTGATCAGAGCGATCATGACTGCGCCAAGCAGCAGTCCCGGCAGGGTCCAGTTCATAACCTTTCTGTAAACCCATCCGTTCCCGCTGTCAAATACACTTCCGTCAAAAGACAGAGTTCTCATACGCTTCCCCTTTCCTGAATATCTTTTTGTATCACATATGCTCAGTCGGCCCAGACGCTTTCTTCGTACTGTCTGGTAAACAGCTGATAGTAATAGCCTTTCTGCTGCATCAGTTCCCGGTGTGTCCCTTTTTCGAGGATCCTGCCGTCCTGTACGGCCAGGATCACATCTGCCCCGACAATGGTCGAGAGACGGTGGGCGATCACGAAGGATGTCCGTCCCCGGATCACCGCTGCGATGGCATTCTGGATGGCACGCTCCGTCACTGTATCGACGGAAGACGTCGCCTCATCGAGGACCAGGATCCTGGGATCCGCCAGGATCGCCCGCGCAATGGAGAGAAGCTGTTTTTCTCCTGTCGAGAGCATGCTGCCTCCCTCGCCTACATCGCTGTCCAGTCCCTTCTCCATCCTGCTGACGACGAAATCTGCGGAAGCCATTTTCAGGGCCTCGCGGATCTGTTCATCGCTGGCATCGGGTCTTCCGTAACGCAGGTTGTCCCGCACGGAACCGGAAAACAGATAGGGCGTCTGCAGGACATAGCCGATGTTGCTGTGGAGCCAGAGCTGTGACCGCTCCCGCACATCGCGTCCGTCGATCAGGACCCTTCCCCCGGTCGGCTCATAAAAACGGCAGGCCAGATTCACCAGCGTCGACTTGCCCGCTCCGGTCTCGCCTACAATGGCGATGTTTGTCCCCCGCGGCACCTTGAGGCTGAAGTGCTCCAGGACCATCTCGTTTCCGTCCGGATACATGAACGAGACATCTTCAAATTCGACATCTCCGTATAAGGGCTCCCAGTTTTCTTTTTTTGCATGAAAATGATCGCCGTATTTTTCTATGACTTCCGGCGTATCCTGCACATCGGATTCCTCTGCCAGAAGGCCGGTAAAGCGCTCGATATTGACCTGGATCGAGATCAGGGCCGAGAGAGAGGTGATAATGCCCTGGACCGGCTCCAGCATACCGACGGCATAGGACATAAACACCGACAGTGTTCCGATCCGGATGACGCCTTCCATTGTCAGCGCGCCGCCCCTCCACAGGACAAGGGCCAGTGCCATGGAAGACAGAAAAGTGATCATGGAAGTCAAAAGGGCGCTGTGCCTGGCCGTGCGTACTGCCGTTGTGCGCATGCGGTCCGTCTCCGCCTCAAAATCCCTTTTCATCACGTTCTCGATCCGCAGCGACTTGATGCTCTTGATGCCTGTGATCCCCTCGTTGAAATTTCCTGTGATCCGGGAATTGATCTCACGCACCTGACGGCTTCCCGCCACGATCTTTTTCTGAAAATACATGATGATCACAGCGGCAGCGGGGACCATGACCAATACATACAGAGCCAGCCGGGCGTTGACGGCGAGCATGACGCCGGTCACGCAGACAATGTAGGATACGTTCCAGACCACATCCATCATGCGCCAGGCCATCAGTTCCCCGATGCGCTCCGTATCGCTCATGGTACGCGCATGGATATAACCCACACTGTTCTGGTTGAAATAGGAGAAAGACAGCGTCTGCAGATGGGCAAATACCGCATTGCGCAGGTCGCGGTCGATCTCCACCTCGACCTTTCCGCACTGGTACAGACAGTAATAGTTGTCAAGCTCCTGCAGCACCATCAGCAGAATATACAGAAACAGGAAGACAGGCAGTCCGTCCAGTGTTTTTTCCGCCACAAAATGATCCAGTGCCCAGCTGTTGAACAGAGGATAGATGGTATCCGCCAGACTGGACAGAATCCCCAGAAAGATCATCAGGGAAACTGTCGGCAGATAGGGCCGTATATAGGGCATGATCAGAGGTATGCCGAAAAGGCGTGTTCTGCCCTTTTCCTTTTTCTTTCTCTGTGCCTTGTTCATCCTTACCTTTCATACCGGAGCGCTTTCTGCACGGCGGCTCCGCGCCCGGTCCATCACTGTGCTCCGCCCGTCTGCAGCTCGTATACACGGCTGTATATGCCGCCCTTTTCCAGAAGCTCCTCGTGGTTTCCGTGCTCGGCGATCCGGCCTTTCTCCAGGACAAAGATCTCATCCGCATACCGCAGAGTCGTGATCCGGTGGGCGATCAGAATGACCGTCGCGCCGGATATGTTCTGCTGCAGGGCGCGGCGGATCCTGGCGTCGGTCTCGGCGTCCACCGCCGACAGAGAATCGTCAAAGATCATGACCGGCGTGCGCCGCACAAGCATCTGGGCAATGGCTGCGCGCTGTTTCTGTCCTCCCGAGAGTGTGACGCCGCGCTCGCCCACAAAGGTATCGTAACCGTCGGCAAAGCGCTCCACTGCCTCGTCCAGACAGGCGGTCTTCGCTGCCCGGCGCAGCTGCTCTTCGGGATCCTCCGGCATGGCAATAAGGATATTCTCTGCCAGAGTCCTCGAAAACAGATAGGGTTCCTGCAGGACCATGCCTATATTCTGCCGCAGCCATCCGCGGTCGATTTTCCGGATATCCACGCCGCCCACAGTGATCGTGCCCTGGTCCGGGGCAAGCTCCCACATGCGGTCCAGGAGCAATGCCAGCGTGGACTTGCCGGCGCCGGTCGCCCCCAGGATGCCTACTGTTGACCCCGCCCGGATCGTCATGGAGACATCATGCAGGACCTCGGGCAGGTCTTTCCCGTATCGGAAGGAAACATGGGAAAAAACTATGTCCCGGTCCATGGGCGCAAAGCAGGGTTCTTCTTCCGTCCGGCCGGAGTCTTCCGGCACCGCGTTCATGATATAGCGCAGCCGCTCTATGGAGACCCCTGTCTTGGACATATCCGCAATGACACGCCCGATCCGGCGCACCGGCAGGGACATCAGGGCATTATAAGACAAAAAGGCGATCAGGCCGCCGGCCGTCAGCTCGTCCCGCACACACAGCACTGCGCCGTAGACCGCCACTGTCATATTGCGGACAGTCGCGATCACATTTCCGGATACCCAGAAGGCGGCGAGCACCCGCATCAGGCGGATCCAGTGGTTGGTATAGAATTCATTCTGCGCCTCGAAACGCTCCCTCTCGAATTTCTCCCGGCCGAATGTCCGCACAACGCGGACACCTGTCAGATTTTCCTGGGCAATGGCGGACAGATGTCCCTCCTCGCTGTCAACCGTCTCAAACTCCTCTCCGATCAGTCCGTAGAAAATCAGAGAGCTGACGATCATGATGGGAATAAAAATCGCCGCAGCCGCCGTCAGTCTGGGCTGGATGGTGATCATAAAGTAGAGCGACATAAAGACAAGGATGAAGACATGCAGCAGCGATGTGAGCTGCTCGGAGACAAAGACCCGGATCGTTTCGACGTCGGAAGTACAGCGCTGTATGATATCTCCGGTGCTGTTCTCTCCCAGCCAGGCATAGGGGAGGGAAAGGATCTGACGAAAGAGCTGGTCCCGTGTCCTGCGCAGAAAAGTCTCGGATCCCTTTTCATTGCTCATCTTGAATCCATAGCGGCTCAGGGCTCCTGCCAGTGCGGCGGCAGCGACTGCCGCGGCCGCCAGCCACAGGTGCTGCCGCAGAAAAGCAGCGCCCCCGAGCCGGTCAATGATCTGCGCTGCCCAGCCGGGGACAGCAGAGAGATTTCCTCCGATCACCGCATCGACTGTATACTGGATCAGCCTCGGAATGATCAGATCAAACAGAGCTACCAGGCAGGCAAAGACCGCCCCCGCGGCAAAAAACAGAATGCTCCCCCGCAGAAAAAAGAGGATCAGGCTGATATTTGACGGAAAGCGCAGATTCTCTTTCTTCCCGTTCTCTTTTTTGGAGTTCGCGTTTTTTCTCATACAGTTCCTCTGGTGCCGGTGGAACAAGCCAGTTTTCTTTTCCTGTCCAGGAATATGTCCCGGAGAGTATCGGGCCTCTTTTATGACTGCCCGAAAACATGTCCCGGCAGTTTTCGCAGTTTTCGTTTTCGGCAAGCCGGCATTGAGCCGGACCAACTGCAGGGGTATAATCATTACATTACAATACAGACCGTCTGATTATACAGGTTTTGCACACATTTTTCTTATCTTTTTGCACATTTTTCGCGCATTTTCCGTGCAGAACCTCATCGAAAGGCCGCGCGGCGTATTATGCCGTGACAATGCAGGATTTTTGCCGCCGTGCAAAAGGGAAAAGAGGATTTACGTGGATCGAAGACAGAGAACAAAAAATGTATTCCGCTTCTGGCTGAAAGTCCTGGCAGCCGGGCTTTTTTACCTCCTTGTGATCACCTTCACAAGTCTGCGGATCCCCTGCTGGTTCTATCAAATGACAGGGTACCAGTGTCCCGGCTGCGGAGTGACACGAATGGCCCAGGCGCTGGCTCATCTGCACTTTCGGGAAGCCTTTGCCGCCAATCCCTATTTCATGTGTCTTCTCCCCTTTCTGCTCCTGTATGCTGTCTTCCGCTCCCGCAAATACATCGACGGCTCTGCAGATCAATACAGCCCGGCAGAAAAAGCACTGGCATGGCTTGTCCTTGCCGGCGCAGTCGTCTTCGGGATCGCAAGAAATCTTTGAACATTCTGATCATTTATGATGATTATTCAGAAAAAAAGCAGCGCCTCGACGGGGTCATTTGCTCAGCGTCAGGCAGCTGCCTTTTTTGCATTCCTGTTTATTCTTCTTTTCGTTTATTCTTCTTTTCGTTTATTCTTTTTCACGTTTATTCTTTTTCAGCACCCGCGGCTTCAGTCACGGGACAGGCCCGCGAGACCCGCGGGCAAGGCCGGCACTATTCACGGTAAATATGCTGCTGTTTTAAGGCCGGTCCAGAAAATTCCCCTCTATCGCAAATGCATGGTTCATGGGACCGCTGCCCTTTCCGAGATCCAGCATGGCTGCCAGGGCTCCGGAGATATAGTTCTTGGCGCTCCTGACTGCCGTCGGCAGATCATAACCCTTTGCAAGTCCCGACGCGATCGCGCTCGAGAGCGTGCAGCCCGTTCCGTGGGTATTGGGATTATTGATCCTCTTCCCCTTGAACCAGATCAGTTCTTTGCCGTCGTAGAGAAGATCGTTGGCATCGTTGATATTGTGGCCGCCCTTGCAGAGGACTCCGCAGCCATAAAGCCCGTAGATCTCCTTTGCGACTGCTTCCATGTCTTCACTCGTGACAACCTTGCGGCCGGAAAGTACTTCCGCCTCAGGAATATTGGGTGTGATCACCGCTGCGATAGGAAGCAGCTCTTTTTTCAGGGTATCAATGGCATCTTCGCTGATCAGCCTGGCCCCGCTTGTGGCGACCATGACCGGATCCACGACTATGTTTTCCGCGCCGTAGAAACGAAGGCGCTCCGCGATCACTTCAATAAGGGCAGAGGAGGATACCATCCCCGTCTTTACCGCATCCGGACGGATATCCGTGAAAATGCAGTCCAGCTGCTCCTTCAGAAAGTCAGGAGTAACCTCCATAATACCAGTGACGCCGGTTGTATTCTGTGCGGTCAGGGCAGTGATCGCACTCATGGCATAAACACCGTTTGCGGTCATTGTCTTGATATCAGCCTGGATGCCGGCGCCTCCGCTGGAATCGCTGCCGGCGATTGTTAATGCAGTCCTCATAGTAAGTCTCCTTCCTTATTGTCTCGAGTTAAAAACATACCTGTCAAGCCGGTCTATGGCCTCCTCCACGCGGGAGAGCGGCAGAGCCAGGTTGATGCGCAGATGGCAGGATCCGTTGAACATTTTGCCGTCCTGAAGGGCAACTCCCCTCTCCCAGCACATGTGCTCCAGCTCCTGCAGCGTTTTCCTTCGTGCGGCGCACCAGCCGGTGCAGTCAGGGAAGAGCATATAGGTGCCTTCCGGTTCCGCCAGTGTAACACCTTCAAAATGTGTGCGGATATAATCGACGGCATAGCGGACATTGCCGGTAAGGACCTCCCGAAGCTCATCCAGCCAGGCCTCTCCTTCTTTTGTATAGGCGCCGATCAGGGCATGCATGGAGAGCACATTCATCTCATTGTAGTGGCAGAGCGAGGATTCCTTGCGGACGCGCTCACGCAGTGTTTTATTGTATATGATATGATAACTGCCCACCAGGCCCGCCAGATTGAAGGTCTTGGAAGGCGCATAGAGAGCCACTGTGTTCTCTCGGGCGTAATCGCTGACACTCTGTACCGGAATATGTCTGTGTCCCTCCAGGATCAGATCCGACCAGATCTCATCGCTGACGACTTTGACATCATACTTTTCAAATATCTCAAAAGCGCGTTCCAGCTCTTCTCTGCTCCAGACACGGCCGCAGGGATTGTGGGGAGAACAGAAAACGGCGGCGTGGATATGATGATCGCGGATCTTCTGCTCCATGTCCTCGTAATCCATGTGCCAGGTACCCGTGCCGGGCGCCGTCTCCTCATAGACCAGCGGACTGTGCACGATCCTGTAGCCATTGTTTTTCAGGGTGTTGGTAAAACCGATATAGGTCGGTGAATGGACAAGAACATTGTCCCCCCTGGAGCAGAAAACGTTCAGCGCACTGACAAGACCGCCCAGAACACCGTTCTCGTAGCCGATGCAGTCGGGTGCAAGCTCCCGCACAGCCTGCTCGCCGTGCCGGTCCCGCTGCCAGCGTATGATAGAATCAAAATATTCCTCCCTGGGCCTGAAATAGCCGAAGGCAGGGTGCTGCAGCCTTTTCATGACAGCCTCTGTGATAGAGGGAGCCGTGGGGAAGTTCATATCCGCGACCCACATGGGAATCACGTCAAATCCGTCTGCCGGAGCAGCGGGCGCAAATCCCGCCAGGTCTCCTACAGCGTCAACCGCGAGCGCGTCCTGACCGCGCCGGTCCATGATAGAAGTAAAATCGTAGTTCATACCTATGTCCATGGCCTCCTGTTTACAAACATATATGGGTAAAGTATATGACCACAGGCAGGGAAAGTCAAAGAAGCTTCTGCACAAGCGCCTTCTGTCACATCCCTCTTGCATTCACATATTTCGGGCACTAAAATAAAAAGGAGCAGTCCCCGGTTCCGGGAGGAGGGCGGCGAGGTGTTCTGCCTGGTGCAGAGTGCCGGACTGTCCGGCCGGTATTCAGAGCAAAATGATAAGAGAAGGGTTGATATACGCGGCCGCCGGGGCGTCGTTTCAGGGTTCATTCCCGGAGAGATCAGGTTTTCGGTTTGATAGAAAAAAGAAGGAGGCACTCATGATTCTGGCAATCGACACCGGCAATACCCACACTGTGATCGGATGCATGGATATGGAAGGAGAAATCGCCCACATCATGCGGATCGAGAGTAATCCGTACAAAACAGAACACGAGTATGCCGCCAACATGAAGCTCATCCTCGAGCTGAACGGCGTCAACCTGCATAAGATCGAGGGTGCCGTGATCTCATCTGTCGTCCCTCCGCTGACCGTCGTACTCAAGAAGGCCGTAAAGATCATCACGGGAGTAGACGCGCTGGTCGTCGGCGCCGGAATCAAGACCGGCCTTCCGATCATGATCGACGATCCCGGCACGATCGCCGCGGATCTGGTGGCCACGGCTGTCGCGGCCAAGGAATACTATCCCCTCCCCTGCATCATCATCGATATGGGCACGGCGACCACTGTGACGGTCGTGGACCAGAAAGGCCGCTACATCGGCGGAGCGATCCTTCCGGGTGTGTCCCTCTCCATGGACGCCCTGACCAGGGGCACTTCTCTTCTGCCCAGGATCGAGATCCTCCCTCCCAACAAGGTCATCGCCACCAATACGGTCGAATGCATGAAGGCGGGCATTATTTTCGGTTCTGCCGGCGCGATCGACGGCGTCCTGGACCGCTTCACGGAATCTCTGCAGGCAACCGGCGATGAAGAGTGGAGCATCGTGGCTACAGGCGGACTGGCCGCCACCATCTGCCCCAGCTGCAGACACAAGATCACGATCGATGACAACCTCCTGCTCAAAGGACTGCGCATCATCTGGGAGAAAAACCGCGGAAGCCGCAGGAAATCAAGATCGTAACGAACTTAACAGGATCTGCCTGCAGGTCCTGCCGGACAAAAAACTGCCGGTTCCCCGGGAGCATGTCAGAAGACATGTCACCGGAGAGCCGGCAGTTTTCATTTTTTTATCGGACAAGGCCTGCGGGCAGGTTTTATATGCCGTTCATGCGGCCCTGCAGTGCATGGCCTTTTCTTTTCTACTGATCTCCTCAGATTTCCGACAGATAGATGATGGCGGAGCGGAAATCTCCCCAGAAATCGGGCATGGGAAGTCCCGCATACATAAGGGCATCGCCGCGCATCCTTGTGCGGGGGCCGACAGGAAGGATCATGGTCTTGTCATCCTCGGGGGCAATGTCGCCGGTCTGGTCGACGATCACGGCATATTCTTTGTCGGGATCAAGACCGGGGATCCGAAGGATCCGGCTTCGGTCTTCGGGGACCTTGAGCACCTGGACATAGGTGATGAGGGCTTCTGTCCTGTCTTTGGATACGACACAGTAGCTGTCAAACAGGTGGTTTTCGCGGTAGGAAGCGATCCGGTAATAATCGCCTCTGCGGATCAGGTCATTGTATTTATGATAGAGCGCGATCTGGTGAGGGATCTGCGCTATATCCTGCTCGCTGAGCTTTGTGATATCCAGCTCATAGCCGAAAGTGCCTGCCAGAGCGACGTTTCCGCGGGTCTCAAAGCTGGTGCAGCGTCCCACCACATGGTTGGGTGTGACGGAGACATGCGCGCCCATGGTCGAGAGCGGATAGATCAGGGATGTGCCTTCCTGGATCATGAGGCGTTCCACGGCATCCGTGTCATCCGAGCACCAGATCTGGGGGCTGTAATAGAGCATGCCGGGATCAAAGCGGGCGCCGCCGCCGGAGCAGTTCTCCAGCAGGAGGTAAGGGAAATCCTTAGTCAGCCGGTCCTGCATCTCATAGAGGCCCAGCACATAGCGGTGGCAGAGTTCATCCTGATCCTGTGCGCCGAGGCTGGCACTGCCGAAATCGGTCAGGGTCCGGTTCATATCCCATTTGACATACTCGATATTTGCGCTGCGAAGGACGGCGGCGACCATGTCATAGACTGTGTCGCGGACTTCCTTGCGGGAGAGGTCGAGCACATACTGATTGCGCAGCTGGATGGGCTCGCGTCCGGGGATGCGGATCGCCCAGTCCGGATGCGCCCGGTAGAGGTCGGAATCCGGCGAGATCATCTCGGGCTCAAACCAGATGCCGAACTTCATGCCCAGATCATTGACCTGGTCGACAAGCTTTTTGAGGCCGCCCTTGATCTTGTTCTCATTGACAAACCAGTCGCCAAGACCGGAGACGTCCAGGTCGCGTTTGCCGAACCATCCGTCATCCATGACCAGCATCTCGATGCCGCACTTTTTCGCGTCGCGGGCGATATCCAGCAGTTTGGTCTCATCAAAGTCAAAATAGGTCGCCTCCCAGTTGTTGATGAGGATGGGACGCTTTTTGTCTTTCCAGACGCCGCGGATCAGGTGATTTCTGTAGAGATCATGGAATGTGTGAGACATTCCGTTGAGACCCCTGCCGGAAAAGACCATGACGCCCTCGGGGGCCTGGAAGCTCTCTCCGGGCTGCAGCGTAAAGGCAAAGCGGTCGGGATTGATGCCCAGTGTGACGCGAATGGCATCATAGGCATCGCGCTCAACCTGTCCGCGGAAATTGCCGGAGTAGATCAGATGGAATCCATAAACTTCTCCGTCGTGCCAGGTTGCGGCCGGCGACACCAGCCCCAGGAAAGCCTGTTCGTGGTGGGAAGTCTCGCCGCGGTTGGAGCAGACGCCCTGGAATCCGTATCCGATATCGCGGAAATTCATATGACGCTCGCGGACCCACATGCCGTCCAGGGTCAGCAGACGGTAGGGCTTCTGGTTCATGTCCGCACAATCCATATCCAGGGACAGGGACAGAGCCTTTTCAAGACGGACAGACTCGGTTCCGTCGTTGATGACACGCATACTGCGCATGACGGCGTCCGTATCCGAGAAGACGGAATAGGTCAGAAGGAAGCGGACATGCAGGACCGGATCTTCCATGGTGATCTCAAGAGACATGGTATCCTCTTCATGACCGAAGGTGGCCGGAAGCCCCTCAAGACGCTCCTTGCCGCGGAAGATACGATGGGAGACATAGTAGGGCTGAAGCGCTGTGTGGCCGCCCTGCGTGCGGATCGTAACGGCTCCGTCGCGATGATCGCCTGTCAGCTCGCCCGGAAGTTCATGCTTCATGCATGCCAGAACCTTGCCGCGCTCGCCGTTATTGGAGGAGGGCAGGAAAGGATTTTCCATATGCCGCAGCAGATAGCGCAGATCGCAGTCCCCTACACGTCTTCCGAAATACACATGCTCCAGGAACTTTTCGTCGTCCATGACAGCCATCACATAGCTGGTGTGTGCCGTATCAATCTTAAAAATTCTTTCCTTTTCCAGAAACTGAATATTCATTTTCACTGCTTTCCCCTGATTTTTTTAACTCTGAACGATATAGATATTACGTTACGATTTATACACATTCTCAATGATAGGTGTTTCTTTTTCAATGCAAGAATGTGCCGTACATATGTCAAAATGAAAAGAGCGAAACAATCTCTCTTTGTTTTTGCCAATTGTTTAGAAGAACCCGGGAAAATCAAAAAAGCCCGGCCTTATGTTGTATACTGCCGGGCTTTCTTCTGGTTGTCTTCTGTTATTGAATGTCAGCAGCAGCTCAGATTTTGGGAAGCACTTCCGCCAGACCGTTCATGAAGTCTCCGGCGTAGTACTCGATCTTGCCTGTGTCACAGGCTGCTGTCATGGCGGCATCGATCGGGATGCGTGCAACTACAGGGATGCCTTCCCCGGCGGCAGACTCCTCGACATGGCTCTTTCCAAACATATGGATCTCTTCGCCGCAGTGAGGACATTTGATATAACTCATGTTTTCAATGATGCCGAGGATCGGGACATCCATCATTTTGGCCATACCCACGGCCTTTTTGACGATCATGCTGACCAGATCCTGCGGGGTTGTGACGATCAGAATGCCGTCCACAGGCAGGGACTGGAAAACCGTCAGCGGAACATCGCCGGTTCCCGGAGGCATGTCGACAAACATATAGTCAATATCACCCCAGGCGACATCTGTCCAGAACTGCTTGAGGGCGCCGGTGATCACGGGGCTTCTCCAGATAACGGGCTGTTCTTCGTTTTCCATCAGAAGGTTCATGGACATGACCTTGATGCCGGTGATGGATGTCGCAGGGAAGATGGTCGTCTCGTTGGCGGACAGATCATAGGGAGTCACGCCGAACATTCTGGGAATACTGGGGCCGGTGATGTCCGCATCCAGGATACCTACGGAATGACCCTGGCGGCTTGCCCAGAGGGCGCTCATGGCTGTGACGGAGGATTTGCCGACACCGCCCTTGCCGCTGACGACTGCGATCATCTTTTTTACATGTGTGCCCGGATTGGGATCGACCTTGAAATTCGGCTGGGGCGGAGCCATCTTGCCGGTGTTTGTCTTAGGGGTGTTATCATTGCTCATTCTATTCCTGCTCCTTTCCGTTTTGCGGTACCATTGTGGTGATGAGTCCGCAGACATTAATCATACCTTTTCAATATGGATTTTTCAACTCCAATACAGGATTTGCTGTGTTCGGGTTTCCGACCGCCGGCAGAAAACCGCAAAAGAATGTCCCGGTAAAAGACTGTTTCGGCAAAAGACTGTCTGTACCTGCAACATTGTCACTCTTCCGCAAAAATGTTAAGATGAATGTCGGATGAGAGCATATGCCGGCGGTCTGCCGGAGCAGAGAATCCCGCACTGCCCGCCGCAGCGTGCAGAGGCTGAAAGGATAAAAAAATGGATGACATCAATATCGCTATGTTGATCGATGCTGACAATGTCAGTGCAAAATATATTCCCGGGATCCTGAGCGAACTTTCCAAGTTCGGCAAGATCACTGTGCGCCGCATGTACGGGGACTGGTCGCAGGATCGTCTTCATTCCTGGCTGAGCCGGGCGTCCGGTTATTCCCTTACCCCGGTGATGCAGCCCAACAACACACCGGGCAAAAATGCCTCCGACATCGGTCTGATCATCGATGCAATGGATATTCTGTATACAGGCGATGTGCAGGGCTTCTGCATCGTCTCAAGTGACGGTGATTTCAACAAGCTTGCCACGCGCCTGCGCGAGGCCGGCAAGGTCGTGATCGGTATGGGAGAAAAAAAGACACCGGAATCCTTCCGTGTCTCCTGTGAACGTTTTATCTTCCTCGAAGTCATCAATGAGAGCGAGAGCGAAGCGGATGATGACGTCGTCACCGTGACGGGCAAACGGTCCCGCACTTCCCGAAAGAAGAGTTCCGGCGCCCAGCTTCCGGTACCCGCAGGCTATTACGGAAACAATACCGCCCCGGGCAGAGGCAGCACAGGCAGCGGCTCCGGTTCGGATTCCGGGAGCAGAAAGCGCAGATCAAGTGCTGCAGCAGGCACAAATACCGATGCCGGATACTCTTATGGCTCTTCCGGGAGCTCTTCCTCCTACGGCTCTTCCGCCTATAGCGGCAGCGGGGATTCCTATGTCTATGACGGCTCGGGCGGATACGGGATCGACCAGGAGACGGTCAGCGATGAACAGCTTTTCACGCCTCCCGAGACCATCGAAGCCACGATCGTCAAAATGATCGAGGACAACAACGCTGAGGGCAAGGAAACCGGACTGGGAGAAATCGGTTCGCGCCTGGTCAAGATCTTTCCGGATTTTGACATCCGCAACTACCACTACAGCAAGCTCTCCGAATTCCTCAAGGATCTCCCCTCCCTCTCTGTCGAAAACCGGGACAGCGCTGTCTGGGTATCTCTGAGCAGCTCGCCGGACTCCGACATCGAGAGCCAGATCCTGAAGATCTTCGAAAATCATCACACTGACGACATATACATTACAACCCTGAAAAAAGAGCTGGAGGAGATGAATGACAAGCTGGATGCCACGATCCGCAAAAGCGGTGTGACCCGCTTCTCCGTCTACCTCAACCGCATGATCCCCTCTGTCCAGGTCAATGGAAGACACGTCATGCTCCGCAAAGACTGAAACAAATATGCCCCCGCCGGTCAGGATCGGCGGGGGCTTGTGTATTTGTATTTGTTCCTGTCATCACATCAGGGGGATATCCTGCGCGTGCAGGAATCGCTCGACGCGGGCCCAGTAGGTCTCGGGATCAATAACGACGGACTGGACATGAGCGGCCTCGGGGATCCAGAGGAAGGCCTTGGTGCAGGAGGCTGCCTTATAGAGGGCCGGCATCATCCGGGGCGGCACAAAGGTATCTGCCTGCCCATGGATGAAGAGAGTGGGCGTCCTGGAAGCCGCCACCGCCCGGACAGGTGCCGCCTTGGCAATATCATAGCCTGCGCGCACAAGGGCTACTGCCCGCACTGCTTCCAGCATAACGGGTGCCGGGATCACCGCCTCGTCCAGACTGCTGTACACAGAAGACAGGACTTCCATGGCGGAGGTATAGGCGGAATCGGAGATTGCCGCCGCGACCTGTCCGGGCAGACTGAGACCGGTTGTCATGAGCACTGTGGCCGCTCCCATGGAGATCCCGTGCAGGATGATGGTCGCAGAAGGATCTTTTTCCAGGATCCAGTCGATCCAGCGCAGCAGGTCCCGGCTGTCATCATATCCCATGCCCACATAATCGCCGTCGCTCCTGCCGTGGCCGCGCAGATCCGGCAGCAGAACGTTCATTCCGTAGCGGTCGTGATAGACAGACGCATACAGTCCCATAATGTCTGATTCACAGGCGTAGCCGTGCACGCAGACGGCAAAGCGATGTTCCGCAGTCTCCTTTTCATCCGCGGGTATATAATTGCCGTGCAGATGCAGGCCGTCATCGGCACGGATGTAGACATCCTCGCGCAGGGGATGGCTCTTCATCCACCTGCTGCCTGCCACATAATCCTTTTCCAAAGGCTCTGCATCATGACGTGGATCACGTTTTTTCGGTGTCAGGGCAAATTTGTAGAAATGTCCCGCCGCGCCGATCAAAGCGCCTGTGCCTGCACAGGCACCGGTAAATAAGATCAGGCCTGCCGCATCGCGCAGACCCCTGCCGATTCTTGATGTCATATCCTGTCTGTTCTCTTCCTTCCCGGCTTTGTCTTTACTGCTGCCGTTTTCCTTGTGATTCCTGCCTTTACTCTTCATAGGTCTTTACTCCGCGCTTTTTCCGGTGCTTTCTTTCCTGAACGGTCAAACCCGCAGCGCGACAGTCAGAGAGAAGCGGGTCCTTCCGAAACTGCTCCTTGCATCGAGGCTGCCGCCCATGAGGGCAGCGGCTTCCTGGGCTGCATAGAGTCCGGGACGCGCCAGTGCTCCCTGATCCGCCGTCTCTCCCTCTTCAAACATGGCCTGCATCCCGGTCTCCGGGATTGCTCTCCCGTTGTCCTCAATTCTGAAATACAGATTTACAAAACCGCCGCTGGGACGGTCCGCGCGGCAGTGGACATTGATAAAGCCTCCCGGCTTCGCGCGGCCGACCGCATTCTCTATGATCTCACAAAGTGCCTGCCTGAGCAGGGAGGTATAGCCGGTCACTGAGGAAGGGAATCTGCTGTCCAGATACAGACGCAGGGTGATGTCCTTGTCCGAACAGAGCGTATCCTCATAGACCATGATGTTGCGGACGAAGGTCTCCGGAGAAAACTCTTCCATGCGCAGGACAGGCTTCTCAGAAGAACTGCTCTCTGCTTTACCGGCAGCTTCTTTCCAGTCACTGTCAGTGGAGACCTGCTCCAGCATCTGGCCGGCTTTCTCCTCCAACAGGCTCCCGCTCTCTTCCGAACCGGAGGTCTTTCCGCCGTCTTCCTGTGTTTCCCTTCTCTGGACCGGGTCTATGGAGGAAAAGACTGTCAGCGATTCGCTGCCGGTCATCCAGTCTCCCACGCGGGCATCCGTATAGACAGAATCCGTTTTTATATGCAAGGCTGCATTGTCCGCTCCTGCAGACGGCAGGGCGGCCATAGAAAGCATCGCGCCCGGGGACACCTTTGCTGCTCCGGGCAGGATCCCTGCGCCGATGGAATCACTGATCTTTACGGAAGGGGAATACGTGTCGTGCTTTGCTTCATTCTGAAGTTCTTCATTCTGCTCCCGAAGCTGTCTGACCGTTTCCTCCAGAAGAACACGGCGGGATTTTTCTTTCTGAAGCTGCTGCTCAAGGACACGTCCGCGTTCCTGGGCTTCGCGAAGCTGCTCTTCGAGAAGACTGCGGACGCCGGCGGCCTCCTTGACCTGCCTCTGGGCACGGGCCTCGTGGTTGCGGATCCTGCGGGCGGCATTCTCCTCGACACGATCCCGCTCTTCGGCAATCTGCTTCTGTGCCGCTTTGGATTCCTCGAGCTGGCGGCTCATCAGGATCCCCCGCTTCTTTTCCTCGGACAGACTGTTTTCAAGGCGTGCCATCTCGGAGACGTGCTTCTTCTCCGCTTCCTTGAGCTCCTCCGTGAGCTCCTTCTGCCTGCGGGCGGCATTTTCCTTTGTCCTGCGCAGATCGGCCCTGAGCTGCTCCTGGCCGGCACGTCCCATTTTCATGGCCCGCTCCACACGGTTTTCCAGATCCTGCTGCATTGCCTCCCGGTCATAGTAGAAGAGGTACAGCCGCATGGTTGAATCTTTTTCCTTTACGCGCCGGACCATCAGTTCCACGCGGACTGCCTTGTCATCCGCCTGATCGGGTCTCTTTACACGGAAGATTCCGCAGGAGACCGCTTTGCCTGTGGCCGTCTTGTCCGGATTGAAAATAAAGGAGGACAGCAGACGGTCCCGGGTGATATTTGTGATCTCCAGTCCGTAAAAGGGATCCTCCAGGATATTCTTCATATACACACTGTTGGACACGCCGAACATGGAGGGGATATTTTTACTTGTAAAAAAGACTCTCGGGACCTGCCCGGAACTCTTGAGATCTGATGTTTTTGCCCCGGCAGCCTTTTCCGCCGGGCGGCCGCCCCTGCCTTGTCCGCGATAGATCTTGACATCGCCGTCACCTTCCTGGGGGGAGGCAGCAGCCGATGCTTTTCCTGCCGTTTTTTCCTCTGCTGCGCCGCCGTTCCCCTCGGACACAGGAGCTCCTGTTTTCTGTGTCTCTGCCAGAAAACCGCTTTCTGCCGCAGCCGCGGAGCCGGCGTCCTTTTTTACGGGAATTGTATTCGGGGGATATTCAATGCCGCAGACGGCTTCCGGGATCTGGCGGACAATCTCTGTGGCCGAATCCAGACGTTCCTGGAGCCGGTCCGTCGTGAGCCTGAAGCCGGTGGTCTCCTGAAAGACACAGTAATAAACAGTGCCGCCGTCTGCCTGATAGGCCGGCGTCCCCTTCATCCTGTAGTAAAAGCTGTTGCCGTCCCGGCGGTAGAAGCGAAGGTTGGCAGTGATGCTGCCCCCGTTTTTGCGTGCCTGGGCAATCTCCTCCTGAATTCTGTCCCGGTCCTCCTCAGAGGCCATGAAAAAGGGGTTCTGGGCGATCGCGCGCGCAAATTCCTCCTCTTTGTAGCGGAGCCGGTGCGCAAAATACTCATTATAAAAAATCACTTCCTCGCGGTGTCCGTCCAGGCAGGCGAGAATCATCACGCCGCACGGAAGATTGGCGATAAAATCGCGCAGCTGTTCCGAGCTGTCGCGCTCTGATTTCTTTGAAAAATGCAGAAATGTGATCTCAAGCTGCCGGTTTCGGCGACAGATCACCATGGAACACCGCAGATAGAGAGGCCTCTCCTCTTCCCTTGATACGAGATTGATCTCGTAGGCCACTGTCATTATATTATCCGCGCTCGGAGAACTCTTGATCGAGATCAGATCCACATAGCGGGACTCCGTCTCCGCCTTGATCTGCTTTCGCACAAATTTCAGCACCGCGCCTTCCGACAGGAAGTGGTGCATGCTCTCCGGTGTGATCCACACCAGATCTCCCGCCAGCATTTTCTGACAGGCATCCGCGTCTCTTTGATCAAATAATCTATATAAAAAATCTTTTCCGAAATCAATGGGTGTTTTCATGTAACCATTATAACAGAGGAGAACCCATTTTTCGCCTCTTTTTCTCGTCGGTTCATATATCCATATTCCGTCATGTTCCTGTTGGCGAACCGTTTTTTCAGTATTTACTACGCTAAAGCGTGATTTTGTCTCATTTTTCTGTTTCGAGACCTGTTTGAAACAGAAAAATGCTTTTCAATCAGCTGCAGCCCCGGCTGTGTCTCCGGTGCATGCCTACTTTGCAGATTGTGTCCCGAAAAGTCATGGGAAGAACACGCAGTTGCATTCTTTTGCCTGCCTTGCTAAGATAAGCAGAACATGATTTTTCTCAGCAAAACAGGCATTTGTGAAAGGATCCGGATGATCAGACTTTTGTGTGTCGGAAAAATGAAGGACAAGGCACTTCAGTCTCTTGTTTCAGAATATGTCAAGCGGATCTCAGCATTCTCCAAAGTCGAAGTGCTCGAGGTCAAAGACGAACCCAATGCCCATGCGGAGCGGGACGCCGAAGCCGCACGCATCAAAGACAGTGAGGCGGAGCGGGTACTCGCAAAGCTCCGCGATCAGGACCTGGTCATCCTGCTGGATCTGGGCGGAAAAATGTGGGACAGCGAAAAATTTGCCCGGCATCTGGGCAGCTGGCAGTTAAAAGCAGGACAGAAAGGCGGCGACCTGGTATTTGTCATTGCCGGCTCTCTGGGACCCGGCTCTTCCCTGCTCGCCCGATCGGACGAGCGCTGGAAGCTCTCGGACCTGACCTTCACCCATCTGCTCACAAGAGTGCTGATCCTGGAACAGATCTACCGCGGATTTATGATCCTGCACGGCCGGACCTATCACAAATAAACATACAGCTGTTATGCGCTCCCGCAAACAATAAGGAGGTAGACAAATGAATATCCGTGAAGAAGCAAAGAAAATGAAGCTGGTAGCTCCTGTGCTCGCCGCATCTTCCAATGAAATGAGAAACCATGCTCTGCTCGCCATCAAAGATGCACTGCAGGCAAAAAAAGCGGAAATCTTTGCTGCCAATGAAAAAGACTGCACTGCAGCGGCAGAGAACGGTATCGCGCCGGCAGTCATGAAGCGCCTCGCTTTTAATGAGGCAAAGCTCACCGATGTCTGTAAGGGCATCGACCAGCTGATCTCGCTTCCCGATCCGATCGGAAAATCCCTCCTCAAGAGAGAGCTGGATGCAGGCCTGGTCCTGGAGCGGATCAGTGTCCCCATCGGTGTGATCGGAGTCATTTTCGAGGCGAGGCCGGACGCCCTGGTACAGATCTCCACCCTCTGCCTCAAGAGCGGCAACTGCGCCATCCTCAAGGGCGGCAAGGAGACAGCACAGACAAACCGTGTTCTCTTTACCATCATCCATGAGGCAGCTGTCTCTGCCGGCCTTCCCCAGTCCTGCCTGCTGCAGGCGGAGCTGCACAATGAGATCGATGAACTTCTGCAGTGCGAAAAGGATGTGGATCTCCTCATCCCCCGCGGCTCAAATCAGTTTGTCCAGTACATTATGAACAACACCAAGATCCCGGTCATGGGACATGCGGACGGCATCTGCCACATCTACGTGGACAAGGACGTGGATATGGAGATGGCGATCAAAATCATCATCGATGCAAAGACCCAGTACACAGCGGCCTGCAATGCCGTCGAAACAGTCCTGATCCACAGGGACATCGCCCCTGTCTTTCTCCCCCGTCTTGCACATGCCCTGAAATCCGCCGACGTGAAACTGCGGGGCACACAGGAAGCCGAGGATCTGATCTCCCGCTCTCCCGAGGCTGCAGCACAGATCGAGATGATCGACATTATGGGAGAGGATGATTTCCGCACCGAGTACCTGGACCTGATCATCTCCCTGAAGGTCGTGGCGGATGTGGAAGAAGCGATCGACCATATCAACCGCAACGGCTCCCATCACACAGATTCGATCCTGACCCGCGACGACGCGGCAGCGGCCCGCTTTATGCAGATGGTCGACTCCGCCGGCGTCTACCGCAACTGCTCCACACGTTTTGCGGACGGTTTCCGCTACGGTTTCGGCGCAGAAGTCGGCATCAGCACCAGCAAGCTCCATGCCCGCGGCCCCGTCGGTCTCGAAGGCCTGGTGACCTACAAATATCTGATCAGCGGCAGCGGACAGATCGTGGGCGATTACGCCAGCGGCAGAAGCAGCTTCCACTTCAAAGACCTGTGATCCGTATCCGCAGAAAACAGGGACTTATAACTTCATCCTTCTTCACAAAAAATATTTTGCTGACAGATAATGAAAGCAAAAACCGGAATCACGGCATTCATTTGCCGGGATTCCGGTTTTTTTCAGTTTTGATTTTCCGTTTTGATTTTCCGTTTTGATTTTCAGTTTGGATTTTCCGTTTGGAAAAGATGTACCTGCAGAAATCCCTCACACAGGGTGCAGACTGCGGGAGCGAATCCCGGACCTTCCCTGCTCAGGGGGCAGGCTCCGCAAGAGCACGCACCGTCACAGTCACCTTTTTCTCCCGTCCTGCATCTGCGCCGGTCTCTGCATCGGTCCCTGAAACCGCCTTCTCAGATGTATCTTCTGCGGCGAGCGAATCGCTGATGACAAGGGTTTCTCCGTCCTGTACTGTTACTGCGGATGCATTCTGCCCGTCAGATGCTGTGCCTGTGATCTCCCATCCCGCAAAGCGATATCCCTGCTCCGGATGCGCGGCAGCCTCAAAGGCTGTTCCGCGGTAGTAGTCGTTGGACCACGTCCCTCCGGGGTTGACGATCATATTGTTCCAGGAGACGGACACACCTTCTCCCGCCTCGATCCTGACCTCGTAGCGGTCTTCCAGACCCATATATTTTGCGATATTTGCGCGGTAGAGGCTCTCTTTCTCACGCACATTGTTTTTGGTCTTTTCTGCCGTGTCCTCCATCTCCGCCCAGAAAGCCTGTCCGTAATCCAGAATATACTCCCGCTCCAGATCATTGTAAAGCGCATCTAAAACCGCGCAGGCGTGATCCGGCTCAAAGGCTGTCCTGAGCAGATCATCGATATAAGTCAGAAACTTGTCCCTGTATCCGGGGCACTGCATGACACGGCAGAAGGTATTCTTCTCATCCCGCATCAGATAGTCGATCAACTCCGAAGACCATTGTTCCGGATTGCCGTGTAGGTCGTTGGAGAGGATCTGGTCCAGGTCGTCCAGAAGGAACCTGTAACGGCCGTCCGAATAGGGATTCTCCGGGTCCTGCTCTCCCACGTAGCGCCACATCGTGACATTGTTAAAGGGCCAGTCAGCATTGTTGAACAGAACCTCAAGGGCAAAATAGAAGAGGTAATTGTCCATGTCCACAGCAGCTTCCAGTGCCTTCTGGTTGCCCTCCTGCGTCAGGTCGCATTCAAAGAGCTTTACGATTTTCGCCCTGGTGTAAACATCGTAATCACTGGAATCAAATTTCTCAACCGCATCCGGCGTCCCCAGGCCGAACAGATCACATATATATTCCGCCGTCACGCTCGGTGTCACATCGCAGTCCGTGTAAAACCTTCCGTTGAGAAAGACGACCCCGAGACGGGCACCCGAAAGACCGGGAAATCCGCTCTCATCACTGATGATCTTGCCATATTCATTGCGGACCCCGCGGATGTGATAATTCGGAATGCCGTGAGTGCGGAAACGGACCCTGCGGAAGGAAACCGGATCTTCCGGAATGCTGATCGCAGTGACGTTCTCAATCCCGTCCTTCTTCTGCCCGCTGTCCTTCTTTTCAGAAGATCCGGCGGTCCGGTCCGGGGAAACGGCGTCCCCTTCAGCCCCTTTCGGGACAGAACCGGCTGCTGTCAGCAGATTTCCCGCCCGGCTGTAGGAGCCGTCTTTGAAAATATCGAGGCTGAACCAGTCATCCCTGCTCTGCCGGGCTGTCGGTTCCTCAATACAGAGCGTTCTCGTCGGGAGTCCGCGGGAACTGTAACCGCTTACTTTAACTTTTGTATCCTCTTCCAGGAGGACCTCGCCCTCAGGGGAGAAAAGCGTCACATGGCAGTCCTTTTCCCATTCTTCCCCTTCCTGATAAAAATTGCCGCTACGGTCCTCTCGTTTTCCGGCTTCCAGATCCTTGCGGTAACTGCTTCCGCGGACCATGATCCCTTTGTCATAGTCAAACAGGTTGGCTGAATCCGTGCTGATGGCGGCCACGTATCCGTCGTACCGCTCAAACACACCGGGGCCGATCACAAAGGTCCGGGTCACTGCAGGGCTGCTGTCCTCCCCCTGGATCAGGCGGGCGCGGATCGGGATCACATAGATCCCATCGGGGGCTTTCTCTGCGTAGACGCCGTTGTCGGATGCGGCGGTATAGAATTCCCGTTCCCACTGCAGGCGCTGGTTTTCAAGGGACTTTTCTTCCGGAGTTTCCTCCTCCAGAGCTGCCGCAATCTCTTTAGGATCCTTAGTCTGTGCCGGGGCCGCTCCTTTTCCGTCTGTCCCCGCAGCTGCCGCCTCCTCCAGGGCTGCCGCAGCTTCCTCGGCCGCCTCTTTTCTCATGGCAGCGATCTCTTCGGCCTTTGCTACCTCTTCTGCCTGCAGCTGCCGGATCACTTCCTCCAGATCGATCCCGTCTGTATAGAGAGGATCGTCTGCTGACGGTTCATCCCCGTTGAAGGTATAGTGGATTTCAATATCATCATCTCCGGGAATCCCTTCATCCGCACGAAGGCGCAGGACAAAGCCTTCCTCGTAAAAACCGCTGTCTGCACTGAAAGAGAGCGGCTCGCCCGCAATCCTCCCCAAAGAAGCGCGGAGCGTCCTGACCCTGTCATATTTAAAATAATAGAAAAAAAGCACACAAATCAGAAGCACGGACATTATCCCTGCATATAAAAGCACTGTATGCCTTCCTGAGATCGTTCTCTTCTGATTCATGATCAAAGCGGCTCCGTTCTGAGACTATTGCAAGGCTCCGCACCCAGACTTAATTCCTGCCCCCATGACGGCCGTGATGGTGCCCTCCTCCGAAGCCTGGTCCTCCGCCGAAACCGGGACCTCCGCCAAAACCGTGGCCTCCGCCGAGATCAGGACCCCCACCGAAGCCGGGACCCGGTCCGGGGCCATGTCCGCCGGCGCCGTGCTGGGCATTTTGCATTTTTACCCTGGACTCTGTCGTCCGGATATAGCGGTCATCCCTGCTGCGCAGACGTACTCCGCCCTCTGTCACGTAAGCCGAAGCGCGGTTCTGCTGGGCAACAGGCTTCATCTGACTGTAAAGCACTGCATTGACAATGCCCGCGGGAATCAGGGCAAAGAGCAGGGCAAAAAGGTAGGATGAAGTACTTACGTCCTCTCCTGTCAGAAGGAAGGACCCGAACATGAGAAAACAGAGGATAAATACAGCCAGAAACCAGATCGTCTGTTTGGCCCTGGAGACAGGGAGATTGCCGATCATTTTACCGGTCTGTCCGTTCATGGCAAAAAGAAAATTCTGCCCCTGCCATTTCGTGCTCAGGAGCCAGACAGGAAGGACTGCATATTCCGTCTTCTCGTTATAGATTTTTTCACTGTGCTTGCGGGTGGTTACACTGGTATAGCCTGTGACCGTCCCCAGAAGGGCGTCCGCCGCGCTGTTTCTGGAGCGGTCCGCCGCCCTCCTTCCGCACTCCCGGCTGTCCACATCGTATTTATTTGCAAGATATCCCGGCATGTAAGCCAGCGAAAACTCCGTGATGGCTCTGTAATCAAAGGGTTCGATGCTGTCCATGAGGTCATCGGGCATCTTCGTGGATGCATCGACAGGCACACGGCTGAAGCTGACCTTTCCTTCGCGGACGACTTCGTAATGTCTGGATCTTGTGATCTCGTATTCGCCCTGGCGGAATACTTCGTCCTGCCTTGCTTCATAGAGTCCGCTCGCGTCTACATATCCGCTGTAAAGCCAGAAGGGAACGTAGACTCCCTTGATCTCCTCCAGATGATTCGAATTGTTAAAGGACCCGGGAAGCAGGGTTTTTCCTTTGTAATAACCTTTGAGGGCATTGACGGCATCCTTCTTCTCATACTTGAAAGGAATGACATAGTCCGGTTTGAGCGTGCCCGCAAACTGTCCCGGAATGATCGTATTGTTCCCGCAGTAGGGGCATTGGGTGGCCGCCGTCGTCTCGTCGCAGATCAGCTCTGCCCCGCAGGAGGTGCAGTTGTATGCCCGCATTTTGGCGGCATCGCTGCCCCATCCGGATGCGTCGGCTGTTTCTGCCGGGGACTCCGAAGCAGCGGTATCTGCATCCGAAGGCGCCTGCCCTGTCTCTGCCTGCAGCTCTTCCCTGGCAGCGGCTGCCTGCGCGGCTTCCTTCTCCGCCTTCCTGTCGGCAGCTTCCTTGGCACTGACCGCAGAGGCATTTTTCTCTGCGTAAAGCTTCTCGATCTCCAGGACAGTAAAGGTACTGCCGCAGTAGTCACATTTCAGTTTTCCTGTTTTTCCATCAAAATGAAGTGGACCGGTACATGCCGGACACTGATAAGTCGTAACCTGGTCTGCCATTTGTACCTCCCGGCTTGTTCACAAGAATGTATCCGGAAATCTTCCCTTTTCATCAAAGTGTGTCAGAAGGATACCCCCCTGACACACCTGTTCATGTCTTTATTAAAATCAGTGCTTTTGGCAGATGTCTGTTTTCTGCCGCAAACATCCGTAAAGGAAAATAATGCATCAGCATTATCGTACTGTCTTATGCTCTGGGCTTGCCGCATCCGGAGCAGAATTTGCCGGTGTTGTCCTCCTGGCCGCAGGAAGGGCAGGTCCAGGTGCTGTCTGCTGCAACGGGTTTTGCTGTGCCGCAGGCAGGGCAGAATTTGCCCTTGTTGCCAGTCTGACCGCAGGAAGGGCAGGTCCACAGCTCAGGCTCTGCGGGCTTGGCTGTGCCGCAGTTGCTGCAGAACTTGCCGTTGTTGCCCTCAGCTCCGCAGGAAGGGCATTTCCATCCTGCTGCGCTCGGCGCCTGCATCTGGGGGGCTGCCTGCTGCTGTGCCGCAGCCTGCTGCATGAGCTGTCCGACATTGACGCCGCCGGCCTGCTGTGCCATGCCCATACCGGCAAAGCCCATCATGGCGCCGTTGGGGTTCTTTGCAGCGTCCTTCATAGCCTGGGCGTTGGCCTGGACGGTCATACCTGCCGCGATCGCCGCGTTGCCGCCTGCCGCAAGTCCGAGCTGGAGGTTCTTGATCGCCTGCTCATCTTCTTCGGAAGCCTTGACACTGCTGACTCCGCAGGTGACGATCTCAATGCCGTAAACTTTACCCCAGGTGGAGGACAGCTCCGTATTGAGCGCCTCGGAGAGCTCCTTGGTGTGGCCGGGCAGTGAGCTGTAGCGGATACCCATATCAGAGATCCTGGAGAAAGCAGGCTGCAGAGCTGTCAGAAGCTCTGAGCGCAGCTGATCGTCGATCTTGTCACGGGTATAGTCTCTGTCGACATTGCCGCAGATGTTTTTATAAAACAGGATCGGATCTGTCATCTTGTAGGTATACTCGCCGAAGCACCTTACGGAGATATCCAGATCAAGACCGATGTTTTTGTCCACTACGCGGAAGGGAACGGGGCTGGCAGTTCCGTACTTGTTTCCGATGATGTTCTTTGTATTGAAATAGTAGACGCGCTGATCATGTGCGGTCACGCCGCCGTAGGATACACGCGCAGCGAACTTTTTGAAGCTCTCCATGATCCCGCTTCCGAGGCCGCCGGAAAAAACACTGGGCTCGGTGGATGTGTCATAGGTATAGGCACCGGGCTCCGCACTGATATCAACGATCGCGCCCTGGTCCACGATGATCATGCACTGGCCTTCATTGACCACGATCGTGGAGCCGTTGGTGATAATATTTTCGCTGCCGCCCTTATTGAGGAGGCCAGACTTGCCGGTGTGATGCTGGCCCTTGCGTACAAGGACATCGGTCGGCATTTCAGAGCAGTAAAAATAATCTTTCCACTGGTCTCCAAGTACAGAACTAAGTGAAGCACCTGCTGCTAAAATAAGTCCCATGTGTAACCTCCTATAAAAAAATGCTTGTTTTATGGTTTTGCAAATGCCCGGACATCCCGGGTATTTGAGATGCTTTTCTCTGCTGCTTACATCACATTTGATGCCGCACGACGGTATATTCATCTCCCCCCTGGTAATAGGGGCAGGAGGAATGTCTGTCCGTCACGAAACGCACATAGTCGTCCTCGTCCATATCCGCTTCGCAGACATAGTCGCCGTAATCGTCGTCATATGCGCACAGAGCGCAGCTGTCACATTCGTTTTGCATAAATCGTCTTTTCTGTATTTCTGTGTCCGGGGATCACTTGCCCAGGAGGATCTTTTTGGCCTGTTCAAGCTGATTGTCCGTCTGATCCTTCTCATACTGCTGCGCATCGAATTCGAGGACCTGATCGGGTTCAATTCCCACTTTGTGGATGTTGCGGCCGTTCCGGGTGTAGTAATCGGCAACTGTGATCTTGATGGCAGACCCGTCTCCCAGCGGATACAGATTCTGGACAATGCCCTTTCCGTATGTCTGGGTGCCGACAAGTGTTCCGATCCCAGCGTCCTGGATGGCGCCGGCAAGTATCTCGGATGCACTGGCGGAATAGCCGTTCACCAGGACAACGAGGGGAATGTCGAAGTCCGCACCGGGGCAGGTATACTCATCGCGTTTGCCGTTCTTATCCTCCATGTAGAAGATCATGCCCTTGGGCAGAAGCTCCGAGGCAATCTGTGTGACTGCCGTGACGGTACCGCCGGGATTATCGCGCAGGTCAAGGATCATGTATTTCATGCCCGCCTTTTTCAGCTTGGCGAGATTCTCGTCAAACTGCCCCGGGGTGACATCATCAAACTGGCTGATCTTGAGATAGCCGATCCCCTTGTCCAGCATCTCGGAAGTGACAGTGGGAACATTGATGGTCGCGCGGGTGGCCTTCACCGTGATGAATTCACCGTTTCTGCTGACTTTGATCGTGACCGTGGTTCCCTCTTCTCCTTTGACAAGATTGGCGACTTCGGAAGTATCCATGGACAATGTATCTTTTCCTTCCACTTCGCAAATGATGTCGCCGGTTTTGAGGCCCGCCTTCTCAGCCGGTGTTCCCGGCATGATGCCCGTGAAGACCGGGGCTCCCGTGGAACTGTCAAGGCCGATATAGGCACCGATCCCCTTGTAGACTCCGGAAGTCTCCTCTGTCATGGACTGGTATTCTTCCTGCGTGTAGTAGACTGTATAGGGATCCCCCAGGGCATTCATCAATCCCTTGTACAAACCGGTTTCCAGCGTCCCCACAGTGGCGTCTCCCGGCTCATAATAGTAATCCCTGATACAATCTTCAAGAAGCTGCAGTTTTTCAATTGATTCCTGGTTCAGTGCGGACCCCGTAGTCGAGTCAGGATCGCGCTCCGAATCGATGGTCTGCTCCGCAATAGTTTTTACAGGGAGCAGGTGTACGGCAATCGCCAGAAAGACGATCCCGACTGCCATACCGAGTGCGAAGATCCCCGCCTTTGACAAAAATCCGCCTTTATTGCGGCGTGACCGGGGATAACCCTTGTCCTGCTGCAGATTCTGTGCAGCCGGATCTGCGGGCATGTTTTCGGAGTACCTAAAATCTCTCTCGTCCATTCTACTGTTTCGTCCTTTTATATTCTGTGTAATGATTTGATTCAGCGGGGATGCCCTGTTTTCGCATGCTCCCTTCCTATAGGATTATTTTAATGAGCAGGCGTTCGTTTGTCACTGCATTCGACAGATTCTTCACCGCAAATACACAGAATGGTTACAGGTCAAAAATCGTATTGCTCCATATATTTCATGTATTTGACTACCATGAGAGCAATTTTGAAAGTGATCGCGTCCTCAAAGACTCGAAGATCCAGGCCGGTGCTTTTCTGAAGCTTGTCCAGACGATAGACAAGTGTATTTCTGTGGATGAAAAGCTGCCGGGATGTCTCGGAAACATTCAGACTGTTTTCAAAGAATTTATTGATGGTTGCAAGTGTCTCCTGGTCAAAATCATCCGGGTTTTTGCCCTTGAAGATCTCGCGGATGAACATCTTGCACAGAGGGATGGGCAGCTGATAAATGAGCCGGCCGATTCCGAGTTCGTTATAGGCAATGACTGTGCGGTCTTCAAAGAAGATCTTGCTGACATCAAGTGCCATCTTGGCCTCTTTGAAGGAACGGCTGACCTCCTTGATCTCGTCGACAACTGTGCCGTAAGAGACACGGATCTCTGTGATGCCAAGGCGGTGGAGCTGCTGCTCGATATTGAGCGCAGTCTTTTCGATCTCGCGCTCCTTGCTGTTGTCAGAAAGCTCCTTGACGATGACGACATTGGTCTCGTCCACAGCAGTGACAAAATCCGCGCTGGACACACCGATATACTCCTGAAGCAGCTCAAGAACATTGCGGTCCCGCTCGGAGCCGTTCTCGACGATCAGGACAACCCGCCTGACATCCGGAATGATCCTGAGCTTCTTGGCACGGCTGTAAATATCCACGAGAAGCAGGTTGTCCAGGAGCAGGTTCTTCATGAAGCTGTCCTTGTCATAGCGTTCTTTAAAAGCAGCCATCAGGCCGCGGAGCTGGAAAGCAGCCATACGTCCGACCAGGAGGGTGTTATCTGTGTCCCCGTAGACAACCAGCACATATTCCAGCTGCTGGTCTTCGAGAACCTTAAAAAACTGATACGGGCCCGCTGACTGGGAATCTGCCGGAGATACTGCGAAATCAGGGATTGCACGCGATGCATCTTCAAAAACCGGTGCAGTGGATACAACCTCTCTGCCGTCCGCATCCATAATACAGATTTCCAGCTTGGTAATATCTTTGATCCCGTCGATTGTATTCTGTAAAACCTGATTTGAAACCATAAAACCCCACTCTTTCCTGCAGAACTAATTCCCTGCATGAAATTTTCTTAAATACGCCCTTCTTCTTATTCTAATGTAAACTCAGACAATTTTCCACAAAAAAAGCAAGAAATTTTGTATGAAATCCACAAACCAGATACTTTTTTTCCCTTTTTACAAGACTTTATGCACAAAGTAATATATGTAAAGTGTCTTATATGAAAAAAACACAGCCTTCGCTGTGTTTTTTCAGGGATTATATTAATACAATCCGCTCTTCTTCAATTATAATCCTGTTCTCCTTGAGCAGGTGGCCGATTGCCCGTTTGAACTCATTCTTGCTCATATGTGTTTTTTCCCTTATAAGCTCCGGTGAAGCCTTGTCCGTAAACGGGATGACCCCGCCTCCTTCATTGAGCATCCTGAGCACAGTTTCCACATCCGTCTCGATCTGGAGATAGCCCTTCTCGCGAATACTCAGATCAAGCTTTCCGTCAGGTTTAACGCTGGTCACGCGCGCCTGAACGATTTCACCTGCCTTGAGTTCCCGCACCAGTTCCCGGCGGGGGATCAGGGCGGAATAAATACTGTCAACGGCAACAAAGGCGCCGAAATTGCGGCTCGTCTCATAAACAATGCCTGTCACCTGATCACCTGTCTGATAAGGACTGTCAGTGCGAAGCCAGGGGTAGACGTTCATTGTGGCACAGAGGCGTTCGCTTTTATCCAGATAGACTGCAACAAGAACAGTCTGTCCTTCTTTTACGCGCTCACGCGGCTGTTCATGATAGGGGAGCAGCAGGTCCTTGTCAAGACCCCAATCCAGGAAAGCACCGATGCGGCTGACCTGAATGACGGTGAGATATCCCACCTGGTGCAATGTAAGTTTCGGTTCTTTACGTGTGGCGATCAATCTGTCTTCGGAATCTTTGTAGAGGAAAACCTCCAGTTCATCGCCGATTGCAGCGCCTTCGGGAACCTGGGAACGGGGAAGCAGAACACGTTCATTGGGAACATCCCCGGTCAGATAAACTCCGAATGGAACCTGCTTATCTATCCGTAATATCTGTTTTTCTCCGATTTTCAGCATGTTGATCCTTTCCGATTTATACTAATTCGGCATTCCGGAAAGTAATTTTCAACAAAGCTCCGGTGCAGCCGCAGGCATGGGGACTTCGATAAAAGTCCTTAAATCCTGCTCATCTGCATTGAGTGTATTCGAATTGGTGGAACATAAATAAATATCAAATCACTTGCTCTGTGAAAAATGCATTTCCATGATCGCGTACGGTTTTCCGTCATCCGCGTTGAGACAAACGCAGGCGGCAGAAGGATCTTCCGCATAGACCACAGGAGTAATCCGGTCTCCCAGAACTGCCTGCTGCCTGTATTCAATGCGCAGAACCGCCGCCTCCTGTTCCGCAGGGAAAAGCCCCGACGCGATGCGGACATATTGTCCGTTATTCATATGCCGGTTAGTATCGAGATGATATTCCTGCACTGTAACAGAGGGTTTTACTGCGCCGGGACAATCCGGGATACGGATCTTCCGGGAGTCATACTTCATATCCAGCTTGTTTTCAAGCTGGTATTTCCCCAATATATCCGCAGGAATACGGACAGGATGATTTGTCTGTGTATTGATCAGTGTCCATACAGAATTCGCCGCGGCAAGCCTCTCGCCGCAGGCTGTCTCCATCAGGAAATTGCGCAGCCCGATTCCGCCCTTCATCTCATAGGGCAGGGTGCCGATTCTGACTTCTTCGCCCAATAGGGGCATTCTGTATATTTCCACGCGCCAGTACACAATGATCCAGGCAAGACCCCGTGACTGCATCCGTTCAACTCCGATTCCGCAGTCTTCCGACTGAAATGTTGAACAGTCCTGAAAATAATCAATCAGTTTTTCAGGTGTCAGACGTCCGAAAGCATCTGTTTCACTGTATCGGATCCTGCTGGTGAAATTGTACATCCAATCCTCCGTTGATTTTTCACCGTATATTCCGTAATGGTTTTTCCGTTCGCGGAAATGACCGGGAGGTCATCCCCCTTACTCATCCGGCTTTGTCAGGCAAAGACTCATCCATGTTTTCCTTTTCTCAGGATTCCTTTGGAATCAAAGTAGCATTTTTTGCCGTTGATCGTTTTCCATCCGATGGTCTTGACCAATGTCTTTTTGTCAAAGTAATACCATTCACCGCTGATCTTTTTCCAGCCCTTCACGAACCTTCCGGTCTTCTTGTGCGCATAATACCATTTAGATCCGATCTTGATAAAGCTGACCTGACGCACACCCTTGCTGTTGAAATAATAATAGTACTTTCCGATCTTGTGCTTTCCGGGTGTAATGCGCGAATAATCTTTGGTGGAAAAGTAATAAGTTTTGCCGCCGATCTTCTGCCATCCCTTCAAGAGCTTTCCGGTTTTGACAGAAGCATAATACCATTTCGTGCCGACCTTGAAGAAACCGGTGACACGCACGCCGGACGCGTTGAAATAGTATCTGCCGCCGTTAATGGTAAGAAATTTCCCCTTGACAGTCTTGCCGTCAGCTCCGATGTAATAAACTTTGCCGGACACTGTCTTCCAGACGTTTTTAGGGGTGGATGCTGCCGGCTTGCTTGCGGCAGCGGAAGAAACGGTACTCTTGACTGCATTGCGCAGAATGATGGTTCCGCGTTTTCCCCTGGTGCCCATGCTCCACGGCACATGATACACATTGCTGGTATGGGCATCCACAACGGGCATACCAGAGGCATTTTTGCCGACACAGATGCCGACATGATCGTAAGTTCCGTTTCCGTTCCAGTCATAATAAACCGGATTGCCATATGCCACATTTGCATTGGACGCTGTCACGAACGTCCCGTAAGCTTTGAAATGGCGGATATGACCCATAACATTGATCCAGTTCACAGATTGAGGATACCAGTCATCTGTTTTGGGCATGCCTCCGGCAAAAAGGCACTGAGATACAAAGTTGGCGCAATCCACGCCTCTGTACTCTTTATAACTGCGATTATAGTCTTTCCAATATTTGTCCGCATAGGCCGCGGCCTTTGCGGGCGTGTAGGTGTAACCTGCTGCAGCAGCCGCATACAGATCAGATCCCTCTTCGTACATGGAATCCGCTGTAAGCGCCTGTGTGCTCTCAGCCTGGTACAGAACAGCAGAAGGAACTGCTGCACTCTCGTCGATCTTGTATGAAAGAACTTTACTGTCTTCCGTCTCCTGTCCGTCGTCAGCTTCAGGATCACTGAGCTGAGCATAAGCCGCAGGGGCGGCATCCATGTCTGACTTTACTTCAAACAGAGTTTCAGGGGATTCCTGAGATTCCGTCACCGGATCCTCCCCTTCGCCGAGCCAGGTATAGTTTACATCCGTCCCGTTAATCTCTAAGGGCGTCCACGCGCCGTTTTTACCACATTCCAGGATCAGGGTAAATGAATAGCTGTAGGATGATGCATTTACAGTCTCCGCTTCTGCGGAGAGGCTGTAGCCCTGTGTCATCCATTCGTCCACATCCAATACAAGTCTATTATTCTTTTTCTCACAGGAAACAATCTGGAAGCGGGGAATCATCTCGCGGATCACGGCACCTTCCGTAACCATCATCCTCGCATAATCCTCCTGGCGGTCCCAATCACTGCAGACAGCGCTGTCCGCTTTTGCTGCTTTTGTGCCGTTGATCGCAGATGTCAGATATCCGGCCTTTGCTTCCTCGTACGCTGACAAGGCTTCAAAAGCTTTCCTGCTCTCATCCTCTTTTAATTTGGAATACAGTACGTCTCCGTCTGAAAGTATATTGCGTGCAGAAGCGAGAATCTGCTCATCTGTCATACTGCCGGAACTCTGATAGAAGTTTTCTATCGCCTCTTCATAAGGAAGTCTTCCGGTACTGTCTTCAGCCTGCCCAGCCTTCCCGCGTCCGTCCTGGATGCCGGACCCATACACATGTGCGGGAACAGCGATCATAACTGCCAGAGCAGCTGCCGCCGCCACTATCTGCATTGACTTTTTCAGGAATTTCGTTACTGTTTCCAAATTACCTACCCATACCTCTCCTAATACCCTGTAAAATGCAGCCGTTTTTTCCGTCCTGGACCATGATTTTTAAACCTCTTTTTTCGGAGTCCTTATTTTAAGCATACCCAATTAAACATAACGTTTCGGGCATTCATTTCAACTCAAACTCCGAGAGAACCGACCCGAACTGCTATGTATAATCCGGCTTTAAATAAAGAAAAAATCAGGCGCTAATATATTATATACTTGTAGATACAACATGTCTACCTGTAATATTTTTAAAAATTCCTTCATTATTTGGTAAAATCTGATTAAAAATCTACAATTCGTCTTCGTTTTACAAAGCCAGTCCCATTCTGCACACCAGCTGCAAACCAGCGCGTCTAAAGCAGGTTTTACGCCTTCTCGCAGATCTGAGCTCCTGAACCCCCCGAAAATCCCGAAAAAAAGAGCCCCTGATCATAAAATCAGGAGCTCATTTGATGAAACTGGGCTAGTAGGATTCGAACCTACAAAATGACGGAGTCAGAGTCCGCTGCCTTACCGTTTGGCTATAGCCCATTATTCGCTGCCGTTTATCTCTCGGCTACGAATTGAAATTATAATGCATCACTTTGGAAAAAGCAAGCACTTTTTTAGAATTTTTTAAGCTTTTGCCACACACAATACAGACATACACACCTGTGCATACGGATGTACCTGTACAGCAGGACTCTTTTTATTTGCGCCACGTATAGGGATAGAACAGGAGCAGCATAGGATACAGCTCCAGTCTTCCGGCAAGCATATCAAACATGAGGACATACTTGGAAGCCAGCGAAAAATGTCCGAAGTTGGCTGTGGGGCCGACGGCAGAGAGGCCGGGGCCGATGTTGTTGAATGTAGCCGCTACAGAGGTAAAGATCGTCTCCAGGCTCTGGTCTCCGTCGAAAACCGTGACGAGCAGGACAGAGGCAAAGAAGAGGACTACATAGATTCCGACATACATGACAACGGAACGGACGGTTTCACGCTCAACAGGCTTTGCATCCATGCGCACGGAAGTTACACTGCGGGGATGGATGTAATGGTGGATTTCCTGAAGGCCCGCTTTGACAAGGATGACAATACGGGAGACCTTGATGCCGCCGCCGGTGGAACCGGCGCAGGCGCCGCAGAACATGATCATTACCAGAAGGCACCTGGAGTACTGGGGCCACAGATCAAAATCAGCAGTCGCGTATCCGGTGGTGGTAATAATAGAGCCCACCTGGAATGCCGCGTGGTGGAAAGCCAGGTAGAGATTGTCGAACAATCCACGGATATTAATGGTGATGGTCAGGATACTGAAGGCAATGATCCCGAAATACCAGCGCACTTCACTGATCCGGAAGGCATCTTTTTTGTCCTTGCCCAGGAAAAGCACAAAATAGGCGTTGAAGTTGACGCCAAAGAGGATCATGAAGATCGTTATGATACTCTGCTGCAGCAGCGGATAACTGGCGATACTGTCGCCCAGCACACCGAAACCGCCGGTACCGGCAGTGCCGAAGCTGAGGCAGAGGGTATCAAAAAGAGGCATGCCCGCAATGAGGAGCAGTACGACCTCGGTGACTGTCATTCCGAAGTAGATCATATAGAGGATCATAGCGGTATCCCGGATCTTGGGAACAAGCTTTCCGACAACCGGTCCCGGGCTCTCCGCCCGCATCATATGCATCGTACTGCCCATTCTCCGTTTGCGCATGGGCATAATGGCAAGTACAAAGACGATGACGCCCATGCCGCCGACCCAGTGGGTGAAACTTCTCCAGAAAAGGCTGGCGTGGCTGAGGGCCTCGACATCAGACAGAATACTGGATCCGGTAGTCGTGAAACCGGAGATCGTCTCAAACAGCGCATCAGAATATTTGGGTATATCACCGCACAATACAAAGGGGAGTGCTCCGCAGAGACTGATCACGACCCATACAAGCGCGACACTGACAAAGCCTTCCTTGGTATAAAATTCGGCGCCCGCATCTCCTTTGAGGTTGATCAGAAAGCCGATTGCGAAATATGCAGCTGCCAGTGCGAAATAAATTGTCCCTTCCCGCTCTCCGTATAGAAAACCTGTGAATGCGGGCAGAAGGAGAAAAATCGCTTCAAATTTAAGAACCAGCCCGGTGGTGCGTCGGATGATGGAATAATTCATATCGTAAACCTTCTATTACATGACGTGATGTTGAGGTCAAAAGTCGGTTGAGGGAACACCGTCTCGTCAAGCTGCGCAGATACTCCCTTCAACTCCTCTGAGCTCCGGCTGGGATCACAGCGGAATACCTGTCCCCGGTATAGGCTCATCTTCGAGGATATCACGGATATCCTGGAAGCCCATGAGAGTGGTCACCACGATGACGCGGTCATCCACCTCGATCATGGTCTGTCCGTTGGGGATAATGACTTGTCTGTTCCTGTAGATACAGGCAAGCAGGACATCTTTTTTGATCGGAAGGTCGATCAGCGGGACCCCTATGACGGGAGAGCCCATCTGAACAAGGAATTCCAGCGCCTCGGCTTTGTTCTCGATAATATTGTAGAGGGTCTCCACATTGCTGCCGATGGAATTCTGCATGGCGCGTACATAGCGGACAATGTATTCCGCGGCGATATGCTGAGGGTTGAGGATACTGCCCAGATTCATATCGTCGATGATATCGTCGTAATTGATACGGTTTACTTTGGTGATCAGCTTGACATCTTTGGCCGCCGCCTTGCGGGCATACAGGGACAGGAAAATATTCTCCTCATCCATACCGGTCAGACTGACAAAAGACTCGGTCTGCCCGATCCCCTCCTCAAGGAGGACGTTCTGGTTGGCCGCGTCACCGCAGATGATATTGGCACCGGGGATCTCCTCGCTGAGCATCGCGCAGCGCTTGGGGTCTTTCTCGATGATCGTGACTGCGATACGGCTGTCCAGCAGGTTCCTGGCCAGATAATAGGCAATGGTTCCGCCGCCGATGATCATGCAGTTGGTGACCCTGCGGGTTTTGAGGCCGACTTTCTCGACAAAGGCACGGGCACTCTTGGAGCCTGCGACAATACTGATCGTGTCCCCCGCCAGAAGGCGGAAATTACCGTCGGGAATCGTGACATCATGATTCGCCCCGCGCTCCACGGCACAGACAAGAACATCCCCCTTCACGTTCCTGGAGATTTCCGCCAGGGTATGGCCATCGAGGGGAGATCCGGCAGGTACGGCAAATTTGAGGAGCTCCACATGTCCGCGGGCAAATGACTCAATCTTGATCGCCGAGGGAAACTTGAGCAGACGGGAAGCTTCCATGGCTGCCGCGAACTCGGGGTTGACTGTCAGAGAGAGGCCCAGCTCTTCCCGAATAAAGCCGATTTCACTGTTGTAGATGGGATTTCTTACACGGGCGATGGTATTGCAGCCGCCGGCTTTCTTGGCGATCAGGCAGCAGAGCAGATTCAATTCGTCCGAATCAGATGCGGCGATCATCAGATCCGCTTGTTCAACGCCGAGATCCTTCTGTACGGAATAGCTGCCTCCGTTGCCGACAATGCCGAGAACATCGCAGCTGCTGGATACCTCGTTGACCACCTGCTGATTCTTATCCACTACGCTGACGTCGTGTCCTTCTTCACTGAGCTGTCTGGCAAGAGCAGATCCCACTTTACCGCAGCCGACCACAATGATTTTCATAGATGTTCCTCCATGCCGCAGACAGATGCGGCAGTCCGGTTTTCCGAAAGGTGCTGTCTGTTTCAGGACTCATCCGCGAGTCCTGCGCGCCTATCCCGCAATCTGAAGCCGTGGGTATTGCGCGATGAAGAATAATCGTTATCTGCTGACCCGCAGGATATCTCCGGGCGACGCCTGTACATCAAGCTGCAGGCGGATCAGCTCTCCGGGATGCGGCGCGCTCTGCACGGCTTCCCCATCCGCATTCCACATGCCCAGAACACGGGTCTGCAGATCTCTGCCGTCGGGACACATGATCTCAATCGTCTCCCCGACGGAAAACTTGTTTTTCTGATGTATGAATACAGGCCGCGGCAGCCTGCCCGCCTCTCCGGAAGTTCCCCCATTGCCGGGATCTCCGTGAAGGACCGCTCCCTCGGGGCCGTTCGTGACACTGTCACCGGCCTCTTCCACGATCCCCAGAAACACCGCGTCGCTGGAATAAGTATTGTCAGTGTAGACCATGGACTGTGTGTCCGGCCTTCCGAAGTAAAAGCCGGTCGTAAAGTCACGGTAGGTGCACTTGCGGATCTCCTGCCGGTACCATTCCATGCCGGCGGCATATTTTTCATCGCTCTCGAAGTAATCATCGATCGCGCGCCTGTAGGCGCGGGTGATCGACGCAACGTAAAGCGCTGTCTTCATCCTGCCCTCGATCTTGAGGCTGTCGATGCCGGCCTGGGCAAGCTCCGGCAGATGCTCGATCATGCACAGGTCCCGGGAATTGAAAATATAGGTTCCGCGCTCATTCTCCTCAATAGGAAAATATTCGCCCGGCCTGGTCTCCTCGGCAACGGCATACTTCCACCTGCAGGGGTGTGTACAGGCACCGCGGTTGGCATCGCGTCCTGTAAACCAGGCGGACAAAAGGCATCTTCCCGAATAGGAAATGCACATGGCTCCGTGAATAAAAGCCTCGATCTCCAGGTCTGCCGGTGTCCGCTCGCGGATCTGCGCGATCTCGCTGAGCGAGAGCTCCCTTGCACATACAACACGGGCGGCGCCCATGTCATGCCAGAAACGGAAAGTGCCGTAGTTTGTGTTGTTGGCCTGTGTGGAGATGTGAATGGGGATTTCCGGACAAAACTGTTTCGCCAGGGCGAACATACCGGGATCCGCCACCAGGACGGCGTCGGGCTTCATCTGCGCAAGCTCCCCGAAATAGGCAGCCGCACGATCCAGGTCCTGGTTGTGCGCGAAGATATTGGCCGCGACATGAACATGTACGCCGTGCTCATGCGCATAGGCAATGCCTGCCCTCATATCATCGGGACTGAAATTCCTGGCCTTTGCCCGCAGGCTGAAGGCCTCTCCTCCAATATATACCGCGTCGGCGCCGAAATTTACGGCAGTGCGCAGAACCTCCAGATCCTTGGCAGGGATCAGCAGCTCCGGCTTCTCGCGGCTGGTCTTCCATCTTTTTTCCATATCTATGCTCTATGCTGTCAGCTGTTTTTGTTTGTTTTCCTGTAGTCGTGCAGAATCCGTCCGTCATTCAAGCCTGTTCCGGCGGATTTTCGTGCACCGGTCTGTTCATATCAGGTCCGACGGGTTCTCGTGCACCGGTCTGTTCATGTCAGGTCCGACGGGCATTTTTCCGACAGGCCTTTTTCACAGACTTTTTTTCAAAGAAACTGCGGCTCCGTCTCCAGTCGGCAGAAGGAGCGTCTGCAGCTGCGGCTCCTCCATCAGCGCGCGGATATAAGTTCTCATGCGCGCATGGATGGTCCGGTTGCGTCTCGTCACCGCAAAACGGGAGGAGAGGATCTCTCCCTCCTGCAGAATATTGTCCGTGATCAGAAGACCGCCGGGGCAGAGAAGGCGGACCGCATCCGGCAGAAAACGGATATACTGTCCTTTTGCCGCGTCCATGAAAACCAGGTCAAAGGAGGCGTCCTCCCTTATCCCGCGAAGCACTTCGGCGGCATCTCCTTCCAGCAGCGTGATCCCGTCTTTTCGGCCGGAACCTGTGTCCCTGCCATATCGTATAAAGTTTTCCCGCGCCTTCGCGGCGCGTTCTTGATCTTTTTCAATGGTTGTGATGCGGCACTCTGCAGGGGCGTAATGCTGCATAAAAAGGGCAGAAAAACCCACGGCCGTTCCGATTTCAAGAATACGGGCCGGCCGGTTCATTGAGAGGAAAAAGCGGAGAAGATTCTGTGTCTGGGGCCGGATAATGGGTACCCCTGCCGACAGAGCCTCCTGTTCCAGCCCCTGAAGATGCGCCGGTCCCGGCGGCGTCATGGCTTCTATGAACACTTCCATGCGCTCAGGATCAGGCGATGCAGACCGGTCACCCCTGTCCCCAGACATCTCTGTTCTCTTCCTGCGTTTCCTGTCCGCCGGTGTCTTCCGGTGTCTCGGCTGCGTCCTGTTCCTCCCCTGCGGGAACAGCGGCCGGATCGATCGAGAGCTTCTCCAGCATCTCCTCCATAGTCATATCGGATGACAGGACATATGTGCCCGGCAGAATGGAATGGCTGTATCCGCTCAGCCTCGCCTTGACAGCAAAAGCATAGCGGCTGCTGATCAGGTCCAGATCTTCCAGGATGTTCCCGACCGTCAATGCGGAAGCCGCATCAGTATCAGACACTGTCACCATCTCGCTGTGAGCCTCTCCGGGCGCATCAAGCGGCTTCTGAACAAACAAACCGAACCCTTCTGCATAGGCCTTTCCGGCCCATACCACGATCAGGATCGCACAGATAATCGGGATTGCGTCCAGGATTATGCCCAATGTCGTCTCAAGAGCATCTGTTTTTTTGATTTTATTATCCATAGAGATTCCTCCGGAATGACTGCTGCACACCTATGCGGGCATGGCGGCTGCGATTATTGTCCCGCTTCCGCGCATCCTCCGCTTTCAGGCATGCTCTCATTCAAGATCCGCTCAGACCTCGAGGATCATGGGCAGAATAACGGGGCGGCGCTGGGTCTTTTTCCAGAAAAAGTCATTCAATCCGTCCTTGACCACGTTTTTGTAGCGGTTCCAGTCGGTGACTCCACTTTCAATACAACGGTAAATTGCCTCCTCGGCAACAGCTCCCGCGCCGGTCATGAGGTCATCCGCCTCCTTTATGTATACAAAGCCGCGGGAAGTGATCTCAGGCCCCGAGAGCAGCTCACAGGTCTGTGCGTCCAGGGCAAAGGCCACAATGACGATCCCGTCCTCCGCCAGGTGCTGGCGGTCACGCAGGACCACATTGCCGACGTCGCCGACACCGAGTCCGTCAACAAGGATGTTGCCGACCTGTACCTTCTCGCGGACGGCCGCGCCGTCCTCGGAGAGCTCGAGCACATCGCCGGAGCTGAGGATGAAAATATCCTCTTTCTCGTAGCCCAGCTGGCGGGCGATCTTGGCCTGCGCCTTGAGGTGGCGGAATTCCCCGTGGACCGGGATGGCATATCTGGGCTGTACCAGATGGTAGATCAGTTTTACATCCTCCTGACAGGGGTGTCCGGAGGCGTGTACATCCTGGGTAATAACGTCGGCTCCCTTCAGCAGGAGCTTGTTGACCACGGATGTGACCGCTTTTTCATTGCCCGGAATGGGGCTGGAGGAAAAGACAACCGTATCGTTGGGGCCGATCGTCACCTTGCGGTGCAAGCCGTCCGCCATGCGGCTGAGGGCAGCCATGCTCTCTCCCTGGCTTCCGGTGGTGATAATGACTGTCTTCTCTCCCGGATAATTCCTGAGCTGGTCAATGTCGATCAGGGTATTTTCGGGTACATTGAGAACATTGAGATTGGTCGCGGTCTCGATGATGTTGACCATGCTGCGGCCTTCCACAACAACTTTTCTGCCGTATTTATAAGCGTGATCGATGATCTGCTGAACGCGGTCAACATTGGAGGCAAAGGTCGCAACGATAATGCGTGTGTCCGCATGGTCCCGGAAAATCTGGTCGATGTTTCTTCCCACTGCCTTCTCGGAAGGAGTATGTCCGGGATGCATCGAATTGGTGGAATCGCACATCAGCGCAAGCACGCCTTCATTGCCGAGTTCGGCAAAACGCTGAAGATCGATCGCATCGCCGTAGACCGGTGTGAAATCAACCTTGAAATCACCGGTGTGCACGATGGTGCCCGCCGGAGATTTGATGGCCAGCGCGGCAGCATCCACGATGCTGTGATTGGTCTTGATAAATTCAACGTCAAATTCACCGAGCTCCACCACGTCGCCAAAAGAGACAACATGACGTTCGGTGACCTCGAGCAGGTTGTGCTCGCGGAGTTTATTCTCTATGATGCCCATTGTCAGGCGTGTTCCGTAGACGGGAACATTGATCTTCTTCAAAACATAAGGAAGAGCGCCGATATGGTCCTCGTGGCCGTGGGTGATGACAAAGGCCTTTACCTTGTCAATATTCTCTTCCAGATAAGTGGTGTCCGGAATGACGAGGTCAATACCGAACATGTCATCCTCCGGGAATGCAAGGCCGCAGTCCACAACCACAATGCTGTCCCCGAACTCGAACGCGGTAATATTCATACCGATCTGCTCCAGTCCGCCGAGCGGTATGATCCTCAGGGAAGGCGCGGGCTCCCTGTTTATATTCTCATTCGCTTTTTTCAACCTGTCTCCTCTTCCGAAGATCTTTCCCCGCCTGCCCGGACCGACTGTATACCGGCCTGCTTCTCTCCCGGGTCTGCCGGTCCTGTTTTTCTGTCCTGCGGTTTTTCCCGACCTGTCCGGTCTGATCCTCTGTGCTGTAATCCCAAGTGATTGTTCCGATCCGACCTTATGATTCACAGTCTTTTGATGAACAGTCTTTTCTGCTGCTCTGCTGTCTGAACTGCCTTTCCGCGAAACCGTCTTTACTGAGCCGTCCGCTTTTCCGGCTGTTTCCTTCTTCTTTATCTCTGTCTTCTTAAAGCCCTGCTTCTTTAAAGCTTTCCTGGCTAACTCTTTTTTTGTCTGTTTTTTCTTAAAAATACTCTTCTTCAAATTCTCTTTACTAACTCTTCTCTTTCTCTTCGTAATTGCTTCTTCCGGTCCGGAATCAGACCTGCTGAATCAGACCTCCACCTCGATACCGAGTTCCTCAAGGCTGTCGCGCATCAGCAGGAGGACCGCCGTCTGCTCGCGCTCCTCTTCCACGATCTCATAGGTGATCTCTGTCCCGGTCCCGGCCGGGTCCGCCCGCAGGATCAGGGCTTCGCCGTCGCCGTCCGGGCTGTCCGTAACGAGCAGATACTGTTTTCCGCCCAGCATCGCCTCGTCAAGAACATAAAAATCCACGGCATGATCTTCGCCTTCCGGCATAAACTGTACTTTTTCCATATCTGCACCTGCTGTATCGTCTGTATTGATCACTGTATCGTCTGTATCGACCGCGGCTGCGGCGATCCTGTTTCAGGGTTTGTCCGCTCCCGGCCTGTGACTTGCGGCAAGACTGCCAAGCTCATCGCGGTGGTTCTCCATATATTCCCGGAGAATGATGCCCGCGGCGATCATATCCACGTATTCATGGAATTTTTCGCGGGGGATCCCCTGTTCTTTCATTATCTCATCAGCCTCAACGGTTGTGAGCCGTTCATCGGACATAACAACCGGGAGACCGGTTCTCCTCTGCAGACTTTCCTGGAATTCCAGTGTCTTTCGTGCCCGCTCTCCCTGCGAATCATCCATATTTAACGGCAGTCCCAGAACAATCAGGCCGACATCGAACTCTTCGATCAGCTCCTCAATACGCGCAAATGTCCTGCGGAGCTTGTTCTCCCTGTCTCTGCGGATGATCTCCTTTGGCTGCGCCGTGATCATAAGTGAGTCACTGAGCGCAACACCGCAGGTCTTTCCGCCAAAGTCCAATCCCATTATTCTCATATCTGCTTCGTCTTTTCTGTTTGCAGCTGTCCGGGTCTGTCCCGGTCAGTCAGACCAGTGGTTGGCCCGGATATAACTGCGCATGATCTCCTCGACGAGTTCGTCGCGCTCCACTTTCATGATCAGGCTGCGCGCACCCTTGTAGTTGGTCACATACGTCGGGTCGCCTGACATGATATATCCGACAATCTGATTGACCGGATCATATCCTTTTTCGGAAAGCGCTTCATAGACGACCGAGAGGATCTTCTGCACTCCGTTCACCTGGTCAGGCTGGATCCGGAAAAATTGTGTGCTCCCCAGATCCGTGTTCGATTTATTCTTTTCTTCCATATACTCCTCACTAAAGACTACATCCCGCCCAAACTGCACTTTTTTGTCTGTCATGCCGTGCCGGCCGGGGATTTTCCCCTGTCCGCAGACACAGGCTGCCCGGACAGCCGGATTCAGGCCGAATTGTATAAAAGCCTATTCTTTATCTTACCTTATTTACCCCGCTGATTCAATATGTGTTTTACACGGGAGAAAACAGCATGGCATCTCCTCTTGATAATGCAATGGTATCTCCGCGGAAAGTCCCCTCTGCAAATGTCCCTGCCATATCTTCGGACGCAGCAGCATGGAGATCATGGGAATCTGCAGGCGAAAGCTCCTCTGCGGGAATGGCTCCTGTCACATAGCGGGCAGTGCTTCCTGTCCAGTAGCTCCTTCCCTCATGAACGCAGATTTCCTCCAGGAGAAGGGTCTCCCGCTCTCCTTCGAACTGTGCGCGGAAAGCGGCCGCCTGGGCTGCCGTCATCGCGAGCAGCCGGTCACTGCGCCGCGCCTTGACGGGCTCCGGAACCTGATCGGGCATTTTTGCTGCCGCAGTTCCATTTCGCCGGGAATATCGAAAAACATGGATCTCGTAAAAACGGATCTGTTCAAGGAATGCGCAGGTGGCGGCAAATTCCTCTTCGGTCTCTCCCGGAAAACCGACAATGACATCTGTCGTGATGGCAGGGCGGTCATAGTATTCACGCAAAAGGCGTACACTCTGTGCATATTCATCGGTCGTGTAGTGCCTGTTCATCCGGCGCAGGGTCGCATCACATCCGCTCTGCAGGGACAGGTGGAAGTGGGGGCATACCTTTTTCAGGCGGGAGAGAGCAGCGATAAAAGGCTCTGTCATAATCCGGGGTTCCAGGGAACTGAGGCGGATCCTCTCCAGTCCCTCCACTGCATTGAGCTCCGTCAGAAGACCGATCAGGGCTTTGCCCGCCCGGACGGGGTCAAAGCGGACAGAAGCCGGAAGGCGGCTCTGCTTTTCGCCTCTTCCACCGTCTGCGCCGCTGCTTCCGCCGGCATTGGCATCTCCTTTTTTGCTGTCCCCGCCAGGGCCCGCGTCCAGATCCAGTCCGTAGGAACTCACGTGGATCCCTGTCAGAACGACTTCGCGGATCCCGTCCGCCACCAGTCCCCTGACTTCGCGCAGAATCTCGCTCTGTGCCCTGCTGCGGATGCGGCCGCGTGCAAAAGGAATGATACAATAACTGCAGAACTGGTTGCAGCCGTCCTGGATTTTGATATAGGCGCGGGTGTGTCCGGGACTGGTGAGATGCATGTCCTCAAAAGAAGGCGAACAGGTGAGGTCCTCGCGGAAAGAGGGCTTTGCTGTTTCCTTTGCGGAAGAAACTGTCTGTCCCCCTCTCCCTGCAAGAAAATCTGTCAGGATACTGCCGATCTGCGTCTTTTTGTTGTTGCCGATCACAAGGTCGATGGCATCATCCGCCTCCACCCGGGCGGGGTCTGTCTCCACATAGCATCCGACGGCGATGACGACGGCATCCGGATTCTGTTTTTTCGCCCGGTGCAGCATCTGGCGGCTCTTGCGGTCCGCTATATTGGTCACGGTACAGGTGTTGACCACATAGATATCCGCCTCATCCTGAAACGGCACTTCCTCAAAGCCTTCATCACACAGGATCTGGCGCATGATATCCAGTTCATAGCTGTTGACTTTGCAGCCAAGGTTGTGAAAAGCAACTCGTTTTTTCAAAAGATTCTCTCCTGCTGAAAGACATATTTTATCATTGACTTTTATCAATGCAGATTTTATATTGACTTTATGAAAACGGCATGTCCGCGGAGAGGACATCGTACACATTTTTGATCTCAGGATTCTGACTGCAGGTATGATATCCTCAAACAGGTGCTCCGCACCGGAAAGGAAAAGAAGGCTATTATTATGAAAACAGTATCTATCTCTTTGAATTCTATTGACAAGGTCAAATCTTTTGTAAATGACCTCACGAAATTTGATGATGACTTCGATCTTGTCTCCGGACGTTATGTTATTGACGCAAAGTCTATCATGGGCATTTTCTCTCTGGATCTGTCCCGTCCGATTGATCTCAATATTCACGCCACCGACAACCTGGACCAGATCCTCAAAGTACTTGAGCCCTACATCATCAAATAATCAGGTTCTGCATCCGGCGGCAGGAACCGCCGCCTGCAGACACAGCTGAATATTTTGTCAAAGATTGCGCGTGTACCGGCAGATCCGGCACACGCGCTTTGTCGTTTCCAAAACTTTTACCGGAACGCTCACTGTTCCTCCCGGGGACGGCAGCTGCTGACATGGATGATCTCGTCTGTCTCAATGGCACGGGCTACCATCTCATCGATCTTCTCGTCGAGATTGTGTTCATGCTTGCGGATCACATCCGCTTTCGGTTTTGTAACAGGGTGCTTTGCCACGAAAATGGTGCAGCAGTCCTCATAAGGGAGGATAGAAGTCTCATAAGTGCCGATCTTTTTGGACACCTGGACGATTTCCTCCTTGTCAAAACCGATCAGAGGCCGGAATACGGGCAGCGTGCAGACCTCGTTGGTCACCGCAAGGGCGGCCAGGGTCTGGGAAGCAACCTGTCCGATACTCTCTCCTGTGACGAGTCCCAGGCATTCATTCTCCCTGGCGATCTGCTCAGCGATCCGCATCATGTAGCGGCGCATGATGATCGTCAGTTCATCGTGAGGGCACTTCTCATAGATATAGAGCTGGATCTCCGTGAAGTTGATATTGTGCAGGCGGATCGGGCCCGTGTAGACGGAAATCTCCCGCGCCAGGTCGATCACCTTCTGGAGAGCGCGCTCACTGGTATAGGGCGGCGCATTGAAATAGACCGCATCGATCCGGACGCCGCGCTTTGCCACCATATAACCGGCAACAGGGGAATCGATTCCGCCGGAGAGCAGCAGCATGCATTTTCCGCCGACGCCTACGGGAAGACCGCCGGGGCCGGGGATGACCTGGGAGTAGAGATAGATCTTCTCACGGACTTCGATGCTGAAAGTGATCTCGGGCTTGTGCACATCGACACTCATATTGGGGCAGGCCTCGAGCACGGCATGTCCGACTTCGGCATTGATCTCCAGGGAATCCTGCGGATATTCCTTGTTCATACGCCTGGTACGCACTTTGAAGGTATGCGCCGTTGCAGCGGTGCCGCCGTCGGGATATTCCCCCTTAATGAAGTCTGCAGCTGTCTCGCAGAGCTGCGCAAGGGGCATGAGGTCATATTCGGCAACCGGGCAGATGCCCCAGATACCGAAGACATGAGAGAGCGCCTCGGTGACCTCCTCAAAATCATAATCGCTCTTTGCTTCCACAAAGACACGGCCATAGGTGCGGATCACATTGAACTGTCCTTCACAGGGGCGCAGGGCGATCCGGATCTGGCGCACCAGTGCCTCCTCAAAGATGTGGCGGTTTTTTCCCTTGATGCCGATCTCGGCATATTTGATCAGAAAAGCATCGTATTTATTCATAGTAAAATCCTTTTTATCTTCTCACGAACTTCCGTAAAAAAGGAACAAGCGAGGCAATTGACTCAGCCGCGCAGTCCATCTCTTCCATAGTGTTCATGATGGAAATGCTGATGCGGATAGAATTCTCCAACTCCTTTGCCGGAACACCGATAGCCATCAGGGTCTCGGAAGGCCGGGGATGATTGGAAGAACAGGCACTGCCCGCGGACACGTAGACGCCCTTATCTTCGAGGGCATGCAGCAGGACTTCGGCGCGGACCCCGCGCACGCGCACGCTCAGGATATGCGGCGCGGCGGTCTCATCCGTCCTGCCGTTAAAAATAATATCCGGCACAGCGCCCAGGCGCTCGATCAGACGGTTTTTCATCGCGAAGAGTTTTTCGCGGTCCCCATCGAGGTCTTTGTAGAGCATCCTGGCCGCCAGAGCCATTCCCGCAATGCCGGGAACATTTTCGGTGCCGGAACGCAGGCCTCCCTGCTGTCCGCCGCCATACATCAGGGGCACCAGGCGCACACCGTCCGCGATGTAGAGAAAACCGGTCCCCTTGGGGCCATGGATCTTGTGGCCGCTGACAGACAAGAGGTCAATGTTCATCCGCTTGGGATAAATCTGTGCCTTTCCGAATCCCTGGACTGCGTCTACATGGAACAGAAGGTCCGGATTTACCGCCTTGACAGCCCTGCCGATCTCTTCGACAGGCTCCACGGCGCCGATGATATTGTTGGTGTGCATGACGGAGACCAGGATAGTATCCGGGCGCACGGCAGCAGCAGCCTCCACGGGAGAGACCAGGCCGTCCCGGTCAACGCCCAGGCGGGTGACCTCAAAACCCTGGGACTCCAGATATTTCATGGCCTCCAGGACAGCAGGATGCTCGATTTCGGTCGTGATCAGGTGTTTTCCCTTCCGCTGCATTGCCATGGCGGCGCCGATGATCGCGAGGTTGTCCGACTCGGTTCCGCAGGAAGTAAAGCAGAGGTTCTTTTCCTTCACCTTCAGAATACCGGCAAGGGTCTTTTTGGCGTCCGCAATACGGCGTTCCGCCGTCACACCGCGGTGATGCATGGCGGAGGGATTGCCGTAATCCTCCAGGAAAAGTTCGCTCATCAGTGCGGCTACTTCCGGAAAGCACCGTGTTGTAGCGGAATTATCGAGATAGATGTCTCTTTTTTCATTCATAAATTAATACTCATTTCTGCAGGACAGGAAGATCTGTGAAGCCATATCACAGCAAGATCATCAGTCAAGCTCAAAGCGGTAGATCATAAAGGCCAGAAAGGCCACTGCCGCCGTCTCTGTGCGCAGGATACGCCTGCCGAGAGAGATTGTCTTTGCGCCGTTCTGCAGCGCCTCCCCGATCTCGGATTCCTCAAAGCCGCCTTCGGGGCCGACAAAGACAGCCGCTGTCTGGCCCGGCTGCAGAGATTCCAGGAGACGGCGTGTACCGCTTCCGGTCTCATCAGCCATGGCCTCATAGGGGACGAGGACAAGGTCTGCGGCGGACGCGGCATACTGAAGGGCCTCTTTAAAGGTCAGAAGATCGTGAACCCGGGGGATCATGGCGCGCCTGCTCTGTTTGGCCGCCGCCCCGGCAATGGACTGCCACCTTTCGACCCGCTTGCGGCGCTTGTCACCGGCAAGCTTGACGATGCTTCTATGCATCTGCACCGGAACGATCTCGGTGACGCCCATTTCAACACTCTTCTGGACAATAAAGTCCATCTTGTCGGCTTTGGGAAGTCCCTGAAAGAGAATCACCTGCACAGGAAGCTCCGATTCCGACTGTTTTACAGACAGCAGACGGCAGTTGACCTGATTGGCGGAAAAAGAGACAATCTCAAAGACATATTCGTCGCTGGTCTGATCTGTCCCGCGGACAGCCAGTTTCTCACCGGGATGCATCCGAAGAACATTCTTTATATGATTATAATCCTCTCCGGAAATGGCCAGCATGCCATCCTGCATGGAGGAAAGGTCTGCGAAAATCTGCGTCACTGTCTGCTTTTCTCCTGTCTCTTCAGGTTTTGCCTCTTCTTTTTCTGTTCTCTTCAGGCCTTGCGTCCGACCACACAGCACCATTCGCCCTGCTCGGTGACACTCACAAGTTCAAGGCCTTCCCGGAGCATGGCGTCTTTGACGCTCTGGGCTCTTTCGATGAGGATACCGGAAGTGATATAAACACCGCCCGGCTTTAAGCACTTGACCGCCTGGGGTGTCAGGGGCACAAGGACATCGGGCAGAATATTGGCAAGCACTACATCATAGCGCTCTTCTCCGACCTTTGCCTGTACAGCGGGATCGTCGATAAGATTGCCGAGCATGACTTCAAAAAGAGCGGGATCCACATTGTTTGCCGCGCAGTTGTCCTCAATGGCGGGAATAGCGCAGGGATCCAGGTCCGTGCCGACCGCGCCCCGGATCCCCAGCTTCAGGGCAAGGAGCGCAAGGATGCCGCTGCCGGTTCCCACATCAAGCAGGAAAGTATCCGGAGTAATATATTTCTGCAGTTCACGGATGCAGAGCTGGGTTGTCTCGTGCATGCCGGTTCCGAAAGCAGTTCCGGGGTCGATATGGAAAACAAGGCGCGCAGCCTTCTCATGTCCGTCCTCCATGACCGGCTCCGGTTCTTCCCAGGAAGGGATCACCAGTATATCATCGATCCAGAACTGGTGGAAGTACTGTTTCCAGTTGTTGATCCAGTCGATATCCTCGGTCTCATCGATGGTCACCGTGCCCTCGCCCAGGTCACAGAAGGTGCGGATCTCCCCGATCTTTTCCAGCATCTTGTCTCTGACTTCCTCGGGAGTGCACTGCCGGTCATCCACGATGAGATGTCCGTCTTCCGTCTCTTCCAGGAAAAAGTTCAGGACCGCCGTACCGTCATCCGCGGGGCCCTCGGGCAGGATATCCACAAACATCTGCTCTTTTTCGGAGGCTGTGAGCGGAACATTGTCCTCGATCTGGGCGCCGTAGAGTCCGATATCCTCCATAAAACTGATCAGTATGTCCTCTGCGTCCGTCTTCGTACGGACCCTGAATCTCATCCACTTCATTATCCAGTCCATCCTCCTGAATTCAAGACCCGCACGCGGGTATTACGCAATGAAGAATAACACGAAAAGTTGTCAGGAGACTCTTCCCCTGACAACCTTACGGCTACTTTTTTACTTGTTCTGCCCATAAGCCGGAAGAACTCCGGCCGCCCGACAGCTTTTTTCAAGACTCACAACGTCTCTGATCATTTTTCCCAGAAACGTTTTTTCTTTTCTTTGTGCTCCTTCTCCTTCTTTTCAGATTCACTGTCGGTCCCGCCGGCGCGTTCAACAGCCGTCAGGGAATCACCGGTCAGTTCATCAAACTTGCGGAGCGCTTCCTTGGCTTCCTTGCTGAGCTTGGTCGGGATATCGACCACAAGCGTCACGTAGTGATTGCCGCGGATGTCCTTACTGCGCAGGGACGGGACACCCTTTCCGCGGAAGCGGATCTGGGTTCCGGTCTGGGTTCCGGCCTTGACATCGTAGACGATCCTGCCGTCGACAGTGTCGATCATGATGCTGCCGCCCAGGGCCGCGACGGCATAGGAGATTCTGACCATGGAGAAAATATCGGTTCCCTCACGTTCAAAGGTCTCGTGAGGGGATACGATGACTTCCACCAGCAGATCGCCGCGGGGGCCGCCGTTGATGCCGGGCTCGCCTTTTTCACGGATGCGCACACTCTGTCCGTTGTCAATACCTGCGGGGATAGTGACATTGATGGTCTTGCGGCTGGTGATATAGCCTGTGCCGCTGCAATCCGGGCACTTGTCCTTGATGATCTTGCCGCTGCCGCCGCAGTCCGGGCAGGTCTGGACATTTCTGACCGTTCCGAAGAAGGACTGCTGCGTGAAGACAACCTGTCCTTTGCCGCCGCATTTGGGGCACATCTGGGGCGATGTTCCGGGCTTTGCGCCTGTTCCGTTACAGGTCGGGCAGGGATCTTTGAGGTTGAGTGTCAGCTCTTTTTCCGTTCCGAAAACAGCCTCAAGGAAGGTGATGCGGACACTGGTCCGGATATTGGCTCCCTTCATAGGACCGTTGGATGTGCCTCTGGTCCGTCCGCCGCCGAACATACCGCCAAACAGATCGCCGAAAATATCTGAGAAATCGGCACCTGTAAAGTCAAAGCCGCCGGCGCCGAAGCCGCCGGTTCCGTCAAAGGCCGCATGGCCGAACTGGTCATACTTCGCGCGCTTCTCGCTGTCGCTCAGCACCGCATAAGCCTCGGATGCCTCTTTGAATTTTGCCTCTGCCTCCTTGTCGTCAGGATGCATATCAGGGTGATACTTTTTGGCAAGTACTCTGTATGCCTTCTTGATCTCTTCGTCACTGGCTGTCTTGCTGACTCCCAGTACCTCGTAATAATCTCTCTTCTGTTCAGCCATAGATCTATCCAATCCAATGTATTCAGCACAGAAACCTGTGCGTACACGGTTACTCTCTAATCACAGATGTAGCCCAGGCCGCCTGCGCAGCCTGGGCAGTGTTCATCTTTTCGGGATCTGCCCCCGGATAGTGCGGTGTCTGATTTCTGCATTGCATCTGCATCGTGCAGCCATCCGCGCCAAGAGGCAGCATTTGATTTTTATACCACACCGGGGTGACCGCGTCAAGAGACGGACACCGCGCGGCGTGCTGATTCAGCTTTTAAACTGCTGTTAAACTTCTCTGTAATCTCCGTCCACTACGTCGTCATCAGCGCCGCCCTGAGGATCCTGGTAGCCGCCTGCTGCGCCGCCCATGTCGGGGCCTGCTGCGCCCTGCGCGCCCTGGTACATCTGGGCGAACAGCTGCTGGGCGTCGTTCATCAGTTTTTCCTTGCCGCTCTTGAGGGCGTCGATATCGGAATCGCTCAGATCGGTCTGATCCTTGGTGCGCTCCAGAACTGCCTTGAGGTCTGCGATGTCGGCTTCAACTGTGCCCTTGACAGTGCCGTCGATCTTGTCGCCTGCTTCCTTCATGGCCTTCTCTGTCTGGAAGACGATGGAGTCAGCCTCATTGCGGGCTTCAACTGCCTCTTTGCGCTTGCGGTCCTCCGCCTCATACTGAGCTGCTTCCTGGACTGCCTTCTCGATCTCTTCATCGGACATGTTGGAGCCTGCGGTGATGGTGATGTGCTGCTCCTTGCCGGTGCCCAGATCCTTAGCGGAAACATTGACGATGCCGTTGGCATCGATATCGAAAGTGACCTCGATCTGCGGCACACCGCGCATTGCGGGCGGAATGCCGTCCAGACGGAACTGGCCGAGGGACTTGTTGTCGCGTGCGAACTTACGCTCGCCCTGAAGGACGTTGATGTCAACTGCGGGCTGATTGTCTGCTGCAGTGGAGAACACCTGGCTCTTTCTGGTCGGGATAGTGGTGTTGCGCTCGATCAGAGGAGTTGCGATGCCGCCCATGGTCTCGATGGACAGGGTCAGAGGTGTGACATCCAGAAGAAGGATATCTGTGCCTGCATCCTTGTCGCCGGAGAGCTTGCCGCCCTGGATGGAAGCGCCGAGAGCTACGCACTCATCGGGGTTCAGGGTCTTGGAAGGCTCCTGGCCGGTCAGCTGTCTGACTTTCTCCTGTACGCAGGGAACACGTGTGGAACCGCCGACAAGCAGGACCTTGCCGATATCGGAGTTGTTGAGCCCTGCATCGCGCATAGCGTTCTGCACAGGGATTGCGGTCCTCTCTACGAGGTCGCTGATCAGCTCTTCGAATTTGGCACGGGAGAGATCCATATCAAAGTGCTTGGGACCCTCTGCGGTTGCAGTGATGAAAGGCAGATTGATGTTGGTGGTTGCGGAAGAGGAAAGCTCCTTCTTGGCCTTCTCAGCTGCCTCTTTCAGACGCTGCATGGCCATCTTGTCGCCGGAGAGGTCAACGCCCTCTTTGGCCTTGAACTCGCGGACCATCCAGTCCATGATCTTCTGGTCGAAATCATCGCCGCCCAGGTGTGTGTCGCCGTTGGTGGACAGAACTTCGATAACGCCGTCGCCTATGTCGATGATAGAAACATCGAATGTGCCGCCGCCGAGGTCATAGACCATGATCTTCTGCTCTTTTTCATTGTCAAGGCCATAAGCCAGAGCCGCTGCGGTGGGCTCGTTGATGATACGCTCGACCTCGAGGCCTGCGATCTTGCCGGCGTCCTTGGTTGCCTGACGCTGTGCGTCGTTGAAGTATGCGGGAACAGTGATGACTGCCTTGTCAACCTTCTCGCCCAGATAGCTCTCTGCATCCGCTTTCAGCTTCTGCAGGATGAATGCGGAAATCTGCTGGGGGCTGTACTTCTTGCCGTTGATGGTGCGGCCGCGGTCGGTGCCCATGTCTCTCTTGATGGAAGAAATGGTATTATCCGCGTTTGTGACTGCCTGACGCTTTGCGGGCTCGCCGACCAGACGCTCATTATTCTTTGTGAAAGCAACGATGGAAGGGGTTGTTCTTGCGCCTTCCGCGTTTGCGATAACTGTGGGCTTGCCGCCCTCCATGACTGCTACGCAGCTGTTTGTGGTTCCCAGATCGATACCAATGATTTTGCTCATAATATTCCTCCTTATTTTTACGAAATAATCGATAATAGACTTTGAATCAGTACTTTCTAAATGAGTAATTGTTTCTTTGGTCTTATACTGTTTTTCTTTTTCCTTTTATATAGTCAACGCGGCACGGCCGCGGTCGCTTTCAGGATCAATCTACTGTACAACGCCCACCATGCTGTAGCGGATGACGGCGTCGTGATATTTGTATCCCTTCTGGAACTCCTGGGCGACGGTACCGGAGGGGTATTCATCGCTCTCCACCTGCATGACTGCATTGTGGAAAGAGGGATCAAACTCCTGTCCGACTGCTTCGATCGGTGTGACGCCGAGGTCCTCAAGCTGCTTCACCAGCTGACGGTAGACCATTTCCATGCCGCTGGCCAGAGGGGACTCTTTTTCTTCCTCGGAAACTGCGGCAAGCCCGCGTTCGAAGTTGTCCACGATGGGAAGCATCTTTTCGATGACATTGCGCTCGCCCATGGAGAACATGGTCTGTTTCTCCTTTTCGGTGCGCTTGCGGAAGTTTTCAAACTCTGCCATCTGGCGCTTCACACGGTCCTCAAGAGCCGCGATCTTTTCCTCCATGGCTGCCTTTTCCTTGTCGGCCTTTTTCCGCTTGCTGAAAAAGCTCTTCTTTCCGCCTTCGCTGCTATTTTCATCACAATCCGCTTCGGGATCGTTCTCTTGTGTCTCTTCAGTATCGGCCTCATCGGCCTCTTGATCGGATTCTGCTGTTTCCGTCTCAGGATCCTGTGCCTGAGCGGCATCCCCTTCTCCTGAAGCCTCTTCTGTCACAGGGATCTCCTCATCCTGCAGAATCTCTTCCACTTTCTTCTCTTCCATGAAATATCGGCTTCCTTTCTGTCTGTTTTTTGAGTTCTGTTAGCACTCACTTGTTTCGAGTGCTAACATCTTTCATCTGAGAGAATAGCACCCTAAAGGGCGGATGTCAACAAAGATTTATAAAGAATCTGTGAAAAGAAATTCTTTTTTTCGAGTATGTCTCACATCTGAAGTCTCCTGCATTGCGCAGGGAAGAAAAAACGCACAGAGGAAGGCTTCCCATTCCTCTGTGCTCTGCCATGTCATTATATTTCCTTGATCTCGATGCGCTTGATCTGCGGGATGCGGATCTCCGGGATGGTAAAGGGCTGGTCGGTTTTTACAATGTCCGCCTGGCCCGCGCCGGAAACAGTTCCGCCGGCCGCAGCTCCCGACGGCTTATACAGGGCATCCAGCTGGCTCATGATCTCCTGCATGACACCGACGACTTTGTCGTAGTCCATGCGCTTGGGACCGATGATACCGATCGTGCCTTTCATTCCTTCTCCCAGCTCATAGGTCGCGGTGACCACACTGCAGTCGCGCATACGCGCCACAGGCATCTCTTCACCGATATAGACCTGGATCCCGTTCTGTCCCTCACTCGCCAGGGTCTCCTGCACGATACTGCCCAGGGCCTGTTTTTCCTCAAAATCGCTGATGATCTCACTGGCCCGCTGATGATCGGCCAGTTCAGGATATTTAAAGATATTATTTGCGCCGCTGGTATAGATTTTGAGCTCTTCCTCGCTGCGGACGATCTCCGCCGCGGCATCGATGACATCATTGATGATGGCGGTGTGGATGCCGGCGTTGCGCTTGATGCCCTCGATCAGCCCCAGGGTGATCTCCTCGACGGCAAGACCGCAGAGATTGGTGTTCAGGAGCATATTGAGCTTGAGCATATTTTCAGCCGAGAGCTCCTCTTCCACCGGGATCACCTTGTTGCGGATCAGATTTCCTTCTATAACAATGACCGCCAGCACGTTGCGGGGATCCACCTGGGAAAGCTGGATGAATTTGATCTTGCTGCTCCTGGTCGTCGGAGACGAGATCATGGATGCATAATTGGTGCTGACCGCCAGTGTCTTGGCCACACTCTGCAGCATATTTTCCAGGCGGTCCTGCTTCTGCAGAAGAAGATTTTTCATATCCACCAGCTCGTTGCGCGCCTCTTTCAGCTCCTGCTTCTCGCCGGCAAGCATATCATCCACATAGAGGCGGTAACCTGCATCTGTCGGGATTCTTCCCGCGGAGGTGTGCGGCTGTGTGATCAGCCCCATTTCCTCCAGATCCGCCATCTCATTGCGGATCGTCGCACTGGACAGCTTCAGGTCCGTGAGTTTGGAAATGGTCCTGCTTCCGACCGGCTCGCCCGTCTCCAGATAATTGCGGACGATCGCCTTCAATATTCTCATTTTCCGATCCGGTAATTCCATATCCTGCCTCCCGGGGAGCTTCTATGCGTCTGTATCTTCTCTTTAATTTGTATCTTTTAATTTGCAACTTTTTCTGCATGAACTGTTCATTAGCACTCCATCAGTCCAAGTGCTAATAAATACTATTGAGAGAATAGCACCCTCTTTCGCGTATGTCAACAAAGCGTCTTCGGCAAGCTCCCGCTTATCGCCATGCTTTTGATTATGACCTCCTGTTCACAAACATGTATGAATAAACTACGCGCTGCTCCGCGCCGAGGCCGCTTTTCCCTTCTGGTAGATGATCAGGAAGATGATGAAAACATACATGACGCTGATGGCAATATTGAGAGCCATCCGGGTTCGGAAGACGATCATCAGGACCAGGAAACTAAGGCCGATCACACCCACGAACTCATGATACTTCATATCGCAGGCGCATGTCTTCTTTGCATAGATATCTGCAAGGAAAAGAAATACAAAGTAAAGGATAAAGGAACCGGTGATAAACAGTGTCTTGGGAAGGATCGCCACTTCCTCCTGCCGCATAAATTCCAGCGCGACAGAGATATTGTTCAGGGCAAAGATCAAGAAGACATGGATCATCATATAGCCTGTCCCGTTGGTAGTGATCTCTCTGTCCACGATCCTGTTGTAAAAGACCTCATAGCTCAGAAACAGCCCCACGACGATCAGGAAGGCCATACCGGAAAAGTACAGGGTGTTCAATGAAATCTTATCTTCAAAATATCCGGTAATGGAAATGATCATCTCACCGAAAGTGAAGACGACATACAGCATGGCCCGCTCACTCAAATGGCTGAAATCAACAGGGACCAGGGAATTCACATCCCGTGAGAACAGAGTCGCAGCCAGACCGAACAGAATCGGCACATAGGCAATGGAGATCCCGGAAAGATGGTATACAAGCATGTGGACCAGGATCAGGGCAGCCTCTCCGAAAATGATCAAAGCCTTGCGCTTCAGCTGTTCCAGCTCCCGGTTTTCGCCCGCGTGGTTCCGCATTTCAATCAGGTGCTGAAGGCCTATATTGACAAGGATCAGGAACCAGGCGATGCAGAACTGGTTCACGGAAGTCCGCCAGCCGCTGCTGATTCCGTCTGCCATGTGATAAAGCAGATACATGTTGATGAAGAGAAAGATGTGGTCCCGTTTTCCGTTTCTGCCGTAGAGATTGATATAAAATGTGCTGTAGCTCCAGATCTGAATGATGGCGAGAGAACACAGAACATAAGTCAGAAAATTGCCGGCTGAGACAAATCCGTTCTCAATATAATGAAGAAGAGAGTTATTTCTTCCAATAAGATATACGAAGATCAGGTCATAGATCAGCTCCAGATATTCAACCTTCTTTTCCTGTTGATCGATCATATAGGTATTCTCCAATTCTGCGGGATCCAGTCCCGCGCCCACTTACTTTCTCTATAAAATCGCAAGCCGGACTTATTATAGCACATATTGTTGAGACACCTACTGCAGTGTCTCGATCTTTCTGACCAGGTCTGCAAGCTCCATGAAGCGGTCAGCTTTCATGACAGCCAGCCCCTGCGTTTCATCTCCGAGCACAACCAGCTGGTCCCCGGCGGAAATATCAAAGAGTTTCCTCGCCCTGGCAGGGATCACGATCTGGCCCTTATCCCCCACTGTCACCATTCCGAACAGGTGCTTACCTTTCGGGGGAAGGCCCAGCCCGAGATTCTGCTCCGGTTCATAATTCGCAAGATCATCAAGAGAGACGCCGAACATCTCCGCGAGAACCCGGCATTTATCCAGATCCGGAACTGTCTCTCCCGATTCCCACTTTGCCACGGCCTGTCTGGTTACACCGACCTTTTCCGCGACATCTTCCTGCGTCATCTTCCTCATCTTCCGCATCTGAATGAGATTATCCCTGAACATTTTTCCTCTCCTTTTTTCCAAAGCATGCGCAGCCTTTTACACTTTCCGACACGCCTGCCGCCGGAACGGCATCCCCAGGACCGCCCATCTGTATCCCGGGATCCGTGAAATGATTTCGTTTAACAGATATGCTCCCGCAAAGCCTGACAGGAGGCTGAGCAGATAAACCGCCGGCGCGGGAAGAAATCCCGTCCTGACTGTAAACAGACCCACAGAAGAGATGCCCAGATAGTGGAACACATACAATCCGAAGCTTCTCCTGCTCATCCACTGTGTAAAGCGGTTGCTGAAGTCACAGTACCTTGCCATTCCTCCAAGAATCGCAAGAGAGGCAAAATATCCGTACCCGAGAAACAGCACCGATCTGTTGGCGGGTACATCCGCATAGTTTTCCCCGAAATACCGCAGGCAGAACAATATGCCGAATATTGCCGCGGCGGCAGCCGGCAAAAGGAAGCACCTTTTGAGAAGATCAATGACTTGGTCATGGGACAGCACAAAATAGCCCAGCAGGAAGACGAAGAAATACAGTCCGAACCTGTAAACAACGATGATGGGTGTATTGAGGATCTGTCCGGACAAATAGACCGGTACTGCCATGGCAATAAGAACTGCCAGTGCAGACAGCCCTGTCTTCCCGCAGAGTTTCCACAGCCTGTCCCTGTCAATCATATGTATAAGAACAAGCAGGATCGAGAACAGCCACAGCAGCTGAATATACCAAAGGACCCCGATCCCGCTCATCACGCAGATCAGCGCTTTGCCGGGGAAGGGGATATCAGGCGCCCTCTCAAAGAGACCTCCCAGGGAGACATTGACGTATCCCTGTAAAAACTGAAAGGCGAAGAGTCCGATCGTAGAAGGTACCAGATATTTCCTCGTCCTTCTGCGGATGAATTCCCTGTGAGTATGTCTGGCCAGATCAAGCTTTGCACTGATCCCGGAAACTATGAACAGCAGCATCATGAACCAGGGATAGACGATGTATTGGAAGGCATCGTAATACTGTACTTCCAGATTTGTGATCTTCCCCGCAACACCCGGAATCCCTTCCGCATTGTACATGTAAAATACGTGATACACGACCACGATCACCACTACAGACCATTTGATGTTGTCCAAATAATATTTTTTCATAAATATCCCACCTTTGCAATTATTATTAACATAATCTTAAGACTGGGACTTATATGTGTCTACCAACCAAACCTGACATTTCCTCTCGGTTTATGTAAGGTTTGGTTGCTGAGGTTTTGATCAATACTCGCGCGCTCGTCCTGCCTAATGAAACCAGTTTCTTTATCGCGCTTATCGCGCGCATATTCCTCGATTAAAGCCGGACGTCCTGCGCGGTCAGTCAAAAAAGCTGCCACCGGAAGCGGATCCGGTGGCAGCAGGTTGGTCGTATTTTTCTTATATAATTTTGTTTAATTATAGAATTGTACGAATCCTCAATGTCTGGCACTGCCGATACGGACCAGTGCGCGATAGAGTTTGGATTCGGTGAGGAGTCTCGTTTCCTTGGAGAGCTTCTCTTCGCGGAGTTTAGCCTCGGCACGGGCTTTGGCAGCCTCTGCGCGCTCAACATCGATATCTTCGCTCCACTCCCAAGTAGTGGGGAGCAGGTGGCATTCATTGTCCATCATGGAGCACATGCCCCCGATACAGGCTGCGGTGCGTTCCGATCCGTCCTCCATGACAACATGGGCGGTTCCCATTCCGACAGCCGTGCAATAGTTGATGTGCCGCGCAAGGATGGCGAGATCGCCGTGCGTGGAGCGAAACATCAGACGCTGTACGTCCCCTTCAAATGCGAGACCGTCCACCGTGACAATCTTCAGATGGAAGGTATTTGCCATGGGATGTCTCCTCCTTTACGCGTTTTTGGCCTTCTCAAACGCCTCGTCGATGGAACCGACGAAAAGGAATGCGCTCTCGGGAAGGTCGTCGCACTCGCCGTCCAGGATCATGCGGAAACCGCGGAGTGTCTCCTTGAGAGGGACATACTTGCCGGGAATGCCGGTGAACTGCTCTGCGACAGAGAAACTCTGGGACAGATAGTTCTGAATCTTTCTGGCGCGGAAAACGGCCTGCTTATCCTCGTCGGAAAGTTCGTCCATACCCATGATGGCGATGATATCCTGCAGTTCACGATATCTCTGCAGAACCTGCTGCACGCCTCTGGCCACTGCGTAGTGCTCTTCGCCGACGATTTCGGGAGAGAGGATACGGCTGGTGGAATCCAGCGGGTCAACAGCGGGATAGATACCCATGGAAGCGATCTCACGTGCAAGAACGGTAGTCGCATCCAGGTGGGTGAATGTCGTAGCAGGAGCCGGGTCAGTCAGGTCATCCGCAGGGACGTAGACTGCCTGGACAGAAGTGATGGATCCCTTCCTGGTGGAAGTGATGCGCTCCTGCAGGGCACCCATGTCTGTTGCCAGTGTGGGCTGGTAACCGACGGCGGAAGGCATACGGCCCAGAAGCGCGGACACCTCGGAACCTGCCTGCGTGAAACGGAAAATGTTGTCGATGAAGAGCAGCACGTCCTGATTCTTGACATCACGGAAGTACTCAGCCATGGTCAGTCCGGAAAGACCGACACGCATACGGGCTCCCGGAGGCTCGTTCATCTGACCGTAGACCAGTGCGGTCTTGTCGATAACGCCGCTCTCCTTCATCTCGCCATAGAGGTCGTTGCCCTCACGGGTACGCTCGCCGACGCCTGTGAAAACGGAGATACCGCCGTGGGCGGTCGCGATATTGTGGATCAGCTCCATGATCAGGACAGTCTTGCCGACGCCTGCGCCGCCGAACAGACCGATCTTACCTCCCTTTGCGTAGGGGCAGATCAGGTCGACGACCTTGATGCCGGTCTCGAGGATCTCCGTTGCAGGGATCTGATCCTCAAAGGAAGGGGCGGGACGATGGATCGCCCAGCGCTCCTTTGCATCGGGCGCGGGCTGATTGTCTACAGGGTCGCCCAGAAGGTTGAAAACACGTCCCAGGCATTCCTCGCCGACAGGGACCGTGATCGGGCCCTCCGTGTCGACGGCATCGATGCCGCGGACCAGTCCGTCGGTGGAACTCATCGCGATGCATCTGACGACGTCATCGCCGATCTGCTGAGCCACCTCGGCGATCAGTCTGCGGCCATCAATATTGATCTCGATGGCATTGAGCAGTGCAGGCAGCTCGCCCTCCTTGAACCTGATGTCAAGGACAGGACCTGTTACCTGTATTACCTTGCCGATATGTTTTTCACTCATTGATTTCCTCCATAGTGCCATCCGTCAGGAAGGCACCCCGAAGCATTTTTCGCGAAGGCGAAAATGCTGATGGGATCATCGATCCCGGTGCCATGCACCGTGCACCGGGTCGTATTATATTTAAGATAGTCTAAGCTGCGCGTCTGTTATGCTCCCTCTGCACCGGCCACGATCTCCGTGATCTCCTGCGTAATGCTTGCCTGTCTCGCACGGTTGTAGTAGAGACTGAGCTTTTCGATCATTTCACTCGCATTGTCCGTCGCGGCCTCCATGGCCGTGCGGCGTGCCGCCAGTTCGCTGGCGACCGAAACGTTGATGCTGGTGTACAGGATTCCCGCCAGATATTCGGGAACGATTGTATTGAAGACTTCTTCCCCTGAGGGCTCGTACAAAATCAGGTCTTTGGAATCGGGTTTCTCATCCAGCTCAGGATTCTCGAAATCTGACAGCGGCAGAAGCGCACTGGATTTCGGTACCTGGGACATCATGGAAACAAAGTTGGTGTAGCACATGGACACATGTCCGAACTCCCCTGCCTCATAGGCCTCGCACACGGACTTGGCTATGCGGAAACACTCCGAGATCGTCACTGTAGCGACCTCTGCATATGCATCCGTAAAGATTTCCGCCTTTTTGTGCGTGAAGTACTCCACTGCCTTTTTTCCGATCGGAAGGACCGCATAGTCGTGTCCCTCCACCTCTTTCTCTGTGAACTTGAACAGGTTGGCATTGTATCCGCCCGCAAGTCCTCTGTCACCGGCGATGACGATAAAGAGACGTTTGGGATTCTTACCCGGTTTTGTAAAAGGAGACTGAAAGTCCGTATTTTCATTGGCGATCTTGGCGAGAGTACCCTTCATGGTGCGGAGATAAGGCTTGCTCTGCATCGCTTTATCCTTGGCTTTTCTGAGCTTGGAAGCGGCGACCAGCTGCATGGCCTTAGTGATCTGCATGGTATTCTGAACGCTCTTGATCCGCAGCTTGACTGCTTTCATATTAGCAGCTGCCATTATTATCCTCCATAAGAAAGGAACTGTTCAGTCCTTATGCCAGGCTGCCCTGGCTGTTTCCTGCGCTTTTCGCTTCGATGAAGCTCTTGGTAAAGCCTTCCAGTACGGATTTCAGCTTTTCGTCGTCTTCCTTGCTGAGGGCGCCGGTCTCGCGGATCGCCTTCATGACCGCGATGGCATCGGGATCCTGGGTCAGGCGCCTGTTCAGCTGGTCCTGATACTCTGCAATATCCGCCACCTCGACGTCCTTGAGGATACCGTTGACGGTTGCGTACAGGATCGCGACCTGGTTCTCGACTGACCACGGCACATTTTTGCCCTGCTTGAGGACTTCAACGATACGTTCGCCCTGTGCCAGACGGGACTTGGTGTCCTCGTCAAGGTCGGAGCCGAACTGGGCAAAGCTCTGCAGCTCTCTGTACTGGGAGTAGACCAGCTTCAGAGTACCGGCAACCTTCTTCATGGCTTTGATCTGGGCGTTGCCGCCGACTCGGGAGACGGAGATACCGGGGTTGATCGCAGGCATGATACCGGAGTGGAAAAGCTCGGTCTCAAGGAAGATCTGTCCGTCGGTAATGGAAATGACGTTGGTCGGGATATAGGCCGAGACGTCGCCCGCCTGTGTCTCGATGATAGGAAGGGCTGTCAGAGATCCTCCTCCCAGCTCATCGGAGAGCTTGGCCGCGCGCTCAAGAAGTCTTGAGTGCAGATAGAAGACGTCGCCGGGATATGCTTCACGTCCCGGAGGCCTTCTGATCAGCAGGGAGATCGCACGGTAGGCGACCGCGTGCTTGGAGAGGTCATCGTAGATAATGAGGACGTGTCTGCCCTTGTTCATGAAATATTCGCCCATCGCGCAGCCCGCATAGGGAGCGATGAACTGCAGCGGGGAAGGCTCGGAAGCTGTCGCCGCCACAACGATGGTATAGGACATGGCGTCTGCGGCGCGCAGGTCGGAGACCAGGCCGGCCACGGTAGATCTCTTCTGGCCAATCGCGACGTAAATGCAGATGACGTCTTTACCCTTCTGGTTGATGATGGTGTCGATGGCGATCGTCGTCTTACCTGTCTGACGGTCGCCGATGATCAGCTCACGCTGGCCTCTGCCGATCGGGATCATGGAGTCGATCGCCTTGATACCTGTCTGCAGGGGCTCTTTGACCGGCTGGCGGTCAATGATGCCGGGTGCGGGGGATTCTACCGCGCGGAACTCGCTTGTATCGATCGGGCCTGCGCCGTCGATCGGCTGGCCGATCGCGTTGACAACACGTCCGATCATTGCCTCGCCGACGGGAACGGAAACGACACGGCCGGTGCGCTTGACAGTCTGTCCTTCGCTGATACCTGTGTCCTCTCCGAACAGAACGGCTGAGACGCTGTTCTCCTCAAGGTTCTGCGCCATGCCGAACGTGCCGTCTGCAAATTCCAGCAGCTCGCCCGCCATGCAGTTCACCAGCCCGCTGACCCTGGCGATACCGTCACCGACTGTGAGGACAGTGCCGGTCTCGTTCTGGATGATCGCATTCTCGTAATATTTGATCTGACTGCGGATCACCTGGGAAATCTTCTCTGGTTTTAATTCCATTGCTATTCCTCTATATATGTAAATAGGTATAGATATATCCGGTTAAGTACTTTAAAGTACAGTTTCTGTGACTCTCCTGCGGAGCTCATCCAGCCTGCCGCCGACGGTTCCGTCGAACAGCTTCCCGTCGAGTTCGACACGCAGGCCGCCCAGGACCTTTGCGTCCACTTTCCGGGACAGCAGGACTTTCTTTCCGCTGAGCTTTTCCAGCCTGGCCTGCAGCGCGGCCGCCTGCTCGTCTGTGAGCGGAACGGCGCTGACCACTGTCGCCTCGGAGATTCCGTGATCCTTGTTAAAGGAACTGCGGTAGGTACTGCAGCAGGTCGAAAAACCGCGCAGCATCCCCTTCTCCACGAGAATCTTGAGAAAGTTCAGCAGATAAGGATGGATCTGTCCGCCGAAGGCCTCATCCAGCAGCTGAGTACGGTTCTTGACCGGGACCGAGGGTTCGCAGAGAAGCGTGATATAATCGGGGTTCTGTGCAAAAATGCCGCGGACCGCCTCCAGCTCCTCCATGATCTGCTCATCGGCCTTTTCCTCAACAGCCAGATCATACAGGCTCTGCCCGTAAAGACCCCATGCTGTCGTCATGATGCCTCTCCTACATTCTTAATAAATTCATCAATGAGCCTCTTGTGATCAGCTTCGTCGATCTCTTTCTCGACTACCTTGCCGGCAATATCCATTGCCAGTCCGCCGATCTCGTTCTTGACTTCATTGATCGCTTTCTTGCGCTCCTGCGCGATATCGGCTTCCGCCTGCGCCTTGATGCCGGCGGCCTTTGCCTGTGCCTCCTGCACCAGTTCATCGGCGCGGCCCTGCGCCTCTTTCTGTGCACTCTGCACGATTCTCGCAGCCTCTTCACGCGCTTTTGCAATGCCGGACTCATACTGGTTCTTCAGATCGTCCGCCTCTTCCTTTGCCTGACGCGCATCCTGGATCTCCTTGTCCGCCGCCTGTCTCCTCTTCTCGAGGATCTCATTGATCGGTTTAAAAAGAAATCTCTTGATCAGATATAACTGGATCATCAGGTTCAGGAACTGGGCGATCATAGTCCACGGTACGAGTGTAACCAGTGGCTGTGTATTCATACCTTTCCTCCATGGATTTTGGTTTTCACTTTCAGCTTTCCGCTCGCGGCTGCCGGCTCTTTGCTGTCAGCTGCAGGCTTCCGGCTGTTGGCAATCCGTTTTGCGCTAATGCCTGACGCCGGATTATCCCAGATAACCCATGAACATGCCGGGAGCGACGAAGATCAGAAGAAGGCCGGTAACGAAACCGTAGATACCGGTTGTCTCTGCGATCGCGCAGCCGAGGAGCATCGTGCTGGTGACATCACCCTTGCACTCGGGCTGACGGCCGATAGCTTCCAGAGCCTTTGCTGCCGCGTTGCCTTCACCAATACCAGGGCCGATACCTGCGATCAGAGCGCAGCCTGCGCCGATGCCGCAGCCAGCCAGTGCGATACCTCTTGCCAGAAATTGCATTTCACTCATTTTGGTCTCCTTTCGGGAAAACATCTTTCCCTTCCATAATTGTGTTCTGAAAAATGAAAATCAATTTTCAAAAAAATATATTTCTCTGAATATTTTCTTGGAAAAAAGATCAGTATTCGTGACTGTCATCACCGTGACAGTTACCCTTATTCTTTTTTCATATGATGAAAAAAGAGATCTGCTGCGCCTTTTTCTTCTGCGCTGTTTGCTCAACCCTCAGCGGCATTCGCGATGTACATGATCGTCAGCATCGTAAAGATAAACGCCTGCATCGCGCCGGTGAACCAGTCGAAATAGACCGACAGGACCGCCGGAAGACCCACGCTCAGGATCGGAATATTGCTCAGGAAATCGCCGACCGCGCCGGGGATCAGTCCCAGCAGAGCGCCGGATGCGATGGCCAGAGCCGCATAGATCAGACCGTTGATGACGATACCCGACAGAATATTGCCGAAGTGACGGCAGGCCATACTGACGGGAGTCGCGAGTTCGGACAGCATGTTGAAGGGCGTCATCACAGGAATCGGTTCCGTGAATCCCTTCAGATAGCCGAGAACACCGCCGGCCTTGATCTTGTTCGCCGTGATCATGATGAATACCACGATTGCCCAGGCTGCCTCCGTCGACAGGTCCGCCGTCGGGCTCCGGAAAATCGGGATCAGGCTGATCAGGTTCGAAACAATACTCGTGGCAAAAATTGTGGAAACAAACGGGATCAGGCTGTCAAACTTAGTGCCTCCCGTATTGTTCCTGACCAGGTTGGTAGCCGCTTCCACGATCATTTCCGCGACCGCCTGGCGTTTTGAGATTTTTTCCACTTTTAAGTTGCGCGTCAGGAAAATGCACAGTCCCGTGATGATAAGCATGACGATCCAGCTTACCACGATTGTCTCCGTGATCAGGATATCTCCCAGAATCGGAATTCCTGTCGGGATTCTCGCGAATATCTTCGCACCGGAAATGTCAAATTCCATTCAGAAATCTCACCTCCTCCTCTTCTGCAGTTATTGTTTTTCGTGTTGCATCCTGTAAACATACTTGAAACGTAAAGACTGTTTACGTTGATTTATGACGGCACGGACAGGGGGACTAGTATCCACATCTTTCCGTACTGCCGCAGACCGCTGTTCCGGCTCCGGCTTTATCTCCGTGTATGAAGACCCCCATAATCCTCTTACACAGAGTTTGTCCTTTGCCAGTATTACAGCGGAAAGCTTCTTAATTAATTTGCACCCGGTTGGTCCGCCTCCTGCACAGCTGTCTGCTGTACTGACGTCTCCTGAACGGCTTCCTGCACGGCTTCCTCCCCGTCCGCTGCAGGCTGGACCGTGGGTGCGGCATTTTTCCCCGTAACGCCCATCTTGATCCCGCGGAGCTTGATCACAAAACCGGGGATGAAAAGCGGAATGATCCCGGCCGCATAGTTGAAGCAGGGCGCAACGATCGCGATGATGATCCAGATTCCCCGCATCAGCATGCGGTTGCGGTAACTGACGCGCATCATGCGGAGCGCGTCGTCCCTGTTGGTAACATTCACAACGTTCTGGACTGTGACCGCCATGAGAAAAAAGTTCGCGACCGCGACAGCGCCGCCGACGAGGGCACCCAGAACCACCCGGTAATCAAACTTCACCGAGGACTCGGGAAAAATCAGGTAAAAAATCAAAAACAGCGCGATCAGGGCAAGACATCCGATTCCTGTCCCCGTCGCAACCGCTACTGTTTCTTTTTTGACTGCACTCTGTAATTTCATAAATCCTGTTACTATCTTTCTATTATTCTCAGTTTTTAAATCAGGCCTGATCACAAATGCCTGTTGTAATTCTTTTCATTCTCACCGCGCTTCGGCTTCTTTTCCTTCCCGGTGACTGACAAATAGACTTTATAGGCCGTCATAAAAGATGCCCCCAGTCCCAGGATCATTCCGGGAAGATAAACCCAGAGACCGACACCGAGCCGGGTGCAGAGCAGATAACAGCCGGCCAGACACATCAGGATTGGCATAGCCAGAGAGAGGCCCAGCTGTGCCAGAAGGGTCAGCTGCGCAAATATTTGATTCCACTTCATTACGCGCACCTCCCTTTTTGTACTCTTTTATACTCTTCGATAAGCTGTCAGAACATTCTCCTGTACAGAAAGCCAACGTCCGGCATGCAAGAGTTATTGTAACATAATTCGAGCAGAAACTCGACTCCCGTAACATTCAACATTTTCAGCCTGTTTATACGGATTTTCGATAAAGCAATTCTTTTTCACTTTTTGGTGCGGCAAACGATCCCCGCCCAAATATCTGGACCTGATCCGGATAATTGGCAACACGCTCTTCTGTTTTTAAGATTTTAGGATTTCCCGAACGAATACGAATTAATATTACACGTTTCCCTTTAGAACAGCAAGCCATAAAGTCTGTCATGCTGTGCCAAATATCTCTATACGCAATGAAGTCAGATTTCTCTTTTCCGAAAGCGGTCATCCCGGAGAAGACTTGCCGGGACTTGCAAATACCGGCTGACGAGTCTTGGATTCCTATCTAAATCCATCAAAATTGCATACCCGCTATCGCACCGTAAATGCTATAATATTGCATTAAGGATGTATATATGTATATTCAGCAGGATAAATATGCATATATATGAGTTTTACTACCAGGTTTTAACAAGGAGGACGGAAATGAAAAGTCAAAAAGTGATAGCCCTGCTGCTATCGACGGCCCTGTCAATCTCCACCTGTGTCCCGCTCGGAAGCATAACGGCTCTGGGTGCGGAAGCCGGAACGACTGCGCAGGCGGTCGAAGTACAGGAGGAAGTCTCTGATTCTGCGGAGAGCGCAGAATCACCAGAGGAAGAAGAAGCTTCCGCCACGGAAGAAACGGTTGCCGCGGACGAGCAGGAAGCAGCTTCCCAGGAGACTGCGACAGAAGAAACGGAAAACACTGAAGAAAATGTAACAGACGAAGTTGAAGACGACAGTAATGAATCTGCCGATGAGACCGAAGCCGCTGTTCCTGCACAGGAGGCAGAGTCACCCGAGGCAGATGACAACACAGGCAGCGAAGAAGCAGACACAGCCGCTTCAGAAGAAACCGCTGTTCCTGCTGAAGAGCCTGTCCAAAGTGAGAATGTCGAAAACAGCACTGACATTACTGCCCCTGCCCTGACAGAAACAGTAGAGACCGAGGCTCAGAACTCAGTCGATGCCTCCGCTTCTGTCGATTTCTCAAATGCTGAGGAAATCAAAGCCGGGGAATCCCATAAAGTAGATATCACGGAAGAAGGCGGGTCTGTTCTCTTTCGCTTTGTTCCGGAAGAGACTGCTGCATACAGCTTCTATTCTGACGAAAACAGCGGCGATCCCAGGGCGAGTCTGTATGATGCAGACAAATCCCTGATCGGCACATGGGATGATCAGAATGGTAATAATTTTTATATCCAAAGAACATTTGAGAAGGGTGAAACCTATTACTTCGAAGCCGAAATGTACAGCGGTACCGGATCCTACTCAGCTCATTTAATAAAAGATGAATTTTATGCCGAGTACGCCACAGGCTCAAACAGGACCGTGTTCCTGAATGATGAGGTAACTCTGGAAGTGCGTGCATTTTCCAATTCAGCACTCAGTTATCAATGGTACGATATCGACAACGAGGAAAAAATAGAAGGTGCCACTTCCGCTGCTTATACGTTTACAGCACAGAAAAACGCATCCTATCGCTGCCATGTTTCTGATGAAAACGGTAACTATAACGATTTATATTTCAACATCTATATTGATAATCGTTTAAAGGCTTATGTGATCGATGAATACGGCGATGAAACCGCCTGGCCAACCGTTAATGTCGCACCCAATGGTTCTGCCGAACTGAACGTCACTGTATCCGCTGATGATATGACCGGGCTCACCTATAAGTGGAGTGACAGTAACGGTAATCCCGTTGAAGGCGCCGGTAATACTACCTGCACAATCGGCCCTGTCACACAAAATCAATACTACGAGTTCTATGTATATGATCAATATGGCAATAGCAGCAATGTAACTTTCTATGTCCGTGTGCAGAATCACCTGGAGGCTTATACCATCAATGAATATGGCGATCAAACCGGTTCGTCAAATGTTTATGTGGCCCCCCATGGCTCTGCTGAGCTTAACGTCACTGTATCCGCTGATGATATGACCGGGCTCACCTATGAGTGGCGTGACGATAACGGTAATCTCATTGAAGGCGCCGGTAATACCACCTGCACAATCGGCCCTGTCACAGGGTATGAGCAATACAACTTCCGTGTCTATGACCAATATGGCAATAGCCGTAGTGTATATTTCTATGTCTATGTTCAGAACCATCTGGAGGCTTATTTCATAGATGACGAAGGTGGTCAACATACCTATCCGACCGTTTACGTAGCACCGAACGAATCTACTGAACTGAGTGTCACTGTATCCGCTGAGGATATGACCGGGCTCACCTATGAGTGGCGTGACGGTAAAGGTAATCTCATTGAAGGCGCCGGTAATACTACCTGCGCAATCGGGCCTGTCACACAAAATCAATACTACGACTTCTTTGTAGATGATCCATATGGCAATAGCCGCAATGTATCTTTCTATGTCTGTGTGCAGAATCACCTGGAGGCTTATACCATCAATGAATATGGCAATCAGACCGCCTGGCCAGATGTTTATGTCACACCCAATGGTTCTACTGAACTGAACGTCACTGTATCCGCTGATGATATGACCGGGCTCACCTATGAGTGGCGTGACGGTAATGGCAATCTCGTTGAAGGCGCCGGTAATACTACCTGCACAATCGGGCCTGTCACAGGGTATGAGCGATATAACTTCTACGTCTATGACCAATACGGCAACAGTCAGTATGTAACTTTCGATGTATATGTTCAGAACCATCTGGAGGCTTATTTCATAGATGACGAAGGTGGTCAATATACCTATCCGACCGTTTACGTAGCACCGAACGAATCTGCTGAACTGAGTGTTACTGTATCCGCTGATGATATGACTGGGCTTACCTATGAGTGGCGTGACGGTGACGGCACTCCCGTTGAAGGCGCCGGTAAAACCACTTGCCCAATCGGGCCTGTCACAGGGTATGAAAGATATTATTTCACTGTCTCTGACCAATATGGCAATAGCAGTAGTGTATCTTTCTATGTCCGTGTGCAGAACCACTTGAATGCTTATGTCCTGGATGAATATGGCTTTCATAATAACTCTAAGACCGTTTATGTTGCACCGAACGGATCTGCTGAGCTGAGTGCCACAGTATCTGCTGATGATATGAGTCAGCTCACCTATGAGTGGCGTGACAGCGACTATAATACTATAGAGGATGCAAAAAAACCCTCCTTAATGGTTGAATCTGTTATAGAGGACAAATACTATACTTTCACAGTCCATGACCAGTATGGCAACAGTGTGAGTGTAAACTTTAGTGTCTGTGTGCAGAACAATCTGAAAGCTTATTTCGAAGATGAATATGGTAATCAAACTACCTACCCGACCGTTTACACAGCACCGAACGGATCTGCTGATCTGAGTGTCATTGTATCTGCTGATGATATGAGTCAGCTTACCTATGAGTGGCGTGACAGCGACGACAATCTCGTTGAGGGCGCCGGCAACACTACTTGCACGATCGGCCCTGTCACAGGATATGAAAGATATTATTTCATTGTCTCTGACCAGTACGGCAACAGCAAGGAAATATACTTCACTGTCCGTGTGCAGAACAATCTGAGTGCTGATTCTGAGGGTGACAGCAGCTATCACGTCACTCCTGGTTCGCCTGTCACTTTAAAGGTCAATGTATCTGCTGATGATATGACTGGCCTTAAATACAATTGGTATACTAACTATGAAGAGACTCTGATTCAGGGTGCAGATTCACTCTCTTATACGATTGAATCTGTCACAGAAAGCAACGAATATGTGTTCCGGGTCTCTGACCAGTACGGCAACACAGACAGCGTCTATTTCTATGTGTATGCGGATAACAACCTTAACATCTACCCTGAAGGTAATCAATATTATGACGAAGATAAAACAATTTATGCCTCACCCGGAGAGTCTCTTGATCTTAAGGTCATCTCCACTGCCAATGATTCGTCTCACCTCTCCTTCCAGTGGTATCAGGACGGTGAACCAATTGATGGTAGTACATCCAGTACCTTTAGGATAAATTCTGCCGCAAAAAAATCCATTTACAGATGCACAGTAACTGACCAATACGGGAATTCACGTTCCGCATATTTCTATATCGAAATAGAAAACCACTTTAATGCTTTTCCAGAAGGAAATGATCCGGACGAATATTCAAAAGAGATTTTCGCTGCACCTGGCAGTTCTGTCAATCTGAAAGTCACTGCATCAGCAGACAATTTGGAAGGGGTGACTTATCAGTGGTTTAGTGGAGACGACACGCCCATTTCAAATGCAAAAGCTGCTTCCTATACGGTTAACTCTGTTACTGAAAGGAAGTCTTATAAATGCAATGTTAAAGATAAATACGGCAACACTAAGTATGTTCAGTTCTATGTTTCCCCTCTGGTTTACTCCGGGGAAAAATCGATCAAAGCAGGAGACATTACTCAAATTAGTGTCAGTCAAGAGTCTCCATATGCACTTTTCAAATTCACACCGACGGAGACTTCCGGCTACACCTTGTATTCTACCGGTGACGATGTAGATTCCTATATAGAAGTGTTTAATAGTTCCTATCAAAGGCTCTTCTACAATGATGACAGCGGCGATGGCTGGAATTTCAAATTATCAAAGGTATTTACAGCCGGGACGACCTATTATATTCGTGCAAGAGCTTATTCCAGCGATTCAAGCGAAGACTTTACGATGTACCTGGAAAAGGATTCCAGAAAGAGTCAGGTCCTTTCCGCCAATGACATGACCCTGATCAACGGATCCAACAAGTACATTACTGTCAGCGGAGCACAAGGCAGTCTGCATTTCGAGAGCAGCAATTACGGCGTTGCAGAAGTATCTGAGGACGGTGAGATACTTACCTATAGGACCGGCACCTCAATCATCACCATCTATGCCGATGGCACAGACGAATATCTGCCTTCTGAAAGTATCAAAATCACAGTCACCGTAACGGAACAGATTGTAGATATCAACACCGCCGCTGTTTCCGGTCTTACTGCCAGGACTTACAACGGCAAAGCCCAGACGCAGACACCTGTAGTGAAAATAGGCTCAACCATTCTCCGAGCCGGTACTGATTATACTGTTTCCTACAAGAACAATACGAATGCCGGAACAGCCACCGTCACCTTCACAGGCAAGGGCAACTACACCGGAACGAAGTCTGCAACGTTCGTGATCAACAAAGCGGCACAGAATATAGCCTTAAAAGTATCTGCTGCATCGATTGCAGTCGGAAAGACAGCGACTGTATCCATTACAGGTGCTGTAGGAGCAAAATCCTATAAGTCTTCCCTCGCGACTGTAGCTGCGGTAAACGCTGCAGGAACGGTCACCGCAAAGAAAGTTGGCAGTACAACAGTCACAGCAACTGCTGCGGCAACAGCAAACTACAAGGCTGCATCCAGGACAGTCTCCATCAAGGTGGTCCCTGCCGCGACATCCTCGATCACGGCAGCCAACCTGGCGACCGGGATCAAGCTGACCTGGAAGAGTGTTGCCGGTGCGACAGGCTACAGGATTTACAGGGGATCCAAACTGATCAAGACCATTAAAGGCGGCTCCATAATAACCTGTACAGATACGACAGCCAATGCCAACGGCACACTGTATACCTTCAAAGTATTCCCGACGGCAGCTACCGGAACCGGTCTTGGAAGATCTCTGGCAGTCTATCGGATTGCCAGACCGGCAGTTTCCTCTGTCAAAAACACTGCAGCCAAAAAGATGACTGTCAGGTGGAAGAAGAACGCCAAGGCGAATGGATACCAGATTCAGTACAGCACAAACAAAAAATTTGCAAAAGGGAACAAGACAGCTAACATCACCAGAGCCGCAACTGTTTCCAAAGTGATCGGCAGCCTCGCCAAGGGCAAAACCTACTATGTGAGGATCCGTACCTACAAGACGGTCGGCAAATCGAAATGCTGGTCTGCATGGAGTGCTGCAAAAACTGTTAAAATCACCAAGTAGACCATTTAAGTTTCTACAATAACCGATATGGCAGCACTCAACCGCCGTTGCATACAGAATCAGGTTTCAGACTTTTGAACCTAAAGATACGGGTTAATCCCGTACTCCATGAGCGCAAAGAAGCCGGACTTTTCGAAGTCCGGCTTCTTTGTATATTCAGTATAGTTAGTCTATTTGCTGTTTTTCAGCTGTCTGCCGACTGATCGGGGCTTTCTCACGGATCCTGTGCGATAAAGAATCCATTAATCCATTGCCGATTCAGGCCTTTCCCGGTTCCGCTCCTGCTTTCGCAGCGGGCGCCGCCATTTTCTTTTTCTGCTGGGCGGCAGTCAGGCGCACGGTAAGCGCCGCGGGGATGAAGCGTTGGCCGATGACGGCAGCGCGGATCTCCCGCCCCGGTATGATCAAAGTCTGTCTGCGCTCCATCATGCGAAGTGCATATTCCACACATTCCTCTGGGGAAATCCCGGGCAGGGCAAAGGAGACATCGGCAACATCATTGAATTCCGTGTTGACAGGACCGGGGCACAGGCATCCGACATAGACGGGCGAACCTGCCTGGCGGAGTTCCTCCGCCACCCCGCGGGTGAGACTGGCCATATAGGCTTTGGTCGCGTAGTAGCCGGACATATAGGGGCCTGCAGGGAAAAGTCCCGCGGAAGATGCGACATTGAGGATGGCGCCGCCTCCCTCCGCCTCCATGCGGTGCAGGATATATTTGAACAATACATGCTGGGCAGTCACGTTGACATCGACCATGCCGATTTCCCGTGCAACTTCTGTTGTCATAAAGGGACCGCTGACACCGAATCCTGCATTGTTGATAAAAACATCAATGCGGCGTCCTACAAGGTCCTCGCACAGACGGATCAGGTCTTCGCGCCTCGCCAGATCTGCCGGCAGCAGAAGGCACTCTGTGCCGAGTTCCCTGCGCAGGGCTTCCAGCCGGTCGCGGCGGCGGGCGATCAGGATCAGAGGATATCCTTCCAGGGAAAGGCGGCGGGCAAATTCCATTCCGATCCCGGAACTGGCGCCTGTTACCACAGCGTAATTCTTCCGACCGTATCCTGCGGGATCTCCTGACAGATCTCCCTGTTCTGCTCCTTCTGCTCTCGTCAGGGTTTCTTTGAGCATGCTCTCCGCATTCTGCGCACAGATACCGGCTGCTTTCTTCATGGATCTGCCCAGGATCCTGCCGGTGTCTTTCATGTATTTCAGATAGGGCTCTGCCCTCTGGATGATACGTTTATCCAAACCAGGTACCTCATATGTATTTTTGATTATGTAATCTTCTGCCTGTATATTCTTCTGTTCATTCACTAAAACCGGCTGCGAACGGCCCCGTTTTCAGGTTCCCGCTTCCCGCCTTGCCGGTCTTTGGCATCTGTCGTTCAGACATCCGTGGGAAAAGGAATTCCTGCACCGAGACGGGCGCGTTCAATCGTCCGCATGACGGCCAGAGTGATCTCCAGCTCACGCTCCATGAAAGCGCGGTCATTTTCGGCAACAGCGCGGGAGAAATTGCGGAACTCCTGTACCAGGCGGTTTTTGTCTGCGGGCGGAGTGAATTCCTCAACCTGCTTGTTGACACAATAGCGGAGCCTCTCCACTTCGTTGGGCTTCCCCGGGACCTGGATCCAGCCCTTTTCACCCTGAATAGTAAAATGGCAGGGGCTGTCGGAATCTTTTGCACCCGCAAGAACACCGACAAAATCCTTGTATTTCAGAACTGCGATGCCGGAGGTGTCGACACCGTTAAATCCGATATTGGGGAAATACTGTACATCCTCGGGCTCGCCCATAAGCGCGACAGCCATATTGAAATTGTAGACATTGAGATCATAGAGTGCGCCGCCGCAGGCAGCCAGGTCAAATGCAGGGGCGACATCGCCGTTCAGATACCGGTCATATCTGCTGGAGTACTGGCTGTAATTGGCCTGTATCATGCGGATGCGTCCAATAGAAGGGAGGACCTCCCGCATGCGCTCAATGATCCTGCAGTTGCGGTTTGTCACAGCCTCGAAAATAAACCTGCCCTTGCTCCGGGCAATGTCCGCCAACTCCTGCGCGTGAGCAGCGAGCGTCGTGAAAGGCTTCTCCATGATGACATCCTTGCCGGCAAGGAGAGCCTTTTTGCCGTATTCATAGTGGACCAGATTGATGATCCCCACATAGACAGTGTCTATCTCAGGATCTGCCAGCAGCTCGTCGTAATCCGTATAAAGCTTCCCAATCCCGAATTTTTCCGCAAAGGCACGTCCCTTCTCAATACTGTGCGGGCGGGCAAGGATCGCTGACAGCTCGATCGCCGGCACCTCTGACATGGCAGTCAGGGCTTCCGTAATAATAAAACCGGTTCCGATGATCCCTATCTTCATAGATCCCCCTCCTTTTTGTCCGTTCCCTTTTCCGGATCCTCTTTCTTTTCCTCTTCCTGTTCCGCCGCTTTCTTCTCTTTCTTCTCCGCCTCCTGCTCTGCAGCTTTCTTCAAAGTTTTCTTGGCATCCTCCTCGGCGGTCTCGACGAGATCCTCGAGAAGGATCTGTTTCATGTCCTCTTTTGTAGGGGATTCAATAGCGGCGACGCGCCGTGCCTGGTTGGTGATGATCTCTTCAAAGAGATTGCGCACGTCGCGGGCATTTGCATAGTTTTCCCGGGCTGCAAGCTTGCGCTGCACGATCATGGCGCGGATCTGTGCCTTGACATCCTCCTCCGCCTCATAATCATACTTTTTGCAGTTCATCTCAAAAATTCCCATGAGCTCGTCGATCGTGTAATCAGGAAATTCTATATATTTATTGAAGCGTGATTTCAATCCGGGGTTGCTGTTGATGAAAGTCTCCATCGGGCCGGTATATCCGGCGACAATGACGACAAATTCCTCCCGGCTGTCCTCCATTGCCTTGAGGATCGTATCGATCGCCTCCTGGCCGAATGTGTCATCCTTGCGGGCAAGGGAATAGGCTTCATCGATGAACAGGACGCCTCCCTTGGCTTCCTCTATTTTCTTCGCGGTCTTGATCGCAGTCTGTCCCACATAGCCGGCGACAAGACCGGAGCGGTCCACTTCCACCAGCTGGCCCGTGGTCAGCACGCCGATCTGTTTATAAAGCTTTGCCAGGATTCTGGCCACCGTCGTCTTGCCGGTGCCGGGATTTCCGGTAAATACCAGATGGAGCGAGACCGGGACGGATTTGAGGCCGCCGTCCTTTCGCATCTTCTGGATCCTGACAAAATCCGTGAGTTCCTTGACATCGTGCTTAATCTTATCGAGACCGATCAGGGAGTCCAGTTCTTCCATGGGATCCTTTTCCGGTTCCTTCGGCTTTGCAGCAGTCGCTGCAGGCTGTGTGCTCTGCTGCGCCTGCATCTGCGGAAGGCCTGCCTGCGCCGCTCCGGGAGCACCGGGCATCTGCGGACTGCCGGCCGTAAAGCCCGTAAACAGATCTCCGTCCGGTCCCTCCATAAGGCCGGGATCGATTTCGCTGCCGGCATTGTTTACAGCTCCTGTGCCCGCTGCACCACTGGCATTGCCCCGTCCGGTCACAGAAGGCATGCCGTTGTAAAGAGGATGGTCCAGGAGCGACTGCACCTCGCGGAGAGCGTCATTTGCCCGCTGCAGGGCATCCTTGCGCCCCTGCAGGCCGGAGGACATTTCCTTCTGCCGCTCCTTCATGGCATCTGCCCTGGAGGAAAACTGTGATGTAACTTCCCTGCCCTTCTGCTCCAGTGTGTCAATCTTATCTCCAAAGGAAAGCGTGGATTCCTCTTCCTTTGCCTTCTGCTTTTTAGAAGAATGCTCCGCAGACTCCTTACCGGTCCCGTCAGCAGTCTCTCCGTAGGCAAGAGAGCTCTCCTTTCCGTTTTTCTGTCTGCCGAAAAAATCCCCGTACATTCCTGTGAGAAACTTCTTCTCCGCATTCTGCAGCGCCTCCAGACGCTCTTTTTCCTGCTCCAGTCTGCTCTTTTTATTTGAACTCATCTGACAGTGTTCTCCCCATCAACCTTCAAACCGGCAGTTTCCAGGCCGGTCAAACTCCTGTTTTTTTCAAACCACACGTACAAAAACACTTCGAAAATATAGTGGTTCTGAAAAGATACCTGCTTTTTTCATTATACGCTTTTGACACTGTATCCTGCAATCAGGTTTTCTGAATGCCCCGGCAGTACCGCTTTCAGACTTGTCTCAAAATGATTGCCTGTTCTGTTCGCGGACCGGAGTCCGGAACATTATTGACGGACTGCAGTCCGCAAAGAATTTGCTCTATCACATAAAAGCGTTTATAATGAAAAACGTTATTGCATTTACTTATTGCATTTTCCTATTTTATTTACTTCAGGACAAACAGGAGCAGACGCCGGGAGCAATCCCTTTCCGGGCTCCTATTCACAGTGCGGTCATTACAGAACATTCTATGCAGCCCAATCAAGAGAAACCGGGAGAAAAAAAGACCTCCCGCAAAGCAGCCGGTATAACGATTGCAATCCTCCTCTGCCTGGTCCTCGCAGGCGGAGTTTTTGTGATGTCCGGACGTCTTCCCGCACCGGACTCTCCTGGGCAGGGCGAAAAGTCCGCGGCGCCGGAAAGCACATCTGACAGCTTCTCCGGCAGTCTCCGCGACTGGCTGGGGATTGATACCGTGCTGTCCATCCTCAACCCGGGCGGCGGGTATACCGTCGTAAAGGCGGATCCGTCCGCCATCCAGGCTGTGACAGATTCCACTGCAAAGGAGAGTGTCTCAGCATCCGCATCCGGCGATGCCGGCGCTGGTTCCGGGCAGAATCCGTCCGGGACGACAGGGGACGCACCAGACCAGTCCGCTGATCTGTCCTCCGCGACGCCGGCAGCAGACGGAGCCGCAGATTCATCCGTAGATTCTCCGGCCGGGGATCCCGCCGCTGCAGCAGGGGCAAATGCCTCAGATCCTGCAGCTGCTGCAGTTTCTGCAGATACTGGCGGCACGGCCGCATCTGCGGATCCCGATAAAAAAGCAGAGGAAAAAAAGAAAGAAGAAACAGCAGAGAAGAAAGAGGAAAAAAAGGAAGCGTCTCCCACGAAGCTCCAGAAAAAATATATCAAGGCCTGGGAAGAGTGGCACATGCGGGATTTCCCGGAAAACTTCCCCCTTCACAACTACAACTGGAAGTACCTCAGCTATGATGAATCCGGCATCCTGCGCTATGAAGGTGACGATCAGTACATGATCCGCCGGGGCATTGATGTATCTGAATTTCAGGGAAAGATCGACTGGGAGAAGGTGAAAGAAGCCGGCTATGACTTTGTCTTTGTCCGCGTCGGCCACCGCACAATGCACACCGGAGACCTCAAGCGCGACAGCCGCGCCATCAAAAATCTGACCCGCGCAAAGAAAGCCGGCCTGGACGTCGGTGCCTATGTCTTTTCGCAGGCAGTCTCAAAGAAAGAAGCGCGCCGGGAGGCACAGCTCTGTCTTGACGTCATTGAGGAAAGCGGCGTAGAGATCACTCTCCCCATCGTATTTGATCCTGAGATTGTCATTGAAGATTATTATGCCCGCATCAACTTTATCAGCGGCGAACAGTTTACCGACAACGCCGTCGCTTTCTGCGAGACCATCAGAGAGGCCGGCTATACGCCCGCCATTTACGCGAATTGCTCTACTGAAACGGATATTCTGGACATGTCACGCCTGAAAGGCACAACGATCTGGTACGCAGATTACAGCGGGAGTCCGGAAACCCCCTATGACTTCACTTTCTGGCAGTACTCCAACCTGGGCTGGGTCGACGGCATTCCCGAGACCGAGACAGATTTAAATGTGTGGTTCATAAAAAAATAAAATGTAGATATACACAGCGCAAAGGCATATACAAAACAATGGTTACTACACCTTATTCCTTCGTTCAATCTCAGCTTTCCTCCGTCTGGCCGGAGTGGAAAATCACTGCTTTTCTCGGAAAAGGCACCTTCGGATCTGTCTATGAGATCCTGCGGAACGATCTGGGCACCAATTACAAATGTGCCCTGAAAGTATTGCAGCTCAATGCCGATGAAACGGATCCCGGCCTGGAAGAGTTTGTCCGCAGTGTGAGCCGCGAAATCCACACGATGATGCAGCTCAAAGGGGCTCCCAATATCGTCACTATCGAGGATTACGCGGTGCTGCGGGAAGAAGGGATGCGTACCATCCTGATCCGAATGGAACTTCTGGAGAGCGTCGAAACAATCAGGAACCGTACCGGCGGTCTGGACCGCCTTCAGACACTTCAGCTCGGACTGGATATCTGCACAGCCCTAATCAGCTGCGAACAGCTGAATATCATCCACAGAGATATAAAGCTCAGCAACATTTTTTACAGTGAACGGGGAGGATACAAACTCGGGGACTTCGGCATTTCGAGGACCATGGACTCCATTCACGAAAAGATTTCCATGAGCAGCGCCGGAACAGTCCAGTATATAGCTCCGGAAGTGTATTTCGGTTATAAATATGACAATACGGCCGATATCTATTCCCTCGGTATCGCTTTATACATCCTGTTAAACAACAATCTCCCTCCGCTGTGTAACGAGTACAATCTCCCTGCGGATAGGATTTCCATGTCGATGATCCACGAAGCCAACATGCGGCGCCTGCGCGGCGAAAGCTTCAGCGGCCCTGCCAATGCGGATCAAAAGCTCTCTTCTATCCTGTGCAGTGCCTGCGACCCCGATCCGGCAAAGCGCTTTCAGTCCGCCTCGCAGTTCAGGGACGCACTGCTGGCATACAGGGAAAACAGACCGGTCATCCTGCCGGGCAGCATGGATCCGATGACGAGAACATCCCCGGCCATCAACAGGAAGGATTCCGAAGATGCCACAAGGGTCCTGCTGTTCCCGGGCAGCCAGCCGGATCCCCTTCCGCACAATGCAGGAGGCCCGGACAACAAACAGGTGCATCGGCCGGACAGAAATACTGGCCCCGCACCGGTATTTCCTGCAGGAAATACTCCGGGTGCAGGAACCCCGGGCAAATCTGCAGCAGGAGGCCGGTCTTCCGACAGGAAAAAGATCCTCCTTCTCGTTCTGCTCATCCTGCTCCTGGCGATATTGATTTGTGCACTGCTGCTCGGTAGACACACGGCAAATCAGAAAAATCAAAACGCCGACAAGACGATCCTTTCGTCTGAGGCAGATACTCCCGCTGACCAGGACGCAGATGCTGAGGCAGGGGCAGGATCCGAGCCTGAACCTGAGCCCGTGCCTGAGCCCGAAACCGTCTCCTATACTGTCACATGGACCGATCCCGAAGGAAACATCCTCGGAAAAACCACCTATGCCGATCTGGATGGCAGCTACATAACGGTCACAGCCCCCGAAGTCAATGGTTATGAACCGATCAATGAAGAGATTTCCCTCACCCTCCACGCAGGGGCGGACAACAGTGTCACTTTCGTCTTCATGCCGATCGAGACAGCGCCGGTGATGGATATTCCTTCCTATGACACATTAATCTATAATGGCCATACATATTATGCTTATGAGACGGCCGCGATCGATTCCTTCCGCGAAGCCGAAGAATACTGTGAGTCCCGCGGCGGATATCTGGCAGTCATCAACAGCGATTCCGAGAACACTGCCCTGTATGATTATGTCTTCAGTGATCTCAAACTTAAGAGCGCCTACTTCGGGCTGACGGATGAAAAACGTGAAGGCAGCTGGGAATGGGTGGATGGAACACCTTACGGCTACAGCAAATGGGTCAAAGGCCAGCCGGACAATTCGCACGATTCCGAGCACTATGCCCTGTTCTACTACAAGGATCCCGCCTACAAATGGAACGATGGCGACTTCGGAAAAGATAAGAGGACCGGAAAAGTCATCTTCCTGATCGAATGGGATACAGAATAAAATAAGAGCCCCGCGCAGAAGGCTCTCTCATCAGGACGGACCTTCCTCTCCCCGCAGGGGGAGCGAAGGTCCGTCTCCTTTATTTATTTCAGATAGTATTTATTCCATATAGTGTTTACCAGAAAGAACTCACCAGATCCGAGCCCTTGCTCCAGAGCCAGGATCCAACATCGCTGACGACTTCCCCGGCAGTCTGGAAACCGTTGACGATCTTTCCGGCGGCGTCATAGCTGCTGGACCATATGGATTCCGCTGTGCCGCCCACAAACGATTCCAATGTACCGTAGATCACGATACCCCCGCGTGTAAACCAGTTTTTGCCGTATTTATTGACCCTCTCCGCGTTCCGGTCCATATATTTCTGATAAATGCTCCAGGTCTTGTCCATATCGGGATCGACCAGGCCGAGAGTCAGGAATTTATGGATTTTTCCCATTCCTCCGACTGCTCCTTTTCCCCATGACTCTGCTCCGCTTCCCCAGTCCAGGGTTCCGTTTTTCGCCTTTTCGATCATGTCGCCGATCGCGTAGGATCCGGCTGTGTAGAGGCTTGTGACTGTCGTGCCCCACATCTGGGCTGCGATCAGGGCCTTTCCCTTCAGACCCTTAAGGAAACCGTCTTTGCTTGTAACTGCGCCCTGTATGAATTTTGAAATATCTTCCGCCATTTTTCCGGAATCACGGAGGAATCCCGCCCAGTTGTCTTTGTTTTTCTCGAAGTTTTCCAGAAAATCAACGGTGAATCCGGCTGCGTGTTTGAACTCTTTGAGGCCGAACAGCAGGCCTGCTGTAAAGTGATTGTCAGGGATAATATCCGCATGCTTGAGCATGGAGAGAAAGCCCTTGGTCCCTCCCAGAAAATCCTTGCCAAAGTCCACTGCGTTTCTGTATAGTTCGGAGTTGGTTTTCGAATCTGCCAGATCTGCGCCCCCGCTCATGACACCCAGCACATCGAAGATGAAGCCGGCGATCCCGGACTCATCATAGCCTTCCTTATCAAAGACATCATACACAGAACTGATCGCATCGTGTATGTCCCCCGGAAGATCAAACATATCCGAAAGGCGTTTCAGAAAGTCTTCTTCAGATCCTGTTCCTTCTCCTCCGGATGTATTTCCGCTGTCCGCAGAACGCTTATTGCCTGTCATCAGGCTCATTGCGGTAAGAAACATCAGGAGCCTTTTGATCACGTCTTTTCTGTCGGTACAGCCATCCGGAGAAAAGATCCTTTGAAGCAGCTTCATGAGTTCCTCGACAACTTTTCTGATCCGGTTGTCGAACTCCTCCGGGATCGTTCCGTAAGGGGTCTTTGTGCCGCCGGAGACCGACGGTGACAGTTTTCTCTCCGTCTGCAGGTATCTCCCGACAATCTGTCTGAGCGCTTCCTCCATACCATATGAAATCTTTGCTGCCTCTTCCAGATCTGCGCCGGCCGCATCCAGCCTTCTCTTGAAGGATGCGTAATACCGGGCTCCCATATTGCGGTTCAGAGAGGCTGTCACAGATTCGAGACTTCCCTTATATCCGATCAGGGAAGTAACACTTTCGTGCAGATCACGGGTCACTCCCTCTACCGTATTGAACTGAATTGTAAAAGTGCTCATCTTTGCCCCTCCGCCAAGTCATTGCCAAGTCATTATTTTGCTCCCAGAACCTCTTCGGCACGCATCAGCACCTGGTCCCAGATTGTCCCTCCGTAGAATCCCCGGAAAAGGATGACATCGATATCCTTGTGATCAAAAACAAGAAACATGTCAGAAGAAATAAATCCCTCGGGATACAGGACACCCACATAATCCCTCACGGTTTCCCCGTTTCTGGGCAGTATTCCGATAATCATCAATGCTTTTTCCGAATCCTTCAGAACGACGACCGATCCGATGGGGAGAAGATCTTTTATGTTGTTCATGTCTCTGTTCCTTTCTTTTGCCTGACTTTATCCTTTTCGTCCATATGCGGGGCAAAGGGCTTTGAGCGGCCCTGCTGCCCCGCATATAGTGTCTGCCGTCCCGGGTTAGCTCGATGGGTCTGCGGCCAATCAGATGATCAGGTTGCTGTCTACCTGTGTGATGGATGCGACCTGCTGTTCGGCCTTCTCATAAGCTGCTGCCATTTCCTGAAGATCTTTCACATGCTCTGAGATCATTTTGTTGATCATCTGCATGTCGTCCTCCAGCTCATTGAAGCGGTTGATAAAGGCTGCTGCGCTCTCGCCTTCCCACTGGCTGTTCAGTCCCCTTGCCAGAGTGAGCATCTGTCCTGTCACATCGTTAATCGCTGTATTTCTCGACTGGAACTCGCTGGATGCATTCATCAGTTCCTGTGTGGTTACTAAGATATTTCCTTCCATTTCTATTCCTTTCCTCCCTGCGGGAATCTGTGTTATTTTCAAGAATGTTTCACTTCCCCGGCTTGCTCAGCCGGTCTTTGTCCCAAATGCAGGTCATGCCCGCTGACTGCCGATGGATGCTGCCGTCTGCTCTGCTTTCACGTATTCCTGTGCTGCATCGGAGAGGGCCTGGATAAAACGGACAATACCGTTGTAGAAATTCTGGAACTTTTCCGCGTCTACTGCATAGGCGTTGTGGAAAGCGTTCCTCGCTTCGCCCTCCCACATACCCGACAGGGCCTGTTCCTTTTCAGTCATGCTGGAGACCTCTGCCTTAAAGCGTTCATTCAGGCTCTGAAGCTCCTGGGCCTGCTTTACAAGTTCCTGGGGTACAACTCTGAATCTTACTGCCATCTTTTCATTCCTTTCTGCGCCTCTTTGAGGGCCTGCTATAAGTTTTTAATCTGTTCTTCTCCGGTTTTTTAATCCGTTTTGTTTTCCCTTTCGGTGATCTTATAGTACCATTCATCCCCCGGATCCTGTCCAAATGCTGACGGACGGCACTTTTTCCTGACGAAATGCAAAAAAAGATGATTTTCCGGGTGGTTTTCCGGGGAAGTCCTGTCCCGGGATCCCTGCAGGTTCCTCCGAAACTCCTTTTCACAAAATCCTTTCGCCATATTCTTTCGTCATATCCTTTTCGCAAAAAAACAGCCGGCCACAAAAGTGACCGGATGCTCTTATCATTCATTTTTTGTCCTTTATCCATGGGAGGAAGATCAGTCCGTGGATTTCGGATCTGTTTTTATCCCCTTCTCCGCCGTATCAAAGACTGTCCCTACCAGTGACATATAGCCTCTGCTCTCCCTGCTCTCATATCCGCGAAAACAGACTTCCTCTATGTTTTCCTCATTAAACAGAAAGACAGTCCCTTTCCCCAGATAACCTTCCGGATATGGCACAGCCATATAATCAAACACCTTGGGACCTTGGCCCGGGCTGTCCTTCGAAGTGACCTTCTGCATATATCCCATGATGGCAGCCTTCCTGGCTGCGTTTTTAAGTCGGACGATGCTTCCGACAGGCAATAATTCCTTCAAAATTTACCTCCTGGGCCCTGTATCCTCTTGCTGTTCACATCAGATACCGTCTTGCTGTTCACACCAGGTCAAAAGCATGAACAGGTGCAGTCTCAGCCAACCGTATCTTTCTGTCCTGTCTGACCTTCCTTATGCCTGCTGCAGCTCATCGAGGTCCGCCTCGGTGAACAGATCTTCCTTTCCTCCTCTGAGGATGGATCCCGCAGCACCTGCCCCGTGCATGACCAGCTCGATCCCTGCATTGATCACAGCGGCACAGAGCACGGAACGGGCTGTCCTGCCGATGGCGCCTGTACCGCTTCCCGAAGCTGCTGCCGCCGTCAGGTCTCCTGCTCCGTTTCGGGCGGCCTGCTCCGCGGCCTTCTCTCCCCAGTTTTTCATTGCCCCTATGGACCAGTCGGACGCTCCGTCAACAGCTTTTCCTGTTTCTCCGACCAGACCGGATACATACTCTTTGGCTGAGCTCTCTGCCTCCGGTATATCTACTGCCGGTTCCCCCGCATAGGAAGAACCTCCGCCGGAGCCTCCGCTGTGACTGCCGGAACCTCCGCCGTGACCACTTGATCCGCTGCCGCTCTTTCCGGGCTCCGGGTCAGCAGCATCCTGCGCAGCGGCAGCCGCATTTTTCTCACCAAAGAGCTTTACCCGGCCGTCCTCTGTACTCCGACCGGTTTCAGAACCGGCTTCTTGATATTCTCCTAAACTGGCGGATTCCTCCCCGGAATCTCCGGGCTCCTCCCCTGCGTCGGAAGTCCCGGCTTCGGAACCCAGCGGTTCGGTCTCCTCTTTCTGAAAGAACCCCTGCTGATAAAAATACCAGGTGATCAGGGTGTAAAAAGTCGTCCAGATCCCGCAGTTGATCAAGTCTGCAGGCCCAGGGAAAAAGACCGCTCCGAAAGGAAGGGGAAATACCCTGAGTATATCGAATAATTCGTGCAGATATTCCAGCGCAGGTTCCGGGAGCTCCCCGACCGCTTCCAGGGGAAGAAAAGACAGAAAATCCTCCCATAAAGTTTCCCCTGCATACTCCGGAAAAATGAGCCGGGGCATCTGTTCGAACAAAGACTCTATTTCATCAAAATCAGAAGCAGCCGCTCCAAGGACACCGGAAACAGACGAACCCAGAGTCGCGGCACCGATCATGGAAGCACCGGCGACCAGGCCGCCTCTGATGTCTGTTTTCCCCGCCCTGTGGATCCGGTCGACCGTTTCATCCGTGCCGGTCTCTTGCTCCGCCGTGGCTGAAGAGCCTGTGCCGGCCATGCTTTTTCCCGGCAGTTCCTGTACCTGTTTCAGCAGATTCAGTTCCACGGCATTGTACAGACTGAGAATGGACTCCAGACTGCTCTCAAAAGTCTTCAGACTGTCGCCCAGATCGGACATCTTTTCGATCTGGCCGCGGAGATTCCGAAGAATCCTTGTCTTTCCTCCGAATTCCGCGTGAAAGCCATTCCGGATCTTCGAAATATCTTCACCATTAGAACGAATCTCAGATTCCGCCTGCTGCATCCGGCTGAGGGCGTTCTCTGCACTTGCAAATCTGATCATAAATTCGTTCATAACTATTCCTCCGGTTATGACAGCTTCGTATTGCTGTCATTTCCTGATGCCTGCGTCATACACGGCAGTACCGGGTTTACTGTTCCTGAAAAAGCTGTGTCGGACCCTCTTTATACCAGGCGTGTCTGTGCGATGCGCAGTGCCTCCATCTCCGCGTTGTAGACGATCTGGGCAGTATGCCGTATGTCGTCCGCGATGGAATTGAGCTCATCCGCACTCTCGAGAATCTGGCGTTTGAGTTCGCCATACTTTCTGAGATAGGCGGACGCGTTATTTCCTTTCCACCCGGAAGAAAGCAGCTGCATGGACTGTTCCACCTTCTGGTTGGCTGTTGTCCGGATCTTTCCGGCCAGCGTGTCCAGGTCTCTGGCCTGCTGAATAGCCTCCCTGTAATTCATTTTAATCTGTGCGCTTGTTTTCATTTTTCCTCTCCATCTGCTGCTCTTTCCAAATAGAATGTCTGCTTCTCTGCAGGGTGTTTTTTCAGATCAGGTTGGTGTTGACCTGCGTAACAGAAGCCACCTGCTGCTCTGCGCTCTCATAGGCTGCTGCCATCTCCTGGAGATCGTTTACATGTTCTGTGATCATCTTGCTGATCATCTGCATGTCATCCTCAAGCTCATTAAAGCGGTTGATGAAGGCTGCAGCGCTGTCGCCTTCCCACTGGCTGTTCAATCCTCTCGCCAGGGAAAGCATCTCCTGGGTGATATTGTTGATTGCTGTATTTCTTGCCTGAAACTCGCTGGCTGCATTCATCAGGTCCTGGGTGCTTACTAAAATTCTGCCTTCCATTATCTATCTTCCTTTCTCCTCACCGGGAATATATGTCTTTTTGCTCAACTCTGTACCGTCTCGCCCTGTCCCGCTGATCTCCGTCAGGACTTTCAGCCTGCTCCCAAATGTTTTCTGCGCCGGCTTAAACTCTTGTGTTGGCAATCTCGAGAGCTGTCTGCTCTGCCTTTACATATTCCTGTGCCGCATTGCCGAGGGCCTGTACGAAACGGGTGATTCCGTTGTAGAAATTCTGGAATTTTTCTACATCTGCCGCATAGGCATTGTGGAAAGCGTTTCTCGCCTCGCCTTCCCACATAGAGGACAAGGCTTCCTCTTTTTCCGTCATGATCATCACTTCATTTTTAAAACGCTCATTCAGTTCCTGGAGATTCTCTGCCTGTCTTACCAGTTCCTGAACATTTACGCTGAATTTTACTGCCATTTTTCTGTCCTTTCTGTTCCGCGTCTGCGGAGCTGCTCATGAATCCACTCCTCTGCTGCCGGTGTGGAATTGATCTCCTGTTTTTTATCCTTCTGTTTTTTCTTTTTCCTTTTGTTGAATCTATCCTATCATCCGGGGCTTTTTTCCGGAGAAAAAGCTGATGAACAGTCTTCTTTCCTGACAAAGTGCATTTCGGCGCCGGAATCTGCCCGACGGGCTGAAAGATCAGACGATCAGATTTGTCAACGGTTCGGAGACGATCGTATCCGCTGCTTTTTCTGCCTCTTCGTAAACACCTGCGATCTTGAGAAGATCATCGGGATGCTCTTTGAGCCGGACCAGGATCTGGTCGATGTCATCCTGCTGATCCAGAAAGGCACTGCGGTGTTCATCCCCGGCCTGGCCGATCCAGTATCGGTTTGTATTCTTCACGATCGTCATGACATTGTTCCAGCAGGTCTCTGCCTTCTGGATCTTTTCTTTGAGTGTCCCGGCTGCCGAAACCAGTCTGGCGGTATCAACCTCCGTCACTCCTCCGTTCGCAATCGCCATCTTAAGAATCTCCTTTCCTTCTGCAAAAACCGTCCCCTCCTGCCGGCGGGATGCCGCACAATATGCTGGCGGCAGGCTCTTACCTGACGGCCTTCTCCTCTTTTCCCTTCACGCAGGCAGGATTCTGATCAGATCCTGATTGAATTTACAATATTTCCGACTTCACTCTCGCATTTGTCGTATTCATTCCCGGCGATCCTGAGTTTTTCGATCAGGGATTCCAGCGTTTTGCCGAGCTCCCTGCATTTTTCATAGTCATTCTGAAACTGGATTTTGAACCCCTCTTTTGCAGGCCCTTTCCAGGTGCCCTCCAGCTCCTGGACTGCGGAAAACATTGCATCCACGGCCTGCTCAAGAGCAGCTTTTTCCTCCTCCAGACGTGAGATATCATCTGCCAGATAATCTGTATTCTGCTCAATCTCTTTGATTGCCATTCTCATACCTCCTCTAATTTATGATCGGTCAGTCCCGAAAAGGAGCCCGATCCTGCCCCGTCTCTGCGCTCTGGAATCCGTCAGTATGGATGTCTGACCAGGGATGTAGGGTAATACCACAAACTCTCTCTCCCGGCCGGGGAGCTCAAACCTTGGTATGGGCATGTGCTTTTTATGTCCGGGCAGAAGGCGCATCAGGATCCTGCGTATGAATTCGGGATCCGGAAAAACCGGACGCCTGGGCGGGAAGGGATGCAGGGGTCTGCGCGGTTTGTAGGGAAAGGGATAGGGACGTAAGCCGGGATAAAACCGGGGTAACCTCGGATGGGGATAGGGCCACGTCCAGTCCATTCGGGGAAGCGGGATGAACAGGTGCGCTTCCTGCGCATTATCTGAAGGGGCTTTCTCTCCCATGTCCTGTCCGGAATCAGCTGCTCTGCGTCTGTCCGCAATTAGGTCCTCGTCTGCCAGGTCCAGGATCCTGCCTTCCGCCTCTTCGTAAAGTCTGCGGATCAAATCCAGTTTACGGCGCGTCAGGTTCAGGGAAGTCTCGCGCTCCTCCAGCTTCATAAGACTTTTCCGAAGTTTCTGCATCGGTGCCGGAATCTCGGGATTTCTGTCCAGCATTGCCGACAGCACCCGGAGTTCCTCCTCGCATTCATTCAATTCTCTGCAGACGGTCTTCATGATCTCAGCCGATGCGTTAAAAGCCTGCCCTTCATATCTGAACATCTGTCCCTGCTTCCTTTCCTGTTTCTGCTCTTCCTTCGTTCTTACATGGATACAATACCATGAAACCCGTATCTTCTTTTCCGAGTCTGACGAAATGCATTTTTTCCTGACAAAATGCAATCGATCACACGAGCAGGAGGCTGCATCCGTTGCCGATCCCGTAATTGCTCAGACATTTGTCTGCGCTGAGGATCTCCCGGCTGTCCATCAGACACAGCAGCAGTTCATCCGGATTTCCTCCGAGTGTGCAGTTCTCTTTCTGACAGATGACCTCCGTGATCTCCGGAACCAGCTGGGCGATCTGCGCCTGCTCATCGAGGCTGAACTCATACTGTCTTCCGATCGAAGGTACATAAACGTCCGCCATAATCATAGGATATTCCTCCAGATTTTCTCTCTGTATTCCAATGAGTCCGGTTCAATGCTCCAGTCCTGACCGGCCTCTGCAAAAGTATTTTCATCAAAGCGGGCGCGTTCCTCCGAGCCGGAACCTGTGCCCTTTTTCGCCGTGCCCTTCCGGTCCGTGCCGGAAAGAATCCAGGATTCTGTATCGGTCTCAAGAAAGACGTACAGACTTCCCGGCCCGGCTCCGGTAAAGACACAGGGAGTGTCTGCCCCGGTCTCAGCAGTCTGTACAAAAGCCAGGGAATCCGACAGCAGCATACCCGGACCATTCCCCATAAAGGGAGAGATCTCATAGGATTTCACAGCGCTCCTCACATTCTCCTGGATCGCCCACAGGGAAGGCGGTTCCTGGGGATGGCAGACAAGACTGCCGCGGATCCGGCTGCGGCTTTCTTCCATCTGCGGATCATACTGCAGGGCTTTCTGTCCTTCCCGGATACTTTCGAAAGGCTGTCCGGGAAGAAAGCCTTCCTCCTCCAGCCATTCTCCGATCCTCCCGCAGTCCAGAAGGCTGATTCCGATATAGCCGCCTTCACTGTCCCAGCGGGACACTGTACACACATGTCCCCTGCCGCGGTAGATCAGGACGGGGACCGTCCCTGACCATGCGGAGATCACCTCGACAACCCGCACGGGGTCGATCATGCTCTCAAACAGATCTCTTGCCTTCGCGGTCAGCTGCAGTCCGCACAGACTGCCCTCCTGCGTATTTTCGATGAAGCCTCTGGCCATCAGGTCCCGGGCAGCCAGGATATAACTCTCCTCCGAAATGATTTCCTCTTCCGGAAGAGGATAGGTATAGATATTTTCTGCATCCGCCAGTTCCAGCACAAGGATGATCTGCACGGCGCTGAAGCCGTACTCAGTCTCTGCTCCTCTGAATCTTTCCATTTTTGCCATGCCCTTTCCCGCCTGCTGTGTCAGGAGATCTTTTCCTCCGCACCGGCTGCCTGCCTGCCATATTCCCTCACTGCCTTTCTGCAGCTGCGGGACAGAGGGACAGTTTCCCCGGTATCCAGCTCGATCATCGCCTCTGAAAGGCGGACCTTTTTGACTTTGTCCATATTTACTATGAAACTCCGGTGACAGCGCACAAAATTGCCCGGCAGTGTCTCCAGCAAGTGATCGATGGTTTCATAAAACCCGAAGGATTCACTCCTGGTGCAGATAAAGATTTTCTTCTCCCTGGCCTCCACATAGGAGATCTGTGAGAGCGGCACGCGCCGGTTTCCCTCTCTTGTCTCGATCAGAAAGACTTCCTCATCTTCTCTGCTCTTAAAGCGGCTGCAGTAACTGCCGATGAGTTCACCCAGGACCTGTTCACACTGGGGCCGGCTGAAAGGACGCAGCAAAAGTGCCGTGGGCAGAATCGAGGGGCGCAGATATTCCATGGGAGAAATACTGCTGTCCGCAATCAGCAGCAGAAAGGCTTCCCGGTATCGCTCCCTGGTCTTCTCCAGCTCGGTGAGCGCAGCCTTACCGGCAATATTCCAGCACAGGATGTCCAGGACCGGATCCTCCTTTAAGGCCGCCCGCAGCTCCTCCAGTTTCATAAAAACATAATATTTCCAGTCCTCATCGGAGTGATAAGCCGCCTGAGAGTGGAACTCCTCCTGCAGAAGCGAACTGTTTCCCATTTTTTCCAGGTAGGATAAAACCGTGATCATTCTTGTCACCCATTCTTTCCTGCGTCACCGGTTTCAAATTGCTGCAGCGGTATTTTCCCTGCCGCGGTCTGCCGGAGTACTCCGCTCTGCAGCAGTGCAGCATAGTGCATCTTTTTTATCTCAGCGGGGGAAGACCCCCACTGAGATAAACGCTCCGCGAGGATGCACACGGATGCGGTGCGGAAGATGTTGCCCTTATGGGCAACCCGCATCCGGCGCGCAAGACTCGCAAGCGAGTCTTGAAATCACATGGCAGGGAGCACGATCCGATGCCACTCTTCCGTTTCTGTGGGAGCGGTCACTCCCCTGCCTTCTTTCTCAGGCACATTCTGCATGGTAAAGGGCATCGTCGAGAAGTCGAAAATCCTCTGTTCCGAGATCCTGCCGCCCAGGTGAATGCCTGCCTTCGGGGATGTAAAGGCGCGGAATACGCTGTAATCCATGACATTTATGCGGTCGTCCTGGTTCATGCCGGCAAAGACAAAGATATTGTGCAGAAAACCTTTCTCGAGAAGATTTGTCATCTGGGCCTCGATGATCTTCCGATCCTCTGTGTGCAGCATTTTGGCGAACTGCGCAAGGTCGGTGATGATCAGATACCAGGCATCCTCCTCTGCCAGGGTGCGGTAGATTTCTGCCTCCTGCATGTCTTTGTCCATACAGCTTCTCTTGATCTTGTTGCGTCTGACAAAGTCAGGGGCATAGACCGTGTTGAAGAAATTGCTGAATTCCTCAAAGCCGTTGATATATTCAAAGCCTTCCGCGCGGGCAAAGCTTCTCCACTGCGTCTCCTCGGGTTCGATCACCGTAACCCGGCCGCCGCGCAGGGCTGCGCTGCCGGCGATAACCTGCAGGACATTTCCGCGCTCCTTTTTGTTTTTACCCTGCACAAGCCAGGTATAAGTGGTCTGAAGGTTGATTCCGTAGATCTCCGCGGTGTCCTCCCGGTATCCGAGAGGCAGATGGATCCCGTCCCCGGCAAGTTCCCTGACCTCCCTCGCGGCCTTGAAGAGCTCCCAGGTGGGCTTTGCCGGAATGCGGGGGATCCTGCGGATCGTGCTGCCCTCCCAGGCAGCCGCCCACTCCCTGCACTCCCGGGTCAGGATCTCGGATCTCTGATAATCGTCGCCCGCTGCCGCGGCCACACACATCTGGATCTCCAGGATCTCTCCGCTGACAGATGCCAGACCTCTTCCCGGGATCCCGCTCTCCGGAAGCATGGGCACCCGCATAACGCCCAGGGCATCTCCATAGGCAAACTGATCCATCATTTCCAGAGCCACTGTATAGTGGATATTGTCATGCAGGCGGTTGGGAATCTCGTCTTTGTTGAATCCCGCCGCACTGAGCAGGAAGTAGATCCCGCAGGCACCGCAGTCCCTGGTGAGCTGCATCATCCTCTCGTCGTAGATTCCCTCTGTCTTTTCCCTGAAAACCGCGTAGTTGTCGATCGCTACGATGATCACGGGGAGACTCACGCCGTTCTTCATGACGTACTGGTAATAATTACCGCCCCTGAACAGTTCGCGCCTCCTCCTGAGCTCGGCGCCCAGCATGTTGAAGAACCTGCCGACGGTCTCCAGATCGTCCTCGTACAGGACACCGCCGCAATGCGGATCCTCTTCAAAACAGTCCAGCATTCTGCTGGAGAAATCCAGCACATAGAAACCTGCGTACTGCGGTGAATATCTGCGCGCAAGACTGATCAGGATGGTCTGCAGTGCTGTGCTTCGGCCGGTGCCCTGCATGCCGCAGACCGCAATATTGCCGTACTCTGTAAAGTTGATCTCCAGAGGAGCCTGAGCCTGGTTTCCGGGGTCATCATACATGCCGATTTTCGCGCTGAGTGCCCATTTATGCGGAACGGAGGGCCATTCCTTACCGTCAAATGCGGTCTTTGTGCCCGCAGCGGCGGCAGGGCCGGTCACTGCATCAAGCGGCAGTACAGCCGGAAGGACCGGGAGCCAGAGCTTCTGCGGTTTTGCGTAGCCCTCCGTCTCCGCCACCTGTGCCAGGTATCCGATCACGGCATCCAGCTGGGTTCTGTCCTTCTCCTCGGGAAGCCTTGCATTCCGGCCGGCCTCCAGATCGATCAGGGCCTGCGCCTTTTCCTGCAGAGAGATCCTGCTCCAGTCCGCTCTCTCCACCGCCGCCTGTCTCTCAAGGCGGATCAGCAGGGAGACCGCCCTGCGGTTGAACTCACTGTCCGCGTAATCAAGGCCTTCCTGCTCCACGATTGCAAAAAAGCGGTCCAGAAGAGCATCATTACTGCCTGCGGACATGACGGGACTTCCGGCCGTATTCTCCTCAAACTCCGCAAAGTCTGTATTGGTCTGCCGCATGCATCTGTAAAGGATCTCCAGCAGGCCTGCGATCCATTTGTTCTTCTGCTTCTCTCTCTGACGGCGCTTGACATAGCTTCCCATCAGGGCGGCCTTTCCGGTGCCGGTGAGCATGGTTGCAAGCGTCCTGTGGGCATTTGCGTCTGTCTCATCGTATACCGCGCCGCTCCAGCCGGACTGGAACAGCTCGTAGAGCTCGTCATTGCCGACCTGCAGGTAGCAGCGTCCTGCCTGTGTCAGGTAGGCGGCGTCCGGTTTATGCAGCATATCCATGCTGTCCTGTCTGTCCTGGACACGCAGGCAGAGGCGGAATTTGGAGTTGGACCAGATATTGTCGTCCACCGTGCCGGCGGGCTTCTGTGTCGCAAGGATCAGATGTACACCCAGACTTCGTCCGACCTGCGCAACGCTGATCAGCTCCTTCATGAAATCCGGCTGCTCTCTCTTCAGCTCGGCAAACTCGTCGATGATGATAAAGAGATGGGGAACCGGGACTTTTGCCTCTCCGTTTTTGAAGAGCTGGGTGTAGGCATTGATATTGTTGACGCCGCTCTCGTTGAAAAGGGTCTGTCTGCGGCGGTTTTCGCTCTTAATGGAGACCATTGCTCTGGTGACCTGGCTGCCTGAGAGGTTTGAGATCGTTCCCATCACATGGGGAAGATCCGTGAACAGGTTGGCCATTCCGCCTCCCTTGTAATCGATCAGGAAGAAGCCGACGTCATCCGGGCTGAAGTTGATCGCCAGGGAAAGAATATAGGTCTGAAGCGTTTCCGATTTGCCGGAACCGGTAGTGCCCGCCACAAGTCCGTGGGGGCCGTGGTATTTTTCATGTACATCCAGATAGCAGGGTGCACCGCCTGCCATCTGGCCGACAAGCGCCTTCATGGAAATATAGGTCCTGTTCTTGCGCCATCTGTCGACGACATCAAGTTCTTCCAGACGCGTCACTCCGTACATCTCGAAGAAAGTGATCGAACCGGGAATATCGCCGCCGACCTCGACTTCGCTGACCTCCAGATTGGAGAGCCGGCGAGCAAACCTGTTGAGTGCCGCAGGACTGACCGAGTCAAACTCGATCTTCTCGCGGATGCCTTCGCGCACTCTGAAAAGACCTCTGAATCCGCCTTCATTTTCGATCACGCACTCACAGGTATTGGGAAGCTCCTCGTAGTTCTCCGCCAGCAGCACCAGCGTGATACCCAGATCCGCATCCCGGTCCGTCAGATATGTATTGATCAGTTCTCCCTCAAGAAATGTTCCGTCCTCGACGAAAAGCACATAGTGAGGTTTATAGATCGTTTTTCCCCCTGTAACCGCGCTGCGGCTGTGTTCGCTGCGCTCCCTGAGAATCCTTGAGAGTGCATAGAGCACATCCGAGATTTCGCTCTGGCCGGAGGCGAAATACCGGATCCGCCTGTCCTGGGACCAGGTATGCGGCAGCCAGCGGAGGAAGTCCCACTTTTCTCTTCCTTTCTCGTGGTCAGCTTCTCCCGAGAAGAGGAAAGCCATTTTTACATCTGTGTAGCTGTTCTGGGCGGCAATCTGTGCCACCAGGTCATAAAAGACATCGTAAGCGCCCGCCTTCCCGGGGCCGCCGATGATACCGATGATATTTTCCTGAAGCAGGTCAATACAGATCGGCACATCGTGGAGATAACGGTAACTCTCCTTGATCAGACGGGGTTTTTCATTCAGGGAATCGTCTATAAGGGTGAAGCGCTCTTTGGGCACATTGATCTCCACCTGAAAGGGAATATCTCCCCGGCCTACTCTGTGCGCCAGAAAATCCCTGTGGGTGCTGTTTCTGCCCCAGAGCAGATTCTGGGTCTCCATATTCGAGGTGACACAGAAATCCGCGGAAGGGTACATCTTGCGCATTGCTTCTGCATTGCTGACATAACTTCGCTTGATCTTCTCCGAGCAGCGGATCAGATATTCACTGTAAGCCTCAAACCGGTGCGTCTCCTCCTTATTTGCCTTTTTCTGGTTGTAATTGAGGTTCATGACCGCCCAGAAGGCGCCGATCAGGGCGGCACCGACGGCTGTGATTATGCCTGTATACATAAACATGCTGCCGGTACTGCCGCTCATTCTGGTACTGATGATCGCCATGGAACTGCCCAGGGCCATGGGAATTGCCATCGTCAGGGACGGGCCGATCGTCATCAGCAGATTCGGTTCAGGCGTCTCGCGCCTGGCCGGCGGCTGCTCAATCTCGACAGCCTCCGTATCGATCACTTCCATGCTGCGGGGTGCTCTGTGATAAAGTGTTCTTTTATAGGGAGCTGCTTCCGGCTGTTTTGCAGGCGGGCTTGTGATCCTCCTGGCAGAACCCGTATCAAAGTCTGTAATGTCTGCTCCGGAACTGCTGCCGGAAGCTTTGTCCGCACTTTCTGCCCGGCCTGCTGCTCCGGCGTATCCCCCGGCGGATACTGCCACAGTGGTGCTCTGCGATGCGCCGCTGACCAGTGCCGGAGCCGCGGAGCCGGCCTCTTCCTGCTGCCGGCTCTTCCTGCAGGGCGCCAGGATCAGAGGATCGACGGCAAGCGTCTCCTCTTCACGGATGGCCAGAATGGCCCCGAGGTAGACAATGTCCAGGCCCCATATCTGAATGTGATCTCCAAACTGCAGCACATGGCTTTCGTTCACGCGGTGATCGTTGACATAGATTCCGTTGACACTTTTGAGATCGACAAGAATGGTTTTCCCCTCCTGCTGACGGATCACAGCCATATACCTGCCGATATATTCATTCCCCTGATAGCTGTAGTTGTATTTGATGACGTTGTCTTTATTGCGGCCGATGGAAACTTCGGGGACATTTCCAAGAAAATACTTCCGGTAGCTTGTAAAGGAGGTATCCTTGAACCGGACGACAACAGCGACCCGTTCCCCCTGCATATCCAATGTATAGTTGGCCCCGTCGATCAGTTTCAGGTTTCTCCCTCTGCTGTCGCCGCGGGCAGAGTCCTGCACATTCATGCTGTCCTCTACGCCATAGACCGTATAGCTTTCGTCCGGAAGGAAATACCAGCTGCCTCTGTTTTCCTCCATATGCAGAGCAGTATCCTGGCGCAGTCCGAAAACAGCACTGCTGATGGAAACAATGAATTCTTCATTGCGGACCGCCGGAAGTACAAATTCCCTGCAGGCGCTCCGGCTGTAGATCATCAAAACTACACTCATGGGATTCTCCTGTCATTCAAAGTATCGCAAATGAACACACGACATCAGCGGCCCTGCGCTCTGAACCTGCAAGGCCGCGTGGATTTCCGGTCACTGTCTGAAAAAACTGATCTCATAAGACTTGCCGCCCACGGATATGCGGTCACCGTCACACAGAACGATCTCCCTGTCTCCGAGCACCCTGCTGCTCCCGTTTCGGGAGATCACCGCTTTTTCAGCACTGCCTGATCTGATATAAAAATAATCTTGAAATGGAATAATTTCGAAATATAGAAGGCTGTCGCCGGCAGTCCCTGCCAGAATAGTTGTATTTCCGTATTGATTTCCGACACGCACCGTCTCATTTTTATTAAACATATAAGACCTTTTGGAGAGACTGGTGTATTCAGTGATTTTTAACAGAGCGCCTGCTGCAGACTTCGGATCCCTTTTCCCCCCGGGGAAAAAGCTTCCGCCGCCCCCGCTTTCGGACCGGCTCCCCTTCAATTCACCGGTACTGCCGGGCCTTTCCGCGAACTCTACCTTGTAGGCATGCTTCTGTTCAATGACATCTCCCTCTCTTCTCTCCGGGTTGAGGATCTCGTTGTTGAGAGCCTCATTTCTCAGAAGCTGACTGGCCTGCGCCTGTTCCTTCAGAAAAGCCTTTCTCTGATTTCTCCGACGGATCAACAGCTTGATGATCCTGATCGCAGCAACTACTGTCAGAACAAAAAGAATCTCTTTCCCGTATTCTGCAAAAAAAGACCTGGCTGCCAAGGTTTCCAAAACATCCGTCCTCTCGCTATCACTTCATCGCTGTGTCGCAATATAATGCACTATTCATTATACGAAAAAAGAAAAAAAAGAACAACTGTGACCCTCCCCGGGCAGGCACTTGCGAAACCCTCGCCCGCAGACCTATAATAGGCTCATGAATACGATGAATTTGAATCTTACAGAAAACCGGGATACTCCCGTGGATAAAGAGGAACTTTCCTTTTCAAAAGAGGACATCAAATATATGAAGGCCGCTCTCAAACAGGCCGAGAAAGCGATCGCCATCGGAGAGGTTCCGATCGGAGCGGTCATTGTCCATGAGGGAAAGATCATCGCGCGCGGATACAACCGGCGCAACACCGACAAAACGACCCTGGCCCACGCGGAGATCGCATGCATCCGCAAGGCCTGCAAAAAGATCGGCGACTGGCGCCTGGAAGGATGCACTCTCTACTGTACGCTCGAACCCTGCCAGATGTGCGCCGGAGCGATCATCCAGTCCAGGATTGACCGGGTCGTCATCGGGACAACCAGCCCCAAATCCGGCTGCGGCGGGACCCTGCTCAATATCCTGCAGAATCCCGATTTCAATCACCAGGCAGAGGTCCTCTACGGCGTCCTGCGCGAAGAATGCACGGAGATCCTGCAGCGTTTTTTTAAAGATCTTCGCAGGCGCAACAAGGAGCGTAAAAAAATGCTCCGCATGCAGGCTTCCGATGCCTTGTCACATCCTGACACTTGACAATCTATCTTCTTTTGTCTATAGTTATCGAAGCACTTTGATATTCAGACGTATTGTTCTGTTCATCAAACCGCTCTTATAATCCCTGTCATGGGATGGAGTTTTGAAAGCTGCCTGTCGGCACGTATGGGTTCGGGTCTCGCGCAATGGAAACCTGTGAACCGTGTCAGGATGGGAACATAGCAGCACTAAGCGGGAACTTTCATGTGCCGCGAGGGTGCCTGGCTCTGCGGCCGGCCGGCAGCTTTCAGCGCTTCATTGCCGTGGCAGGTTTTTTGTTATCTTTCACACCCTCCCGGGACTCGTGCCGGTCTGCTCGTCCGGCAGATCATCACAGCCAGTGTATTTTCACAGGCAGGCACCGGCGGATACGCAGCAGGCAAAGAGGCCGCGCACAGTGCACAGGACTTCTCACGGAAAAGAATCATGGAAAAGAATCATGGAAAAGAAAAAAGATCTCACGCCTGACCATAGGGAAAACAGCGGACGTCCCCGCAGTACAGTCTGCGGGGAGTCCTTTCTCAGCACGGACAGCCTCGCTCAAGACCCGCAGGCTGTGCAGATCCTGTCCGACTGCACCCTCTGTCCCAGAAATTGTCACGTGAACCGGATCAAGGGAGAGCGCGGTTTCTGCGGTGAGGCCGGGAGGATCCGCGCAGCCCGCGCGGCGCTCTACTTCACTGAAGAGCCTGTCATCTCGGGAACACGAGGAAGCGGGACCGTGTTTTTTTCCGGCTGCAGCCTGGGATGTATCTATTGCCAGAACCGCCGGATCTCGCGGCCGGATCTTCCCTTTCCCGCCGCTTCGCCCCAAGTCTCTTCCTCCGGAACTTCCCTTCCCTCCGCTTCTCCACACAGGGAGTCCGCGGCCGAAAAGGACTGCCTGCCCCGTATCCTGGAAATAAGTCCGGAGAGAATGGCGGAAATCTTTCTGGATCTGCAGCAGCAGGGAGCCCACAATATCAACCTGGTGACACCCGAGCACTTCGTGCCCCTCCTGATCCCTGCCCTTCGCCGCGCCAAAGAAGACGGGCTCTCCATTCCCGTCGTATATAATACCGGAAGCTATGAGCGTGTCGAAACAGTAAAATCATTGGAAGGCCTGGTGGATGTCTGGCTCCCGGACCTGAAATATGTCTCCTCTGCACTCTCTGCCCGGCACACGGGCGCAGCGGACTACTTTCAGTATGCCTCCGCTGCCATCGCCGAAATGGTGCGCCAGTGCCCGGAACCTGTCTTCTCGGACGGAAGCCACTCCATCGACTGTCCGGACGATGCAGACGATCCGGTCATGGTGCGGGGTGTTCTGGTCCGTCACCTGGCCCTGCCGGGCTGCGAGGAGGATTCCCGCGCCGTCCTGCGCTGCCTGCATGAGACTTACGGCGATCAAATCTTCATCAGTATCATGAACCAGTACACACCCATGCCGCAGGTTCTGCAGCAGAAGCTTTCCTCTCCCGCAGACAAGGCCCTCTGCCGGCGGCTGTCGGAGGAGGAATACGACGCACTGGTTGATTACGCTGTTGACCTGGGGATCACCAACGGCTTTATCCAGGAGAGCGGCACCGTCTCGCCCTCCTATATCCCTGTCTTCGACGGGACCGGCATCCTCTGAGCTTTAGATCCGGAGACGTATAGAAACCGGAAGCCGGTCTTCCGGTCTATAAAAGACCGGGAAGTACTAATATTTCAAGACTCGCTCGCGAGTCTTGCGCGCGTATCCCTCGACTGAAGTCACGGGTATTGCGCGATGAAGAATAAAAAATCAGAAGCAATAAGATCTGGCACAAATAAATATGAGGACCTGACACACATCATGAAGCGAGTCGATTTCGGAAACGGAAAAACCCTGACCAATATCCTGGCGACAGCACTGCCCATGTTCGTGGCGCAGACGCTGAACCTCCTCTACAATATCGTGGACCGGATCTACATCGCCCGCATTCCGAAGATCGGGACTGCAGCGCTGGGCGCGGTCGGCATGTGTTTTCCGATCGTCATCCTGATCACAGCCTTTACAAATATGTTCGGAAGCGGGGGCGCTCCTCTTTTTTCCATTTCGAGGGGTGCGGGCAACCGGAAAGAGGCGTCCATGATCCAGAACACCTCTTTCTTTCTGCTGCTTATGACAGCTGCCGCTCTGACCGTCCTCGGAGAGCTCATCGGCTATCCGGTCCTCCGTGTCTTCGGTACCTCTGACCAGGCAATGGTCCACGCCCTTCCCTATCTGCGCATCTATCTGACCGGCACCGTTTTTTCCATGATCGCAACGGGAATGAATCCCTTCATAAATGCCCAGGGATACTCCATGATCGGCATGACCACAGTCATCATCGGCGCAGCCGCCAATATCGTCCTGGATCCCCTGCTAATCTTTGTCCTGGGGCTGGGCGTCGAAGGCGCTGCCATCGCGACCGTCCTTTCCCAGGCACTGTCCGCCGTTTTTGTCCTGCGCTTTCTGTTCGGCCGGACTGTCGACTACCGCCTGCGCCTGCTGCGCACGGAAGAGATCAGAAAATGCGGCCCGCGCGCCCGCAGGATCGCCGGACTGGGCATGGCCGCCTTCATCATGCAGCTGACCAACAGCCTGGTTTCCATCAGCTGCAACAACGTGCTCTCTCACGTAGGCGGAGATATCTATGTCTCCATCATGACCATCATCAATTCCGCGCGCCAGATGCTGGAAACACCGCTCCTGTCCATCACCGAGGGCACATCTCCCATCATCAGCTACAATTACGGAGCCGGCCGCTATAAAGATGTCAAGGAAACGGGCGTTATCATGTTCCTGCTTTCAATGGCCTATGCCGGAACCGTGTGGATCCTGATCCGCCTGTATCCCGCCTTTGTCATCGGGATCTTCAGCTCCGACGCGGCGCTCATGGAGACGGCGCTCCCCTGCTTCCGCCTCTACTTCTCCACCTTTATCTTCATGGTCTTTCAGCACTGCGGACAGATCGTCTTCAAGTCTCTGGGCAAAAAGAATCATGCGATCTTCTTCTCTCTGCTCCGCAAGGCCTTTATCGTCGTCCCGCTGACCTACCTGCTCCCCTACGTTTTCGGAATGGGCACTGCAGGGGTCTTTGCTGCCGAGCCGGTCTCCAATGTTCTGGGCGGAATGGCCTGCTTCATCACCATGCTCCTCGTGGTCCTTCCTGAGCTGAACGGAAAAGAAAAAGCAGCCTGATCTCCCGTGCTGCAGGAGCCGCGCTCTTCTGCGCACCATGTATACCCGGGTACACAAAAATTCCATATTCCAAAAAGCTCCCCCGCTTCCTGAACTGTGGTATTCTATTGTCCGGAACCTTTTTAAAACAGAAAGGAGCAATTTATGAAAAACAGACAAATCTGTGCGCTTGCAGCTGCCGTGGTCCTCTCCCTGACTGCGGCAGGCTGCGGCAGTTCCGGGACTGCTGCCCCGGCAGAAAGCAGCGCGGCAGTGAGCGAAAATACTGCGGAAGAGACGGAATCCCCGGAGAATGAAAGCACTCCCGGGGAAGATACATCCGGGGAGGACGAAAGTTCTCCTCAGGAAGATACATCTGCCGGTGCAACCGTATCCGCAGCAGACAGCAGCGGCGATTCGGGATTCGTCCCGGAAGACAGTCTCCTGTCCGAGGACGGATCTGTCATCGAGTTCCCGGAAGCCGGTGTCTCTTTCAGACTCCCTGAATCCTTCAAGGGCACAAAGGGATTTCTGCCCAGCGGCGGCGGTGAGATCGTCGAAGGGGACGGTGTTTACTGCATGTACTACAACTATATCGCCTTGACCGATGAGGATTATGACAAGCTCCTCGTGGCATACCGGACGGATGAAGCCAACCAGAAAAAATACGAAGACTTTTTCAATCCCCGTGTGCTGGGCATGTTTTCCGTCTACGCCGCGGACAAAAACCGGTCTGCGGAGGAGATCGGCGCCTATCTGAAAAAACTCTACGAAGACAGGGGAATCCCCCTCTCCAACGATAACCCCATGGAAGGCGCAGAGCTGATCGGAACTGCCGGCGAATACAATTTTTATTATCTGGATGAGACAAAGCCCGATACGGAAATTGAAGAAGACAGCAGCGAATTCAGCGACGATTACGATCTCACCGGCTTTAATGAAGAATACGCCGCACTGGTCAAAGATGTAAAGAATGCCTGCGCCGGCCTTATGACTTTTTCGGAGCCGGGAAAAGGCGGGGACTCCGGCGAAGCTGACAATAGTGAGAACAGCCAATAATTTTCAGGAAACACAAATCACAGGCAAAAAAGAAGGGGCAGACTGACGATCGATCAGTCTGCCTCTTCTTTTTCATTTCATTATATGACCTTATATGGCCGGCTGCACAGTCGTTCTGAACACCGGTCGGTCAGCGTTTCCTCTCCAGAAAGTTCAAATACTCTCTGACCATCAGCGCAATGCGGAAAGTCATTGCGTCCTCAAAAGTCCTGATGTCAAGGCCGGTGGCCTTTTCCAGCTTTTCCATGCGGTAAACCAGAGTGTTCCTGTGGATGAAGAGCTGTCGTGAAGTCTCAGAGACATTGAGATTATTGTCAAAAAAAGTTTTGATGGTTGCCAGAGTCTCCTGATCGATCATGGAAGGATCAAAATCCCCGAAGATCTCGTGCAGGAACATCTCGCACAGATTGACAGGCAGCTGATAGATCAATCTGCCGATCCCGAGCTCGTTATAGGAAAGGATCCTGCGTCCGGCATAAAAAATCCTGCCGACATCCATGGCCATGCGGGCTTCCTTGTAGGATTTGGAGAGATTCTTCAGCTCGGAGACGATGGTGCCGTAGGCTGCTCTGGCATCCACCATGACTTCGGTCCCGAGCATATCCACTGCTGTAACAGCACACTGCTCGAGCTCATCATAAGCCTCTGCGGAGCTCAGCGCCTTGACCAGAATCACACTGTTCTCTTCGATTTCCGTCACATAGTCGCCTGCCTGTGAGGAAAAAAGACCGGCGAGCACCCTGGCTGCAGTCGCCTGCGCTTCCAGGCCTGCCACAGTATCTTTTCCGGAATCATTTCTGCCTGTCATGATATCAAAGACAACGATCGCGCGCGGAACTTTGGCATTGATGTGGAGCTTGCGGGCCCTGTTGAGAATGTCCACCGCCAGCAGATTGTCAAGCAGAAGGTTCTGGAAAAATCCGCCTCTGTCCAGTTTTTCTTTATAGGCAGCAACCAGACTCTGCAGCTGGGCAACTGCAATTCTGGCGAACATTAAAGTATTTTCACTGGTCCCTGTCGCTGTGAGGATATAGATCGGTTCCCCATCGTCCAGCACCTTGAGCAGAAAACTTGTCCCGATGATCTGGCTGTCGACAGGAAGATGCGCAAAGCCTGACACGATCGCCGCATCCGGCACCTCCGCATCCGATGTCATGGCAATGACATTTCCGTTCAGATCCTGCACACAAAACTGTGTATGTGTGATCCTGCACAGCTCCTCGAGACAATTTTTAATGATCTGCGATGTAATCATAACTATCCAATCCTGTTCTTGCAAAAGCATCGTTCAAGACCCGCTCAAGAGTCCTGCGTGATAAATGAGTCCTGGGCGATAAGTGAGTCCTGCGCGATGAGTGAGTCCTGGGCGATTAAGAATAAAAAATAAGCAGTGCAGACGCTTTGCCCGCACTGCTATATTTACACATTCATTTCCCGAATGCAAGAATGCATTCTTTCCAGACGGGCAGCCGGATCATCATATCCGGAAGCCTGTCAATCCGCGGGATCAGTTAGCGATGGTCAGCTCGGTCTCCTTATCGAAGATATGGATCTTCTTGGTATCGAACGTGAAGGTCATGCTCTTTCCGGGACGGATCTTGGTATCGGGCTCGACACGAGCGGTAACAGGGTTGCCGTCAACATCGAAATACAGGAAAACTTCAGCGCCGAGCAGCTCGTAAACGTTGCAGGTAGCGTTGAACTTGTAGGCAGCCTTCTCAAGAGCCTCAGGGGAAGCCAGGATGTCTTCGGGACGGATGCCGAGGATGACCTGCTTGCCGTTGTAATTGCCTTCGATGACAGGCTTAGCCTTGTCAGCGGGAAGCTCGATGCTCTCGCCGTCAAGCTCGAGGTATGCCTTGCCGCCAGCTACTTTCGCGGTAGCATCCAGGAAGTTCATCTGAGGAGATCCCATGAAGCCTGCGACGAAGAGGTTGCAGGGGTTGTCATAGAGGTTCTGAGGGGAATCGATCTGCTGAACGATACCGTCCTTCATAACGACGATTCTGGTTCCCAGAGTCATAGCCTCGGTCTGGTCATGTGTGACGTAGATGATGGTGGTGCCCAGTCTCTGATGGAGCTTGGCGATCTCGGTTCTCATCTGAACACGGAGCTTGGCATCCAGGTTGGACAGCGGCTCGTCCATCAGGAATACCTTGGGGCTTCTGACGATTGCACGGCCCATAGCGACACGCTGTCTCTGACCGCCGGAAAGAGCCTTCGGCTTACGGTCAAGGAGATGGGACAGGTCGAGGATCTTGGCTGCCTCTTTAACAGCCTTGTCGATCTCATCCTTGGGAACCTTGCGGAGCTTGAGACCGAATGCCATATTGTCATAGACGGACATATGAGGATACAGAGCATAGTTCTGGAAGACCATTGCAATATCTCTGTCCTTGGGCTCAACGTCGTTCATCAGCTTGCCATCGATGCAGAACTCACCGGAGCTGATATCTTCAAGACCTGCGATCATACGAAGGGTTGTGGATTTGCCGCAGCCCGAAGGGCCGACGAAGATGATGAATTCCTTGTCAGCGATTTCCATGTTGAAATCCTTAACAGCCTGGAAACCATTGGGGTATACCTTGTTAACGTTCTTCAGAGATAAACTTGCCATTTTTTCCTCCTCGCTATAATCTGTAAGATTCGCTTTACATTCACCGCCCCGGATCAGCACCGGAGACGCTTATGTCTTGTTTTATACAGTGTTACTTTAACGATAAACAGTATACGATAAATCCAGGTTCCCGACCATGGCACGACTCACCAAAAAAAATAACCGATTCCCGTCTTCCTACTTACCCAAAACAAAAATGACGGCCCGAAAGCCGTCATTCTGTACATTTTCAATTGTCGTTTTCGTCAATTTGACAGGCGTCCTCATTTCCCGGCACGTTTGCCTCAATCCTCTTAAATACAGGACTATACAGCAGTGCACAGATATATGCAGGCCCGGTGAATCCCAGCAGCACAAGCAGCGGGAGGATCGGCTTAAAAAGCAGGACCACCAGCGGGAAAGCAATCATTGCCACCGCCATGCCGATCGTGCGGGGAAAGGAAGCGACCGTCAGCACTGCCGCGTTCCTCAGTGTCCCCAAAACAGTATTGCTGAAACGCGCCAGCAGCGGGAATGCATACAGAAAAACCATAAAGATATAAACTCCGCCGGCAATCAGCAGGTACCGGTGCAGGGCCGGAAGCTGCAGCGAGCCGCCCGCGCCTCCTCCGGTCAGCCGCAGGTCCAGCAGAAAGACCAGTCCCGCGACCAGAAAGAGCAGCCACATGCCTGTCGCCTGCAGGAAATTCTCCTTGAAAGATTTAAAATAGCTGCGGACGATATAGCCCTCTTCATTCCTCACCATTTTGAGCAGGACATAGTGCATTCCAGTGAAAGCCGCCCCCGCTGTAATAACAGGGACACAGCATACAAGTACCAAAAGATTCAGAATTACAAGATCTGTAATCTTTGAAAGACCTTCCATCAGCGGACTGTCCGCATTGAAAATACGCATTTACTTCTCCTGTCCGGCAGCCTCTCCGCCCTGTTCCAGGGCTTGGGCGCGATTTATTCAGTGACCTTTTCCGCAGCCTGCTCCGCGACTTACTCCGTAACCTTCTCAGCCGTCTGCTCCGTGATCTCCTTCGTGACCTTCTCGGCAGTCTGCTCCGTGACTTGCTCCGTGACCTTCTCGGCAGTCTGCTCCGTGATCTCCTTTGTGACCTTTTCCGCAGCCTTTCCGGCTTCCTCTGAAACCTTTTCCGCAGCCCGGTCCGCTATTTCCTCCGTGACCTTTTCCGCAGCCTTTCCGGTTTCCTCCCGGACTTTCTTCACGACTTCACTCGTGCTGCCGTCTTCAGCCGCATCCTGCACTTTATCGCGGATTTCTTTCGCCGCCTGCTCGATCTTTTCCTTATTTTCTTTGCGGGTCAGAAATTCCCAGGCGCGATGCGCAAGTTTCTCGGGAGAAATCCCCAATTCATCCATTGTCCTGACCGCTTCGCGGAGTTTCTCTTTCTCCGCCTCCGTATCGATTTTGGAAAAATCTATTTCCGGCAGCCTCTCCCGGAGTTTATCCCAGATGCTGTCGTCAGCAGCCGTCTTTTCCGCTTTCATCAGGGCAGGATACTCCGTGTCCGCTAATGCGGCCTCTCCAGACTGTATGGACTGTACGGACTGCCTGACTGCTGCCTCTGCCCTTACCGCTCTGACTGCCGGTATTAACTCAACTGTTGGGTCACCCGGTCTGGCCGGGCCTGCAGCTGCCGATCCGATGGCCAGGACCATAGTAAAAGTGATGATCCGGCTTATAAGAACAGATAAGCCGCGGCGCGTCTTTTTTTGATTTCTCATCTTTACTTTCCTAACATTCCGAACCTGTCATTCCAAATTCCCCGCAGAGTGCAGTAAACCTGGCCTGCTCCTTCTCCTTCACGGCTTTGGAGAGATCGTTCATGCAGTGATGGATCACATCCGCATCTTTGAGGGCCTCATCCATGGGACCGTCCACGATCAGCTTGTCATCATGATGATAGATGGCAGAACAGATCAGCTCCGTCTCCTCTTCATTTGTCAGCCCGAGTTCTCCAAGAATCTGTCTCGCCAGATCCGCACCCTTATGGGCATGATCATCGTAAGAGCCGGTCTTGTAGGCATGCAGATCATGCAGCATGGCAGCCATGGAGAGAAGCTCTGCGTCCAGGCCCCGCTTCTGCGCGATCATGGTTGCCGCAAGAGACACCCCGTATAAATGCGCGATCGCGCCGGTGCGCTTGTCAGCATTCTCCATGCGGTTAATCTCTGCATCCACATATTTCCTGAGATCTTTTAATCTTCCCATGGCAGCTCCTTTCATTATTCGTTTCTATCGTTTTTCATCAAGAGGAAAGCGATCTGTATTAATTATACGAAAATCCGTCTAAAAAGTTACCTGTTATTTCAAAAAAAGCTATGGGACACGAGAAATTCCCATGTCCCACAGTATTTCCATTCCTTCTGTGATCGCGAAACCACGGTCACATGCAGGTAAAAGATTCAGCTATGCTGTTTCACGAGTTTGATCAACCGATCTCACTGCCGGCGGGAATATCCTTGCCGGCCTCGGGAGTCATGAGGGCCAGGCTTCCGTCAGGCGCCTCTGCGCAGAGGATCATGCCCTCGGACATGAGGCCTGCCAGCTTGGCGGGTTTGAGGTTGGTGATGACCATGACCTTCTTGCCTACCATCTCCTCAGGAGTGTAGTATTTGCGGATTCCGGAGACGATCTGGCGAACTTCAGATCCGATCTTTACCTGAGAGCAGAGAAGCTTTTTGGATTTCTTGACTGCCTCACAGGCAACGATCTCGCCCACCTGGAACTGGCACTTTGCAAAGTCATCAATGGTGACTTCGGGCTTCTTCTCGACTTCCGGAACGGCCTCTTCGGTCTGCTCCTGTGCGCCGCCGTCCTTTGCTGCCGCCTCAGCTGCGTCTGCTGCCGCTTCTGCCGCTGCAGCTGCGCGCTGTTTCTCCATGATGACCTCGACTTTCTTCATCACTTCCTTGGTATCAAGGCGCGCGAAGAGGATCTCAGGCTTGTCGGTGACCTGGAATTCATCGCCGTCTGCGCCGTAAGTGCCGAGGGTCTCGAAATCGCGGATCTTAGTGCCGAGCATGCGGACAGTCTTCTCCGCTGTCTCAGGCATAAAGGGGGCCAGCAGAGAGGCTCCCATGGTGATACCTTCCACCAGGTTGTAGAGGACTGTGGAGAGACGCTCCTTCTTTGCCTCGTCACGTCCCAGGATCCAGGGCTCGGTCTCGTCGATGTATTTGTTCAGGCGCTTGAAAATAGTGAAGATCTCGGTCAGGGCGTCCGCTGCGCGGAGCTCGTCCATCTTCTTCTCTACCTTTTCATAGGCTGCTGTAATGAGAGCCTTGAGATCCTCATCAAAAGCCTTCGCCTTCTCTGCTTCCTCGTCGGTCAGGCCTGCATAGGAACCTGTATCCTTTACTGTGCCGCCAAGATATTTGTTGCTCATGGCGATAGTTCTGTTTACCAGGTTTCCGAGAGTGTTGGCCAAATCGGAGTTGATCCTCTCAGCAACCAGCTCCCATGTGATCACGCCGTCGTTCTCATAGGGCATCTCGTGCACGACAAAGTAGCGGACTGCGTCCACGCCGAAGATATCCACAAGGTCATCCGCATAGATGACGTTTCCCTTGGTCTTGGACATCTTTTCGCCGCCCTGCAGGAGCCAGGGATGACCGAAGACCTGTTTGGGAAGCTCAACACCGAGAGCCATCAGGAAGATAGGCCAGTAGATGGTGTGGAAACGGACGATGTCCTTGCCGATCAGGTGCAGGTCAGCAGGCCAGTATTTATCGAAAAGCGGATCGTTGTTGCCGTCCGCATCGTATCCGAGACCGGTGATGTAGTTGCTCAGCGCATCAAGCCAGACATAGACGACATGGCCGGGAGCAAAGTCCACAGGGATTCCCCAGGTGAAGGAAGAGCGGGAGACACACAGATCCTGCAGTCCGGGCAGCAGGAAGTTGTTCATCATCTCGTTCTTGCGGGAGACAGGCTGGATAAACTCAGGATGTGTATTGATATGCTCGATCAGCCTGTCCGCATATTTTTTCATGCGGAAGAAATATGCATCCTCCTGGGCCTCATGAACCTGGCTGCCGCAGACAGGGCACTTGCCCTCCTCCTCAATCTGAGAAGGTGTATAGAAAGCCTCGCACTCCTGGCAGTACATGCCGCTGTAATGTCCGAGATAGATGTCTCCCTGGTCATAGAGCTTCTTGAAGATCTTCTGGATCTGGCGCTCGTGATCCGGATCTGTTGTGCGGATAAAACGGTCATAGGAGGTTCCCACCAGATCCCAGAGACGCTTGATCTCGCCGGCGACCTCATCGACAAACGCCTTGGGGCTCTTGCCGGCACGTGCTGCTCTGGACTCGATCTTCTGGCCGTGCTCATCGGAACCTGTCATAAAACGGACATCAAAACCGTCCGCTCTCTTATAACGGGCAATGCAGTCTGCGAGAATGATCTCATAGGTATTGCCGATGTGCGGCTTGCCGGATGTATAGGCAATCGCAGTTGTAATGTAGTATTTCCCTTTATTTTGCATAACTGTATTCCTCCCTCTTCGGAAGCACCGCTGTTATTCCAGCGTCTTCCGAAAAAAATTGATCAAATCCTGCCGGCGTCTACCCTACCAGCACAGAACTTCGGCTCCCTTCTCTGTCACCAGTACCTGAATTTCCCACTGGGCGGAGGGTTTGCCGTCCTGCGTATAGATTGTCCATCCGTTTTGTGCATCCTGGAAGATCCTGTCAGTTCCCATATTGACCATGGGCTCGATGGTGAATACCATGCCGGGCACCATGAGCATTTCCGTCCCGGGCTCAGATACATAACTGACAAAAGGATCCTCGTGGAATTCAAGGCCGATGCCGTGGCCGCCGATCTCGCGGACAACAGAGTATCCGTTCTCTACAGCGTGTGCATGCACCTTGCTGCCCATATCCCCGAGATAAGTCCAGGGGATCACGTTCTCAAGGCCGATCTGGACGCACTCCTTTGTCACGTCGACCAGCCTCTTCTTTTCAGGGGAGACCTCTCCGATGCAGAACATGCGGGAAGAATCGGAGAAATATCCGTTCAATATGGTCGAGCAGTCGACATTGACAATATCGCCGTCTTTCAAAATATGCTTTGTGTCCGGAATGCCATGGCACACCTCCTCATTGATGGAAGTGCAGACACTCTTGGGGAAGCCTTCATAATGGAGAGGTGCAGGAATGCCGCCCATATTGACAGTGGTCTCGTATACGATCCGGTCAATATCTTCAGTGGGCATACCGGCCCCGATCTCTTTTGTGACCGCATCAAGACACGCCATATTGATCTCTGCGCTCTTCTTGATCCCGTCCACGTGCTCCTGCGTCTTGAGCAGGCTATGGTCCGGAACGATCGCACCTGCCAGCTGATACTGTCTGAGCTTCTCATCAAAGCGCATGTGGCAGGCTTTATATTTTCGCCCGCTGCCGCACCAGCATGGATCGTTTCGCTCCATTTTATGCTTTCCCAAATGAATCATTGTATGAATTCCTCTCTATAGAAGTATTTCTCATTTATACAGACAACTTATAGGATACCATTTTCATCTCAAACCGTCTACCTTCGATTTTATAAAGGGTAAATAAAAAGAACCGGGGCGGATTCCCCGGTTCACTTGGTATCGCTCATAGATATCTGTTCAGGATTCGATCGCGGATCTTTATGTTTCAACATCATTCCCGATCGATCATCAATCCCAGGATGGAAGGTCTTCTGCGGCCTCCGGTTCATTTACCTCTTCCTCAAGCGCACTGTCAATAAGCCGGATCAATTCCCAGGCTGAACGGAAGAAAACCGTCTTGTTCTTCTCAACCCAGGTCACTTTGCCCTGCATACTGCTGTTCTGTCTGTGTTGTACCCGAACGATGAACGATCCTAAATCACCACGCTTGTTCAGGAGTTCCTGATCATCCATTACTTTCTCCCTTTTCTTAAAACGATCATTCAAGCGAAGCTGCCTGCCCGCCCGGCTGTTCCCGTCATGTGCGGTCTTTTTAGCATCAGCAAAGGACCTTACATTATTGCCGGGGTGTGGAAAATGAATACTGTCAAACAGTTCCTCCATTTCAAAAAGAAGCTGGTCTTCGTTCTCAAAAACAATCGGTTTTCTGCTGTAAAGATGGTAAAACCGGCCTTTGGGCGTATGTCCCGGGCAGTGGTCCACACAGAGGATAATCCCATTGGGCGTGCCGATATAAATCTGTGAATCATTCATAGGTAATCTGCACACCTCCTTCCCATGAAAACCCGTTCCTACTGTTTCTGTTCCTCCTGCCGCTTTTTCATAGCCTCAGCCAGGATCCTTTCCCGTTCGAGATCTTCCTGCCGCTCATATTCCAGAGCATCGCGGAACCTTCCGCCCAGAATATTCAGCAAGGCTCCGCAGGCTGCAAAGCAGACCATGCAGATTCGCCCAAAAGTACTGCCGAACAGAATCAACAGCTGTCCGAGAATCGGGATGTGCCTTACAACAATTCCAATCAGGTCCTTGTAAGGAACTTCACTCATATCTTCACCGTCATTCGCATCTCCTTTTGTCGTGAAGGTACCTTCAACGACTTTATTCTGCGTTACACGGTGCATGATAACACTGTCTCCGCTGTGAAAAGCAATAATATCTCCCGAATAAATGTCAGAAGGGTCTATTTCCTTGACATAAATAATGCTGCCTACAGGAATGGTAGGTTCCATTGATCCGCTGACAACATTGTAAACTTCATAGCCCATGAAGTTCGGAATTGTAAGCGGAAGTGCAGCTGCTATGACGACCAGAAGCATCAGTGTGCCGATTACATTACACAGCGCAGGCACATAGATCAACAGCCCCGCTTTTTTCCGGGGAGTACTGTTCTCATTAACTGATGTCGTATTTTTGTTATTCGAACGCTTTTTTGCCATTATTCCATTTCTACCCGTTTTCAGCTGCTTTGGACATGATCCTGTACAGGACTCTATCCTTACCGATATCAAATTACTTTTTAGATAAAAATCCCGCAGCCGCCGGCTGCGGGATACTATGCCTGATTTACCGGAATCTGCAAATCTGCTTTTTCCTGATATACCGGTTCAATATTTTGCACATCTTACTTTAAAATCTGCTTAGAATACCGGAAGTGCTCAATCACTCCTCATTCTCAGAACGAAGTCTTCTAAAGAAGAACCATCCGGCTGCAGCGACAGCCATAACAGCCACTACGCCAAGGATCATCTTTGTTGAACCGGACATGCCCTGTGCACGAACCACACCCTGGGCCTCACGATTGATGACTTCTTCGCTGTTCTCTTCAACAGCGGTCTCATCAGCATCCGTGTACTCTACGAGAGGAGTTTCCACTTCATCGACATCCACGATTTCAACAGGGCCGTTCTTGAGGGTATTGACCGCGCCATTGCTGGCAAGCATTGTGCCCTCGCCGACACTGAGGGAAGATCCGGATGCCTTTGTGCCTGTGCTAGCAGTAGAAGTGCTGCTGCCTGTGGAAGTGCCGGAGCCGTTGGAGCTGCTGCCGGAAGAAGCTGCAGCGCCGCCGGACTTGCTGGCTGTGCTCTTCTTGCTTGTGCTCTTAGTTGTCACGGAATTGGTTTTTACGGACTTGCTGTTTACTGCAACCGATTCATCATCCGCATCGATATAATAAAATGTCCAAACGTTTTTGGCGGGATCTGCAGCAAGTGTACCGGTAATATTCTCATACTGAGGAACATAACCTTCAATGTACAGATAGGCAACCGCGGGCTTATCGCCGACATTTCCATGATAGGTGCGGGATTCCATCAGTTCAGCGCCTGAGGCATAATCAACATAGTTGATCGTATACTCAACATCGCTGCCCTTTACACCATAAGCAACAACGAGATCAATATCCTGATCTACCGTAAAGGCCGGATTGATCAGATTATTGGTTGTATTATTGTCTCTTCCGGCTTCACGAAGGCCTCTGACATAATACTTATCCGTGTCAGATGCAGCCCTTGAACCATAATCAAAATCAGAAGCACTCCAGCTATAGCCGGGTTCAACGACCTTGACAATGGGATCTTTGCCGCCGTCGACGGTTCCCTTATCACCGGGGAAAATGCGCACTGTGTAGGAATATGTTGCATCAGCTGCAAAAGCAGGTATTGCAAGTGCTGCAATCATACAAACTGCGATCAGAACTGCTCCGACACGCATGAAGAAATTTCTGCGTTCCATTTTCTTCATTCTTCTCATGCCTTGCCTCCTCTCTGTCTGCGTCTCTCACGCAGGCTGTAGAATGCGAGGAGAAGAAGCGCCAGACCGCTGACTGCTGCTGCGATCAGATAGGGAACATAATTTGTGTAGTCACCTGTCTTAACCTTGGGCTTCCTGGGCTTGCCGGGCTTATCGGGCTTCGGCGGCGGATCGCCGTGGAAACCGGGCTCACGGAGCTCAACAGCAAACTGCATCTGCAGCTCAGCAAGTGTATCCTGGTAATCATTGCCCTGTGTCTCGCCATCCAGCGCCACACGGAGTGTCAGGACACCGCCTTCATCCGTATTCAGAGTATCGAGATAGAACCATTCGTCCAGAGCATCTGTGGCTTCATGCAGGCCTTCTCCGGCTGCACTGACATTGTCACCGCCGACAATCTCACTGGAGAAAAGGGTTTTCTCTTCACCTGTCTCATTGTTTGTGTAAGACAGAATGTAGGTGTAGGCACCGCCCGAAAGAGCGGCTGCATCACGTGTGTCTTCAAGAGTCTTAAGAACTTCGTTGGTCATATACCAGTCAACAGTGTTCTCATTCTCATTCTTTATTTCGATCGCGATATCCGTATAATCGCCGGGCTGCATGCCTGCAAACTGATTATACATATCGGATGTCTTGAAGTTGCTGGTCAGCTTTTCGCCTGTCGTAAATGTGCAGTAATAGTCACCGAGCGCAGGAACAAGATCAGCCATCGCTGAGATGGACATTGCCAGGACAAGGATGAGGGCTGTCAATGCGGGCAGGAGAATTTTTTTCATACTTTTACGTCTCTTCATCTGTAAAAATTCCTCCTTTCCCCTTAGTTAAGCTGCAGTGTGCCGCCGGAGATTGTGACATCACGTCCCCATGCACTCCTGATTGCGTCCTCTGCATTGTGATCCTGAACTGCGTCGACAGTTGCCTCGATGCAGAACTGCCAGCCGTCATATTGGTATTTCGTTGTAATGGTCTTGCCGTCGTCAGAAATAATCTTTGTCACTTTCTGTGCTACGGAAGGATCGATCGAAACGGTACCTGTAAGCGGAGTGCCCGCTGTATCGCTGCCCGATTTCAGAAGCTTGTTGTAGTAATAAATCTGGCGTTCCTCTGTCTCGGCGCTGTTCTCGGTATCCAGAAGCCAGCTGCCCTCATTCGGGAAGGTGAATTTAATCAGCTCGGGAGCAAGTCCCTGTGTCGTGACGTCTCCGTTTGCAGAAGAAGTGAAGACCTTCTCACCTTCGGGATTGACCCAGTACTTATACAAGGTGATGCGAACATACTCATCAATGGTGCCGGTATTGGCACAGCTGATTTCCTCTTTATAAGCCTTGCCGGGAACAAGTGTCTCGCCTTCTGCAAGCATTTTCCCTAACAGGACTCCGCTTGTTGTATCCCATTCATCCTGTGAGGATTTCTTGTGATCACGGCTTCCGACTGACTCGCCGTTTTCCAGAAGTGTGACACCGATATCATACAGCTCCACATGGCCGTGATAGGTCTCGGAAAAAATCCTCAGAGCCGCCCATGCACTTCCAATCGTGGAGAAGAGCAGCAGACCTGCCGCCAGACCGAACAGGGCAAGTGTGGCGCCCGGCGAGGTGATCCATTTCTTAAAGTTTTTCATCACTTATTCACCTCCCAGCGTTGAGCTTCTTCTATTTGTGTCAACCTTCTTGGTCCAGTCGACCTTATCCCAGGTAAGGGGCTCTCCTGCCTCGTCATACTGGACTTCCGTGGACTCATAGACAACGATGACGTTGAAGGTCTTGCCGTCCTGGAGACCTTCGTCTCCACTCTTAGGCACATTGTTGATCTGGACCTTGAGTGCATCATTGATGTCGTCGTTCGTGAGTTTCTTTCCGGGCGGGAGGACTTTTTTGTAGTACACCCATCCATCAGACTGTTCGTCGGTCCAGTTTTCATTGCCTTCATAAGTAACCGGATATTCTGCGCTGTAGGCACGCATACGCAGGTAAACAGGATTGGAATCCTTGTCACTCACGATATCCAGGACCTTCTCCCAGTTATCGAATTTCTCTTCGATGTGATCTTCGTGTCCGAGCTTAAGTGCCACACTGCCCTTTGCATGTGAGAAACTTGTAAAATATGCCCAGGCACTGCCCATTACGGCACTCATGACCAGCATGACTGCGATCGCTGTGTACAGTCCTGTGCGGACCGCACTCCAGCTTCTTTTCTTCTTTGCTGCAGAAACAGCTGTTTCCTGCTGCCCTTCAGGGAGGGCATTCCAATTCCTCATCTCTTCCATATGCTTATCCATATGTAATTGCCCTCCTGTTACTGATTGCCAGTAGTCTTTTCTTCACTTACTTCAGAAGAATCTTCTGTATTATCAACCTGCTCCTTCTGTACCCAACCGCCGTCCAAGTACTCGAAGTGGTTGGTGACAGAACCGCCGCCCGGCTCGCCGTCGTCATAGGTGTTCTTGAACTCCACGCCGACTGTTTCATTGGCTATGATCGTAGTGGTCTGATCCGGATATGCTGTATAGTTCCCATGATACTCTTCCTTGACAACCACGTAGCTGCCTACCGGAAGGCCCTTGACCAGAACGCTCTTCTCGCCGAATTCCTTAAACACGATGGATACATAATCGTGATAAACTTCGACTTTCTGTGTCTCATCCTCATAGGCGGTCACTTCAAAGACGAAAGTTGCGGGATCTTTGATTAACTTTTCTTTCTTCTGCCGCTGCCTGTAGTCTTCCAGGATCTTGGTGATCTCCAGATCTCCGATACGGAATTCACGGCTGGGCTTGAGTGCGGCAGTGGCGTCGTAAATCCAATCTCCGGGATTGGCGGTATTGATGATCTCTTCCTCGCCCTCTTTAACAGCATCCTTAGTCGGCAGGGAAATCAGCTCCGGAGCAAACTTATAGGTATAGGTCTTGGAGTTTGCGATTGTGGCGATACTGGAAGTTCCTGTATCATCCGTCACAGTCGTCGCATACTCAGTGACATCTTTGCCGTGGGCAACCACAAGATACAGACCCGGATTAGCACCAAGATCAATCTTTGTTTCAGGATCACCCGAAGTCTTCAGAGAATCATATGCTGCAGCTTTTTCAGAAGGATCCCACTCTGTCTTGCCTTCCGGGGCACTGCCAAGAATGATCTCTGCCGCCTGCTGCGCGATTGTCTTCCAACCCGCAGCATCAATATCCTTGTCGGTCATGGCTGCTTCAAGCCCTTCAAAACCCGGACTGGCCTTAAAGGTGTATGTATCAAAGCCCTGGACCTTTACCGCTTCAGCAATGCGATAGACATCAATCACTGCGTTTGCAGTCTTGGCATCCTCTGCCATTGTCACATCGCCTGTCAGCGAAATTGTGAGACTGCACGGCGTAGTCAAATCAATGAACTTGTGCTCCGCAGCACGTGCGGATTTAAGTCCAAACGGCACGGAAAGCACCATGAGCACTGCTGCCAGTAATATTGCCACAGGCTGCCACTTGCGGCCTGCCGTCCGGCGGCGCCGGACGTTTCTTTCATCTTTCATGGATACATTCCCTCCTCTGTCTTTGCTGTTGCCTATTGAAAACACTCTCTTGTCCGGCATACAGGCCGGCCTGTTTTGCTGCACCCAGTCTGCAGCCGACGTCTGCCCGGCACATGGTGCTACTCCTTGTCCGGGGTTTCCGGTGTATCAGTTGTGTCTGCCGCAGCGATTTCCTCAATTACGTCCTTCAGTTCATTCTTGGAGCGGTGTGCTTTGCGCTGCCTGTTCCATTTACTGGTGGAAACCAGCAGGATGATCAGAAGGATAAAGAGAATCGGTGCCGCTACAAGCGGTGCCACGATCACGGGCTCGAATCGCATTGCATCTGCCGTGATACGTGTCGCGTCTGTATTATCGTTATCCACGCGGTGCCCGCGTACCAGCAGGCGGTGTGTGTTGACGCCGTAAGGTGTACAGGTGATCAGCGTACAGTAATCCTGATTCGGATCGATTTCAAGATCCTGCAGTTCCTGCGGAAGGACGATACGGATCTGATCGACCTCGTATGTCAGGGTTCTGTCCAGAATCTGGAGCAGGAATTTGTCGCCCGCCTGCAGCTGATCGATATCTGTGAAGAGCTTTGCAGACGGCAGACCTCTGTGGCCGGATACTGCGCTGTGAGATCCCTCGCCGCCGATCGGGAAGGAAGTTCCCTCTATATGGCCGATCGCGATCTGCAGGATTGCCTCATCGGTTCCGTGATAAACGGGAAGTGAAATTTTGATGCTCGGGATATCTATATATCCCATGATCCCGGTCCCGGTAACATCCAGAATGCTGTTGTAAGTTGCCAGTTCCTCTTCCGTAAGGTTAAACCGTCCTGGTTTCTTTGAAAGGTATTCGTTAAAGGCTTCCGCCTCCGCCCACATGCGGTCGAATTCCTTTTTGTCCATGTTTGCGACCTGCGCCGTATACCCTGCGATTGCCCGGGTCTGATGAAAAGAGTTCCACCAGTCACTGAAACTCGGATAAGCAATCAGAGCAATGCCCACGACGAAGGCCAGCGTCAATAAAATATTGCTGAGTCTTCTTCTCATCTTGTTCTCGTGATACACTCTATGGTTTTGTGCTGTCAGACCGTCGGATCAAAAAAACATAGATTCGTAAGCATTTGCAGCGGTCATTACATTATTCGCACATGATAACTGTGACATGATACTATATCATTAGTATTTAATCATATTCAGCGTCAAAGATACCGTCAATAGACGTATAGAAATCGTTTTTTCTTTACGCACACTGCTTTTCCGCTCTTTCCCGGATTTCTTCTTACTTAAATCCCCCCTGCAGAATCCTCCTTTCAAGGTCTCCGGATTCCCGGAGACGGAATGACACCGTCAGCTTCCTGATCGTATTTGAGGACAACAAACGGGCCGATATGTATATTGACTTGCGCTGCCAGTTCTCTTACAATGTGATACAAAAATAAAATGCAAACAATATAATTGTGCAAAACTCAATATAGACAGGAGCTTGTCCTGTTAATCATCCTGCTCAGCGCTGTTTAACAACACTATTTAATCAGCACTATTTAATATAGTAGCTTTTCAGTTCATTAAGAGTATTTTTCAAGGAGTTAAAAAATGAAAATTGCAGTTCGTTACTACACCCGCGGCGGAAACACAAAGAAACTGGCAGACGCCATCGCAAAGGCTGTCGGGGTCGAAGCCCTGACCACAGATACTCCCCTCAAGGAGGATGTTGACATCCTGTTCCTGGGCAGTTCTGTCTATGCCTACGGCGTTGACGATGAGATCAAAAAGTTTATCGTCGGCATCGACGTCAAAGTCGGCAAAGTTGTCAACTTCAGCACCGCTGCCCTGGTAAAGTCCACTTATAAGCAGGTCGGCAAGCTGCTCGCCCAGAAGAACATTCCTCAGGCAAAAGAAGAATACTACTGCAAGGGCTCTTTCGGCCTCATGCACAAGGGCCGCCCCAATGAGGCAGACTGCAAAGCTGCTGCGGAATTTGCCAGAAAGGTTGTAGGGGAATAAAGAGAACAACTACACTCAATTATATTTGCACAAAAAGACCTGCCGCGCGGCAGGTCTTTTTGTATGCAGCTCTTTTTGTATGCAGCTCTGTAAGAACATTTACTGAAATTCAGTTTTATATCATTTAGTTTTATCTCAATTATTATTCTGCACTGGAGGCGGGAGTATTCTTTCCGCCTGCCACTTTGAAAATAAACATGACCGCAAGCATGATCACAAAACCGATCAGAAGAGAGATTCCCGGATTACGGACCAGTCCCGCGATGATGTAGGTTATTGCAGAGACAGCCGCGCAGGTCAGCGCATAGGGCATCTGTGTGGATACATGGTTGATGTGATTGCACTGGGCACCGGCACTGGACATGATGGTGGTATCTGAAATCGGCGAGCAGTGGTCGCCGCAGACGGAGCCGGCCATGCAGGCGCTCATTGCGATGATCATCAGCTGAGGATCCGTAGTCTGGAAGCAGGCAACGACGATCGGGATCAGGATACCGAAAGTACCCCAGGAAGTGCCGGTCGCAAAGGACAGGCCTACGGCGATCAGGAAGATGATGGCGGGCAGGAAGGATGCGAAGCCCGCTGCGTTGTTGGCGATGATGCCCGCAACGAATTCCTTGGCGCCCAGGCTGGCGGTCGTGCTGTTCAGGGTCCATGCCAGGGTCAGGATCAGGATGGCGGGTACCATCTGCTTGAAGCCGTCCGGCAGGCATCCCATCATTTCTTCAAAGGACAGGGAGTTGCGGATCAGGTAATAAACCATGGTGATGATCAGGGCGCAGAAAGAGCCCAGTACCAGTCCGACGGAAGCATCACTGCCGGCAAAGGCATCGATGAAATTGGTGCCGCTGAAGAATCCGCCGGTGTAGATCATGCCGATGACACAGCAGATGATCAGAGAGAAGATCGGGATCAGCATATCCGCAACGATCCCATGATGTCCATGAGATTCGTCTTCCGCATTTGCGTAAGGGCGGTCAGGTGTGGTATAGATATCACCCTTCTCAGTAGCATTGTATTCATGCAGCGCCATAGGTCCGTAGTTGATGTGCATGAGGACGATCATGATCATCATGGCGATGGTCAGCAGTGCATAGTAGTTGTAAGGAATAGTTTTGATAAAGAGTGCGAGACCGTTTTCGCCCTCCACAAATCCGGAGACTGCAGCCGCCCAGCTGGAGATGGGTGCGATGATGCAGACGGGGGCGGCGGTGGCATCGATCAGGTATGCCAGCTTTGCTCTGGAGACTTTGTATTTGTCTGTCACGGGGCGCATGACGCTGCCGACCGTCAGGCAGTTGAAATAATCGTCGATGAAGATCAGGACGCCCAGGCCGATGGTGGCCAGCTGCGCACCCTCGCGGGTCTGAATGCGGCGGGTTGCCCAGTTTCCGAAGGCAGCACTTCCGCCGGTGCGGTTCATGAGCTGAACGATGGTTCCCAGAATGACCAGGAAGATCAGAATACCGACATTCCAGGGATCCGACAGAGAGGCGATGATTCCGTCGTTGAAGACATGAGTCATCGTACCTTCAAAGTTAAAGCCCGAATACAGAAGAGATCCGGTCAGGATACCAATGAACAGTGAGCTGTAGACTTCCTTTGTCACCAGTGCCAGGATGATAGCAATAAGCGGAGGGATCAGTGACCAGAAGCTCTCCTGGACACTTTCCGGTGTTGTCACGAAGGCCGAGATGACCAGAAACAGAACGACTGCAACAAAGGCTGCGATCGTTACCCTGACGGTACGTGTCTTGTTTTCCATAACTTGTTTCCCCTTTATACAAACAACTGTTGCCTTTGTCCGCAGGAATGTCGGTAAGCCATAAGTGAATGTCCCGGAGTTTCAGTACAGTCCCTTGTGGCACATCCGCCTTGCTGTCCTGTTGGACAAAACTCCTATAATGTTAATACGTCAACGCGATAAAGTCAATGAAACATGTCTTTTGAGGGACATTTTTTGTGAGCCTGGTTAACAAGTCCCTTGTGACACAAAAAAACGGTTGAGGCCGACCCATTGTACGCAATGAGTCGGCCTGAACCGCTATTGTAACTTAAACCGAATCTCTTAGACTAGTATCTGCTCTTCCGCTATTTCCTCACAACTTCCACTTCCGCCTGGGTTGTGATCATTTTTTCAGCGCCTTCCGTCACATAGAGCTTTCCATCCGCATCCTCAAGGACATAATCAAATCTGTCGGCATTTTTGCGCCAGAATTTTGCCGCCTGTTCTTTTCCCATAATAAAAAGGGAGGTGGAAAGGCCGTCGGCGAGGGTGCCATCCTTGCTTATGATCGTCGCGGAGATGATCCCGCTGTCTGCGGGATGGCCGGTGCGGGGATCGATGATATGGTGGTAGCGAACACCGTCTTTCTCGAAGAAGCGCTCATATCCGCCGGAAGTAATGACGCATTTGTCCTCTATTTCCAGAACGCCCAGATAGTCCAGTTCACTTTCAGGGTTCTGGATGGCAACACGCCAGGGATTACCGTTCTCCTTGGCTCCCAGAGCCTGTACGTTGCCGCCCAGGCTGACAAGTCCGTGCTCTACGCCATGCTCTTTGAAAACTTCCATAACACGGCTGCTGGTGAAACCCTTGGCAATTCCGCCGAGATCGATTTCCATGCCCGGCATACCGAAGATTACCGCCGTCTTCGCCGAATCTGCACCAGTCTCTGCCTGCGGGGCAGCGCCAGGAACTGCCTCTTCGGCTGCTGCCGCAGTACTTCCTTCCGAAACTTCTGTCTGCACAGCAGCGGCGTTTCCTTCCGCTGCTTTAGTTTCTGTGGACACGGTGCTTTTTTCCGGTGCTGCAGCCGCCTCCGTGCTGCCTTCCTGTGCAGGAGCCGGCGCTGTTACCGGAGCGCCTCCTACGGCGATCCGGGAAACATCTGCAAGCTTGAGGGCAGCTTTGATCTCTTCCTCTTTCGGGACCTGGTACTGCTCGGTCGGGAAGCCCCAGAGCTTCATAACCGGATAGATCGCGATGTCAAAGAGGCCGCCGGTATCCTTGTACAGAGCCTGTGACTCCTCGATCAGCCGGAGGGTATCTTCGGATACTTCTCCTGTGCCTGCAGCATTGAGCTTTGAAATCTCACTCTCCGGATTTCCGGTGGAGAGCATGTCATCCAGCCTGTGGATTTCCTGTGCCGCTGCAAGAACAGCTTCCTCTGCCGTATCTCCGTAAGCCAGAAGGTTCATATAAGTATCCATGGCAAAGACATCCATGGATACACCGCCGTCGTCACGGACAGTGGGAACCTCAGGAATATCCACTTTTTCTACCTCTTCCGCAGAAGTCTCGGGCGCTGTTTCCGCGCTGTTCCCGCCGGAAGTGTCATCTTCCTGACCGGATAAACTGCTCTCCCCGGCGGCCGTCTGTGCCGCAGTGCTCTGTTCCGCAGCAGAATCTCCCGCAGCGTCCTGCGCCCCCGGCTTTGCGCCGCATCCTGCGAGCGCTGCCGATAATGCGATTGCCAGTAAAATTGTGGTTATTTTTTTAATCATCCTTCTCCCGTTTCTCTTTTTCAGCGGTATTTAAGGTCGTTTGCAGGTGCTTTCGTACATATAAAAAGCAGAAGCGAAGCCGCAGAGATCACTATGCGGCATCACTGTCTGCTATGATAAACGTTTTCTTTCTTTTCTGTCAATCACCGATGATTTAGATCAATCATTGATGCCTTTTACAAAAATCGGCACAGGCCGAGCCATACGCCCAGCCCGAAAAAGAAGACTGTCCGGAAGAGAACGTAGAAAATATTTTTTTTGAAAAGAACTGCCGCAGGATATCGAAGATTGTTTTTCGGACATACACCGGTACATTTCTCGCAGGAAATACATTCCCCGTTCCGGAATCCGTCAGTTTCCAGCTTCAGTCCGACAGGGCACATGTTTTTACATGCGGAACACCCCTTCAGACAGTTGGGGGCATCCCGGTGCAGCATAGCAGTCGGCAGGATCGGCAAAACCGAAAAGAATGCGCCGAGCGGACACAGAAACTGGCAGAAAAACCTGCTCTGAACCGCCATGCCGATGACAATCACAATCAAACTGAGGATTCCCGGAAGATATTCCGAAGCCGGAAGCTTCAGGGCAGTGAATCTTGAATATACGTCCCACGGACTGGTTCCCTGCAGGGAATCCATCAATCCTGCGGCAGTCATCAGGACAATAAAAGCCAGATTCAGATATTTCAATTTTTGCAAAACCGGAAGTACCTGTTTCGGAAGTGAAAACTGCTTTTTCTTTTTCAGGATTTTTTTCTGAAACAGACCGGACAGCCAGTAGACAAAATCCCCCAGCGCGCCGAAAGAACACATATATCCGCAGAAAAACCTGCCGAACAGTACTGTAAACACGGCCAGACCGATCAGCACCATGACAAAGCTGTTTATCTCCAGAACGCTTCCCGTTCTCATCTGACGAAAGATATATTTAATTCCGTTAAAACCGGCGACAAAGGCGCCGGGCATAGTCAGGAAAAACAGGACCTGTACAGCTGCTCTTACCAGAGCTCTGTTCCGGTTTTCGATCTTCCTTTTTACATAAGCCGGGATCGGTTTCTTTACCTTTTGACTTTGCTGCATCATTTGAGGATGCCCTCCTTGACAGACAGTAAATCTGCTCTGATTATCTCTCTTGTCTTGTTCAATCCAGTGCTTTTCGAAGTGCTTCTGTTACTGCATGGATCAGTCCCTTTGAAGTGAATGTCGCTCCGCTGATCGTGTCAACATTCACTCCCTGGGTCAGCAGCATCTGGTCCAGGAGCGATTCAACCTGTGTGAGATAGGCAGGATCCTCCCCGGAAACATCCAGCAGGCGGATGTCCGTGATGTCCCCTCCGTCAATTGTGACTTCCACGCTGACCGGACCGCCAAAGCCCTCCGCAATGCCTTCGTAAACTCCGTCGGCATAGGGAGAGGCATTGTTTTCCGAGTCCGCCATCTGCTTGCGCACTTCTCTGTTTGCGGCCTCAACCTCTGCGATCTGCACCGCATTTTCCGCCTCTGCCTCCGCCTTTTTGGAAGCCCTTGCCTGATAGGGGACAAGCGCCGCAAAGACGAGCACAAAACAGACTATCTTTGTCAGAAAATTGCCGTATTTCATCATTGCCTCTCCTGCCGGGATGCTCTTATGTAAGGCACCCTCATGAATTTCGTTGACACACTTGTATCTTCCGGAGTCTCACATGCCGGAATCCCCTTGCACAGGGATTCCGGTTAAAACCACGGATCTGTGTGCTTTCAGATCATTTCGCATCAGGATTTTCGGCCTGGGAAAGAGCCTTTTTCGCCGCACTGATCATTGCTTTTGAAGAGTAGGTCGCTCTGCTGACCGCATCCAGTCCCGATGCGCTCTGCTTCTCAATGATCTGGTCTGGAATTCCGGTATATCTCTTGCCGCTCGTTGACCTGCCGTTGGCAGCATATCCGAAGTACAGATCATTGCTCTCAGGATCTTCCGAATCATCATCCGTAATCTTGGCGGAGACATCTGTGATCTTCCCATCCTTGATAACGATGGTCACTTTAATCTTATAATCAAAAAGCGGGTAATCATCACCATCTATGCAGCTTGCCGTCGCGGAATAGGTGCCATCGAGGTATTTGTTGGTATTCTTTTCTTCCACAGGCTCTTCTTCCCCGGTACTCCCGCTACTGCTTCCTTCTCCGCTTTCCTCGGAGCCGGTGTTTCCGGTGCTGCTTCCTTCTCCGGGCTGGCCGGCATCAGTACTTCCGCTTCCGCTGTCTTCTCCGTTTCCTTCTCCGGAAGCAGCATAGGCTGCGGCAGCTTCGGCAAGTGCTTTTTTCACACTTTCCGCAATCGCATTGGAGGAATAGGTGGCTCCTGAGACAACATCGATGTTCCCTGTGCCCTGCTTGTCAATGATCTGGGAAACAATGCTCCTGTATTCTATGCCTTTTCTGGTCCTTCCGTTTACTGCATAGTTGAGATAAAGCGTATTGTTGTCCGGATCATCCGAATTGTCATTGATCCGTTCCACATCGACCGAGACAATCTTTCCGCCCTCGACCACCGTCGTAGTCCTTACGGTATATTCAAATACAGGGGCATCTCCGGAGTCCACACAAGCTGCTTCGGACACGTAAGTTCCATCGCCATAACCGGGAGTCTCCTGCTCATCACCGCCTTCCGGATCCTGTTGATTCCGGTTTTCATCGGGAGCAGGTTCCGTGCTGCCAGTGTTGACGGATTCATTACCGCTGTCTGTTCCCTCAGCACCCTGCGCCGGATCGTCCTTTTCTTCAGCCGGGTTTTTGGCCGCCTGGCGCAGCATCTTTTTGACGCCGTTCAGGATTGCCTTTGAGGAATAGGTAGCTCCGCTGACCACATCGACATCCTTTGTCGTCTGCAGCTTCAGGATCTGCGCGATGACGCCCGGCAGGTTTTTCCCGTCAGCCTTGCGTCCTGATACCGCATAGCCCAGATAAGCGGCGTTCATGTCCGGATTGTCAGACAGGTCGTTGATCCTGACCGCCTGCAGGGAAACGATTTTCCCGTCTTTCACAGCCATAGTGAGCCGGATCGTATATTCAAAGATATTGCCGTCCGTGCAGACGACATCTGCCGTATAGGTTCCATCCTTCAGACCGTTTTCAAGATTGGGGTCTTCTTCCTCTTTTGTGTTCCCCTGTGAAGGTTTCCGCACAGGATTCCGGGGAGGTGCAGCCGTGTCCGGTGAAGAATCTCCTGCTGCCTTCTTCAGGGCATTCTTGACGGCATTAATGATTCCGTTTGAACTGTAGGTCGCGCCGGAAATCGTGTCTACGTTGGGAGTTCCCGCCTTGATGATCCTGCTGATGACCCTCTTGGCCTTATTATAGTAGGAATCGCTCTCTCCACTGTGCTCGAGGACCCGGATGGCTGCGATCTTGGCCTTTTTGATGGTCACTTGCACCTTGATCGTGCCGCCGTATCCCTTCGCGCTTCCGGTATACACACCGTCCTTCCAGGTAACGCTGTCGTCAAAAGGCACTTTTTTAATTGGGGCAACAGGGCCCTCCTTCTTGGGAGGTGCTTCATTTTCCACTGTTTTTCCCGTAAGTGCGTTCTGAATCGCGCCAAGGATTCCCCTGGAGCTGTAGGTCGCCCCGGAGACCACATCCACTTCCCAGGTCTGTGCCTGGAGGACTCTGTCGATAACTCCTTTTGCCTTTGCCAGAAACTCAGCTGTTTCTCCGGGAGCGCTGACTATGGATACCCCGGTGATCTTACGCTCTTTTACAGTCACTTGTACGGTTACTTTCCCTCCGTAACCCCTTGAAGAACCGGTGTAGACGCCATCCTTGTAAATATTGCCGGAGTCCTCGATAGTCTCCTCTTTCTCCGGATCAGGCAGGGCCGGTTTTTCCTCTGCTGCGTTCACCTCTGTCATAGCAAGCCGTTCCGGCAGCTTTTTCAAAACAGGGACGGTCTGCGACAAAGTAAGGCAGACCGCAAAAACGACCAGTGCAGCCGGCCAGAAATTGGTCAGGATCAATAATTTACTTAATAACGCACGAAATCGTTCTGCTTTCATTTCTTTCATCCTCTCAAGTGTCCGCGTATCCGGAAATGCGCACATATCCGGATACGCGGTCATTTGAACTGTCATTGAAGGTGCGCAGAACCCGCTGACAGGCAGGCTCTGCGCACTTTCCTGTTCCGTCCCGCTTTCGGGACTGATTCATTTTATTTTATGATAAAGGACCCTGTGTATGTGTTCGAAGCAGGCATAGGCACGGTGCGGAATTTACCGTTGACCTTATACCTTGTGACGATCCGCACATAGTATCTGGTCTTCTTTTTGAGTTTGCCGTTGCATTTCGTGATGACGGCACTGGTGGCACTTGACTTGGCCGAGGTGGACTGGCTCAAGTACCACTTTCCCTTTGGCTTGGTTGTGACATATACACTGTATCCACTGGAGCCATAGACAGGCTTCCAGGAGACTTTCATCTTCAGGTTTTTGCCTTTGCTGGCATTTTTGGCAGTGATCTTGGAAGGAGAAGGCGTAATGTATACAACATCTGACCAGGGGCCATAGACTCTCTGGCCGTTCACTGTATGAAAGGCCCTTACCATCATCTGACTGACACGGTTGGCAGTTACTGTGCAGTCTCTGTAGAGGACGTTGGACTTCACGATTGTCGAACTGACATTTCTGCCGTCGATCCAGGAGAGCCTGGTCTGATAGCCTTCCGCACCGGCAACCTTGTTCCAGCTGATCCGGCAGCTTGTAAACTTCTTATTGTTCCATTTGGTAAAGCGGCAGCTGCCGGGTTTTGTCAGAGCCTTGATGACCGTGATCCTGACAGTCCTGGATCCTGCCTCGTAGTTTGCAGTGGCTGCAGTCTTAACCGTGATAGTGGCAGTACCTGCCACCTTGCCGGTGACCACACCTGACGCATTGACTGTGGCAACCTTGGTAAACGAAGATGTAAAGGAATATTTGCTGGTCTCCTTCGCTCCTGATGCAGTTACTTTTATGGTTTTGCCGACTTCCACGGATGCGGCAGAAGCTTTTACTGTAAAGGACTGCGCTGCCTTTTTGATCGTCAGTGTTGCCGGATTCGAGACAACAAGATCAGAAGCAACAGCCTTCACATAATAGGTTCCGCTGTTTACAGGCGCAGAAGCAAGTGCTTTTGTGCAATTCTTGTCCGAATAATAGGTGTAGACGACATCGCCCGTGACGCCGGTCAGAGCTGCTTTATCTACAGTAACTGCAGATCCGTTATAAACCGCTGTCTTGTTGGACAGCTTGACATCTACTGCAACTTTTGCGGTCAGAGGGGAATACCCTTCCGCGTAGATTGTAATAGTGTAGGTGCCGGATTTGATGTAATTTCCATCAAAGAAATCCGCATAGCGGCTGACTTCAGCCTCGTTGGAGCCGGTGCTGATTCCGTTGTTGAGGGCAATTTCCACCTTGTTGTAGTGGGGACCGGACGTTGCTGCTTCACCGTACAGATCAATCCAGTGAACCGCGCCGACCGTCGTGCTGCCATTGCTTATGGTTGCTGCGTATATGCTGCTCCAGTAGTTGCTCCAGACATATCCCGGCACACTGTCATCTGGTACAATAGCAAATTCTGCCCTGCCGTATCTGGAGGAAGTCAGGGATGCACTTGCCGGTGTCACACTGATTTCCTGATCGGAAGGAGCAGTCATCGGGTTGGTCTTGGGCACGACAGCCAGAGCCGCCTGCTGTTCTTCCGTCAGATCCTTTTCCTCCGCCTGCAGGATGCTGGCCTCGACGTAGGTCACAGCGTCCACTGTCTTCGACTGGCGGTTCAGGGTCAGGCCTGTGATCGCCTTCTCCCCGGACGCGTCTGTTCCGAAAGTCACCAGAGACGGAATATCCTTGGCGTGATGGCCGCTGAAGCCGGTCGCACTTGTAACTGCGTCGTAAGCGGGATCCGTGTCTGAGGAGACGCCGAGCTTTTCATAGACTTCTTTGTAGTTGGTGGCAGTGCCTTCACCGTATCCATAAAGCGTGCCGCTCAGAGGAGTCACGTTGGGAGCGGTTGTATAGGCATAGCCGGTCTCCCCGATCGGAGTGAGGTCAGTCTTTGCATAGTCGTAAGTCGTACTGCCGCCCCTGCCGGATACGGTCGCCCGGTACAGTGTATTGTCCAGATCATCCGTCGTATCTGTATAGAAATAGTTGACACCGGCGATGCTGATCAGCTTCAGCTCCTCAAACGCCGCCCGCATCGTCACATCGGCATAATTGTCGCTGACGACCTTGACATTGTATTTTGTGCCGCTGACTGCTGCATCGGCCATGGTCACGACACCATCTACAAGGTCCGCGCTCTCGGCGATCACAACGGGTGTCTCGCCGCGTCCGACTACGCTGGAGACCGTTGCCTTAGGATTCTGAATATCCTCGGGAAGCCCCTTCACTGTGATCGTATTGGCATCTGTAAAGGCCGCTTCAGTATCGCTGAGCATTTGTTTTTTCACAGTGATGTCTACGGCATACTCATAGACACCGCCGTCCTGCAGGTAGTAGGTGATTGCCGTGATGGTCTTGCCGGTCAGGCCTGTACCGTCGAGATCGGTCCAGTTCCAGCCCAGGGAGGTCTTACGCCAGATATTTTCCACATGGCGCAGCACATAATCGTTGCCGTCTGCCGTCAGGACAACACCTGTCACGACCGCATCGCCATCGACCTCGTCCGCTTCCACATTCAGGGTCAAGTCTGTGTAATGACCGCCATACGTGAGATCTGCACTGGCGATCTGCGCCTCCTGTGCGCCGTTCTTTACAGCCGAGAAGCTATAGCTTCCGGCGCTGCCGGACAGGGTCTTGTAATTAGCCGGCTCTCCGCCCAGAATGTAGAAGGCATAGCTGCCGGACGCAAACAGGAGGTCCTTGCCGGAAACTTCCTTTGTGGTCGTCGAGCTCTTGCCGGACGCCACGGTAATGGTTGCTGTATCCGCATCCGTGACCTGTGTCATGCCCTGCAGGACACTCAGGTCTTCGACATAGACCGGATAGATCACGCCCAGGATCTCTGCGTCGCTGATCGGGTCCGCAGCATCATAGCCTGCATGGTAGGAACCGCCTGCCATGTTCTGGTTATAGGTCTTGACCGTCGCCGTGGAGACAATGTCCACACCGTCAATTCCCTCTTCCTCATAGAAATCCGCATAAGGGATGTTCATCAGGACATAGCCCTGACCGGTAAGATCCGAGTTGGAATCGGTGACTTCCTCCGCTTCCAATACAGTTTCTGCCGCTGTAACCTCCTGTACCGTATCCACTGCCTCAGCGGGCGCTGCTTCAGCTGCAGGTTCTTCCTCAACAGATTCCTCTTCTCCATCTGCGGCTTCCGGGTCAGCAGTTTCTTCCTGCACCGCCTCAGCTTCTTCCGATTCCTCGACGGTATCCACTGAATCCTGTTCTTCGACCTGTTCCGCATCCTCTTCCGATCCGGTCTCTTCTGCGTCGAATTCCTCCGTGCCGTTCTCCTCTGCTTCCGTCTCTTCGGGGAGCGCTTCTATCTCCTCTGCTTCCGTCTCTTCAGGGAGTGCTTCTGTTTCCTCCGCTGCCGACTCCTGATAGACCGCCGGCTCCGCCGCCACAGCAGGTAAGGACATAGAGCCCGCCATCATGGCTGCGGAAAGGAGCAGGGAAAGAAATTTAGTCGCTTTTCTGTGCATTTCTCCTCCTTTTGTTTTCAATGAACAGTGCACCATGTCTTCAATAGATGGAGCTGCATCCGATCCACCCTGCAGAATGGAGAAGGGCCCGATCTCCCTGCACAGAATTCGGCAGCAGCAAAACTTTCTATTAAAAACATCTTCTGTTAGAAATTACTAACCCCAAAGTCATGAAAAGACCTGCCCGGATGGGGCAAGTCTCCATGGAAATGGTTAGTTTAGTAAAACTATTATTACCGTTAAATGGCCGTTTGTCAATAAACGGATTTTTAAAAATGCATATTTTGCGAATAAATGTAAAAAACAGTTCCTGCCCATGTGCGGCATGAAGCAGGAACTGTCTTTGTGTCAAATGTATGGTCTTATTCCTCTACCACACGTACAGTTTCCATCACCTGGTCCTCGTAAGGGCGGTCACCTGCCCAGCGGTTGGTCTTAGTGGCTGCAATGCGGTCAACTACATCCATGCCCTTTACGACATGGCCGAAGGCGGCGTACTGTCCGTCGAGGAACTCGCCGTCGGCATGCATGATAAAGAACTGGCTGCCGGCACTGTCAGGATCCATGGCACGCGCCATACTGATCACTCCCCTCTTGTGGCTGATGGGGTTGTTGACGCCGTTCTGTGCAAACTCGCCCTTGATCGTCCAGCCCGGGCCGCCCATACCGGTTCCCTGAGGATCTCCGCCCTGGATCATAAACCCGGAAATGACTCTGTGGAAGATGGTACCGTCATAGAATTTGGCATTGACAAGCTTCAGAAAGTTTTCAACAGTGATGGGAGCCGCCTTCTCATCGAGCTCAAGATCAATAATGCCGCCGTCTTTCATAGTGATTCTGACCATTTTTAACTCCTTGCTGCTTAAGTCGGAAAAAAATACACTGGTTTCATCATAATCACCCGCCGGCGCTCTCCCGCCGGCGGGTGACCATACATACAAACTTATACTGCTTATACAGATTACACGATTACTGCTGGCTGTTCATCTTTTCGGAATAATTTAAATAGAATTCGCGGATTCTCTCGTAGGTCTCGTCATCGATATCGTGCTCGATCTTGCAGGCCTCATCTTCTGCCTTCTTCTCATCGATCCCGATGGCCTCGAGAACCTTTGTCAGCAGCTTATGCCTGGAGTAGATGCGCTCGGCAATTACTCTGCCTTCATCTGTCAATGTAATCAATCCATTGACATCCATGCGGATATAGCCGTTCTCGCGAAGTTTTTTCATCGCGATGCTGATACTGGGTTTGGAGAAGTTCATTTCATTGACAATATCAATGGAACGCACCTGTCCGTTTCTTTCAAAAAGAATCAATATGGTTTCAAGATAATCTTCAGCAGATTCATGAAGTACCACGTTTTACCCCCTGTCTCAAATTAATAAGTAAACTCAAATACCAGGCCTCCGTAAGCGGGAAGGTCGAATTCAAGGTACTGATCGCGGAAATCACATTCGCCCTTTGCAGCCTTGATGACTTCCGGTACAGGAGTGTCTCCGAAGCCGCCGAACTGCTTCTCAGTGGAATTGAGGACGAGTTTATACCGGCCTTTTACAGGAACACCGACTCTGTAGCCCTCGTATTTGACAGGAGTCATGTTCAGAACGAACACGAGGCCCTTGCGGCTGGACGGAGCCTTGCGCAGGAAAGAGTAGATACTGCGGTCTGCGTCGTTGGCATTGATCCACTCGAAGCCGCCCCAGTCATTATCGATCTCATAGAGGCACTTATAGTGTCTGTACATCTCGAGAAGCTTGCCGACATACTTCTTCATACCGGCGTTCTGCTCGTCGGAGAGCAGGAACCAGTCGAGCTCGCGCGCCTCGCTCCACTCACGCTCCTGGCCGAATTCCTGACCCATGAAGAGCAGCTTCTTGCCGCAGTGACCGGTCATGAAAGTATAGCCCAGACGAAGGTTTGAATACTTGTCGACGCGGTAGCCGGGCATTTTCTCCACCATGGAACACTTGAGGTGGACAACCTCATCATGAGAAAGCGGAAGAATATAATTTTCGGCGCTGTTGTAGCTCATAGCGAAAGTCATGCCATTGTGGTCGCCCTTGCGCATGACGGGATCAAGTTTCATATATTCGCAGAAATCATGCATCCAGCCCATATTCCACTTAAAGTCAAATCCAAGGCCGTCGTCTTCGGGCTTGGCAGTGATCTTGGGCCACGCTGTGGATTCCTCAGCTATTGTAAGGAAGCCCGGATGCGCGCCGTGAATAACGGAATTGAGATGCTTGAAGAACTCGATCGCATCGAGGTTTTCATTTCCGCCATACTTGTTGGCCAGCCACTGGCCGTCTTTCTTACCGTAGTCGAGATACAGCATGGATGCGACCGCATCGACACGGATTCCGTCGATGTGGAACTCGTTGATCCAGTAGAATACATTTGCGATCAGGAAGTTGCTGACCTCGTGCTTGCCCAGGTTGAAAATACGGGTGCCCCAGTCGGGATGCTCGCCGCGGCGGGGATCCGGATCTTCAAAAATGCATTCGCCGTCGAATTTTGCAAGACCGTGTGCATCAGGGCAGAAGTGTGCAGGCACCCAGTCCAGGATGACGCCGATTCCCGCGTTGTGCAGCTTATTGATCATATACATGAAGTCATTGGGCGTGCCATAACGGGAAGTGGGTGCATAATATCCCGTCACCTGGTAGCCCCATGAGCCGTCGAAAGGGTGTTCGGAAATGCCGATCAGCTCGATGTGGGTATAGCGAAGCTCCTTCAAGTACTCCACGATACGATCCGCAAATTCTCTGTAGGTATAGAATCCGTCGCCGCCGTCCGGATGTTTCATCCAGGATCCGATATGGCACTCGTAAATTGCCAGAGGCTGCTGATTGGGATTCTTTTTGCCGCGCTTGTTCATCCAGCGCCCATCCGACCAGCGGAATCCGGTGATGTCCGCGGTCTTGGAAGCAGTGCCGGGACGAAGTTCCGCAGAATTTGCAAAGGGGTCAGCCTTATAGACTTTGCTGCCGTCCTTTGTTGTGATGCAGTATTTGTACAGCTCACCTGCCCCGAGGCCGGGGATGAACAGCGTCCAGATGCCGCCGTCATTGAGCTTCTTCATGGGATATTTCTCTTCATCCCATTCGTTGAATGTGCCGACCACATGGACCGCTTTTGCATTAGGTGCCCATACAGCAAAGAAAAAACCTTTCTCACCATCCTCTACGGAAGGGTGGGCACCAAGTTTTTTGTAAATGTCGTAGTGAGTCCCGTTTCCAAAAAGGTAGGCATCCGTCTCTGATACAAAAACCCTATTGCCCGTCGCTTTTGCAGCCATAAGTTCCCCTTTCTGTTCTTATTGCTGTTGTTTGCAGTGTCAGTTGCATATTTTCAGACTCGCCCGGTCCTGCATCCTGCCTTTTTCAGACAGATCACTCGCCGCGCAGTCCATTCTCAACATCTTCCTTTTTCCAGGAACGGGTCGTTCCGGTCCTTTCCGGTGTCTGCTCTTCCTGCTCTGAGGAATCTGCGGATCCCTCGTCAGCAGAATCGCTTCCTGCAAAATCATCCCCGTACAACTCACGTTTGACAGCCTGGGATCTTTCCATCACGCGCCGGCGCGCTTCAGCCAGACGCTGCTGCTCGCTGTCTTTGCGGATCTTCTCCCACTCGGACATGATCTGTGCAAGATCAAGCTGACCCTCAACCTGCGTTTCCTCCGGGGATTCCTCTTCCATCACCATGGCAAGCTGGCCATTGGTTTCCTGGGCAAGGACGCTGTCGTAATCTCCGTCCCCGATCTCGCGCATGCCGCGGGCGATGGTTTCCTCCATCCTTGCATTGCGCAGAAGCGCATCTGTGTATTCTTCCGGTGTTGCGGAAGGACCGGCGTTGTCAGTGTCCTCTTCTTCGGCGTCTTCATCGCCGGATGCTGCCCCGTCATCCTCCACGCTTCCGTCCTCTTCGACGGTTTCAGCGTCAGAACCGGCAGGGACGGCCTTTTCTTCCTTATCCGCCGCAGTTACCTCCCCGGAGGGAACTGCATCTTCTGCTTCTTCTGTCACGTCCGCATCGGAACCGCCCTCGTCTGTATCTTCTCCGGCACCGGCGTCGGCATCCTCTGCTTCGGTCTGCCCGCTTTCCTCCGGTTCAGGCGCGGGAGGCGCGATGGTACCGCCGCTTCTGAGAATCTCCAGGCGCTCTTCCTGCTGCGGTGTGAGCTCCGTCAAGGACTGTTTCAGCTCCAGGGCGCGGATCACAAAACGTCCGTCGCCGAAGTATGCCACGATCTCATCGCACTGGCTGATACAGCGCTGCTCTTCGCCGGCGCGCTGATACAGAACCGCAAGCTCGTAGGCCCATCTCTCACGGAAATCCCTCTGCAGAAATTCCTCAAGAACCGCGATCTGTTCGTACACATTCACGTCCTGCTTCTTATACAGCTTGTACTGCAGAAGGAAGCGGTCCGGATCCCTGGGTGCCACATTGATGAAAGCATTATAGAGCTGCAGCGCATGGATATAATTGTTCAGCTTCAGTTCGAGCTCACAGAGAGAATATATGATCTTTCTGCTCGAAGGATTTCTCTCGTAAGCAATTTCCAGAAGATCACGGCTGTCTTTATATCTTTTATTTATCTTATAGAGATCACTGATCCTGCAGATGACATGGACGCCCTTTACACGCTCCCAGTCAATCGTGTCGGCAACCTCTGCGGCTTCCGCGAAACGCCTCTCCGCAATCAGTCTGTCGATCTCATCCAAACTCACTCTTAATTCGTATTTATCCAATGCACAAACCTCTTCGCTCAACCATTTTTTTCTCAGCATCAATCCGTAAAATCAGTTTAGCACAGCGGCATATTGATGTCAAAGAAAGCATCCTCTGCATTCAGGATTGTCTGCCTGAATCAGGCTTTTCCGGCTGTTTTTTCCAATTGCCTGCTGAGGGCGGCAAACTGCTCCAGGGAGAGCTTCTCCCCGCGGATATCAGCGGAAAGTCCGATCGCAGCCAGCGCCTCTTCCGCCTCCTGCCTCGTCAATACCTTCCCCCTGCAGCGGAAGCCGTGGGACAGGCCGTTGGCAAGGGTTTTCCGGCGCTGGTTGAAAGACGCGCGGATCAATGCGAACAAAAACTCTTCATCTGCCTCCACGGGCGGATGATCATAGGCCTGCAGGCAGAGCACGGCACTGTCCACCGCGGGCCGGGGCATAAAGCATGCGGGCGGCACTTTCAGAACAACCTCCGGTGAAGAATAATACTGCACCGCCAGTGAAAGGGCGCCGTACTCCTTGCTGCCGGGGCCGGCGCAGATTCTCTCTGCCACTTCTTTCTGAACCATGACGGTAATGCTCTCAAACCTGCCCTTGTCTTCAAGAAGGCGCAGCAGGATAGGCGTAGTTACATAATAAGGAAGATTCGCGACCACTTTGAGAGGCTTGCCGTCATTGAATCTGTCCGACAGCGCTTTCAGATCGGTCTTGAGGATATCCTGCCAGAGAATCTCCACATTATCGCAGTCCTCCAGTGTATGCGCCAGCACCGGCCGGAGGTTTTCGTCGATCTCCACGCAGACCACCATCCGGGCGGCCTCTGACAGGCACTGTGTCATCGTGCCGATTCCCGGGCCGATCTCCAGCACGCAGTCCTCTTTCGTAATGCCTGCTGCTTCTACTATTCCGCGGACGATCCTGCCGTCGGTCAGAAAGTTCTGACCGTATTTTTTGCGGGCGCGGATCCCGTATTGTGCCAGGACAGCACGTGTTACGCCCGGTGATGTAAGTTTTTCCAAAATATAACCCTTTCTGCTTTTGATTCTTCTCTACGAGAATCTGTAGAGCCGCTCCGCATTCTCCCAGGTGCGCGCAATGACTTCTTCCGTATCCATTCCCTTGAGCTGCGCAATTGCTTCGGCGACATAGGGGAGATAGAGAGAACTGTTTCTCTTGCCGCGGTAGGGGACAGGCGCAAGGTAGGGGCAGTCTGTCTCAAGGACAATATTCTCAATGGGAATCCCCGCAGCGACTTCCTTGAGCTTACGGGCGTTCTTAAAGGTTACGACACCTCCGATTCCGATAAAGAAACCCATTTTAACATATTCTCTGGCAAGCTCCAGACTGTAGGAATAGCAGTGTACTACACCGCCGATCTCCTGCGCGCGATGAGCTTTCATGATATCCATCGTATCCTGCGCCGCCTCACGGGAATGTATGACGACCGGAAGGTCTGCCTCACGGGCCATTTCCAGCTGCTGTTCAAACCAGTGCCTCTGGATGGATCTGTCCGGTGTGTCCCAATAATAATCCAATCCGATCTCTCCGACAGCGACCACGCGGGGCTTTTTAAGTTTTTCACTGATCTGCGCCAGAATTTCGTCCGTCAGGGGAGCGCTGTCCGAAGGATGGATTCCCAATGCGCAGTACATAAAGGGATACTTCTGCGTCAGTTCCAGACACTCCTCGATGCTTTCCAGGTCTGAAGCGATGTTGACGACCCGTCCGATCCTCTGCTCCGGAAACTTCTCGAAGATCTGCTCCAGGTCTTCCTCAAATGCCTCATCGTTGTAGTGCGCGTGTGTCTCGAAAATCATATTCATAAAAAACAATCCTCCATCTGTCCGGAAACCGGCCTTCTCTTCAGGACAAGCCCCGCTTCTTTTGGACAGTACTTTATTATACCACAGATATATATTTTTTGATTGCGGCCGTCCCTTCCATTTGCATCTTCAAAGCGATTGGTTACTGTCCACGCCCCCCCGAAGGGCGTGGACATGTAACGCTTTCGCGCAGCGATTCCAATACGCTTCGTGTGCGCCGCGCGCCGTTGAACTCGGTTTTTTCGCGAAAAAGCCGCGAAAAACGCCTCAAGTTTCGAGTCGGTCTTTACTGAAACAGCACTTGCAAAAAAATTCCATGTTTTTAAAAAAAGTACTTGCATTTCAAAATGACATCGCATATAATAACACTTGCGTTCGGAAAGAACAAACATCCCGAACAGAAATTTATACGATCTGCGCTGTTAGCTCAGTTGGTAGAGCACCTGACTCTTAATCAGGGTGTCCAGGGTTCGAGTCCCTGACGGCGCACGAAGGAACACCACTTCCAGACTTGGAATGGTGTTCTTTTTTTCGTATTTTTTTCGTGTTTTTTGCTTTTTTTGTCGATTTTCCAAGTTATAGATAGACACATCCCTTTTTTTACTATATACTGACTAATTAGTTTCAAGATAACCTATATACTGTATATTTCAATTAACGGAGGGTGTATGAAAATTCAGTTAAAGACGCTGATTACCGGTCTCCTGGTTTTCTCACTGACCGCCGGAACGCTCCTTTTGCCTGCAGGAGCTGCTGTTCGTAATGATTCAGCACAAAATTCCGCCGCGGAAACAGGGAAAACGAACGGTCCGGCCGTCAGCAGTGAATCGTTCATTACCGAAAGTACGGCAGCACAAACTCCGGTTGATGTTTCAGGCGCCACCTGGAAAAAGGTCGGTTCATATTACCGGCTGCAGTCCTCAAACGGCTCCTACAAAACCGGTTTTGTTAAGCATAACGGAAAGACCTATTTCTTTGATTCCAAAGGGAATATGAAAGTAGGTTTCTTCACAACCGGCGGCAAAAAGTATTATGCAAGCTATATCAGGGGCGACAAGGGCCAGGGACAGATCCTGACCGGGCTGGTAGGCGTCGGAGGGTATTATTACTACCTCAACCCTTCCTCCTCCCCTAAAGGAGCTGTTACTACAGGTTTCCAGAAGATCAGCGGCAGAAGGTATTATTTTAATTCCCAGGGCCGCATGCTCTTCGGCTGGCTCACCGTCAACGGCAATAAGTATTATGCAAGCTGCAATGTAAAAAAACATTACGGTGCTCTGCTGACAGGTAACCAGCAGATCGGCAGCAAGTATTATAAATTCGATGCCAACGGAAAGCTCCTCGGTCAGATCACCGTATCTTCCAACAGCGGTAAGGCTTCTTCAAAATATGCCCATATGATCGACGTGTCCGAGCATCAGGGAAGCATCGACTTCAACAAGGTTAAGGCAGCCGGTGTCAAGGCCGTCATCATCCGCGCCGGTTACGGCAGCAGCACGACGGATAAGTATTTTTATCAGAATATCAAGAACGCCAAGGCTGCCGGACTGACCGTCGGTATTTACTGGTTCAGCTATGCTGCCAACACAAAACAGGCGATCAACGAAGCCAAACGCTGCATGGCAGTCATCAAACCTTTCAAGATCGATCTTCCGGTCTTCTTCGACTGGGAATATGATTCCATGCGCTACACCAAGGTCAAGAGCAGAAGCAAGATCACAGATATGACCGCGGCCTTCTGCAACGCCATCACCAGCGGCGGCTATCGCGCAGGTTACTATTTCAATCTGCACTACCTCAACAGCTATTACAATCCTGCCAAGCTGACCAAATATGCGACATGGTACGCATACTGGGGTACCAACAGACCCGCTTCCGCCATCTGGACACATGCGGACACCATGACAACTCCCACACAGTATGACATGTGGCAGTTTACATCCCGCGGCAAGATCAACGGCATCAAGGGCAACGTCGACTGCGACCTGCTCCTGGATCCTTCCATCAGAAAATAATGAAGGGGAAACATTGTTTTCTGAGTTTTGGTTCTGAAGGAAACAGAACCAGCCGCAAATAATGCATGCAGACGCAAAGTCCGGCACAGACCTGAACGGTTTGTGCCGGGTTTTTGTTTTGTTTTTCGTTTTTTTGTTCATATTCATTCACAAAATCAAACATGCAAGCAACAGAACTATTGATTAACCATAACTAACCCTTTATAATTGAATATAGTATGCAACAGCATCTTGTTATCTGTTCTTATGTCTATATTGTTTCAGGAAAGGATTACATATGAAAACCTTACAGTATTCTGTAAAAAATCCTCTCGGCATCCATGCCCGTCCCGCGGCACTGCTGGCGCAGGCCTGCACAGGGATCAAGAGCAACGTGACCCTTGAGTATGAGGGAAAAACCGCTTCCGGCAAGAATGTCCTGCAGATTCTTGCCCTCCAGGCAAAAAAAGGTTCCGTCCTCAATATCACCGCGGAAGGTCCGGACGAGGACAAGGCCATTGAGATCATCCAGGGTGTGCTCAGCGAGATCGCGCCCCAGGACAGATCCTCCGACATTCTCCGTGTCGCTTTTTACGGCACCAAAGATTATGACCGTCTCTTCTTCAGCGAGCTGTCCAAAGACAAGGGTGAAGGCACTTACAATGTAGACATCACATATTTCAGCAGCAGACTGACCATCGAGTCCGCCCATCTTGCGGAAGGCTTCGACGCTGTCTGCATTTTCGTCAATGACGAAGCTCCCCGCGAAGTCGTCAAGGTTCTCGCCAAAGGCGGTGTCCGCCTGATCCTGCTGCGCTGCGCCGGTTTCAACAATGTTGATGCGGACGCTGCCAAGGAATACGGCATTAAGGTCCTGCGTGTGCCGGCTTATTCCCCTTATGCGGTCGCGGAGCATGCCATGACCATCATCCAGGCTGCCAACCGCCGCATCCACAAGTCTTACATCAAGGTCAAGGACAACAATTTCGCTCTGAGCGGACTGCTGGGCGTCGACCTCAACAACAAGGTCGCCGGCATCCTGGGCACCGGCCGCATCGGCCAGATCATGGCCCGCATCTGCAAGGGCTACGGCATGACAGTCATGGGCTGGGACGCATTCCCCAACAAAGCTCTTGAGGAGGAAGGGCTTCTCACCTATGCTTCCAAAGAAGATGTCCTCAGCAAAGCTGACCTCATCTCTGTGCACGCCCCCCTGATCATGGGCGAGGGCGGCACTTATCACCTGATCGATGAGAAAGCGATCAGTCTGATGAAAGACGGCGTCATGCTGGTCAACACATCCCGCGGTCCCCTCATCGATGCAGACGCTCTGATCAAGGGTCTGCAGGCCAATAAATTCCACGCTGTCGCACTTGACGTCTACGAGGGCGAGGATGCCAACGTCTACATGGACCGCTCCGACGATATGATCGACACGGACATCGTCGCGCGTCTGACCATGTTCCCCAACCTGATCCTGACCTCCCACCAGGCCTTCTTCACCAGAGAGGCCCTGCAGGCAATCGCTGCGGTCACCATGGAGAACGCCCGCAACTTCAACGAGCAGCTGGATTTCGGTCCCGCGGAAGTCATCTGACAATTTCGCTGCCGTCCGCACATATGAAAGCGGTAAATAAAACCTGTTGCTGCGACTGTGCGGTCCCGAAACGATGATACAAAAAAAGGATTGCGGAAAGGCTGTAAATGCTTTTCCGCAATCCTTTTTGTACATATAATCCGAATCATTTCTTATGAATCACATCTGAATCACATCATTTGAATCACATCATTCAAATCTGTCCGGAATAGCAATGGTCGTGATCGCAATTGCCGCAATTGCGGAGATCGCAGTTACTACGATAATCATTCTTTTCATAAATCTTTGTCCCTCCCTGGGTGATCAACTGTTCCGCGGATCCAAACAAATCCACAAACAGTATAACATGACAGATATCGGTTGAAAATGTCCGCCCATGTATTATTTGCTGACTTTGCCGCAGCCCCGCCGGAAGCGCGGGGTCTTTTTCCTGGGGGACAGTATTCGGGAGAGGTCCCCTTCTACATGCAAAACATCTGAAAATTGTCCCCCCTGAAGTGAAAATACGCCATTTGATGCAAAAATCGTCTCTGCTAAAATAATCAGCGGAAAACTTGAAACAGCAGTCAACCGAGATGCAGTGAGCGCTGCCGCAGACATCCGCTCTTACAGGGCCTGTAAGAAAAAATGCCTGCAGCCGCTTCAGATACAAGCGTTCTCCATTGACATACGACAGGGGTGCATTATGGACTATATTTTGGAAATGAAAGACATCAGCAAGACATTTCCGGGTGTAAAGGCTCTGGATCATGTCCAGCTGCAGGTCAGACCCGGAGAAGTGCATGCGCTGATGGGGGAAAACGGCGCAGGCAAGTCGACGCTGATGAAAATTCTGATGGGCATCTACACAAAAGACGAGGGCGGCGAGATCCTCTTCAACGGGCAGCCTTATCAGGTATCCAATCCCAAGGAGGCAATGGACAGAGGCGTGGCGATGATCCACCAGGAGCTGAATCCCATCCTCGACATGCCGGTCTATGAAAATATTTTTGTCGGCCGCGAGATCCGTAAAAACGGCCTCGTAGACAAGAAGGCCGAGATCGAGGAATCGAAACGTCTGATTGCAGAATGCGGACTGCATGTTTCTCCGATGGAGCTTCTCCGCAACCTCACCGTAGCCCAGTGCCAGCTGATCGAGATCATCAAAGCCATCTCGGTCAACGCGAAAGTCATCATCATGGACGAGCCCACCGCTGCGATCACGGACAGAGAGGTCGAGCTTCTGTTCGGGCATATCCGCCGACTGAAAGAGCAGGGCGTCGCCATCATTTATATCTCCCACCGCATGGATGAGATCTTCACCATCTGCGACCGGATCAGCGTCTACCGCGACGGCACCTATGTGGGTTCCGGTGACGCAAAGGATCTGGACGAGCCGCAGCTGATCAAGATGATGGTCGGCCGTGAGATCACAGATGTCTTTCCCAAGGCAGAGGCAGAGATCGGCGAAGTGGTCTTCGAAGCCAAAAACATCGTGCGCGCGGACAACAAGGTCAAAGGCGTGAGCATCTCGGTCCGCAAGGGTGAGATCCTCGGCATCGGCGGCCTGGTCGGCGCAGGACGAAGCGAACTGGTCGAGGGAATCTTCGGTATGCACAAGCTCTCTCAGGGCGAAATCTTCGTCAAGGGCAGAAAAATCACCGTTCACTCTCCCAAGGACATCATCAAAGAAGGCGTGGCGCTGGTCACGGAGGACCGCAAGGTCACCGGCCTCAACCTGCGCGGTACCGTCAATGACAATATCGCCATGGTCGCCATCAAAAAGCTTCTGGAAAACGGTCTTTACAGCAAGACCAAGGCCAGAAAAGCCTCTCAGGAATATATTGAAAAACTCAAGATCAAGACTCCTTCCGGAGATCAGATCGTCGGCAACCTGTCCGGCGGCAATCAGCAGAAGGTAGTCATCGGCAAATGGCTTCTGAACGATCCGGACATCATCATTCTTGATGAGCCTACACGCGGCATTGATGTCGGCGCAAAGCGTGACATCTACCTGCTGATTGGAAATCTGGTACAGCAGGGCAAGGCGGTCATCATGATCTCTTCGGAGATTCCGGAGCTCATGGGTGTCTGCGACAGGATCGCCGTCATGTCCGAAGGAAATCTCTCCGGCGAACTCAGCCGGGACCAGTTCTCTCAGGAAGAGATCATGACTCTGGCATCCAAAATTGAGGTCTGATAATTACCATTCACATAAACGGGAGGAGCAACTCATGAAACAGGATGAGCTGAACAAAGGAAAGAATCTGAAATCGCTGATCAGCGAATACTTTATTTTTGTCATTTTTATCATCATCGTCATCGGACTGACCATCCTCAAGCCGAGCTTCATCACACCCAGCAACCTGGTCAACATTCTGAAGCAGGCATCCATCAACGGAATCCTGGCATTCGGCATGATGTTCGTCATCATTTCCGGCGGATTTGATATGTCTGTCGGTTCCACTGTCGCATTTTCCGGCATCCTGGCCGCCATGCTGGGACAGGGCAACAATCCTCTGGTCCTTGCACTGGTCGCAGCACTGCTCGCCGGACTCGGCGTAGGTCTCATCAACGGTGTCGGCGTCGCCGTCGGCGAACTGCCGCCCTTTATCATGACCCTGGGCACAATGACCGCCGTCCGCGGACTTGCCCTGCTGGCCTCAAACGGCAAGCCTGTCATCGGCATGAGCGAGCCCTATAAGGCAATTGCCGCCGGCTCCATCGCAGGCATTCCCATGCTGGCCATTTTCCTGATCATCGTCATCATCATCTGCTCCTTCGTACTGGCCAAAACCGTGTACGGCCGCAGAGTTTACGCCTGCGGCGGCAACCTGCAGGCAGCAAAGGTCGCCGGTATCAACACAACCGCGATCCGCATCTCCACTTTCGCGATCGCCGGTTTCCTGGCAGGTCTGTGCGGCTTCCTGATGACTTCCCGTGTCACCATCGGACAGCCCACCGCGGCTGAGAGCTATGAGATGGATGCCATCACGGCCTGTGTCGTGGGCGGTGTCTCCATGACCGGCGGTGTCGGCAAGCCCTGGGGCGTTGTCGTCGGCACACTCCTGATCACTGTCATCGCCAACGGCCTCGATATCCTCGGCGTTTCCTCTCACTGGCAGAAGATCGTCAAGGGTCTCATCATCGTCCTCGCCGTCCTGATCGACGTCAAGGGCAAGAGCAGAAAGAACTGATTTGCAGAAAAGCCGATTTACAGTGATTTACAGATTTTCAGGACACAGCGTCGGCATTTTCAAAGGACATTTTCACACAGCTGCCGCCCGCGGCCGTGTGTGATGTAAACAACATTTACATGCTGCTGTTCTTCGGCCGCATGTGATGTAAACAGCATTCACATGCAGCTGTTTTACAGCCACATGTGATGCAACAGCATTTTTATTTATTCTACCAAGGAGGAAAGAATATGAAAAAGAGACTGATGGCCATCCTGATGGCCGGTATCCTGTCTGCAGGCCTGCTCGCAGGCTGCGGCGGCTCCTCTTCTGCGAGCAGCACAGATACCGCTTCTAACGACGCAGCAGCAGCCGGCACCGGTGCAGCTGCCGAAACGGATGCGGCTGCAGGCGGCTACAAGATCGCCCTGATCCAGCAGCATCAGACCAACGCATTCCAGATCGCTGTCACAGAGGCAGCAGAAGCCAAAGCTGCAGAGCTTGGTGTTGATCTCACCATCCTCAGCGCTGACCAGGACGCTGCAAAGCAGATCAGCCAGATCGAGCAGTGCACTTCCGAAGGCTACCAGGCAATCCTGTTTGAGCCCGTAGATCCCGACGGACTCGGCGATGCAGCACAGGCTGCAGCAGACAAGGGCGTGATCATGATCAACGTCATCTCCGCCTGCACAGATTGGGAAAATCACGGTATCTCCGCTCTTTCCTGCGGTGACAACGTAACTGCCGGCGAGACCGAGATGCAGCACGTCGCTGACCTTCTGGGCGGCAAGGGCAACATTGCAATCCTCACAGGCCCCTCCGGTGATGCCGGCGGCCTGCAGAGACTGGAAGGCTATGAGAACATCCTCAAGAACTATCCCGACATGGTCCAGGTCGTGGAGCCCGCTGACTGCCAGTGGGATACCGCTTCCGCACAGGGCACAGTCGAGAGCTGGCTCTCCGCATATGACCTTGATGCAATCGTCTGCGAGAACGACGGCATGGCAGTCGGCGCAGGCAACGCAGCAGGCGCAGACAGCGGCATCGTCATCACCGGCGTTGACGGCACACCCGACGGCTTTGAGGCCATCAAGGACGGCAGGATCACCGGTACTGTCTCTCAGGACGGCGGCGCAATGGCAGCCAACGGCATCGAAGCAGCCTGCAAGCTGATCGACGGCGAGACCCTTGAGAACAACACCATCATCACCACCAACATCTGGATCGACAAGGAGAACGTCGCTGATTACGAATAAAATTGTGTCCCGGCCAAATCCACAACATCTCGAAAAAGAAAATAACGGATGCTTTGCCTGACCAGATGTCAGAAATGTTATCGCAAAAGCACCCTGTTGGTGTATAATATATTACTGTTCAGAATGACACGAGCCTCAAGGTGTTTTTGCGTGGCTTTGGTTCCGCCCTCAAGAGGGCGCGAACAGTAACGTATATGCATGCTGTCACAGCACCTGATGCCGTGGCAGCATTTTTTCTTAGAATAATTTCTTAGAGTATTTCATAGAGAATTTTCGATTAGAGTTTTTTCAGGCCGACTGTATTTTTCAGAATATAAGTTTTATTCAGGAGCTGAGTATCATGTTGAAAGTCATCCTCGCTGACGATGAGAAAAAAGTCATCTTCCTTCTCCAAAGGCTGATCGACTGGGAACAGATGGGTTATGAGATCGTAGGAATTGCCCACGACGGCCTCAGTGCCCTTCGGCTGATCGAAGAGACTCAGCCTGATCTTTTGATCACCGATATCCGCATGCCCGGCTGCAGCGGAATCGATCTGATCCGCCAGGCGCGGGAATTACAGCCGGCCCTGCACTGTATCATCATCAGCGGTTACCGGGAATTTGAATACGCCCAGAAAGCCATAAAATACGGCGTGGAGGATTATCTTCTCAAGCCCCTGAAAAAGGACGAACTCTATTCCATTCTCCTGCGCATCCGGGACAGGCTGGGGGAAGAGGAGAAGATCGAGACCCGCCGGCAGAAAACCGCCGTAAACCGCCAGGAACAGCTTCTGAAGGACCTGCGGGACGCAGCTTTGCGCAATCTCCCCTTCAGCGATGTTGATGAGATCCATGACAGCTATGGGGTCGATCTCCTGCCGGAAACAGCGGGCAGGGAGACACCGTCCGGAAATGTGTTCTATACCATGGTCATCCATCCCGACATCCCCGACACAGAGAGCGGTCCGGGGAGCAGAAGGATCCTGATGCAGCATTCGCTGGATATTGTGCGCAAAAATATCGAAAAAATCTCCTCGGCATCGGCAGCCGGCCTGATCCCGGAAGGCATCGCTGCCATCATCAGCGCGCCTGCCTTTGATGCCGTAGACGTCCGCCAGTGTTCCACCAAAATCCGCAAGGAAATCGAACAGCAGAGAGATCTTTTCTGGGGAATCCGTGTGAGTATTTCAATTGGAAAGCGGAAGCCGGTAACAAGCGAACTCTCCGCTTCCCTGCGGGAGGCAGTCTGGCTCTGTGCGGACCGGGTCTGCGGAAGAGCCTCCGTGCGGGACGCGGAGTCGGAGGAAATCTCTTTTGACAGCCATTACCGCATGCAGCCCGGCATACGCAAGAAATTTCAGGAATCGGCGGAATATCTCGACAAATCTTACTTTGAGACAACCCTTTCCAACAGTTTCTCCGAGCTGCAGCAGCTGCGTCCTCTTTACGGCAGCATGGCCGCGGAATGGTTCCAGGAAGTGATCCGCGCCTGCAGTTTCGGCCTGGCACAGCAGAAAAACAGCGCCCCTTCCTTTGAAGAAGACCTGATCAGGCGCTTCTGGTACTGCCGCAGCCTGCAGGAGATCCACGACCTGCTGCTGCAGGAAATAACAGGGATCATCGGACAGATGCAGGAGGAAAAGGCAGAGCAGGAGAGCCGCCCGATCACAATGGCCAAAAAGTATATCCAGGAGCACTTTGAAGAGCCTCTGCGCCTGGAGGACATCAGCGAGATGGTCGGCTTCAACGCCACCTATTTTTCCAGCCTTTTCAAAAAAGAGACCGGGCAGGGTTTTGCCGATTACCTGGCCCATGTCAGGATCGAGCGCGCCAAGAGCCTTCTGATGAACGACGACTGCTCCGTGATGGACGTCTGTGAAATGGTCGGCTACAAAGACCTGAAGTATTTTTCAAGACTTTTCAAAAAGATCACAGGCATCAGTCCGTCGGATTACCGCAAACTGTACAGGTAGATCATCTGGCATTGCCAGGGAACGGGAAAGAATACCGGAAAGCATTCTTTATGCAGGAGACTGAGAATAAAGACTCTCCGGCATGCAGGGAGAAAAACTCATGTGGCTGATTTCACAATGGAAGTTCTATCGGGCACTGCGCCGTTACAGCCGGGAAAGAGACATGCGGCGTCTCCTTTCGGAAGACTGGGAGGATACACCTGCCCTGGGCATTTTTCTGAAGGATATCCATCAGCAGTTCTACGGCGAAGAACAGCAGAAGCTCCAGCAGAAACAGGCAGAATACCTAGCTCTGCAGAACCAGATCAATCCCCATTTTCTCTACAACAGCCTGGAGGCCATCCGCGCCGATGCCCTGATGGCCGACTGCGAAGAGATTGCGGAGACCACCGAGGCGCTGGCCACCTTCTACCGCTACACCATTTCCAACGTGCAGCAGTCCGTGACCTTTTCAGACGAACTCGACAACGTGGAAAACTATTTTACCGTCCAGAAATGCCGTTTCGGGGACAAGCTCTCCCTGGAGGTCGAAATGGAGAACGAGGAGCTCCTGGAGGCACGCATGCCCAAGCTCATTCTCCAGCCCCTGGTTGAGAATGCCATCGTCCACGGCCTGGAGGGCAAAATCGAAGACGGCACTGTGCGGATCATTATCGAAAACAGTGAAAAGACCCTCTTTCTGCGGGTGCGGGATGACGGTGTGGGCATGACCGAAGAGGACGTGGAAGCCCTGAACCGCAGACTGTCGCAGGTCGGAGGAGAGACCCCCGAGACGGTCAACATGTCCGCTCTTCCCCGCAAAAAAAGGGGCGGCATCGCCCTCGCCAATGTAAACACGCGTGTCCGCCTCATGTTCGGCGATGACTACGGCCTGCGTGTCTACAGCGTCCCCGGCATCGGCACCGAATGCTGCCTGACACTCCCCCTCCGTTACGAAGAATAACAATCATTTTCGCGCGCTTTCCCTGCATATTTGCCAGGCAAATACTGTCGCTCCTATGAGCAGCCGGCCAAAAAGATCAAAAAAGGATTCCTATGATAGAAGAATTGATTCGAATCGAAAACGGAATATTCATCAATGCGGGCAGGGAATACCATTTTGACATCATGCTGTCCAAGGGGGAAGGAATCGGAATCTATGTCGACAACCACAGGACTTCCGGAACTGCCTTCCGGGAAATCTTCTCCGAAAAGACCCGCATTGAATCCGGCAAAGTTTTCCTGTGCGGCGAACGGACAGGATACTCTGAAATCATGCGCTGGATCCGGGAAAACACGATGGTGATCGACCGCAGCCGCTTTCAGGCTAAAGAGCTCACCGCCCGCGATTACGTCTGCGCTTTTGACAAAAATGCGCGCCGGATCCGGCTGCGCGCAGAGGCAGAGAGGCTTTTTACAAAAGAGGCAGAGGAAGTCAGACAGCAAATGGGCATTCTCTTTGACTGGGATACCCCTCTGACGACCCTCACCATGCCCGACTATTACCGCCTTTCGGCCTTCAAGGCCTGGCTCTCCCACGCCCAGGTCGTCGTACTCGACAGGATCACGGAAATCCTTCGCCAGCAGGATCTGAAGCCCTTTATGGACTGTATCCGCCTTCTCATGGAGCACGGTACAGCTGTCTTTCTCATGGAACTGGATGAAGAATTTCTCTTCCAATATGCGGACCGCATTGATATTTTCAAAAACCGGCGCCTCAGCTACCGCCTGCACCCGGAAGAATACGGCACCAGACTCTACGATATTCTGGGCTGGAAACCCGGCAGGCCTTCCCGCACACAGAGGGCACTTCAAGCTCCCTCTTTTTTTACACTCTCTCAAAATCCCGGCGGTAAGTTCATTTTCTATTCTGACAGCAAGTCTGATCTCTATTCTGACAGGGGACATATACAGTTTTCTGATGCAGATACTTCAACGGAGTCCTTCCGTATTGCTGCCCCCGCGGACAAGACGTCGGTTTTGTCTTTATCAAATCTGACCTTCAACGGACTGCCGCCGATCGATTTTTCACTTGAGAGCGGAGAAATCGGTCTTTTACAGGATGAAAACTACCGCACAGGCGCCTGCATCCGCGACTGTTTTCTGGGGAACAAAAACTGGGATTACGGAACCTTCCTGCTGGACGGTCTGCCCGTGACCTGCCGGGAGCTGCGCAGGATGGTCGGCACCAGGATAGCCGTTCAGATTGCCATGCCGGACCGCACAGGCGGTGTCCTTTTTGACAACCTGTCCGCCCTTGAAAACCTCAGCACGAGCCTGATCCCCAAGGCAGGCAAACGCTTTCTGCACAGACACCTGATGGACAGCATCCTCGATGAAGCCGCCGAATGGTTTGACAGGGATGCTCTGCTGAAACCGATCAGCACCTGGTCCATGCCGGAAAGGCTTCGCCTCTCCTACTTCAAGTGGTATCTCATGAACCCCAGGGTCCTCATCTGCCTCTTCCCTTTTCTGGGGCAGGAAACTATCTACCATGAAATGATCATCGATCTGCTGGTCCTCTGCGCCCGAAGGGGAATCGCCGTCTGGGTCATTTCCTCTGGCATCCACACCATCCATGAAAAGACCCGAAGCCGTGAATTCCTCGAGCGCGTGCGCTTTTTGGACTGATAACAGACGACAATCTTTTTAAAAAGAACTTCCTGGGCCGTACGGGAACCTCCAGGGTGCAGATCCACCTGTCTTCCCCGTAGACAGCCGCCTGGACCACCCTGGCCGGCAAGATCCCCCTGCCGTAATACTTTGATTTTCACTCAATTGCAAAAGGCTCTTTCCATTCCCTGCAGCTGCAGGGAAAAAGTGAAAGAGCCTTTTTATTTATCATTTTTAGTTCCGATGTTTGTATGTTTTTAAAAGATTAAGACTGCAGCATCCTGTCCAGCTCAGCCTCCGCCTGGGCAGGATTTTCAAAATGAATTGTGTGCATGCCCACTGCCCGGGCCCCCTCCAGGTTTGTCTCAATATCATCGATAAACACACATCGGGAAGGATCCAGCTGATACTTTTCAATCAAAAGCCGGAAGAAGGCGGGATCCGGCTTGACCATGTGGAAGTCACAGGAAAAGAGGCCTCCGTCCATTTCAGGCAGAAAATATAAGGCGTCCGCACACTCGCGCATGATCTTGTGGGAATAGTTGGAGAGATACAGGATCCTCCTGCCGCTCTCTTTGACGCGCCGGAGCCAGGGAAGGCTGGATTCGCGGCGTTCCACTATTCCGTTCAGATCTTCGAACATGTAGCGGATCTCCGCTTCCAATTCAGGATCATTTCTGATAAAACGCTCAAGGATTTCTTCAACAGGAATAATATTCAAATCCATCTGCACCCAGTCCTTTGAGCGCATAGTGGCGTACATCACCCGGTTCGCCTTCTCTCCTGTAAACCCTTTTTTCTCCAGAAAGCGGAAGCGCCCCAGATCCACCAGAACACCGCCGATATCAAATACTACCGTATCGATTTTTTTCTTCTCCATTTTCTCTCCCGTTTTACTGGTTGTTATTATTTGACAATCGTCTGACTATCAGCACAGAATGCGCCAGTCACATCTCAAGATTGCTTCTTCACCCTTTTTACGCAATGGGGCAGCCGGAACCGTTCCTCGTTTCCCAAAATGAGTCAGACAGAACCGTCCCTCGTGACTCATTCCTTAGTATACAATATCTTTCGGGTTCCTGCACGGAAGCACATTTATAGTTACAGTACGCGCCCTATCGAGGGCGGTAGCAATGCTTCGCATTGCTGTAACGTTGCGAAAATCGCATTCCAATGCGCTACGCGCGCGATTTTCGCCGTTCAACTCGGGTTTCAGGCGGATCTGTACTGTAACCATTTATTCATCAGAAAAACCAGCAGCCGGAGCGATGATTCCCGGCGCTGGTTTTTCTGATTGGTCTTTCAAAAGCTGTAAATATTCTCTTATTCTGTTTATCTCGTCTTAGATTGAGTAGTTCTTTACATGCAGGTATAGCCGCCATCCACGGGAAGGTTGACGCCTGTAACATAGCTGGAAGCAGGAGAAGCGAGGAAAATTGCCGCGGTATCCAGTTCTCCCTCATTTCCGTAGCGTTCCTCGGGGATCATGGTCTTTGCGTTCTGCTGGAAGAAGTCAGAGTCGAGGGTCTCTTTGGTAAGAGGGGTGTAGAAGTAACCGGGGCAGATGGCATTGACAGTGATGCCGTATTTTCCCCATTCTGCCGCAAGCGCGCGGGTCAGGTTGACAACGCCGCCTTTGGCTGCATGGTAGGGCGCAGAACCGGCGACTTTGTTGCCTACAAGGCCGTACATGGAAGCGATGTTGATGATTCTGCCGTATTTGGCGGGGATCATGGCCTTCTTGGCAACGGCACGGGCCACTTTGAAGGTGCCGAACAGGTCGACATTCATTTCACCGGAGAACTGGGCATCTGTGATGTCCTCTGCGGGAGCGACTGCACCGGTGCCTGCATTGTTGATCAGGATATCGATCCTTCCGTATTTTTCCAGGACCTTGTCGACCACCTCTTCGACCATCTGTGTGTCTGTGATGTCGCAGCGGACAGGGAAAGTCTCCACACCGAACTCCTCATGGATTTCGGCGGCAACTTCTTCGATTTTCTGCTGTCTGCGGGCAATCGGGACAATGATCGCTCCCTGATTAGCAAGTGCTTTCGCCATCTGTACACCAAGTCCGCCGGAACATCCGGTGACAATCGCAACTCTTCCCTTAAGATCAAAGTACTGTTTCATTTTTACCTCCTTAAGCATCTGCAAAAACATGTTGTGATCACGCCTTCAATAGGGCGTCACCTGTAAAACCGCCCGATTCTCTGCATCCATTTTATTCCCCCCGGAAATGATAGCTGTAATGGCAGATTTCCATGTCTGAATGCTATAAATCGCCGGCGTTATTGTTGCAAGTTTCTATGATTTGAATTATATCTGTACAAATAGCCAAAATCAACCATAGATATTACTTTAACAATAAGGATTGATTTCACCTTATTTTCTATAGATTATATTTATGGCTTAGGGCGTGTTCTTTTTTCTTAATAAATATGCAGAAGCATCTGCCTCATTTCGATGCAGATGCTTCCATAAAAAAGTGCTGATGTTAAATTGTGTGCCGGATGATATAATAGCTACGTGAAATATCTCTTCCGGATTACAGATAATTCGGGGAACCATTTTGATCAGAAAAGAACTACACAGCTGAACAGGAGGTCATAACCACACTTATGAAAGATATTCTGGAACTTTATCTTGCCTTCCTGCGGATCGGCGCCGTCAACTTCGGGGGCGGATACGCCATGCTCCCGCTGCTTGAGCGCGATTTGGTCCAGGACCGCGGCTGGACTACGACCCAGGACCTGACCGATTATTTTGCCATCGGACAGTGCACCCCCGGTCTGATCGCCCTCAATGTCGCAACCTTTATCGGAAGCCGCAGAAAAGGGGTTGCAGGTGCCATTGCCGCCACCCTGGGCTTTGTCACCATGCCCATCATCATCATCCTGATCATCGCCACCTTCCTGCAGGGCTTTGCCGATCTGCCTGTGGTCCAGAACGCTTTTGCAGGTATCCGGGTCTGTGTCTGTGTCCTGATCGTTCAGGCGGTCCTGCGCCTGTGGAAAAAATCCGTCGTGGACAAGGTCAGCCTCTGCCTCTATATCGGTGTTTTTCTGATGACGGCTCTGTCCGGCGTCCTCCCGGTTGCAGTTCCCGCTGCCATCCTTGTCATTACCTCCGGTATCCTAGGGGTGATCATCGGAGGTTTCCGTGATAGAAACGGCAAAAATGGAAATAAAAAGAAGGCGGAGAAAAAAGTATGATCTATCTACGGCTCTTTTTCGAATTCTTCAAGACCGGCCTCTTTTCCATCGGCGGCGGACTGGCTACGCTCCCCTTCCTCTATGAGATGTCGGACAAGACCCACTGGTTCTCCCACGCGGACATCGCGGACATGATCGCAATCTCAGAATCAACTCCCGGCGCGATCGGAATCAATATGTCGACCTTTGCCGGTTTCAAGACAGCCGGCTATCCCGGCGGTGTCGTGGCCACTCTTGCGCTGGCGACGCCCTCTCTGATCATCATTCTGATCATCAGCGGCTTCCTGCAGAAGTTCCAGCGCAGCAGGCATGTCCAGAACGCTCTGTATGGTCTTCGTCCCGCATCTATTGCCATGATCACAGCAGCCGGCCTGAATGTCGCCAAGGTCGCCCTGGTAAATATCGATGCCTTCATGGCAAGTCACAAGATCACCGACCTGTTTTTGATCAGGGCGATCCTTCTGGGAATCATTATTTTCGCAGGGCAAAAAGTATTCCCCAAGATCCACCCCATCGCATTCATCGCCTTCTCAGCAGTCGTCGGGATCGTCTTCCATTTTGCAGGTGTGTAAACTCTGTAGACCTGCAAACCACCGGCAAATAGATCTCGACTTTGCAGACCTGCAGACCACCGGCATGCAGATCCTGATAAATCCTGATAAAAAGAAAAACCCGTTTCAGCAGGTCTCCAGTTTTGAGACCCTGCCGGAACGGGTTTTATCCGATACGCGGATTATTTTCGGAATGTTTTTTACTTACAGACATCCACCCAGCCAATGGCACCCGAGAGCTCCTCGAGCTCCTTCACGGTCAGCTTCACGGCACTGTGGTCATCGCCGGCTGCGGGGTAGACAATCTCATATTTGCGCAGGCTCTCATCCATGTAGACGGAAAGGCCTGCATTGATGCCGAAGGGACAGACACCGCCGGGAGCGTGTCCGACAAGCTCCTCCACCCGGTCTCCGGGGATCATCTTCGCCTTCTGGTGGAAGGTGTCCTTATATTTCCTGTTGTCCACTCGTGCTGTCCCCTCAGCAATGACAAGCACAGGTCCTTCCTTCGTCAGCAGTGAAAGAGTCTTGGCGATCTCTCCCGGCGTCACGCCGATGGCCTGGGCGGCCAGTTCCACCGTCGCGCTGGATGCCTCCGGCACGATCACCCTGTCTTCCATTCCTCTTTCCCGCAAATATTGAACAGCCTTCTCAAAAGACATTTTTTCCTCCTGATGAATTCCCAAATTGATTATGTACTTAGAAACACGCCGAGAACTGCTCGAAGTGTCCGAAAAAAAGCATAGCACTCTCTCATCCTCAAAACAAGCCCTGTGTCTATGTCGTCTGTCGTCCTCTGCAGTCTGTGATTGACAAGATTTTCCGCGGAATATATGATTATCTAACTTGAAAACTTTACTGCCCGCATCCTTTCGAGGGTACGGGCAGTAACTTGCAAAAATCTATTTTATTTTACTCAAAACGAATAAATCATGGCCGGAAATAATACGCAAATATCATCTTCATCAGATCATTCCATAGCGGTCAATCCCATCACGGAGGGAGTCATCTGGAAGCAGGTCCTCCTCTTCTTTTTCCCGCTGCTGATCAGTTCCTTTTTCCAGCAGCTCTACAACACGGTCGATGCCCTGATCGTAGGACGGATCGCCGGAAAAGAAGCCCTCTCTGCCGTGGGAGGTTCCGCAGGATCCGTGCTGGGAATCTTTATGATGTTTTATATCGGATTCGCGGGAGGCGCGGCCGTTCTGGCGGCGCAGTATTTCGGTGCCAAAAAACAGGCTTCTCTGCGGGAGGCTGTCCGGACATCGCATTTTCTTTCTGCAATTCTGGGAATGGCAGGAACGGTCATCTGCTTTTCGTTCGCAGGCCCGATCCTGTCTGTCATGCAGACGCCTGCAGACGTAATGCAGCCTGCCCTCTTTTACCTCCGCATTGTTGCTCTGGGACTGATTCCAAATGCAGTCTACAACATGGGGGCATCCGCACTGCGCGCGGTTGGAGATTCCCGCAGGCCTCTCGTCATCCTGATTTTTACCTGCCTGACAAACATCGGTCTGGATCTGCTCTTTGTCGCCGGTTTTCATATGGGGGCAGCAGGTGCTGCAGTCGCAACTACGATCTGCCAGCTTCTGAGCGCCGTGCTTGCCCTGCTGTTTCTCAAAAAGACGATCTTTGCAGGCTCCTCCCCTGTAACATACAGACCGGGCTCCGGAAACATACAGGAAGCGCGGGATCTGGTCGGCCGCATCCTGCAGATGGGCCTTCCCCTGGGCTTTGCCGAGGTCATGTACACCTTTGCCAACGTTGTCCTGATGGCGGTGATCAACGGTTTCGGAACAGACACTGTCGCCGCCTATGCGGCCTATGGCAAGATCGATGCCCTCTTCTGGATGGTTGTAGGGTCCTTCGGAGTCGCCGTCACCACCTTTGTCGGCCAGAATATGGGCGCCGGGCGCTGGGACCGCGTTATGCAGAGCATACGGGACTGCGCGGTCATGATGTTCCTTCTTCTGGGGAGCGTGATTGTAGTTCTCTACGTCTTTGCCCGCCCCCTGCAGCAGCTCTTCTGTTCAGATCCGGACGTGGTCCTGATCGGCGCCCGCATGATGCACTTTCTGATGCCCTTCTACATCCTCTATATCCCGGTTGAAATCATGTTTTCGGCGCTCCGCGGAATGGGGGATTCGGTGATTCCCACCATTATTACCTTTTTCGGCGTGTGCGTCCTGCGCTCTGCATGGGGGCTTTTCATAGTCCCCTTCCATCGCACAGTCAACATGGTGCTGCTGGGCTTCCCTGTCACCTGGATAGTCACCGATCTGGCATTTGCTCTTTATTTTAGTTTATCTATAAAGAAACAACGGGAAAAGGCCTCATGAGCGTCGTGCACGCACGAACACTCATGAGGCCTTGACTTAGCCTAAGTTATTCCCTCTGACTGCCCGCCGCGCAGGATCAGAAGCGGAGCCCCCCGACATAAATGTCTGCAAACAAAAGCCAAAGAAAAGTCAGAATCGGATTTTGCCTGTATAGGTGTTTTTCGCCGGCACGGGAACTTTACAGAAGACACCGTTCTTTTTGCGCCTGGAGACGATCCTCACATAATAGGTCTTCCCTTTTTTCAACTTCGCTCCCCGGAACCTGCTGATCACTGCGCTGGTGGATTTCGCACTGGTTTTTGTGGACTGATTCAAGTACCACTTTCCGTTCGGATTTGTCGTCACATAAACACTGTATCCGCTGCAGCCATAGATAATGTTCCAGGAGATTTTTGCCGTTCTTTTGCTGGAGGATGCGTTCACTTTTTTAACCGTCAGCTTTGTCGGAGAAGTCGTAATGTATTCCACATTTGACCAGGCGCTGTATTTGCGGCCGGCGGCAGTGTCTATATAGGCTCTGACCTTGAACTGGCTGACACGATTGACCGTCACAGTACAGCTCTGCTGCAGGACCCCGGACTTCAGATTCTGCGTGACTGCATGCCTGCCGTCCGACCATGTCAGAAGTGTCTGATAGCCTGTCGCGCCTGCCGCCTGATTCCATGCAATCAGGCACTTACTGTAGTTTGATTTCTGCCATTTGACAAATCTGCACTTTTTAGGGCTTTCAGGTATGACAACGATGGAAAGGGTCTTTGTGCCCTTCAGATAGTTCGTTGTCTGCGGCGTGGTCACGGTAATGCTGACCGTTCCTCCCTTTAGGCCGGTCACTGTTCCCACTGCGCCCGATGAAGTCACTGTCGCAATTGCTTTGTTAGAAGAAGTAAAGCTGTACTTTGTCGTCTCCTTCGCACCGCCTGCGGTGACCTTCACCGTCTTTTTGGCAGTAAGGGAGAGTGCCGAAGCTGTAAGCGACAGTTTCTGTGCTATCCTTGTGATCGTAAATGTCTTTGTAACACTTCCCGACAGTTTTCCCGCAATGCCTCTGACCACGACCGAAGCAGTCCCCGCATTTATGTTGTTGGAATAGGTCAGGGTGTAATCCGTCCCTTCTGTCAGTTTCTCACCCGGATCTCCATAGGTAACCGTCACGGCGGGCTTCTGCGCCGCGCCGGTATAGGGCATCTGCGTCTTCGAAAGCGTTATCTTCGCAGCGTTAATATCTCTGATCCAGACAGCATAGAGGAAAGGACTATCATCATCTGCATCGACCGGATAAGGGCTGGAAACCGTATTTGCGGTGAAATCATTCTCTGCCCAGCCGCCGAAGACGAAGCCTGCTCTTGCCGGAGTCTCATAATTGCCAAGATTGACTGGCGTCCCGGGGAAAATCGTGTCTGTAATGATCTCCCCGCTCTTAAAACTGCCGCCGTTGGCGTCAAAAGTAATCGTGGTCGTCCAGACGGCATAGAGCGTGATATCTTTTGTCAGAACAAACTGTGCAGACTCTTCCTCTGTGATCAGATCTATGCTGTCCGCGGCAAAGCTCCATCCCATAAAGGTACAGTGTGTCCTGGAAGGATCCGTGCCGCCATAGTTTTCAGGATCGAGCAGAGATACCTTGCTCCCTTTCGCCTTTTCGAATGTTTTTATGGTCGGCCTGACTCTGCCCGACCTGGGAAAATTCCCTCCGTTGGCATCATAAGTGATGGTACAGGTTTCCGTTTCTCCGGGATCATCCGGATCCGGATCGTCCGGGTCAGGGGTATCGGGGTCGGGATCCGTGGAGGAATTCCCGTCCCAGACCGCATACAGGGTCAACGAACCGGCCGATACGGTGTAACCGGAAGAGGAAAGCATCTCGGAACCGTCTGCCTTCCGACTCCATCCCAGGAAGGTACATCCCTCGTTCGCGACGAGGTTGATAAAGTTCATGTTATAAACTTTTTCGCCCTCATCCAGAGTCTCTGTATAAGTCGTACTGCGCGTTGTCTCGTCGATCAGTCCGGTAAAATAACCGCCCCCGTTCGCGTCATAGGTGATCTCACAGACATTGATCCAGACCGCATACAGCGTCAGGTTCTCCTCTGTGACCGTGTAGCCGGTGCCGCCGGTGGAAGGGAGCAGAGTAATACTGCCGTCGACCTTCCTGCCATAGCCTGCAAGCCGCTTGCCGTCTGCCTCGGGCTCCCCGCTGCTGACGAAGCTATAGCTGAAGATCCGGTCTCCCTTCGCCACGGTTGCCATGACTGAGCTGCTCTGTGTTCCGTCTTCCTGCGTGAAATGCCCGCCATTGGCATCCAGTGTCACTGCGCAGCCCTGTTCCCAGACTGCATACAGATAGAGATTTTTTGTGACCGTGGTCCCGGCCGGAAGAACAGTCCCGTTTGCGGCAGTGCTCCATCCCGCGAAGATCTTGCCGGGATTTGCCTTGGGGATCTGATAGACGGAAATATCCATCCCTTCCGGCTCTCCGGTATGTGTGACTGTCTGCACATGCGCATTATTACTGTAATCGATATAATATCCGCCGCCGTTAGCATTGAGCGTCACGGTATAGACCGCCTCGGACGCATTTGCAGCAGGCTCTGACACCGACTCCGCCTCCGCAGGCGCATTCATGACGGGTGTCTGCACATTCTCTGCTGAAGTATCCGCCTCCGTGCCGGCCGGATTTTCCTGTACTCCGCTGACGAACTCTGCGTCGGCCTCTGTCCCGGAATCCTTTTCCTTAGCTGCGTCTGCAGCTGTATCTGCAGCTGTTTCTGCAGGTGCTTGCGCAGGCCATTCTGCAGAAATTTCCGGATTTGTCTCCAAATCAGTCTCCGGCACTTCATCAGCCGGGTTCTCCGCAGTATCCTCCGAACCGGAACCTCCGGACTGCACCTCTGTCCCTTCTTCCGGAATTGATCCTTCCTCCATTCCCGCCTCTGCCTGCCGATCAGCCTCTTCCCCGGCCGCCATGTTCAATTCGGCAGAAACCACGGAGCCATCCCCCCGCGTATCTGCGGCCGACAGGGACACGGGGAATGAGCCTGCGATGAAAACCGCTGTCATAAAGATTGCCATCAACTGCTTTACATTCTTCATCCGGGTTGATCCCTCACTTTCACAAACACAATTATGTTCCTGCAGTTTCGTATTTGTTTCCCGTCCAATCGGTTTTCAGCAGTTGGTTTTCCCTCACCGCTCTGCCGCGAAAGCTGCCCCGAGGATCAGAACAGCGCCTGCTATGCCGGCTGGGCCCATGGGCTCATGCAGGAAGATCAGGGAAAAGAAAAGAGCGGATACCGGATCAATGTAACTGAAGAGGGCAATCGTCTGGGCTTTCAAACCATCCGTACTGCCAAAATACAGGGTATAGGCAATTCCGGTGTGGACAAGGCCGACGATCAGCAGCATGAGAAGAGAAAACCTGTCCAGTTCCACATGGGAAAACTGGCCTGTCAGTGCCAGATAAGGGGTAATGCACACACTGGCTGACGCCAGCTGCAGAATGGTTTTTAGGTAAGGGTCGACATTACGGATGCACTTGTTCATAATGACGACTGCCGCGTACAGGGCGGCCGCGCCCAGGCCGTACAGAATACCCAAAAGGGCATTTCCCTGCGGAAGGCCCTCCCCGGCTGCGCCGGAAATAAGGAACATTCCCAGCACGGCAAGCAAGGCGCAGATCAGTTTTTTTACTGTCAGACGCTCCCTGAAAAACACAGGTGAGAGCAGGATGACGATCGTCGGCTCCATATAATAACACAGCGTAGCCGTCGCCACGGTCGTGTAATTATAGGCTTCAAATAAAAGAATCCAGTTGAAACCGATCAGGGCACCCGAAAGGATCAGCAGGAACAGTGTCCGGGGACCAGTTTCCCCCCTGGGTTCCTTTACGGAGATCCTGCTGTCATGTATTCCTGGTCCTTCACCGATGCAGCCTGCCCCGCCTTCACGTCTCTGCCTCAGCAGGCTGCGGCATTTCATAAAGATGCCAAGAAAAGCGGCGCCGATGAGTCCCCTTGAAAAGGCCAGAAAGCCGGAGGAAAGCGGAATATATCGTCTGAAAATACCAATCGTCCCGAAGATCAGCATCGAAGAAGCGAGCATCAACAGTGATCCGGGACGATTGTTTTCTGTGTTCATTTCTATAATTGTTCCTTTCAAACATGCCGCATGAAGGGGCGGCACTGCGGAGAACTTCTCAAAGACGTTTTTGCGATGAGATCATCGCTTGTCTCTGTCGATACTCTCCAGCGAAATGATCGAGATGATAATGCAGATCAGAGCCAGAAGGAGCATAGCTGCCCAGGTGATCCAGACATTCAGGGCGTCACTGGTGTACAGATCGTTCTGGTTGTACTCTGCAGACCACATCAGGAAGTCATTTACGGTGCCTTCTTTTTCCATCTGCCTGATAATCTCAAGAAGCGGCTTTCTGCCCATGTACTCAATATTGCGGAACTTGAAAAGAGTGTTCCAGAGAGTGACCATAGGCTGCGCATTATATTGTCCGATCGAACACAGGCTGATAACTCCCCACTTCGAGATCGAGAGGAAGGTAAGACCCATGGCGGCTTTTGGGAGTTCAAAATAAGCGCCCGAGAAAACCAGCTGGAAGATCAGCAGAAAAGGCATCAGGGTCATGGCCGTCGTCGTATTGTGGACAAGACAAGATATCATGAGCGCCATCATATCCGAAGAAAAAGTAATGATGAACAGAGTGATCCCGATGTCGACGATGCCGCTGCTGAAGATGATTCCCTTTTCAGGAAGATGCACCCCCGCATACCCGCAGACCACCAAAAGGATCCCTGTCTGCAGGATACAGATCAGAAGCTGTAAAAGAATCTGCGCAAACAGGTAAGAAGACATGTGCAGCCCGGAACGGTGCTCGTGTTTGATCACATCCCTCTCGCGGCAAACGATCTGTATGGAATTGAAAAACCCGATCCAGATACATACACACACCATAGCAAAGGTTCCTGTGGCCGTCCCTTCCTGGGTAACAAACAGATTCTGACCGACGACAAAAACGACAAGTGCCGAGATCATGGCTGCCATCGGAAGAACCTTCCAGTCGTTCTGGTAAACAAATATCCGCAGAAACTTGCCGAGGTAAAGTCCGATCTGTCCAAGTCTTCCTCTGTATCTGAGATTACTCTTCATCCGAACTCACCTCCTCTCCCTTCTGCTTATTGTCTGTTGTTTTCAGTCTGTCCTGCTCCCGGCCGTTTCCGCTTTCTTCTGCAGCTCCCTGCATCTTCTCTGCAGTTCCTTCCGGGTTCTTTTCTGCAGTTTCTTCCGGATTCTTCTGTCCTTTGCCGCTGTCTATCCTGCTTCTTGCATACTTCTCGATGAATTCATCCGCAAGGCCTTCTCCGCCTTCCTCACTGCGGTTGACGCACTGTACGATCGCTTCCATCGAATTTCTTCCGAAGAATTCCTTTGCTTCGTCGGGAGAGCCGTAGAAAGCCAGACGCCCGACTCTTCCGGAATCCTTGGCCAGTATAATCACTTTGTCAAACAGATCGATCACACGATCCGGTGTATGGGTGATCACGATCACGATCTTTCCGGTCGCTGAAATCTCCTTCAATCTTTCAAAAAGTTCCCTGGCGATGACACCGTCCAGACCGGAATCCGGCTCATCCAGCACGAAAAGATCCGGATCCGAAACAAGTTCGATCGCAATGGAAATCCTCCGCAGCTGTCCTCCGGACATCTTGGATACAAGTCCCGAAGCTACAGGCGTAAGTCCAAGAAGGTCCATTACCTCTTTGACTCTCTTTTCCCTTTCCTCAGCCTTGGTCTGCAGCGGTATACGGAGTTTCGCGGCATCGCTGATCGTGCGATAGACCGTATCGTGGGTACGGACCAGATTCATCTGGGTGACAAAACCGATCCGGTATTTCATATGGTTGTACTGTTTATACACATTGGTGCCGTTCAGATAAATATCGGCGTCTGCTTTTTCATAGCCGATGATGGCGTTCATAAAGGTTGTTTTTCCCGCACCGGAGCCGCCCAGCAGCAGGACCAGAGACCCGTTGGGAATGTTCATGGCAATATCTTTGAGCAGATACTTCTTTTTCCCCAGTTCCCTTGCTGTCCGCTCCCGCAGAAGAACGCTGAGGCCCTTGCGGGAGGCTGTCGTTGCGTTCATCGCGTCGCTGACACCGGTAATCTGCGCCGGCTCCATACCGGCCTCCCAGCCGGTCTGAAAACTGACGTCCGGGTGGGGCTGATATCTTTTGCCAAACCCCAGAACGAGCACTGTGAGCCATTCAGCTAAAAGCCAGGCGATCAGCCAGCGTCTTTTCAGGTCAAACAGAAGGATCAGCCGCATAAAGATCCGGATCCTGTATACGTACAGCGCCACAACCACGGACAGCGCGATCAAAGCTTCCACGACAAGCTGGCGGTGATCATCAAAAGCAACGGGAGAAATGGCGATCAGATAATAAAGGATTTCCAGTACGCCGCAGCCAATTCCTTCTCTGCGCATTTCCATGGAATCCGCCAGTGCGTAATACCGCAGTCCCGGCACCCATGCCATCCATCTCTTTTCCCAATTCATTTTTTCCGACAGTTTCCATAGTCCGAGGGACATCAAAAACCATGTAAAAACCAACCTGCTGAGAATGTTTGCCATAATAAGTCTTTCCCCTGTATTTTTATGTCAGTCCGGAAATCTGCCGCTGCAGGTGCAATTTATGCCTGCAGCAATCTGCCGCCTTCAGATTCCATCTTAAAATTATATAGAACTCCGCATGTATATTGCAAGATAAAAGACTGTTAATCCGGATACCGTTTGTACAGTATTTACTGCAATTGAGGCATCCGTCCCTTGCATATTTGAAGGATTGAAGTATAATAACTTCGTCAAAAAACGGAGGTGTCGGCTTGAACAAGGATTTGACAACGGGAAAACCGGAAACAGTGCTGTGGCAGTTTTGTCTGCCGCTCTTCGGAAGTATCATTTTCCAGCAATTATATAATATCGCAGACAGTCTTGTGGCGGGCCGCTTCGCGGGCGAGAATGCCCTGGCCGCGGTCGGCAACAGCTATGAGATCACCTTGATCTTTATCGCCTTTGCCTTCGGCTGCAATATCGGATGCTCGGTCGTGGTATCCACATTCTTCGGTGCAAAGCGCTTTGAAGAGATGAAGACTGCCGTCTCCACGGCGCTGATCGCCAGCGGCGCCCTGTGCCTGATCCTGATGCTGATCGGAACGCTTTTCTGCGGCAATCTCCTGGAGATGATCCGGACGCCGCAGGAGGTCTTCGCCGATTCCAAGCTCTATCTGGATATTTATGTGTGGGGACTTCCGTTTGTCTTCTATTACAACATCTCAACCGGTATTTTCTCCGCCATGGGAGATTCCAGGACGCCCTTTTATTTCCTGGCAATGTCCTCCTGCGCCAACATTGCAATGGACATCTGGTTTGTGGCCGGTCTGCACATGGGCGTCGCAGGCGTCGCCTGGGCAACCTTCATCTGTCAGGGAATCAGTGCCGTCCTGGCTCTTACTGTCGTGATGCGGCGGCTGAAGTCCATCGAGACCAAAGGACACAGGAAGCTTTTCTCCTGGTCCATCTGCGGCAAGATTGCCCGGATTGCTGTCCCCAGCATCCTGCAGCAGAGCTTTATCTCGGTCGGAAATATTATCCTTCAGGGCGTCATCAACGGCTTCGGCCCCGGCGTCATGGCCGGTTACTCCGCAGCCATCAAACTCAACAATCTCGTGATCACTGCCTTCACGACACTGGGAAACGGTATCTCGAACTACTGTGCGCAGAATATCGGTGCCGGAAAGCTGAACCGCATCCCCGAGGGCTTCCGGGCGGGCATCAAGATGGTGTGGCTCCTCTCCCTGCCCCTCGCTGTCCTGTATTTTACCTGCGGCAGATGGCTCCTTCTATTCTTTATGAGCGATCCGTCCGAAGATGCCATGCACGCCGGTATGATGCTGCTGCGGATCGTTGCTCCCTTCTACTTCGTGATCTCCGCAAAGCTCGTTGCGGACGGCATCCTGCGCGGCGCCAGCTACATGGGCCGCTTCATGGCCGCGACCTTTACCGACCTGATCCTCCGCGTGGTCCTCGCCATCATTTTCTCCGGGACAAAGCTGGGCGCCACCGGGATCTGGTGCGCTTGGCCGGTCGGCTGGAGCGTGGCGACCTGCATCTCCATCTTCTTTTATCTGCGCGGGCCATGGTATCAGAAAAAACAGACCTTATGACCCCCGGTAGCAGGCTCTTGAATGAAAGGTTCCCCGGATGTTTCCATTCAGGACCCGCAAGCGAGTCTCGCGCGCGTTTCCTGCGGCTGAAGTCACGGTATTGCGCTTATAAAGAATAAAAAGCATAAAAACTCCCCGCCGGCATCTGCAGGATGATTCATTCCTGCAGAGAACCGGCGGGGAGTTCCTGTCTCTGCTTTTCCCGATTCAATTGTATTTTTTCGATTTACTATCAGGCGCAGCCTTACTCCAGATTCAGTCTCCTGTCGAGGAAATACCATGTGGCCGCTCCATAGATCGCGATCAGTATGAGCGTAGAGATGATGACCACAGCCTGAAACTGCCATGACAGCAGCATTTTCCCGTCAAACCGGGCCAGGATAAAGTCCGCCCATCCCATCCGGTAGCCGATCTGTGCCAGAAGACTGCCGATCGTATTCCTGATAATACCGATTCCGAAAAATGCGAGGACACTTCCCAGTACGCGGTGTGCCGTCCACTGGTGTCCGACTGCGATCGCGGTATAAATCTGCATCAGCGACGCAACAAAGTACAGTATGAAAATCACGAACCAGACAGCGACCGCACCCAGTTCTTTTCCCAGGGACAGCATCCGCAGATGCATGCTTATCTCTTTAAAGAAGCTGATCGTGTCCTGCAGCGGGATCGCCATCAGTCCCATGACCACGACCGTGCAGACACCGGCCGCACCGCCCAGCAGCGTCCAGATCAGGGAGCTGAGCACCTTGGCAAGGATCAGCTGATGAGTCCCCACGGGAAGGGAAAACATGAGATATCCCTCATTTCCCAGAAGGTTCCGGTAAAAACGCTGGACGCACAGCACACCTGTCATGACCATGGTCGCGATGATCAGTGATACGAAGATCATAATGATGACGGCGCCCAGCAGATTTGAATAGAGATCCTCATCGAGGACCCGGATGCCCACTCCCATGATAATGGCCATTCCGATCGTCGCCGCGTAGAGGGGCAGAATGATCCGCCCGAAGGCTTTCATTTCATATCCAATCAGTTTTGTCAGCATCTGTACACCTCCCGGAAATAATTATCCACGCTCATGCCGGTGCGTTCCCGCAGAGCATCTGTGTTCTCATGCAGCTCGACATGTCCCTGTTTGAGAAAAACCACTTCATCCAGAACGGGTTCCACATCCGCGATCAGATGTGTCGAGATCAGGACCAGGGCATTCTCTGAGTAATTGCCGATGATCGTGCGGAGAATATAATCTCTGGCCGCCGGGTCCACACCTGCGATCGGCTCATCGAGAAGATAGACCTTGGCGCTGCGGCTCATGGTCATGATGAGCTGTACCTTTTCCTTTGTGCCTTTGGAAAGGGATTTGAAAGGCCGGCGGGGTTCGATGTTCAGCGCCTGCAGCATCTGCACGGCCTTGTTCATATCAAAATCCCGATAAAATTCCTCATAAAAATACAGGAGCGATTCCACATCCATCCAGGCCGGCAGGAAATCCCTGTCGGGGAGATAGGAAACAATCGCTTTTGTCTCCGGGCCGGGCTTCATACCGTCGATCAGAATCTCCCCGCCTGTGGGCGTCAGCAGATGCTGTGCCAGCTTGATCAGTGTCGTCTTGCCGCTGCCGTTGGGACCAACCAGTCCGACGATCCTGCCGGGTTCCAGCGACAGATCTATATTGTCGAGAGCCGTGATGTTCCCGTATCTTTTTGTCAAATGCATGCATTCCAGAACTGCCATGGCATTTATCCTCCTTTAGCTGTTTTTCTTCTGCTCTGATGCTCCTCCTGCCCACTCCTGTACAGCGGACAGTATCTCCTCCCGGCTCATACCGAGGCGCATGAGCCGCGTACACATCTCTTCTATTACATCCTCACTCAAATTTTTCCTGAGATTTTTCAGCACTTCTGCATCCTCCGTGACAAATCTCCCGCTCGTCCTCTGCGTATATACCAGTCCGTCCCTTTCCAGTTCCGCAAAGGCGCGCTGCATTGTATTCGGGTTGACCCCCGCCTCCAGCGCCAGCTCACGAACCGCCGGAAGCTTGGCTCCGGGCGGATAGGCCCCGCTGGCGATCTCTGTCCGCAGCCGTCCCAGAATCTGCAGATAAATCGGGATTCCGTTCTCAAATGTCCACTTCATTTTTTCCTCCGTTACAAAACCGTAATGCTTGTCGGCTTCTGTTATCTGCTATTGTATCGCTGTATTATTGTACCACTCCCTTAATACAATAATATATTATAGCGCTCTTTCCTTTTTGTCAATACCCTATGCAAATTCAAGACTCACTCGCAAAAAAACCTCTCCGCACAAAACCTGTGCGGAGAGGCCATTCTCAAAACTATATCTTTCGGGCTTCTGTATCTGACATCAGATCAGAGCCCCTGAAGGAGAATATCTTTATGCTTTCTGTCTGTTGCGCATAACATACTGCAGGACAATGCCGGCCGCAATCAGGGCCAGACCGACGATATCGGTCATGGTGCCGGGAACGATCATCATGAGACCGCCGATCGCCAGCAGAAGCCTGTCAACGATGCCCATGTTGGTGAAGAAGTATCCCTCCAGGGCCGCAGCGACGCCGAAGATACCGATCAGGGATGTGACCGCGATCAGGACGACTTCCATTGTGGATGTCTCGATCAGCAGCATGGCAGGGCTGAAGCAGAAGACATAGGGAATAATGAAAGCCGCGATCGCAAGCTTGGTCGCGTTAAAGGCCGTGCGCATGGGATTGGACTTGGCGATAGCACTTCCTGCGTAAGCTGCAAGGGCAACAGGCGGTGTGATATCCGCTACGATACCGAAGTAGAATACGAAGAAGTGGGCTGCCAGAATCGGGACGCCCATACGGGTCAGGATCGGAGCGCAGGTCGCCGCCATGATGCAGTAGGTCGCTGTCGTCGGAACGCCCATGCCCAGGACGATGCAGCAGAGCATGGTCAGGAACAGAGCGATGAAGAGCTTGTCGCCTGCAACAGCGACGATGGCGTTGATCATCTCGTTGGCAAGACCGGTCATGGTGATGGTACCGGAGATGATGCCGGCGACACCGCAGGCCGCGCCGACGGTGATAGTGCCCTTGCCGCCCGCCTCGAGAGAGTCAAAGAACTTTCTGACGGTGAAGCAGTTTCCGGTGTCCTCGTTGTTGCCGATAAGGGCGTCTGCCACGGGATTGTTGGAGCCGTCTCTCTTCAGGTCATTGATGGCCTGGCGATAGCTTCCGTCAAAAATACCGTCCACGATACCGACGATGATCGCGGCGACGATGGAATAGGCAGCTGCACGCTGCATAGTCATCATGTTTTTGGAAACCCAGATGACAAGCAGTACCAGCGGAGTCAGAAGATAAATCTTGCGGATGAGTTTTCCGAATTTGGGAAGTTTCTCAGTGGGGATACCTGTCAGTCCGTATTTCTTGGCTTCCAGATGGACCGCGATGAAAATACCGGTGAAGTAGAGGACTGCAGGAAGGACCGCACGGATCAGAATGTCTGAATAAGGCACGCCGATGATATCCGCCATCAGGAATGCAGCAGCACCCATGATGGGAGGCATGATCTGGCCGCCCGTGGAGGCAGCCGCCTCGACGGCGCCTGCGAAATCTGCCTTGTAGCCGGTTTCCTTCATCATCGGGATCGTGACGGAACCGGTCGTGACCGTGTTACCGACAGAAGATCCGCTGACCATACCGCAGAGAGCGGAGGAAATGACCGCGACCTTTGCGGGACCGCCTGCATAGCGGCCGGCCGCGCAGTTAGCCATATTGATGAAGAACTCGGAGATACCTGTCCTCTCAAGGAAGGCACCGAAAATAATGAAGACGACGATATATTTCGAGCAGACATTGATCGGCGTCGACAAAATACCTGTCTTGGCGTAGAAAAGGTTTCTCACCAGATAACGAAGTCTTCCGGCGATGGAAGGATTCGTCAGTCCGTAGACGATTGCGTACACGATGAAGAAGAGCGCCACGATCAGGATGGGCCAGCCGACACTTCGGCGGGTCACCTCGAGAAGAGCCGCTACACCGACGATCGCGATGAGGATCTGCGGAACGGTAAAGCGTGTGCCCTGCTGGATGATCTGCTCCGCGCTGAAGGTGTAGTAGAGGAAGGCACCTGTACCCAGCACCATGGCGACAATATCATACCAGGGAATAAAATTGACCTTCTGCTCTCCTTTTTTTGCGGGATAGGTGAGGAATCCCAGAAGGATGATCAGTCCCATGAAGGAGGTCAGGCGGATCTCCTCCAGGAATGTCGCAAACAATGTTACCCAGATGCAGAACAGCGAAAAGCCGATCAGAACAGCCTTGACGACAAGCGCGGGCTTGCCGGTCCACACGCGGACATTGGACTCTCTGTCATATTTCCGCATGACCTCCTCGAGGTCTTCCTGGTGAAGTTCATATGCCGGATCTTTTACTTTATCATTACTCATGGACAGTCCCCCCTTATCAATCAGCAGTTTCCACTGTCACACCGTGCTCGGCAAAGTATTTTGCCGCACCGGCATGGAAAGGCACTGCGATACCGGAAGTCGCGTTCTCCACAGAGAGCTCTGCTCCCTTGGCGTTCTCAGCCGTGATCTCCTCTGCGTGGTCAAAAATCGCAGCGGTCAGCTGATAGACGACTTCATTATCCAGATCCGCGTCAACGACCATGGTAGCCTTGATGGTGATCGTCTCGATCGGATCAGGCTGTCCGGGATAGGTGTCAGCCGGGATCACCAGAGGCGCATAATAGGGGCAGATATCCATGATCTTGTCCCTGAGCTCGCCTTCGATCGGGATCAGGAAAACGCCATTGGTCGTCGCCAGCTCGGTGATCGCCGATGTGGGTGCGCCTGCAACGATGAATGCCGCGTCGATCTGACCGTCCTTGAGGGCTTCTTTACTGTCATCGAAGCTCTGATACTGGGGTTTGATATCATCCACAGTCAGACCGGCTCCTTCAAGGACGTCCACAGCGTTGAAGTAAACACCCGATCCGGGGGCGCCGATGGAGACGCTCCTGCCCTTGAGGTCGGCCACTGTCTTGATGTCTTCTTTCATTGTGATGAGCTGTACCGTCTCTGCGTACAGCGCGCCGAGTACACGGAAATCCCTGCAGGGGCCGTCTGTCTCAAAAGACTTACTGCCCTCCCAGGCATAGGTCATAACGTCAGACTGGGTAAATCCCATCTGGTAATCGCCGTCACCAATACTCTGTATGTTTGCCTTTGAAGCAGCCGTTGACACTGCCGTCACACTGTAGCCAGTATAATTCTTCATATACTGGGCGAGCACACCGCCGAACGCATAATAGGTTCCTGCCGTTCCGCCGGTCCCCATCATCATTCTCTGCCCTCCGCAGCCGGACAAAGCCAGCATGCAAACAGCCAGAAGAAGGCTGACAACTGCTCTGCGCATTCGTTTCCGCATGGATAACTCCCTCCTTTTACCAAGGCGCCCTGGCGCCGATATTTCCGATGATTGAATCCCCGTATACAATCATACACCGAATGATTGTACCACATATGCTTCATCTAGGCAAACAAGTGACGTGATAAACTGTATTCCGTCCGCTATTTTTTTCTATTCCGATTTCAAAATTATCGCAAAATGTTTGTTTTAATGTGAAAACAAGCGGAAAATGCTGTGCAAAAACACCTGAAAGGAAGTGTATAAATGACTATCGGCGATTATACCTTGTAAGAATCCGGCTTTTGTATTAAAATTTTGCATGTCAGTTCAGGGCAGCTTGTCCGATCATCCTGATCCGGTTATGCCCGCCATATATTAGGAGGAGATTAAAATGCCTGAAAAAGAAACAGGAATCATTCCTATGGAAAAATGCCCGGTCATTACGATCAGCAGAGAATACGGCGCTCTCGGAAGAACCCTGGCCGCCAGTCTGTCGGAAAAGCTCGGAATCCCTTATTATGACAAAGATTTCGTAAATAAGACTGCAGAACAGAGCGGATATGAAGTTGAAGAAGTCAAGCGGGACAGCGAGGAATTGAAGCCCTCCAGCAAGGTGCTCAACTCCTTCCTGAACAGCGCTGTTTCCTACAGCAGCTCCCACGACGCGATTTTCAAAGCGCAGAAGGAAGTCGTCCTGGAGCTCGCCAAGTCCCCCTGCATCATCGTCGGACGCTGTGCAGATGATATCCTGCGCAAGGCCGGCATCGATGCCTTCAGCATCTATCTCTACGCCGATGTAAAGAGCCGCGCAAAGCGCGCTGTGGAACTCGCTGAGAACGGCACCACCAGCATTGAAAAATACATTGAAAAGCGCGACAAGCTCCGCAAGACCTACTACAAACAGTACACCGGTCACGAGATGGGCAATGCCAACAACTACACTATCTGCTTCGACACCGGACGCATCAATATCGAGACCTGCACGGATGTCATCATTGAGATCCTCAGCAGAGAACAGTAAATAACCACATTCAGGACTCGCCCGCGGGTCTTATGCGATGAAAAAACGACTGCCGCACAGCATTGCGCTGCGCGGCAGTTTTACTTTGAGGAAACGAAGATCCCTTATTATCTCCTAATATCTCTTATAGTCTCTTATAATCTCTTATTATTTCTTATTCCCTTTCTGCTATCACATCCGCAACATACACACCGCTGGCGGAGGCGTGGGAAAGGGAATGCGTCACACCGCTGCCGTCGCCGATGACATACAGACCGGGGTGATTGGTCTCAAGATTTTCATCGAGGCTGACTTCCATGTTGTAGAACTTGACTTCCACACCATAGAGCAGAGTATCATTGTTGGCCGTGCCCGGCGCGATCTTGTCGAGGGCATAGATCATCTCGATGATGCCGTCCAGGATGCGCTTGGGAAGGACCAGGCTGAGGTCGCCGGGGGTCGCCTGCAGTGTCGGCTGAACAGTGCATTCCGCAATGCGGGCAGGGTTGCTCCTGCGTCCGCGGGCCAGGTCGCCGAACCGCTGTACGATGACACCGCCGCCCAGCATGTTGGACAGACGGGCGATACTCTCTCCGTAACCGTTGCTGTCCTTGAAAGGCTCGGAAAAATGCTTGGAGACCAACAGGGCAAAATTGGTGTTCTCTGTTTTTTTCGAGGGATCCTCGAAGCTGTGTCCGTTCACGGTGACGATTCCGTTGGTGTTCTCATTGACCACGATTCCGTTGGGATTCATGCAGAATGTGCGGACACTGTCTTCAAATTTCTCTGTGCGGTAGACGATCTTGCTCTCATACAGCTCGTCAGTGAGATGCGAAAAAACCACTGCCGGAAGCTCGACACGCACACCGATATCCACTCGGTTGGACTTGGTCGGGATCTGCAGGTCAGAGCAGACCTTTTCCATCCACTTGCTGCCGCTGCGGCCGGCCGAGACGATACAATAGCGGGCGTCCGCCGTTCCGCCGGCGTAACGGATGCGGTAACGGGGTGCATCCGGGGAGGATTCTGCATATGCTGCAGATTCTCCCTCTGCATTCTCTCCCTTCAGCAGCTCAATGCTCTCCACCGCCGTGTTGAAATGAAAGTCGATGTGATCCTTCATTTCCGCATACAGATTTTCAAGCACGATATAGTTGATATCCGTACCCAGATGGCGGACAGAGGCGTCCAGAAGCCGGAGCTTGTTCTGAATGCAGATCTTTTTAAAATCCGTTCCGGCTGTGGAATAGAGTTTGGTCCCCTCGCCGCCATGGTCCAGATTGATCTGATCCACGTAGCGCATCAGTTCCAGTGCTTTCTTCCTGCCGATGTGCTCATAAAGCGTGCCGCCGAAATCATTCGTAATATTGTATTTGCCGTCGCTGAAGGCTCCCGCCCCGCCAAAGCCGGACATGATCGAACAGCTCTTGCATCGGATACAGGATTTGATCTTGACTCCGTCGATGGGACAGTGCCGCTTCTCGAGCTCCGTTCCGCTCTCGTAGACACCGATCTTCCAGCCGGGTCTTTTTTTCATCAGTTGGTAGGCGGAAAAAATACCGCCCGGACCCGCACCGATTATAATCACATCGTATTTCATGAACGTCTCCTATTCGCTGCTGTTTCCGTCCTGCTCGTACCACCCTCCGTGCTCCAGGACACGGAATTTGCGGTAATATGTAAAAATTGCCTTTCCGAGGATCTTCTCTTTGCGGACATAAGTATACTGCTCAGCTTCCTCTTCCGTGTTCGCCAGTCCCTCATCCAGAGCATTGTCCGCCCAGTAGCGGGCGTCTTCCGACCAGTTGCGGTTGTCGCCGAGCATCAGATAGCACCCTTCCGGAACGTGAAATTCAAAATCCGAATTCAGGACCTTCCATTCCTCCTTGAGATATCCCTCCTGCAAGGGCTCCTCCGAATCATCAATAAAGATTGATCCGTTGACAAGACGCACAGTCTCGCCGGGCAGGCCTATGATCCTCTTGATATAGATTTTCTTCTCATCCACCGGATAGTGGAAAATGACAATATCACCCCTCTCGGGTTCGCTGAACCAGTAACTGAAACGGGCGCCGATCAGACGGTCATGGGTCATAATGGTATCTTCCATCGATCCCGACGGGATGACCGCGTTGATAATGATAAACTGCGTGAGAAACAGGGCCGCAGCGAACATTATGATAAAGGACTTGATCCAGCTGATCAGTTCTTCGACAAACGCACTCTTTCTGGCTTCCCGCCGGTCGTTTTTGGCGGCGTCTGTGTCCGCAGTATTGTTCTCCTGCCCGGAAATATTCCCGGAAAGAGGCTGCTCTCCGGCAGAGGTTTCCTCCTGCCCGTTTCCGGCGGAAAAAACATGCACATCATCCAGCTGCCGCGGCATGTCGGACTGCATGTCCTCCGGTGTATCTTTCAATATATGATCTTCCATGTGTATTCTGTTCTCGTTTTCCTGCTCATCAAAAAACTATAGTTATCAGGTGCGGCATACTGCTGCAGATGTCACGAGGTCCGCCTCATTCCGCATCGATTTTTCTCAATACCTCTGTCATCTCCCGGGCAAAGAGGGCGTGGCCCCGCTCGGAAAGATGGACGCCGTCAAAGGCAAAATCGAGTTCCCACTTTGACGCATCCGCAAAAAGCGTATTCCGGAATTCAGAGAGCTCTTCATATAAATCCGCAAGTTTTTCGCCTTCTTCAAAATATATCTGCGCATAGCTCTTGTCACCGCGCACATAAGGTTCGAAGAAAGATTCCTCCGTCAGCCTGATCCGCGGCGGCGCAATGAGCAGAAACGGTGTCGCCTCTCCAGTGAAATCCGTGACAAAAGAAATGAAATCATTCATCTTTGCCGCCGTCTTTTCGGCACTGGGGCGCAAAGTGCTCAGAAGGTCATTGGTTCCCAGCATGACGGCAAACAGATCCAGGGGTGTCTCCTCGCGCAGTACGGCGCGCAGATAGTCCCACTCATAGCCGGTGATAGGAAGCGCTCGTCCGGGCATACCGTCCGCCCGGATCTCCCAGGCCCGCGAAAGATTCTCCTGAAGGATCGTCGTCCAGCGCTCCTCGCGAGAATAGCGTCCTCCCATAAATCCGGCGGGATCATAACCGTAGGTATTGGAATCCCCGTAAAAGAGTACTTTTTTCATATCTGCCATCTCTTTGACTTGTCAAGTTCCTTCTCAATCCTGCAGGAAACCGGGGCTTTCCCGTCAGGTCCGGGTCGATTTCTTCCCTGTCGAAGCCCCCGCCTTATTTCGTTTCACGCCGGTGTTCTTCTCCGGGCTGCGGGACTTCAGCAAGGCTTCTATGATCTTGTCAAACTGAATTTTCAGAAAAGCGGCGACCGGCACGGCAAAGAGCATGCCCACAATCCCGCCGACGGAACCGCCGATAATGAGAGCTGCAATGACCAGCATCGGATGCACGTCGATGCTGCTGCTCAAGAGCCTGGGATTAATCACATTTCCGTCTACTGTCTGGATGACGAACAGCACAATGACTGCGACCAGAAGCCGGCGGAAATCACCGGCAATAATGCAGACAAGGATTGTCGAGCCATAGGCGACGATCGGTCCCAGATAAGGAATCAGATTTCCGATGCCGCTCAGGACGCCGATAATGACGGCATACTTGACGCCGATCAGCGAAAGAGACGCACTGACGAGAAGTGCCATGAGCAGGGCATCGATCAGCTGGCCGCGGATATAGCCTGAGAAGACAGAGTCCGCGTCTTTTACCAGAACATGGAATTCTCTGCGGACCTTTCTGCCGCAGATTGCCAGCAGCACCCGGTTCCAGTAGCGCACCAGACCTTTTCCGTCCAGAAGAAAATAGATCGCGAAGATCACTGCAAATAAGAGGCTGGTCAGAAAACCGCCGATATGGCCGATCGCATTTGTAAGACCGGAACTTAAGCCTTTGGAGAGATTGCCGATCAAACTGCCGATGCTTTTCATCGCCTTCTCGACCTCTACCGTGGAAATATTCATTTCATTCAGACGGGCCGTGATCATCTGCTGCAGGCTGCTAAGAGACGCCGTAAAGGACTGCACCATGACAACCAGATCATCGAGGCTGGCCAGCCTGAGACTCCTGGTGACCGCGGAGACCACCACGGAAAGAATCACAAAAATCACCAGAAATGCAGCGACACAGGTGATCGCAACCGCCGCCCCGCGCTTACTGCCTCTTTTTTTCCTGAACAACTGAGAGCTGCGCAGTTTCTTCTCGCAGGAATTAACAGCGGGATTCAGAACATAGGAGAGCACAAAGCCCCAGAAAAGCGGCGCCAGAAGCATGCCGACCATGGTCAGGCCTTTTCCTATGGCAGTGAGAACGGTGCTTAAGTTCCCCGTCAGCTGAATCAGGATGTAACTGATCACGATCGTTGCAATTGCATATACCATGATCAGCCGATAATGCCTGCGGCGTTTTTTATGGAGAATCCTTTCCTCGGCAGCAAAGCGTTTACGTTCTTCACTCCTCTTCTGTTCTGCCTTCTCTTTCTCCAGTTTCTGCTTATCCCGGGCGTCTGCTGCCGGCAAAGCCGCTGCGCCCGCCGCACTCCTGGCATCACTCCTGGATTCTCCTGCTGCCGCCTCGTTCATTTCCTGATAGGCAGCCGCACCCGCCGCGCTGTGAGAATCCGCAGCTGTTTCGCGCTCTTTCTGGTCGTTTTTCCCGTAGGTGTTTTTCCCGGAGACACCCATTTTTACAATGCTTTCCATACTCTCCAGCCCCTGTTCTCTGTGATGAAATATGTTCTGTACTGCCGCCTGTTCCACCACACGAGATGTAATCAATTTGTTTGCAAAACATCTATCATTTTAACATGTGAGGAATTGAGAAACAAGGTTACAGCAGATACATGGTCTCAAATCATACCCGCAGGCCACCGATCACCCTGCCGCGCCCCGGTCAGGGTATGTCTATCAACGCTCAATGCCACGAAAGGCACTTCGTACCGCTCCTGCCATATACAGGGAGCCGAAAGAGACGACCGGCAGCACCTGATCATATGACGCAAACTCTGCCGCCAGGGCCAGGGCCGCTGTGATCCCTTCCGCCGCCGTTCCGCAGGGTCTGGCGTAAAAGCCCTTTTCCCTGAGTTCCGCCGCCAGCTGCTCTGCGGGCAGGGCACGCGGGCTGTCCGGTGTCAGGCAGACAAAACCTGCCGCAAAGGGAGATATAATATCGATCACAGCGCGGTAATCCTTGTCCGCGAGCATACCCATGAGAAAAACGGCCTTTTTCCCCCGGCCGTCTCCGCTGTCCGGCAGATACTCCCCAAGGGATTCCGCCAAAGCTTCGGCGCACTGGGGATTGTGGCCTCCGTCCAGGATAAACAGAGGATTCTTTGAAAGGACTTCAAAACGAGCCGGCCACTGTACCTTTGCCAGGCCCTGCCGGACCGCTTCCTGCAGAATCTTCCAGCCCCTTCCCCGCAGCGCTTCGACAATTGTCAGCGCTGTCGCTGCATTGTGCAGCTGATACTCGCCCAGAAGGACCAGACGAAGCGGCTCTTCGGAGGAAATGTCTGTCTCCTCCCCAACCGGGCTCCCTTCATCAAGAAAGCGGAAGGTCTGTCCCTCCAGACTTTTTTCAATCGGCCGGATCCTGCCGAAGCTGGCTATATGAAGAGGGCATTCCTTTTCCGCGCAGACACGGCGCACCACATCCATGACCTCCGGTACGTTCTCGTAGCACACAACATCCGTGCCGGTCTTGATGATCCCGCACTTGTTGCCTGCAATCTCCGCCAGGGTATTGCCCAGATACTCCGTGTGCTCCAGGCCGATATTGGTGATGACAGCCACTTCAGGCGCATCGATGACATTTGTGGAATCAAAAATGCCTCCAAGACCCACCTCCAGGACGACCATGTCGCAGCTTTTTTCCGCAAAATAGAGCAGGCCGATCGCCGTGATGATCTCAAACTGGCTGGGATGATCCTCCATGGAATCTGCCGCGTCGCGCACACGCGCCGTGATCCTGCACAGCGCTTCTTCCGTGATATACTCGCCGCAGACCTGGATCCGCTCCCGGAAATCCTCAATGTAGGGAGACGGATAAAAGCCGGTCACATAGCCCGCCTCCCGCAGGATCCGTTCCACCATGGCGCATGTACTGCCCTTGCCGTTGCTGCCCGCCACATGGACGAAACGCAGCTGCTTCTGCGGATTGCCCAGAAGTCTTAAGAGCTCCTCCGTCCGGGACAGCCCCAGCTTCCACTGGCTCCAGGTGTGAGCATTGATATAATCAATCGCCTCTTGTATTGTCATCAAAAAGTGCCTCCTTGCGCCGGATATCACCGGGAGCGCTTGTAAATGCGTCAGAGAGAACCGTCCCCGTTGACTCACCGACCTCGTCCTTTCCGCTTCGCCCTCAGCCCGCCCGTCAGCCTGTTAAATCAAAAGCATTAATCAAAAGCATTTCTGTCCGCAGACGTAGGTCGCTTCTACGCTGTAGTCATCCCCGAGGACAACCAGGTCGGCATCCTTGCCCGCTGTGATGGAACCCTTGGACGCCTCCATGCCGATCAGACGCGCGGGGTTGATGGTACAGGAATTGATGGCCGCCTGCCAGGGAACCCCTGCCCTTTCCACCAGATTGCGGAGGCCCTGATTGACCTTGAGCGTGGATCCCGCCAGATTTCCGGCACCCACCAGATGGGCACTGCCGTCTTCAAAGAGCTCGATCAGATTGCCGCCAAAAAGAGTCCGGGTACCGGCGGGCAGCCCCTTGACCTTCAGGGAATCTGTGATCATAACCCCGTAATCAGGACCTTTTGCTGTGAAAAAGGTATTCAGTGCCGCCCAGGTGGAATGCAGACCGTCGCAGATGATTTCCCCGAACACATTGCGGAAGCGAAAGGACGCGCCGACAATCCCCGGCTCCCTGTGATGATAGGGCGCCATACCGTTGTAGACATGGGTGACACTGCCTGCGCCGTTGGCAAAAGCCACGGCTGCCTGGGCGAAGGTCGCCGATGAATGCCCCAGAGACGGGACAATCCCGTTTTCACACAAAAAACGGGTCAGCCCGAATCCCTCATCGTGCTCACAGGCCATGGTCACGATCCTGATCAGGCCGTCCGATGCCGCCAGATACCTCTTGAACTGCTCCAGATCCGGCGCCACACAGTACTGCTCCGGCTGGGCGCCTTTATATTTCTGGTCCAGATAGGGTCCCTCGAAATGGATGCCCAGAATCCGGGCGCCTTCATAACCCTCCCGCACGACATTCGCCACATTCCGCACAGCTTTGGTCAGGACCTCCTCAGACTGGGTGATCGTCGTGGGCAGCAGGCCGGTCACGCCTTCGCTGACAATGTTTTTCATCCAGTTCCGCAGTCCCTCTTCTTCCGCGTCATTTGTATCAAAACCATAGGCCCCGTGAGTGTGCACATCGATGAAGCCGGGGACAATGCGATGCTCACCAAAATCCTCTTCTGCCGCTTTCGTTCCGTAAGGATAGATACCTGCGATTTTTCCGTCCGAAATCTCAATCTGTGCCTCCATCCATTCGTTCAGCACCCAGACTCTCTTACTCTGCAGTATCATGGGGTCTCCTTTCTTTCCCGACATATCCTATTTCTATATCCTGCGGTTCCTGTGGTTTTGAGTACGATTCACGGATCAGCTTGTGCGAAACTGCGGACTGCATCAGTTCTTTTTGATTCCCAGTTCTTTTTTCAACTTCTTAAAGCGGTCCTTCTCCTTCTTTGCCACATAGCCGGGATCAAAAAGGCAGTGCTGCAGCACATCGGCATCCTTGAGTATTTCCTCCAGGGGACCGTTTTCCATCTTTTTGTCACTGTGAAAAAAGATGGCCTGGCAGATTTTCCTGATTTCCTCTTCGGAAAAAATCCCTGTCTCCAGCAGGATCTGCTTTGCCATCTCCGCGCCCCGGTGGGCATGATCCACGGCATTTCCCGTGGTATAAGTGGCGATATCATGCAGATAACCTGCCGCCGCGGCAAGCTCGATGTCTTCCCCCCGCCGCATGGCCAACAGTACGCAGGCCTCCGCAACGCCGAACATATGCACATATCCGCTCGCCCGCAGGGAGACATTCGGCACCTGCTCCAGCAGACCGCTCACGATTTCCCGAACCGCTTCGATCCGGTCCGTTCTGATTCCTGTATCCATCGCACACTTCCTCTTCGTTTCATACTTGTGGTCATGGGCGAGTGCCCACAAACATGTATGCTTACAGGCGCGAGACCATGACCGCACAGTATGAAGAATCAAATGACATCAGGCGTCAAGATCCCCGCTGAAATTCTCCAGAGAATCAATCGTAATCCTGCATCCCGGCTTCACATGCTGCATCACAAATTTCATGATATTTTCGGGAACAGATACACACCCTCCGGTATAAGGGCGGTTATTCCTGAAACAGTGCATGAAAAAGCCGAATCCTTTTTCATACTCGCATTCCGCATTATAGCCCATGTTGAGGCAGTACTGGTAAGCGTAAACATAATCCGCAATCCGCTCGGAGTTTTCTGTATCCAGATCCGGAAGATCCTTAACAGAAACCAGCTCATTGAAATGCATCCCTTCCCTGTCGTCTCCGGACCAGTAATAATCCCCGTCCACCTGCGTGTAGTCCATCTGACAGCCGGGATCCTCCGCCAGGCCGAAAGCCTTGTCGATGGTAAAGGTGCCGACCGGTGTGTAGGCATCATTGATATTGGCCTCCCCCAATCCGTCCAGACCGATAAAACCCGGTGTCGCGATAATCTGCTGCCATGTACCGCTCTGGTCTTTCTCATGCATGGTGATATAGGCTGTATTTTTGTCCACGCCTGCAACGACGATCAGCTGCTCAGCGTCCTTCTCCTTTGCCGCGTCAAGCTTTGTCACCCACTCCGGGGACGGCCTGACTTCCTGCTCTGTTGAATACAGACCGGCTCCGCCCGTGCCCCCGGTACTGCTTCCCTGATTTTTCGCACAGCCGGCAGCTGCCGCTGCGATCATTATACATATGAGTAAGGTTGCAGCGAGTTTTTTCATATTGCCCCCTCTCTCCGCAGTTCTTTTAACAGCGCTGTACAGCCCTGCAGCACATCATCCCAGGTCTCATCAAAATTATCCGTGTACCAGGGATCCGCCACCTCCTGCCCGGCTCTGCCGCAGTGATCCAGAAGGAGCGATATTTTGTTCTCCGGGTCGCCGCCATAGATCCGTCTCATATTATAGGCATTCGCGTAATCCATCCCGATCAGATAATCGAACTTCGCATAGTCTTCCCGCGTCGTCCTGCGCGCCCGCTTTCCGCCCGGATCGATCCCGTGCTCCCGCAGCTTGGCCCGCGCCGGAGGATACACCGGATTGCCTCGGCCGCCCCAGACTTCCTCCGAGCTTGTCGCCGCAGATTCAATATAAAAACGGTCTGAAAGCCCGGCTGTCCGGACAAGGTCCTTCATTACAAATTCCGCCATGGGGGAGCGGCAGATATTGCCGTGGCAGACAAAAAGGATACGAACCATAAAAATTAGTCCTTTCTAACAGACCTGTTTTGCAGCAAAATGCTGCGATTTGCCGCGATATTCTTCCGGTATACCGGAGACACATTCTGTCACGAAAACAGGCCAAAAATGCAAAATCCGGCAAAATGAGGCAAATCGAGGACGCCAACAGTAGTCAAATAGTAGTAAAACCGGGGAAGTCTGACTACTGGGGAGTTTAGAAGATTAATGGCCAATATTCAGTTAGCACAAATTGTAACAAGACCAAATTTCTTCACACTTTTTGTACGTTCAAAGACAAACTACACCTTTACCCAATTAATAGATCCATAGCCCTTTGTGGTAGGATCAATTATCTCTTTATATCTTATATCAATGCTTGCACTTGACAAATCGGAATTGGTCAGCTCTGTTATATTAAAGATGCTTCCAACTAAGTCAGCGCCACTTAAGTCGGCTTTATTCAAATCAGCACCTCGAAGATTTGCCCCTGCTAAACAAGCCCCTCTTAAATCTGCTCCCCTTAAGTCAGCTTCTCTCATATAAGCATTTCTCAGATTTGCTTTGAGTAAATAAGCAAAGGTCAAGTACGCCTTTTCAAGACTTGCCTCTGACAAATCCGCTTGTTTTAGGTTAGCTCTCCTTAGGTTAGCATCCCTAAGATTAGCTTTAGTCAAAACAGCCTCACTAAGGTGAGCATTATTCATACAAGCGCCTCTCAGATCAGCACCACCAAGATTAGCTTCCCTCATATTTGCACCTTTCAAGTTAGCTTCGATAAGGTTACTCTCAGACATAATCGATTTATACAAATGGACATTTCTCAAATCAGCTCCCCGTAAATCGGCTTTTGTTAAGTCAGCTTTTGTTAGATGAGCGCTTTTTAGGTAGGCTCCAGCCAAGCAAGCTTCTTTCAAGTCGGCACTTTTGTTTCTGCCACATATCAGTATTATTCCTTCGCTCCTAAACTTTCTAACTAAAATATCCAAATTTCCCTTAAAAGGAATTTGTATTACATGAGCAAATGCTGCTGCAATGTGAAACACATTGCGAAAAATATTTTGAGACCTAAGAATTTTAGAATTATCGGCATCTCCTGATTCAACCCTTGGTTTTAATGCCACATACGCTTCCGTTTTGATTAAAGCAACTATCATTTTTTCTATATTAGCATGTACGGTCACTTCATCCCTATTATTAAGCAATAGAGGCAGATATTGACGTACTGTAGCATCTAATTCCCTTTCTGCTAATAAGCCAATAAAACTTTTCGCATTTTCATCTGTTAACTTGACAAGCTCAACGTAAATATATTTTGCGAGGAAATATTGATAAAAGGTTCTATGAAAAAAACCAATTGTTTTCCCATTGTATGCGCATATATAGAATGAAAATACCCATTTATCAGCGAGGTCTTTTCTTAAGTAATAGGCTGTAGTTGTATCAGTACAATACACTTTATAAGCGAGCTTCATCAGCCCTTGTTCTATCGATTGAATCTCTTCATCACCAGTAATATGTCTATTCTTTAACAGATTTGTAAAAAGATTATCATATAACTCAACAGTATTTGAACTTATAGTTTTAAAACGATTATGTACTATCAGCCGAAACAATAATGGCACCCCAAGAAGATCATTTAGGTTTTTCTGCTTTCGAAAAGCGTAGAAGTCTTCTTTATAATCATTATACTCTTTATGCTCATCCAACCACCTATTCTGTTGTTCCTCTGAAATAGGCAATAGCTTATAATGTTGGTAACTTCCCGATAAACTGTCTAAATCGTATGCTACAGCAATCGTCCTTGATAAAACAACAATATGTATTCTATTAATAAAAGCAATGTCATTTACGCTTTCCATGAAATCATAAATATTCTTGATATTAGTATCTTTGCGTTTTGCTTCATCAATGAACTCATCAAATCCGTCCATAAACAGAAGCGAGCCTTGGCAATGTTGAAACGTAAACTTTTCTTTTCGTTTTGCTTTCCAAACTAGTGCATTTTCTAATTCAACTTCTCCATCAATAATAATTTTGCGATTCTGTCCAGTGTTTAATGAAATCGCCAATACATTTTGAGCTTTTCCCTGAAGAAATTTTCCTTTGCAGAACTCAATAACTGCCTTATCACACAATAGGGATTTGCCGTGCCCAGGCTCACCAGAAATAAGAATGGTGCCATAATCAGCATCATTAAACCAGTCATTCAGAAATGATAAAGCAGGAACCCGTTTAGATCCAACTTTTATGTAGGCATCTATATAGGATCTTTCGTCTGATGCGCTCCCCACAAGGTTTCTATATGGCCCCTGCTTTTCTGCACTAAACCTCTCTATCACATTTTGATAATAGGATTTGAAATCAACCGATTCTGTTCTATCACCTCCAATTTTTTCAACAGCTCTTTTTAGACGCTCCAATTCTTCATAAGTTATTTTGTTTATTTCGTATTGTGAATCTGCATATAAGTTTAATAAAGCCCTAACACCAACAGACACTTCTTTGGTTTCTTTTGCTAAGACCAAGATATAAAAATTATTCAGATAATTCTGAACAACTGCCGAATCATCACCTATTTCCCTGCATGCAATGTCAATAAACTCTTGCTTTAGATTGTTTTTAATAACGGAATTATCCTTTTTTAAACAATCTTTTGCATAGGTAATTAGAATTTTTCTTTTCTCAAATACAGCACCCATATCACAATTACTTAAGGAAATGTCTGCTTCATGATGATACATAAATGTTTTATCATATTCATCAAGAATTATAGAAATGTCCTTACCTTGTAAATAGTGTTGAAATCTGTTTTGTGCAGTATCTACCCCTTTTGAAAACAGATGACCGGACACCAAACTAGCAATAAAAGAATCCATATTATACCTATTGTATTTCGAAGCATTTTATTATAATGGTTTCAACAAATATGCTCTTCGATTATTGTATATAGCGAACATTTTCAATGTATCATAATTTCCCTTCATTTTCCACCAACGGAAAAAGGCCCACCACCCAAAGGTGAAGGGCCGCTGCTCTTCTGTTCAGATCACTCTGAACATTTTCTGTGTCATTTCACTCGATCCTGTCTTCCCGGAGACCTTCTCCTGCTCCTGCCGTACTTCTTCGACCACCTTCATCCTGGCCATCTCAGCTGCCGCATCCTCCAATCCCAAATGGGTGTAGACGTTCATCGTCACGCTGATGTCCGAGTGGCCCATCAGGTACTGGAGCGTCTTAGGATTCATCCCAGCCCTGGCCTGGTTGCTGCAGTAAGTATGGCGGCAAACGTGCGGGGTGATGTTCGGCATCTGCACCCGGAAGATGTCGTTGTACCGGCGAACCATACGGTTGAAGCGGTGTTCCCAATGCATCGCGACCAGCGGCATGCCCTGGTCGTCCAGGTAGAGGAAGCCGACATGTCCGTCAACCATCGGCTCGACAGCCGGAGGCTCGCGATCCTCGAGGATGGCCTGAAAGCATCGGAACACTTCCTCCGTCATGGGCAGCTTCCTTGTGCCTGCATTTGTCTTTGTAGGCTCAATGATGTATTCCATTGATGATGTCCGCTGCAGCTGCTTGCTTATGTCGATGATCCTGTTCTCCATGTCCAGGTCGCTGATGGTCAGCCCGCAGAACTCAGAAATGCGCATCCCTGTATGAAACAGGATGAAAACCGCCTCATAGTATTTACAGTAGCAGTTGTCGTCCCGTATAAATTTCAGGAACTTCCTCATCTGGTCCCGGGAGATTGCTTCCCTGGTAAGACTGTCGTTCACGACCACCCCGGCAAGATCAAATCCGAAAGGGTTCTTATGCAGACAGTCGTCGTCCACTGCCATCTGGAAAGCCGGCCGGAGAACCCCACGGACTGTCTTCACAGTGCTATATCGCCTTCCTGACTGTTGGAGCTGGATCAGGAATAGTTTTGCATCGGACGTCTTCACGTTTCCGATTTTCTTTCCGCTGAAATCCTCCTTCTCCAGAAGATTTTTCACGAACTTGTAATTGGCCTTGGTGCTGTGTTTTACCCCCGTTTTGGTGGCAAGATACCGGTCCACCAGCTCCATCACCGTCATGTTCTTCCGGGAAGGGTCCATCTGGGAATCAAGGTCATATCCGATCTTCTTTTCCAGTTCCCTCAATGACAGGCAGGGCTTCTTCCCCGCTGGCAGCTTGTCAGTCGGCTCCAGCCTCCAGCTATAGACGAACTTCGGCTTTCCGTTGACGTGATATTTGAACTGGTATTTCCCGTCTTTCCGGATTGACTCCCCCTGGCGGAGGAGCCGCCGCTTAGAGTCTCGTCTCTTTCCACTCTTATCTGACATTCCTTAATTCCTCCTCTACCTCTGGATGCTCTTCCATGTATCTCTCATACTCGCTCCGGATGATGATCTTCCTCGTTCTGTAGAAGGCAATGAACGGAAGCTTCTCGTCACTGTTAAGGAACTGAGCAAACTTCCTCCTGCTCAACCCATAGAACTCAATTGCCTCTTCCGGATTGAACAAATCTTTTTCTTCCAGCTTAGGTCTCCGCAAGTCTCTTCTTACGCCTCCTTTTTCTGTCAGGCAGCTGAGAAGGTATTCCTCAAACTTGCTCCGGATAATCAGAAATCGATTTCCACTCCAGAGTCCAAAGCTATCTGTGTTTTCCTCTGCAAGCTGCCTCATCCGCTTGAGCCCGATGTTGAAATACTCCGCTGCCTCCCTGATCGTCAGAACATATTTTTCATGTACTGGTATGCTGTTCTTCTTCATAAAAAAGCCCTCCTTTTTATGGTTTTTAGTGCATACCATACATCACTCTGTGCCCCCTTAAAGTCAACTACTTTTGGCAGAGTAACAGTACTTATATCGAGGACGTTTTTTGCAGGAATTCTTCAAACTTACAGCGGATAATGAGATACCTGTTTCCGCTGTAAACAGCAAATACTCCCAAGTTATCTTCTGCCAGCCGGCGCATCTTTTTGACCCCAATGTTGAAGTACTGGGCTGCTTCATTGATGGAAAGCATATATTTTTCGTTTACAGGAATAATCTGATTTGCCATGATAGCTGTCTCCTTTCTTTATCCTTCTACAAGTACTCCCCCAGCTGGAGGCTATTTTTCCGGCCAGAAACAAAAAAAGACCCGCAAATCCTCCGAAAAGGACCCGCAGGCCTACTGCCGCCATATTTTAACAACAAAAACACCACACCGTTTGTTCGTTATTGATGCCATTTATTGTATCATACAGCAGTGCATATTTTATCTTTGAACTAAAAAAGGCAGCCAAAACAAATCGACTGCCAAAATAAATATTATTCCTCTGCATCTGTCTCCCTGTCAGACCTTTGTATTCTATATCTGTTCTTTTTCACGATCTTAATAATAGCTGCTCTATCCAGATCAAAGATGACCACCTGCTCATCTGTGATTATTTTTCCCGGAACACGATAGGACAGTCTTATGTCCCACTTATGGATAAAAGCAATGATCCTACAGAGCTTCATGCTGCTTATTTCCATACTGTCACAGCCGTTGTATACATCCCTGGGAACATGGTGTGACCGGAAATCCCTTTTTCTATAGGGGACCATTAAAAGTGAATGCCCGTTCTCTCCTATCAAAAAACAGATCCTTGACGGCTCCCCGATCTCCCGCAATGCGTTAGTGAAGACATGTATCCTGTTTGATCTCAGATAAAAAGAAATATATGTTTCATTCATCGTTTACTGCCTTTTTGCATTTCCAAAACTCTGCTTTGCTGAAATCAAACAGGAGCAATACCTTCTGGTTATACGTGACCACCTTTCCTTCCGCTTTATAGGCCATTTCCAGATCCCATCCCCAGGTTTTATAAAGCAGTTTGGAGAATCTGATACAGTTAATCTTTCTTGGTTTTAATCCATCAGAACTCTCCTTTGCCCATCGCACATTGTCCTTGTCTTGTTCAGTCACAGGGATAATCAGGATATTCCTGTTTGATGGATTAATCTCAATACGTACACGTTCACATCCATGGAGGGCATCTATGGCCGCTTTACTGAACGATATCTCATCATTCCAGATGGACAGAGTGATTGCCTGTCGCCGGTAGCTGACCTGGAACATATCACCTTTTACGACCTGAAACCCATCAAGATTTATCTCCGGAAAACTATCTGCAGCACTGAATGACATATGTATTGAACCCCCTACATCTTATCTGTTGTTATATAACCTTCTGCAAGATCTATCTTATACGAGTCCTCATGTTCCTCTACCGGAACGCCGAAATAATCTCTCCACTCTCCGGGAAGGTACGATCTTTTTTTCTTCCCGGAATTGACGAACAGTTCGAAGTCCGTCAGTTTGAAAAGGAACAATATCTCATCCTTATATGTTGCCGGCCTTCCCATGATCTTGTATCGGTACCTGTTGTCCCAGTTCATGAGGTCAAAAACTTTTGCCGCAAATATCTTGCACAACATATCCCGGTTTTTGATCTCCTTGCTCCTGCCACCGCTTGACCACCGCAGAGAATCCGGGGTATCCGGATCACAAGGACGGATGATGATCCTTTTCTTCTCGGGACATATCAAGATCTGAATATGTGTCACACCTGGGAATCTCCGTAAGCAGGCCATATTGAACTTGACCTTGTTCTCCCAGATGGTCATTGCGGGCTCTCTGATATGAGAAAACAGTTCTCCCTTCGTGACTTGATATCCGGCCAGATTAATGATCGTCTCTGTCTCCTCTTCATGTTCTGAAAAAGGTATCGCTCCATTTAGGATCTGTTCCAGTCTTTCAGGTTCCATTATTTCCTATTCCTCTGCCTGATAATCGTTCCATTCTCTCTTGTAATTCCTCATCCGAAGTCGAAGCATATTGTTCGATCCCCGGTGCAGGTATGCTTTGCGACTGCGAGTTCCATCCTGAACCGGGAGCCAGATAATAAAAACCGTTATCCACCACATGCTCATAGAACTCTTCTCCGAATTCATCTGCCCATTCTTCCGGACACAGTTCAATTCGTTTATTTTTTGTCCGTTCTCCTTCTCCCGGCACAAGCATAACAGGAGCGGCATTGGAGAAGTTAAATACAATAATCTGTTCCGCTCCACGCCTTGCCCATACACCACGGACCCTGTATGTATATTCAGGATTCCATCCCATGATGCTGTATAATGCGCTGCCAAAATGCGGACAGCTTATCGTTTTTGAATAGAGCCTCTTTTCGGGGTCCGGCCTCCAGCGGATGCTGTGGATATCCTTTTGTCTACAGGGCCGTATGGCGATCTTCCGTTCAGCTGGGTGCAGCAGTAACTGGATATACCCAACAGATCCGAACCGTCTCATGCAGAATGTATTGAACGATATCTTTTCTCCGGATATTGAAATGGACGGCCCCTCATAGCGGACTTGAGTAAACTGGCTCCTTACGACCTGATATCCATCCAGATCAAAAGCACTGAAGGTGCGCTTGTTGAAAGATCTTGTTTTTTTAGTCCGGTTTATACTGTTGGAAATGTCATAATATATATCCGGATCATCATTGATCCAGTGGTGATTTATAGGGATGAAGCCCTGGAAGATCCCTTCATCTATGACGTGAAGCTTCGGCAGTCCCCCTTTTACATGATGCTTACGATTTTCCATCAGCACCTGAGCCGCTTCATATTTCTCGGTACTGATGATAGCTTCATGACGCTTCTTATACAGATATTGATCACGGTCCTGACGATTCTTCCGATGCTTGTGCTCATACAGATCGGAAGTGAAGGTCTTCCAGGTCAGAACATCTCCGCAATATCGCTCATTTCCTAAAATGTACCGGATCCCGCCCTCAGTCCATTTTGTACTGCCTGTCTTTGTACTGCAGCCAATATCAGTCAAAAAGTCTGCGATATTTACCAATGACCACCCAGCTATATATGAATCAAAGATAAACCGGACGATCTCTGCTTCTTTCTCGTTCACGACCAGAGGCGCATATTTTATAAATCTTCCTGTAACATCCCTCGCCCGGTCGTATCCCAAAAGTGCCGGGGTCAGCAGCTTTCCATCCTTGAAACGCTGCGCTAAAGACCAGTTCATGGCCTCCCTTTTCTTTACTGATTCTTCCTGCGCTATGGTCGCTAAAAAGGACAGGATAAATTCAGTATTCTCCGCAAGCGTATACAGATTGTCTGTTTCAAAGAAAACTCCTACCGGCGGGTTTAACCCTTTCAGCATCCGTACAAGAGAAATACAGTCGACCAGATTTCTTGCAAAACGTGATACGCTTTTTGTGACGATAAGGTCGTACGTGCCTTTCCTGCATTCTTCGATCATCTCGTTGAAGGCAGTCCTGTTTTTCAGTGAGGTCCCCGATATCCCTTCATCTGCGTAGATCTTTCTTAGGTCCCAGTTTGGATGGTCCTGGGCAAGCTGCCGGTAATGCTTTTGCTGCAGCTCATACGATGACAGCTGTTCTTCACTGTCCGTCGATACTCTGCAGTAAGCGCATGCCCGGAACATCCTGTCCTTTTCACTTGGATTTACTTTGGGCTTTGCAGGAATGAACAACTTCTTGCCAGGATCATCTTGCTGATATACCTGTCTCAGCTGTTCTCTTGTGTCACTGCCCTGCATTCAGAAGTTCCTCCTTCACTTTCTCCACATAGTTCCATATGCCAGTACCACTTCCACATCTTGCGGTACGATCGAATCCCCAGTTCTGTCTTTGTTTCCTGGATGGTCTTCCTTCCGATATGGTAGTGCTCGAAGATGCTGAGCATCTCGGTTGCGCTTTTATCTTCTTTCGATAATTCCCGACGAATCAGTATGGCGGCCAGCTCATGCTTGTTTTTAGGTAATTCTTCCGCGGGTATACGGGTCATATCAGACAGTGGATTTCCTGGTACAGACAGCCACCGGAAGCCTGTACCCTGTCTGATCTCAAAACTGACATCAGCCCCATGCACGGCAAGACTGTTTTTTATCTGATGTACAACGCGAATATCTCCATCTGCTTTATCGCGCTCCACATACAGGACGCTCCTGGCAGCAGCCACAACATCGATACTCCCCAAACCGCGATAAAGGTCCCTGCTTCCCTCTTTTTTATTGAGATGCCCGATCAGCACGATTGCGCAGTTATATGCAGACGCCCACATATTTAACCGCCGCATCAATCTCCTGGAGCGGGCTGCTGTATGTAGGTCTGCATCATTGCCGATATATGCCTGCACCGGGTCAAGCACAACAAGTTTCGGATGAAAATCCGTAATGACCTGGCGGATTCTCTCATCGTCCAGCGTTAAGCCGTCATGTACTGCTTCATCGATAAAAGCTACATTGTCGCAGTTAGCTCCGCAGGAATCCAGTCTTGGGCGTATAGTATCCGCAGCGCCGTCTTCTGAGCATTGATAAAGTACGCGGCATGGGCTGCCTACTGCTTTTCCGTCCGGTGTTTTACCACCGTTAGAAAGCTCCGAGATAATATGCAGCATCATTGTAGATTTGCCGTCCCCTGGATCACCCTGCAACAATGTGATCTTTCCAATGGCTATATACGGATACCATAGCCACTGTACCGGGACAGCTTCCACATCACTATATCTTTTCCACAAGGTAGTTGCCTGCTCCATATGACATCATCCTTAACGACCGAACACTTTTAAGATGCACCCGGGCTTTATTATAGCCTCCTTTCTATCATGTCAGTTGTACCCATTAGACGCAGATCTGTTGAAAACGATACCCATAAGACGCAAAACATCTTTAGATGGCGCTTTTCCAGGACGTGTTTGAAAAAGGCTCCTTAAAGAATAAGTTGCTATATTCTTAGACCAGGTTTACTATCTTGCTACCTTATACGGGCAGCATGAAAGGAAACTAAAGATGATCATTGATTATTCAGTCATAGGGAAATGTATCCAGAGGATACGCAAGGAAAAGCATCTTTCCCGCCTGCAGCTGTCCGCCATGGTAGGGATCAGTTCAGGGCATCTCGGCCATATCGAGGCCGGATCAAAAAGTCCCAGTGTTGAGATACTGGTCAATATAGCGTTTTCACTGGATGTTCCCGTAGATGAACTGTTAGTAGACCTGGGGCTTCCCAAAAGAGAAGGTCTGGAAGTGTCAGATTTATTAAGGAACTGTAGTCCTATAGAACAATCCGTTTTAAGAGAACTTATCGCTGCCATAAAACCCGTATTACATAAACTCGATCTATAATCTATAGATCAGCAAAATAGAATACGCCCGTATAAGCCACAAACAGCGCCATAGTTCACACTAGGGCTGTCTGTGGTTATCGGGAATAGCTCCGATTATGTTCGAAAAACATATAAATAGTCATAAAAAAAGGCCTGCAGATCCTTCGAAAAGAACCTGCAGGCCTGCTGCCGTCATATTATTATACATCGCCTTCTTTCTCAGCCCTGTCATGGAGCTGCTCGAGCACGATCTTCAGCTTGTCCGGAATTGGCAGTCCCAAATGTCCGGCATTCTCCAGAAGAGAAACACCCTCGTTGGATAGATAGAAAAATATCACTGCAGTGCGGAGCACACTGCCGGTCCCGATGACCTGCGTGTCCAGCACATGGCCTACGCCGACCAGAAGGAAGATCAGCACCTTGCGGCAGATGCCCTTAAATCCCACCTCGCTCGACAGCTTGTGGTCTACCGCCGCGCACATCACACCTGTCACATAATCAATCACCACAAAGATCACCAGCGCATAAAGCGGGCCGTCACATCCCCCGAGGAACCAGCCGAGCCATCCGCCGACAGCTGTGAAAACAAACTGACACATAGCCCAGAATTCTTTCATAGTTATCTCCTTTCTTTTGCATGAAAAAAGGCGCCTGGTAAAGAGCGCCTGTTAAAAGATTCCATATATATAATCAAAATATACTGTTGGTCTCGTAGTATCATTTCCGTTAACGCATCTTACCCCCACGCGGTTGTTTGTCCAGTCCACGATAAAACCGCCTCTGACATAGGTACTGCTGTTCGGAGTATCCGAAAACTGCTGTCCGCTCTGGAACGGCCTGATAAAGACGAGATTCATAACATTATTATGGACCGCACAACGGAGGACGACCATGTTCCAGTTGGCCAGCGCACTGATCGTCGTATATTTATAAGTTGTACTGACATCTGCAGCAGTAACTTTCGTACTGTAAATCTGTGTAGCCTGTTTATGAACAGTATTGTGCACGAAGGCAGTCGTGGCGAGCTGCGTTGTGTTCGTACCGACTGAAGCGGTGGGCGCAGTTGGTGTCCCGGTAAAGGCTGGTGAGTTGGATAATACAATCGGATAAAGTGTCCCTCCTCCGGTCGGGTCTACCATAAGCGGACTAGACTGATTGGGATCGTTGATCACCACGCGGTCCTTATCAGACTGCCTGAACTTGGCGATTCCGAGGAACGTGGCGAGCTTCCTAAACAGTGACTGGAAATTAAAGTCCACGCAGTCCTCGATCGTGGATTTCTGGCCGAAGGCAACTCCCTTCCCACCATGAAGGAAATGCATCAGGTAAACAGCGGTGGACACGTAGTCCATAAAAGAAACGGACCGGAACTGGTCTGATACCGTATACAGCACATCGTAGGAGAACTCGGTATCAAGGTTTCCTTCCCCGCAGATATTGACTCCCGGCACAAGAGTAACCTCCGGGTTATACACTACCGCATCCGTCTTCTTATACTTCATCGTCATCGTGACAGCATTATTCCCACCGCAGGAGGAATACTCCACAGTCGTTGTGCTCCGGAAGTAGGTGCCGTCATTATCAAGATCTCCAGACGAGTCACACCGTTCGCTGACACACCTTGTAAACTTCGGCGCCGAGTATGGTGTGAAGGTAACTGTCCCGGTCTTGGATCCGGTCCTGCCGCGACTGTCTGTTACTGTCACGTTTACAGTAAGGCTGCCGCTTTGTGTGATCGTATCAATCTGCGGAAGGGATGATGCGGAGTAGGCTTGTGAAATGGACTGTGTTCCGACCTGAAGCCTCACCGTGCTGATCGTGGACCCTTGCGCTCCCGCACAGGTGATGGAGGACAGCTTCGCTCCGCTCTGGTGCTGGATGAACAGGTTCCAGGAAGAAGGAACCGGTGTATTTGCCTTGTCCGTAAGCGTGAAGGCTGATACCGTCGGTACCACGCTTGTCGGGACAGATACTGTGATCGTTGTATTGAACGTACCGTTCCACTACTTCCGCCATCTTCAACAGTGTTTCCCCTCTGTCCGGACATACTCTCCTTTTCCACGGCCTCCGCATGCATGTCATGGTTTGCCATGGCAGCATAATAGCTCCCGATGGTCCCGGGCGCATTGTAGAGCATTGTCAGTAGATACTGACGGATGTTCCTGATATTTGTCGTTGTGGCTTTGAGCCGGTCAAGAACATACTGGATATGGCTGCTGTCAATTTTCATGAGACGGAATCTGACGATCTCAGCAGGTTTGTCCTCTCCTCCAACCCGTATTATGGGCTTCCTGCTGCAGCAGGTCTCAATGACAATCCCGATTATTTCATCAATGATCTCCTCATCCCCAGGGTTTTCTCTGTGAAGATAATCAGGAAGACACCTGTCTTCAAAGTATGCCCGAAAATCGAGGTATTCGCTGATCCGATCCTGTCCATCCCATCTATCATTCTCTCTTTTCCGGAAAGCAGATTTCTCCCCCTTGATGCTGTTACCGGGCAGATCTGCGGACAGATCTGATATGATTCGATCAGTATTACTCCTCTCAGTTTTTCTCTTCTCAGTATTATTAGTGGGTGTTTTTAGTCCATCTGGAAAATCGTTTTTCATCTCTCCGGAGAGAATGTTTTCATCCCTGCTGAGAGAATGTTTCAGTGTTTCAGGAACCTGAGAGTCCATTTTGCCGCATTCAGAAAGAAAGATTTCGCCCATTTGCAGGTCTCTTTCAGCCTCTTCCGAACATGCAAAAGAGACGCCTGACATGTCATGGCCGCCACATTTCCTGAGAAGTATCATTGGTCCGGTTTCATTCGTCCGTTCCTTCTCCGTTTCTGTGCAACGATCATCCGTACACGCATCTTCTGTATCCGTATTATCTGTATGGGTGTTTTTTTCTTCGTTCCTGCCGGACCTGTTTTCCGTCTCCGCAATCGCCACAGGCAGATCCAGGTCAGGCGGGCTTGCCTGGTGGAACCCTACATGAAGCACTGGAGACTGAGGCAAGTCCAGGTCAGGCGGGCTTGCCTCATCCGTCCCCGAGTCAGACCAGTCGTCCTCTTCATCCGCGGATCCACAGTGCTCCTCATCCTCTCCATATTCACTGGAATGCTCCCGCAGCTCCATCTCCGGAAGGATGCATTTCCTGACGTAGATCCTGTCCGGTTTCCCCAGCCCCTGGCGGACACGGGTGATGAGTCCGACTCCTCTTCTGTCATCCAGTTCTTCCATCAGCCTGGTTGCTTTCTGTGCCCCGCAGCCGAGTTGGTTCATCACTGTACTGCGAGGAAAATAAATATAAACTCTCCCTTCTTCATCACGCCAATCATTTGCTGCAGAGAGCTTCATCCGATCAACGAGCATGCTGTAAAGCAGCTTTGCTTCAGCGGACACATTCATGAAGGTTTTCGCTTTGAACAGAATCCTGGGTACTATGAAGAAGGAATAACTGTCTGCTTCATTCCCATAAAAATAAGGGAATTCCGGTTTCTTTGTCTGATTACCCATTGTTGTTTCTTTCAACATTATTTCTCCTCCTCTGCCATTTGGTGGGATCACATTCGCTCCCACTTTCTCTGCCTCAGGAAATCATCTCCTTCCTACTACTCCCGGAATTTTGACAGTCCCAGGTAACGTCTGTTTCACATTTTTTATGTTTTTTTGCGGGTCTCCTTTCCTTTCTTTCACTTTGAAAAGCATCTTCCAGTATTTTGGGAAGTTCATCTTCTTCCCGGTTACTGCGGCAAAAGACATTTCTTCCAAACTTCCGTCCCTGCGTTCCATACGCTTCCCGAAGACTGGTGACCCCTCTGCTTATATTCGCAGATACTGCATTACGGGTGATCCCCATTTCCTCTGCAACTTCCTCATGCGTCTGTCCTTTCCAGACGGATCGCGTTATGGCATCGAACTGTTTTTTGGTAAGTTCCGTTTTCATGGTATCGTAAAGCGTCTCATATTCCTCCAGTCGAGTCTCCTCCTCAATCAGCATATTCAGAGGATCACCGCATCCTCTGTCTGATACAAACGGGCCTCCTTCTGCGAATCCATCCTGAGAGACCCTTCCTGCATACTCATCTCTGCAATCCATGTTGTGTTCGATCCGGTCACGGCCTTCCAATTCTGCCCATACAGTCCATTCACAGCCAGTAAAAATCTCCGCCGAAAGCACTCTCTTCCCGGCCACTGCATCAGCACAAATGTAATCTCCGCACTTATAGGCATCTATAACTGTCACGTATTTGCCATCCCTGTAAAGAATGAAGCCGCTCTGATACGCGGTTATCTCCACACCATCGCTGAGTACGGCTGAATCCAGTACTGCTCCTCCGTGTCTCCTGACCCAGGCAGCAGACGGCACCTTAGACTTAGCCCTTCCCGAAGGTCTATCCATCATCTCCACAAGCTCGAATATTGTTGTCAATCCGACCACCTTTCTGCCTTTCGGCTGCGGGTGGCCCCTGACTTCGAGTTCCGGAAATCTGCATGTCCTGTGAATAATACTGTGAATAATATCTATACCTTGTCCTTCACGACCTTTCGGTATGAATGGAAATTCCAGTATGGATTCAGGATGGCATCTTTCTCACCGGACGCAGATCAATCGATGGATCAGAATTGTTTGTGCACTGGAACAAGGCCTCAGGCACACCCGTTTTTTTAACGGGAGCGCCGAGACCTGCTCCTGGTTTCTTTTCTTTCATTGCTGTTCCCTGCCATCAGCCTTGCCGGCTCCGACAACGAACGTCCTGTTTTCATGCCTATTCAGTTGTAATGACCTATCCTATCCCGGACCTCGCATATCTTCCTCTCCTTTCTGTTTTCACATTTCTTCCGAATTCCAGATGTGTTTTATCTTCCGCTTCTTCGATCGGTATATGCAGCCTCTTATGTCATAGCTTTTTACACTTCTGCTTATTCCAAGGAAATCCTTCTAAAGGGAAGTCCTATCCTGAGAAGAAACACCTGAATGCCGCACCACACCTCTCCCTGATAGCCGGCAGAATGACTGTCTATAACTCCACAAAGAATCAAAAAATACTTTCTCCCTCCATAAACCCCAAACTGGCAGGCACGTAGGATACCTATTTTTCAAAAATTCGGATGCTTTTTCTTTCAAATTCGTACTTTTCTGGATTGTCAGGCTCAAATATGCCCGCTATCTCTCGTATAACCCAAAGAAAAATGCCCTTAATCCTGTGGTGAAGGAGAATTATCTAAATTCTTTTCGATACGCAGATTTCTTCGCTTCGCGAGGAGGCTCCAAAAGATTGCAAACAAAAAAGGAGCCCGGTAAACGCTCAAAAAACGTTTACCGGGCTCCTTTCAAGCCTTTAGTCATCTATTATGTTGCTGTTACTAAGTGTCGACTATCATTTGCATCTTAGATTGCATGTGTATTAAGCATTAATCCATATTCAAAAGATCCCCTGGCGCAAAAGAATGCGCCGCAAGTACTACGGCTTATTTTTCAGCTGTACCATCACCCGCTTGCATGTATTTTTTTCACCTATAAAGCATGTCGTACTCAGTTGCTTACGCCCTAATATACTTCTGCTTACTGCTGTTGGGCTTTTCGGGGATTGTGCGCTTCAGTCTGCCACTTTCCAGCAGTGGAAGAAGAATCTTGTTTCGGAAATAGTCTCTGGAACTTATCTCACAAAAAGCCTGTATCTCAGCCCTGCTACGGGCTTCAGAACAATAATCCAACAGAGCATTGAGCTTGGTAATATCTAATTTAACAGAGATTATTGGATCGTCGGCTTGGCCACTTGACTTGACCACTTGACCACTTGACTTGACCACTTGACCACCGGACTCGCCACTTTCAACAGGGGAAGTCCCAGGGCCGACCTTTGTCATGGAACCCACAGAGAGTGGAATAATGATTTTGAATATATCTCCCTCTATGAATTCCGGCTCTGCTCCGCTATATAAGCGTGTATATTTATAACTGTTGCGCATACCGGATCCAAGCTCGTCCGCATAGCCAATCTCACGGAACACCTTGCTAATCGCAGGGTTCTTTGGGAACGGTTCAAAAGATCTGATGTCCAGTGCGCCGATACCGTGAGCACGATTTGCGTTTTCTACAGTGATCCTATCCCTCTCAATCAGGAACTTCGGCACATATCCGCTGGAATAATCGCGATGGGCCAGGGTGTTTGAGATGATCTCTCGCAGAATCTTGTCTCTGGCGCTGACGCTCTGTATACCGTCCAACACGAATAGGTCATTCAGATGCTTCTGCCCGAATGCAAACATCTGCTCGTAAGATTCCAGCAGATTCGTCAGAATGACTTCTCGATCATCATAACGATCCACATTATAAACCCGATAGATGCAGTCCGTTTTGTGATGCGCACAAGCCGAGGCGATCATATTGTCCGTACCGAACAGGAGTACTGCCGCAAGCGTAATACCGGTCCTTCCTTCTTCATCCGTCAGAATCAGTCCGCTTGTCCTGAGCAGCTCTTCGTTGTCCATGTCCGCCCAGGGATGACGCTGCTTTTCAAATAGCTGCTTACGGGTAATCGCCATTTCCCTGGTCTTATCGATCAGATCGGTCCGCAGGTCGGATATGCTCCAATGCGGATAGACCTTGTTCACATAGTAGGTGCTCTGTTTTCGTGCGTAACATTGAAACACCCGATCAGAAAGATCAGTGATATCAAAGTCAGCGTCATCATTCCGGTCAAAGATACGTCCCCTGTGTCTGACTACAGACGGGCTGACTGGAACCCGAATGTGGATGACATGATGCTCGCCAGGCTGTTCCTGTACCAATTTGCCCTTTTTATCCACGCCGGAAAAAGTGCCATCAGAAACATAGATATATTCTTTAGCCGCCAGATACAACGGCGGATATATCTTGTCTTTATTGTTCGCAAGTGTGACAAAGTTTGAAATCAGTTTTGCTGCAGACGCCGGATCCACTCCAAAGATGACTCCCACATCGGATACGCCGAGGAAGATATCGCCTCCCGCGCGATTAGAAAACGAACAGACCGAATCAAACAGCGATTTCGGCAGATCCGTCTTAGCCTCTTTATATTCGATCTGATAGTTCTCTCCATGGCGAATCAGATCAAGAAGCTCTTTTGGTAAATCTTGAATCATGTTGCTCATGTTGAATCAGGAAAGATCCTTCAGATCATTCCTTTGCACCTCCTCCAGTTTGTGTAGACACAGGTTGTGATTCTATGGCTTTTTCTGTTTCTTTATGAATCACAACCAAAGCCCCTTACATCGAAATCCTTCACATTGCCGATGATCATTCTCATCTATCTTTTCTTCTTTTTGGGCATTTTCTTCAGCACAGCTTTCATGGATTTTACGCAAATCTTTTTCTGTCCTTCACTGTCACCATTCAATCCAAGCATCGTTAACTCTGTCAGCTCCTGAGGAGTAAACAATCCTGTGTCCCTCTCTTTTGAAAAAGTCTCCAACATAAAGAATTTCAGCTGTGATGAATCAAAACCACACCCCTCACTAATGCTTAAAATTTCCTGAGCAGTATAAGGCAGAATCTCGACTTCCACATAAAGCACAACTGCATCTTTATCAACGAACCCAATAGAACTATAATGTTGTAAAGCAGGGATAGCAGCCTTGAAATTCGCACGATAATGCAGATATCTCATATACTGAGCAAGAGCATCTTTATATCGGCCTTCCTCTTTCAGAAACAATGCCATAATGCGCAACAACTCACAGTAATCCTGAAAATCCCCGTTGCTCATTGCCTTTGCATAATATTCTACTGAAAGGCGATTAAACTCACCCCAAAGTCTATCTTTTACACCTCCATTAAATGGCTTTTCATACAGCTTAGAAAATGTGAATATGTCGAGGCCAATGCTGTCCAGGGAATATTCATGTTTTTCCATATAGAACATGATATGTGGGTTTTCCTTTAACAATATCGCTCCCTGTTCAGTAAGCTTCCAATATTTCTCCGTTATATACGGAGCAATATCTTCTTCCGTCAAATTTTCTACAATTCTTACACAAAGATCATCTTTCTTTCCTGATACCTTCAGGCCGCGATCTGATGCGATCTTTTTCATTTCTGTAGCTTTCAGATAAGGAAGTGCTTCCGCTGCAGTTGACTGCCTGATATATCCCTTCCTTTCCAACGATTTGAAAACTTCATTGGGAAACCCTATTCCATATCTTGATCTCAAATAATCAGGGTATTTGCTTTCTCCAACCTTGAACTGTTCAGCGAGAGCAACCATAACGAGTTCTTGGATTATTGATTTTGACGGCGAATTACTGCGTGCAGTTACAGACTTCACTTCTCCCATAGTGTTTTGTCCCTGTACAGGTCTATTATCCTTTCTCTGCTCCCCTTTTTTCCCGAAAAGTGAATTCAATATTCCCATGCCTATGTCCTTTCCTGTTTGCATATGGCAATTTTTGACACTTGCTAAAAAAGGAACTCTTTCTCCGTTTTGTATTATGAATTGAATTCCGTGATAATTGCTAGTATCTTATTTAATCACGTTCACCTTATCACAATTCAACCCAGTTTTCCACCAATCAAAAAAGCGCTCACCGCCAATATGGTGATGAGCGTAACTCCTTCCGGGTCTCCAAAGTTTAGTGGGGTCTGTTTCTAGTAGGGTAGCTTAATAGGGAGCTTTAGTGGGGACAGTCAGTAGGGGCTGGTTTT